>NZ_CP019062.1:0-662857 GCF_002951615.1 Rahnella sikkimica | reverse complement strand
CCGCGCTATGCAGTAAAACGGAGTTTCAGTATTCTGTGATCCACTCTTACTTTCTCTTTGAAGGGAATTTGATGGAATACACGACCCGCACGATCGCCAAACAAAAACATATTGCCCTGGTCGCGCATGATCACTGCAAAAACACCCTGATGAAATGGGTGGATAAAAACGTGGCTGAACTGTCAAAGCATATTCTCTACGCCACCGGCACCACCGGGAATATGGTACAGCGGAGCACCGGAATTACGGTGAAAAGTATGCTGAGCGGCCCGATGGGCGGTGACCAGCAGGTTGGCGCGCTGATTGCCGAAGGGAAAATCGACCTGCTGATTTTCCTCTGGGATCCGCTCAATGCCGTCCCTCACGACCCGGATGTAAAAGCCCTGCTGCGCCTCGCGACTGTGTGGAATATTCCGGTCGCAACCAATGTGGCAACAGCAGATTTCCTGATTGCATCACCGCTGTTCCAGTCAGAAGTGGACATTTCAATTCCTGATTATCAGCGTTATTTGTGGGCACGTTTGAAAGAGTGATTCGCAAGGTTTTGGATTCACAGCGTTTTTATAAACAAATCGCCCGGCATTTGCCGGGCGATTTGTTATCAGGGTTTCCGTTGCGCCGGAACACCGATATCTTCGAGCTGTTCGACAAAAACCGAAGGACGCGCTTTATTCTGCAATAGCCAGACCTGATGCTTCGCGCGGGTCATCGCCACATACAGCAACCGCCGTTCCTCGGCATCCCTAAAGTTTTCCGGCTCCGGCAGCAAGACCTGTTCAAGCACCGATTCACGGGCCGGTGCCGGGAAACCGTCATTGCCCTCATGCAGTCCGATAATAATGACATATTCTGCCTGCTGACCTTTACTGGCGTGGATCGTCATAAATTCAAGATTCAGTTTCGGCCAGCGGGTGGCGGCTTTTTCCAGAATTTGTGGCCGTAAATGGTGATATCGAGCCAGCACCAGAATTTGTTCATCAGCCGTGACATAACCGCTGAGTTTATCCAGCAGTTTTTCCAGCTGATCGTCAGGCAAGATCACCACATTTTTCTTGTTGCCCCTGGTCAGGCTGTTCAGCGGTTTTTTCAGCTGATAAGGATTCTGCTGAACAAACTTATTAGCAATTTCACCGATGCGATCGTTGAACCGGTAAGTGGTATCGAGCGCGCACTGCGCGCCTTCGCCAAAGTTCGTCGCGAAAGCAGTCGTCAGCGAAAGCTCTGCACCGCTGAAACGGTAAATGGCCTGCCAGTCATCGCCCACGGCAAACAGGCTGGTGCGTTTGTTCAGCTTGCGCAGTGCGGAGAGCAACAACGCGCGCTGTGGCGAAATGTCCTGAAACTCATCAACCAGAATGTGTTTCCACGGGCTGACAAAGCGGCCTTTTTCCAGAATATTTACGGCCTGATGAATAAGCCCGGAGAAATCCACCGCGCCTTCTTCTTTCAGGGCGGTTTTCCAGGCTTTCAGTAACGGAGCCATCAGACGGATGCGCTTCGAAAACAGATCTTTCACCTCTTCAGGTGCGTTTTCAATCATTTCGGCCTGACTGCCGCCGTGCATACGCATCAGACTCAGCCAGCGCTCGAGGCGGCTGCCCAGACGTTCGGCCAGCGATTTACTTTTCCAGTAATCCCCTTCCGGCACATCCCATTCGAGTTCGTCGGTCATCCACTGCCGCCAGCCGCTGGCCTGCACTTTTTTCCCGGCGCATTGTTCCTGCCAGGTTTTGATCAGCAGACTGCGACGGGCTTTTGCGTCCGTTTCCAGTTTGCTGATCTTTGGCGCTTTCTTGCTGCCTTCCTGAATAATCTGCAAGGCCAGCGCATGGAACGTTTTGGCTTTGATCCCGTCGGTATGCAGACGTTCTTTTATACGCGTGTTCATTTCATCCGCGGCCTGACGGCCAAACGCCAGCAGCAAAATTTGCTCAGGTACGGCTTCCTGTCGGCGCAGCAACCAGCCTGCGCGGGCCACCAGTACGGAGGTTTTACCACTGCCTGCGCCTGCCAGCACCAGAACAGCATCTTCGCCATTCACAACCGCGCGGCACTGACTCTCGTTTAGCGGAGAAACTTCAACGGTATCGAAGAAGTCCTGATTTTCCGCAATAACCCGGTCCGTCCAGGCCAGATTGCGTTTATCTACGCTGCGTTTGCCCTGCTCAAGCCAGCGTAAACAAGTGCGATAATCTTCGCGGCAATTATCGAAGTCATTGAGCCGTTCGACGGGGACAGGAATGGCGGAAAAAGCTTCTGTGATGTCTTTCTGAACATCAGCCAGATCGACGCTTTTAAACCATTTATCTTGTTCTTCAATGTGCGTGATTTTTTCAATTTGCCCGTGCAGAACGCCCGCGCTGACACCACTCATTTCCTCACTCCAGGCCTGCCAGATTTTGAGGAGATGCTGATAAAAGCGCTGCGTTTCCTGCCATTCCGTGCCATGCAGCCGGACGACTTTTGCCTCAGGCAATTCAAATTCAAGCTCGCCCCAGACAATGCCGCGCTTGCAGCGGATCTGAATAAGCTGATTAAAAGGGATCAGGTAGTGATGTTTGTCGCCGCTGACTTCTACGCCCGCATTAAGCAGACGCACCCGGTTGTAGGGATGTTGCGCCAGATGTTTCCCGAAAGAGGTCGATTTCAATTCCATATCATCACACCGTTTTTTCTCTTTTATTCCTGACGGAAAAGTAATAGTTGTTATTTTACACGCAAGTCGTTTTAAGAGTTTACCTTTGATATGCAGAGGCGATCCACATTCCAAAACAGGGTAGAATAAGACGGTGTTTCTTTTTAGTTAACCTGAAATTTTTCAACTTATTAATAGCTTCGGGAAGAGTCGATATGCGCACTGTACTCAATATTCTTAACTTCGTTTTAGGCGGTTTTTTCACAACGCTGGCCTGGTTATTCGCCACTCTGATGAGCATTGTGCTGATTTTCACCCTGCCGCTGACCCGCTCTTGCTGGGAAATTACCCGCCTTTCGCTGATGCCCTTTGGCAATGAAGCAGTGCATGTAGACGAATTATATCCGGAAAAACGTAACGCGCTGATGTCCGGCGGCGGAACCTTATTGAATATCTTCTGGTTTATTTTTTTCGGCTGGTGGTTATGCTTGTCACACATTGTGGCCGGCATTGCGCAATGCATCAGCATTATCGGCATTCCGGTGGGTATCGCGAATTTTAAAATCGCCGCCATCGCACTCTGGCCAGTGGGACGCAGAGTCGTCTCCGTCGAACTGGCAAAACAAGTCCGTGAAGCCAATGCCAGCCGTCAGTTAAAAAACGGACGCATTCGCTGATTTTTCATTTTTGATCTTAACCGTGAGGTTTTTCCGTGCTTTCTATTGCACCGGGTTTGAGGCGTTATGCCTATAACAGCAATGTGCTTTACCACATCAGGATTTTCATTGCGCTGGCGGGTGCCGCCGCAATGCCCTGGTGGCTGGGTCAGATAACGCTGACCATTCCTCTGACGCTGGGCGTGGTGGCGGCCGCGCTGGCCGATCTGGACGATCGTCTCGCCGGTCGGTTGCGCAATCTGCTCATCACACTGGTCTGCTTCTTTATTGCGTCAGCGTCCATTGAACTGCTGTTCCCCTACCCCTGGTTATTCGCGCCGGGACTGATGATTTCGACCTGCGGTTTTATCCTGCTGGGGGCGCTGGGGCAACGCTACGCCACGATTGCGTTCGGTGCCTTGCTCATCGCAATTTATACGATGCTCGGCACCAGCATGTATCACATCTGGTATCAGCAGCCGCTGATCCTGCTCGCCGGCGCTATCTGGTATAACTTGCTGACGCTGGCCGGGCATATAATTTTCCCAATCCGTCCGTTGCAGGATCAGATTTCCCGCTGTTTCACGCAACTGGCGGCTTATCTGGAAGCCAAAGCGACGCTTTTTGACCCCGATCAGGAAGACAATAATCAGCAACTGGTGGAGCTGGCCATGGCCAACGGCCAGCTGGTTTCCACGCTGAATCAGACAAAAAATACGCTGCAAACCCGTCTCAAAGGTGACCGCGGGCAAAAAGGCACACGACGCACCCTGCACTATTATTTCGTCGTGCAGGACATTCATGAACGTGCCAGTTCATCGCATGTAAAATACCTCAAACTCAGCGAGCAGTTTCATCACAGCGACATCCTTTTCCGCTTCCAGCGCCTGATGAGTATGCAGGCCCGCGCCTGTTTGCAGCTTTCTCAGTGCATTCTTTATCGCCAGCAATATACGCATAACAGCCAGTTCGAGCGGGCGTTTTTCCGCCTTGAAGAAGCGCTTAAACGGCTGGAAACACAGGGTGAACATCGGGAAATGCTCCAGGCTTTGCGCCACCTGCTGCGAAACCTGCACGCGATTGACGCGCAACTGGCGAATCTCGAATCCGAACAATCATTGCCAGAAAATCAGACCGGCAAGAGCCCGTTTGTCGACGATAAACTCACCGGGCTGGATGATATCTGGCTACGGATCTCCCGCCATTTTACCCCGCAATCTGTGTTATTTCGCCATGCGGTGCGTATGTCGGTGGTGCTGTTTATAGGCTACGTGTTCATTCAGGTCAGCGGCCTGAGTCACGGTTACTGGATTTTGCTGACCAGCCTGTTTGTTTGTCAGCCGAACTACAGCGCAACCCGCCGACGGCTGGCGTTAAGGATTATTGGCACACTGGCGGGCATCGCGCTCGGCATTCCAATTTTGTATTTCGTGCCGTCGGTTGAAGGGCAAATGATCCTGATTGTGATCAGCGGATTATTGTTCTTTGCCTTCCGCACCGTGCAATACGCGCAGGCGACAATGTTCATCACCTTGCTGGTGTTGTTGTGCTTCAACTTATTGGGCGAAGGCTTTGAGATCGCGATACCCCGAATCATCGATACGCTGATTGGCTGTGCGATTGCCTGGGCCGCCGTAACGTACATCTGGCCTGACTGGAAATTCAGACAGATTGATAAAGTCGTCAGTAAAACGTTCGACGCCAACTGCCGGTATCTGGATGCCATTCTGGTGCAATACCATCAGGGCAAAGACAACAGCCTCGATTATCGTCTGGCACGCCGTGACGCGCATAACTGTGACGCGGAGCTGGCCTCCGTGGTGTCGAACATGAGTTCAGAAAAGAATAACGACCCCGCGACGCTGGAAGCTGCGTTTCGCTTACTCTGCCTGAACCATACGATGCTGAGCTATATTTCGGCGCTTGGCGCGCATCGCGAAAAACTCAGTGATACCGAAACCCTCAGCCTGCTCGATGACACCGCCTGTTGTGTTGACGGTGCTTTGCACCATCTGCCTTCAGAAGCAGGACGGATACAACAAGCCCTCGGGCAACTGACAGCAAGGATCCAGATGCGCACAACGGACTCCGACAGCAAAGAGCAGCTCGTTTTGCAGCAAATCGGATTACTGGTGGCTCATCTTCCTGAGCTCACCAGTCTTAACAGTAAAATTCTGCCCGTTCAGAGCCATGAATGACGCCTCGTCCGGGGGCAGGTAAAATTTAGTGCATCGGGTCTGTAAACTGCTCTTGCTGATGGTTAAACCAGTGAGTCAATGTTTCTCTGGAAGCCATCGGCAAAGCAGCTTCATGAAATCCCAAAATTGCCCCTTCCAGTGCCATTAATAAGCTGAGGCCCAGGTTTTTCTTTTTCATGGCGCAGAGCTTCAGATAAGTCTTGCATGCCCCCTGAGTGCGGAGTTCTCCCGAGTTTGCTATCCCCACCTGCCAGAGCAATCGCTCCAGAGCCAGAGAGAGATTGGGTAAATCCTTAAGCCGCCCGGCTTCATTGCATTTGCGCACTTCGATTTCACGCAACATCCCTTTGAGTGAGTATTTACCCAGTTTTCGCACAACGTCGGGATCTTCCCACTGTGCCGGGTTCACCTTGAAATAACGTAACTTCACATCCATCCCGCGCTTACGATAAATCAATCTTTCCATTTTCTTCCGAGAAAAATGTGCCTCAGTTTCAGCACTGGCGCGCAGGTATAAATCGCCATCGGAGACCAGTGCAAACATTGCCCCATCGGCAGATAAACTAAAGCCGCCGAACTGGGTACGAGTACGGATTTTGCCCAGAGGAGCAAAAATTGCCATACACTCAAGCACTCTTTTTTTTGACTGATTTATCATTGCGTTATCCTTTTCATGTTCATTCCTTAAATACAATTTGAGTTATCTGTACAGCTAAAAGCAAAATACGCAATGTCAGGAAGCGCAACAAACATAAAATGCAGCTGGAGGTTATTCCCTTCAAAATTTGCGAGATGTCTTGGAAAAATTGGGTTGATCTTTGCTCACCGCCAGAGTACTGTACATTCATACAGTAACCTGCTGGGGTATATCACTATGCGCACTCAACATCGTACAAATCATCATTTTAGTCAGTCCGCTTTGCCCGTCGCTCACACACAGGTAAATTCGTCTGCGTCCTTGAATAATGGTCTGATCACTGAGTTCGTTTATAGTGCGAGCCAGCCAGCATTTGCGCAGTTACTACTGCCTTTACTGCACCATTTGGGCATGCAATCACGCTGGCTGTTGTGGCTCACACCTCAGCAAAAATTGAGTCGCCACTGGTTATCCCAGTCGGGCTTACCGGTCGATAAAATGGTGCAGGTTAATCAGATCACCGCGATGTCGACCGTTGATGCCATGGAAAAAGCATTACTGACCGGTAACTACAGTGTCGTACTTGGGTGGTTACCCGATTTGAATGATTCTGAGAGAGAAAGATTGCAAATTGCAGCGCGTCAGGGAGGGTCTTACGGGTTCATTATGAAGCCAATAAATGAACAGAATTCAGCTAGTGGACATCACTCCACGGTAAAAATTCACTCTTCCGTATACCATTAATTGAAAATAGGAATGTTCCTATGAAAATAACCGGGAACTTAGTGATTTGTGCTGAAAGAGGCCACAAACCCAGTAAAAACGGGTATTCAGACCTCAGATTCTCTGCAAGATTTGTCAACAAATAGTCAAAGCCGTTAAGAAATGTGTACGTTTTTCCCTTTTTTTCCACGGTGTTAACACATCAAGCTTGTAAGTTTCGCGCCACGTTGTAGACTTTACAACGCCAAGGTTGCTCTATAATGCCAACGTAAAGTGGCAAGTTCTTAACTGATGCAAGAACCTTGGCGTAAGGATTTTAACCAAGGGCTTAAAGCTTAAAGCTCAATTGCCTATTTGGATGATAACGAGGCGCAAAAATGAAAAAGACAGCTATCGCATTAGCAGTGGCACTGGCAGGTTTCGCTACCGTAGCGCAAGCCGCCCCTAAAGATAACACCTGGTATACCGGTGGTAAATTGGGCTGGTCCCAATACCATGACACTGGTTTCGCAAATGCTTACAAAGGTATCGGCAACGGCCCTACCCACGATAGCCAACTGGGTGCAGGTGCGTTCTTGGGTTACCAAGCGAACCAATACCTGGGCTTTGAAATGGGATATGACTGGCTTGGCCGTATGCCTTACAAAGGCAGCGTGAACAATGGCGCGTTCAAAGCACAAGGCGTTCAGCTGGCTGCTAAACTGAGCTACCCGCTGACTGACGATCTGGACCTTTACACCCGTCTGGGTGGTATGGTTTGGCGTGCAGACTCTAAAGGTAACTTCGGTGGTACTGGTGAGCGCGTAAGCGATCACGACACTGGCGTTTCTCCACTGGCAGCAGTGGGTGTTGAATACGCAGTAACCAAAAACTGGGCTACCCGTCTGGATTACCAGTGGGTTAACAACATCGGCGACGCGCAGACTGTTGGCGCACGTCCAGACAACGGCATGCTGTCTGTAGGTGTTTCTTACCGTTTCGGTCAGGATGATGTTGCACCAGTTGTTGCTCCAGCTCCAGCTCCAGCACCAGCTCCAGTTGTTGAAACTAAGAAATTCACTCTGAAGTCTGACGTTCTGTTCAACTTCAACAAAGCGACTCTGAAACCAGAAGGCCAACAGGCTCTGGATCAGCTGTACAGCCAGTTGAGTTCAATCGATCCTAAAGACGGTTCAGTTATCGTTCTGGGTTACACCGACCGTATCGGTTCAGAACAATACAACCAGAAACTGTCTGAGCAACGTGCACAGAGCGTAGTGGATTACCTGGTATCTAAAGGTATCCCTTCCAACAAGATCTCTGCACAAGGTCAAGGTAAATCTAACCCAGTTACTGGTTCTACCTGTAACTCCGTTAAAGGCCGTGCTGCTCTGATCGACTGCCTGGCACCAGACCGTCGTGTTGAAATCGAAGTTAAAGGCTACAAAGACACTGTTACTCAGCCACAGGCTTAATAACACTCTTTAGCTTTAACGACAGATATTGAAAACCCCGCTTCGGCGGGGTTTTTTTATGCTTTAGATTCATCAGTCATAAACAAAAACGAACAGCGTTAAGCCAGTGAAAGTTGAACGATCAAAGATCTTGGTTACCGAGGATTTGCTGCAGGTCTTCTTTTAATGAAGACATCTGATTGGCGTATTTTTCTTTTCGTTCTGCATCTTCGAGCAACTGAATGATCGTATCAGACAACGTTGCTCCCCGACGTTGTGCAAGCCCTGCCAGGCGCTGCCAGACAAGGAATTCTAAATCGATGGATTTCTTACGGGTGTGCTGATGCTCGGCATTAAAGTGACGTTTTCTGCGTGCGCGAATGGTTTGTTTGAGACGGTTTTCCAGCGCCGGATTCATGTTATTGACGATCCAGTCCGCAACCTTCACGGGCTCATTTTCCAAACTGAGAAGTTGATTCACGGATTCCTGTGCGGCACTGTTTTCCAGGTGGCGGGTAATGCGCTCACCTTCCCGGTGTTTTTTCACCAGATACTTCCATTTCCAACCGCTTTCAAGATTTTCCAGTTGCTGATATTTCATCGTGAACTCTTCGGTGACCCCGTAACTTTACTAAGCATAACAGCTTTATTTCAATTTTCACCCCAAAAAACGCTGCATATATTGTCCATTTTTTGCGCACCTGTTCAGCAATGTGCACTCACACCTATTCAGTTGCGACTCTCATTGTATGCAGCCGGATTTATTCTTGTATAATCGCTCTTTCCCTTTTATTGAAAACAGCTAACACATTGACCAATAACCGACTTGACTGGCAGCTTTTACTGCCTGACTCCGCGCCTTATGAGGCAATATTTGCAACGGCAGCCCAGTTAGCCCCTGTCGATTTCGCTGGAACACAGCCCCGGCTGGAAAATGGTTTAACGCTGTTTTGTCACCCTCGCTCACGCCCTCGCTTTATGACACTCAAAGCGCAGGAAAACCGTGAGTATTTGTCACGCATTGCCCAGGCCGTCAGCGATCTGTTACCTGAACTCACTGAGGTCACCGGCAACCGCTACCATGTTGAAGGCAACAAGGTGACCCTGCTCGCCGCAAAATCGACAGAAGATGCCTTTGCCGCAAAATTCACCTGCCAGTATCGCGAATGGCTTGAGCCGGAGCAGCTGTTTGGTTGTGTCCGAGTGCATAAAGATGTCATCCAGCTTGAACCGGGTCTGGTTCATCAGGTCAACGGCGGTGTGCTGGTGCTCTCTATTCGTACGCTCATCGCTCAGCCGCTGATGTGGTTACGCCTGAAGCAAATGATCACCGAAGGCCTGTACCACTGGGTTTCCCCCGATGAGACGAAACCGTTGCCTGTCACTATTCCGCCAATGCCGCTGGATATTCGTCTGATTCTGGTCGGTGACCGTCTCTCGTTGGGCGATTTGAATGACATGGAACCGGAGCTGATGGATTCCGCTATTTATGGCGAATTTGAAGCAGACCTGCCGCTGACAGAAGAAAGCGACATGGAAACCTGGTGTGGTTACGTCAATACGCTGGCCGATGAGCTGGAAATTCCCCGCCTGGCCGCAGACGCCTGGCCTGAATTTTTCAAGCTGGCAATCCGCCAGAGCACCGATCAGGGCAGCCTGACGCTCGATCCGGTCTGGCTCAGTACGCAACTCAGTGAAGCGGCGCTCTATAATGAAGATGAACTGCTCAGCGCCAAAGCGCTTGATGCGGCATCCAGCGCACGAGCATGGCGTGAGAGCTACCTGCAGGAACGCATGCAGGATGAAATCGAGCTGGGCCAGATTCGCATCGAAACGGAAGGCGAAGTGGTCGGACAAATTAACGGGCTGTCGGTACTGGAATACCCCGGCCACCCGCGCGCGCTGGGTGAACCTTCCCGCATTAGTTGTGTCGTACACACCGGCGACGGTGAATTTACCGACGTTGAGCGCAAAGCAGAACTAGGCGGCAATCTTCATGCGAAAGGCATGATGATTATGCAGGCCTTCCTGATTTCCGAGTTAGAACTCGACCAGCCTCTGCCCTTCTCCGCATCGATTGTGTTTGAGCAATCTTACGGTGAAGTGGACGGCGACAGTGCTTCCCTTGCTGAACTCTGCGCACTGATCAGCGCGCTGTCGATGCAACCGATCAACCAGCAAATTGCGGTGACCGGTTCTGTCGATCAGTTTGGAAATGTGCAACCTATTGGTGGCGTGAACGAGAAAATCGAAGGATTCTTCGAGGTTTGTCAGCGTCGCGGTTTGACCGGTAAGCAAGGGGTCATTCTGCCAACCAGCAACGTGCGTAATCTGTGTCTTCATCCGCAGGTTATTGATGCCGTTCGCGAAGGCCAGTTTCACTTATGGGCAGTCGATAGCGCAGACGAAGCGCTGCCTATCCTGACCGGACTGATTTACTCCACCGAAGGAGAAGCTGAAGAAGAGCGTCCGAGCTTGCTGGGATTAATTCAGCAGCGTATAGCACTGGTGACGTCTCAGGGCGGCCCGCGTTATCCGTGGCCTCTTCGCTGGTTGAACTGGTTCAACCACAGCTGATCGGAGTTGTTCAGCTTACAGCTGTAAGCTAAGCTCCGCCCTTCAATAAAATAAGGCTTACATAGAACATGGTAGATAAACGCGATTCCTATACGAAAGAAGACCTCGTAGCTTCTGGCCGCAGTGAACTGTTCGGTGCAGGCGGCCCTCCATTACCATCAGGCAACATGCTGATGATGGACCGCATCGTTAAGATGCAGGAAGATGGCGGCACCCATGGCAAAGGCTATGTTGAAGCTGAATTAGATATCAATCCTGACCTGTGGTTCTTTGGTTGCCACTTTATCGGTGATCCGGTCATGCCGGGTTGTCTGGGTCTGGATGCAATGTGGCAGTTGGTCGGCTTCTATCTGGGCTGGCTCGGTGGCGAAGGCAAAGGCCGCGCACTGGGTGTGGGTGAAGTGAAATTCACCGGTCAGGTATTACCGACGGCGAAGCTGGTCACTTACCGCCTGAACTTCAAACGCGTGATTAACCGTAAACTGATCATGGGCGTTGCGGACGGTGAGGTTCTGGTTGACGGCGTGGTTATCTACACCGCAACGGATCTGAAAGTCGGTCTGTTCAAAGACGCCGCAGCGTTCTAAAGACCTTTTAGTTCGTATTCAGACAAACGGTGAGCCTCACAGGCTTGCCGTTTTTTTTATGGCGTTTTGGTTGAGGTTGAAACTGAGAAAGCCATAAACAAAAACCTCCGCGCGCAGCGGAGGTCGTTCCTTATTCTGACAGGGGAGCCGCTTAAGCGGTAACGGCCCTGTCCTCCATGGCTTGTCGCCAACCCCCGAGCCAGTGTGATCGGGCATCTAACGATTGGTACGGACAAATCTCCTTAGAGCGTCCGCCAATACCTGCTTGATATCCACGTGATAGTGCCCGTTCCAGGCGATCGCGTTTTTGTCTCTTCATGCCATGTATCCCTCATTATTCAGGTCAGGTGGAAAGAAAACAGTGGAACGTTTGCGCGTCCACACCTAACAAATAGCTGCAATCACAGAAGAGGTCAATGCGCAAAATTCACGCCAATGTCACATTCGTGAGCTATATTATTCGATTGCGCGCAAACTAATCGCGCCAGCGAAAGGTTCATCTGGCTGATCGCCATAAAAAAATCCCGGTGTCTGAAAAATCAGAAACCGGGATTTTTTGTCTTTAACTTAAAAAATATTAAGCTTAAAAAATTGTCATCTTATCTGTGACGCAATCTGGCCTGCTTCTTGCTGCCATCCCGTCGCCAACGTTCTCACCAGCGCATCATACCCGTCTTCGTTCTGCTTCAGATTCAGCGCGAAATCACGCTGAACTGTCTGTCCGCCGTGCGTCAGCGTCCAGCTTCCGCTGACCACCGCGACACCATCGTAGCGGCCATGGAAACCGGTGACATTCACGTTGAGCACATCCTGATCGTCAGTACTCCCAGCTTGTGAAGAGACCAGGAAGCCCGGCAAATCACGGCGCAGATACGTCACCAGTGATTGCTGAAGTTGCTGATCTAACGGGCTGGCCCAGAGATTATTCTGCGTCAGCGTGTACTGCACATCATTGGTCTGATAGACCAACCCGGTGCCCGCCAGATAGTCAGCCACACTCACCCGTTCTACCCACAAATGACGCTGGGCAGTTGAACCCAATGTCATCGAACTGACCGCCGCTGGCGTACTGCTGAGTACCGGCAACTGATAATACGTTTTGTGGTCACTGCTGCTGCAGGCAGACAGGAATAATGCTAAGACGACAGGTATCCATTTCATCATTATTTGGCCTTCTTCGGCTGAGGATCATCTTGCCCTGGGGCGGCGAAAATCAATGCATTACTTTTCTGATTCAGTGTTTTCAATACCGGCTGAAGCTCACGCAGCGTTTTATCCAGACTCTGCATATCGCCGACCAGATTACCGTAAGCCGGTGAACCAGGCTGGAAGCCTTTCAGGCTACGGTTAAGCTGAATGAGTGTCTGCTGCATATCTGCTGGCAGATTTTTCATTTCTTTGCTCGAAACAATCGCGTTCAGAGACTCAATGGTTTTCTGCGTAGATTTCATTGTTCTCTGGCTTTCGGCCAGCGTGCTGGTAGCTTCACGCAGCATTGGCTCAATCGGAAGATTGTTGATTTTATCCAGTGTGGTCATGAGTTTCTGCTGGATTTGCGCGAATCCGCCACTCACTGTCGGCAGCAGTTTATGCCCGGCAATTTCCAGCGGCCCTTTCCACGGTTTTTCGTTCGGATAGAAATCCAGATCGATGTACATCGCGCCTGTGAGCAGGTTGGCTGATTTCATTGACGCGCGCAGGCCATGTGCGATGCCGTCACGGATATGATCTTCAATATTGAAGTCCTTACCCATCAGTTGTGCAAAGCGGTCTGGCTCAATGCGTATCAATATCGGAATACGATATTCCTCAGACATTTGCTGATTAATCACATTCATCGGATAAGGAACGTCCGCCACGGTACCCAGACGAATGCCACGGAACTCCACTGGTGCCCCCGGTTGCAGGCCACGAACAGAATCAGAGAAGAACATCACGTAATCCATATGACGGGTATACAGAGACTCCTGTATGCTTTTCTGATCGTCAAACAGCTGATAGTTATCGCCATTCTTCGCTTCCAGCCCCTGCGACCAGCCGTTCGGAATATCAAAGCTCACGCCGCCGCTAAACAGCGTGGTCAGTGAACCCATTTCGACGCGCATACCGGCGGCGGACATATCAAAGTTCACACCGCTGTCTTTCCAGAAACGCACATTGTCCGTCACAAGCGTGTCATAAGGCGCGCGGATGAAGAGCTGATATTTGATATTACGGGCTTTAGGATCAAAGTGGCTGGTTTCCACCGTCCCCACCTGATAGCCGCGGAACAGCACCGGATCGCCCGGATTGAGCTGTCCGGAACGCTCACTCTCCAGAATGACGCGGACGCCTTTCGCATCCGGTGAAGCCAGCGGAGGTGAATCATCCAGCTTATATTCTTCTTTCTCGCCACCTTTACTACCCGGCTGTAGCTGAATATATGCACCAGACAATAACGTACCGAGGCCGGAAACGCCTTCACGTCCGATTTGCGGTTTCACCACCCAGAATACGGAATCGCCCCGCAGCATTTTTTCCATGCCGGTGTTAAGCCGCGCTTTGATAATGACCTGCTGGAGGTCGTCGCTGAGCGTGACGGTTTCCACTTTACCCACGTCCACGTTACGGCTTTTGATGGTGGTCTTGCCACCTTCAATGCCTTCCGCTGTTGTTGTGATTAACGTGACTTCCGGTCCCTGATGGCTGTAATGATAAAACAGGATCCAGGCCCCAATCAGTGCAGTGACAATCGGAACGATCCACACCGGGGACCAGCGTTTAATTTTTTCTACTTTGGCAGTTCCGTCGTGCTCTGCCATATTATTTCCTGCCATCTTGTGGCTCCTTTGCAGACTTCATTCCAGCGCGATCCCAAATGAGCCTTGGGTCAAACGTCATGGCGGCGAACATCGTGAGGATGACAACGCCCGCAAACAGCAGCGCGCCGATATCCGGATAAATACTCATCAGTTGCCCCATTCGGACCAGGGCAGACAGCACCGCAATGACAAACACGTCAATCATTGACCAGCGACCAACAAACTCAACAACTTCATAAATGACATGCAATCTTTCCCTGTCGATTTGTTTATTACTGTTGGCATCCCAGCACAACCAGGCAATTGCGATCATTTTTAATGTCGGCACCATAATACTGGCGATGAAAATCACCATTGCCACGGGATAAGAACCGTCGCTCCAGAGCAGCACGACACCGGCCATGATCGTCGAAGGCATCGGATTTCCCAATACCTGTGTGATCATAATCGGCAGCAAATTGGCCGGGAGATATAACAGAATAGAGGTGACCAGTAACGCCATCGTCCATTGCAGACTGTTTTTACGTCGGGCGTGACCTTTACTTTTACAACGCCCGCAAACTTCCTGTTCCGCAGGCAAAATTGCCATGCAGCAGTGGCAGGAACGCAGCCCCTGACGCAAACCGCTCTCGCCCACCCGCAGCGGCTGAACCAGTTCCGGCGCGGGCTCAATGTGTTCCCACATCCAGAAACGGTCGGTGCACTGAAAAGCGCGCAGTTGCAACAGGCAAAACAGGGCATAAGGGATAAAGCTGGTGCCAATCCCGACATCGCCATATGCCATCAGCTTGACGAAACTCACCAATACACCGGCGAGAAAAATCTCCACCATGCACCAGCTTTTCAGCCGAAACAGCGTTCGCGCGATACTCACTTTCCAGTGAACAGGGATTTTGGTGCCATAGCAAAGAAGGATAATCGACAGCATGCAAATCGCCGGAAGCAGTTGCACCACGATCATAAACAAAGACGCCATACTGGCGTAATTTTCAGAAACGAGAACCTGTGGGATCTGGACCAGTGTGACTTCACTGCTCAGCCCGGCAACGTTCATATTGACGAAAGGGAAAAGGTTGGCCAGCAACAGCATGAATAACGCACTGATTGCGTAACCGACAGGACGTCTGCGTGGCTCATTCCAGCGGGTTGTCAGCGTCGTATGGCAACGGGGACAAACGGCTTTTTGCCCTATCTTCAGACCAGGTATGGCCACCAGAATATCGCATTGGGGGCACAGGATGTGCGGGTCATTGTCATGGGCGTCAGAACACACTATCGACTCCTCAACAGCGGAAAGACTAAGAATATTGGCAACCGGTCTTCCCTTCATCCGGTTGCCAATCATGGTGCAGTGTTAGCCGTTTTTCTGCGCTTCCAGCGCTTCCCAACGTTCAAACGCCTGCTCTAATTCCTGCTCTGCAGCAGAGAAAGCAGTCAGCACTTGCTGAGTTTCTTCATGAGGAAGTGTGAAGAAATTCGCGTCGCTCATCTGCTGTTGCAGTGCTTCAATTTTTTCTTCCAGCGTGCTGATTTGCAGAGGCAATTGTTCCAGCTCGCGTTGTAGATTATAGCTGAGCTTATTCGCGGTGCGTTTGGCCGGTTCTGCTTTCGGTTCCGCAGCCGGTTTATTTTCCGCTACCACAGCCTGACGGATTGGCTTCTGGTTACGGCGCTGATGCTGTGCGTCAAAGTACCCGCCCACATAGCTGTTGATCACGCCGTTGCCTTCATAAATCCAGCATTCGGTTGCAGAGTTGTCAACGAACTCACGGTCATGGCTTACCAGCATCACGGTGCCCTGATAGCTGTCGATCATCTCTTCCAGCAGCTCCAGTGTTTCCACATCCAGGTCGTTGGTCGGTTCATCGAGGATCAACAGGTTGCTTGGGCGCAGGAACAATTTTGCCAGCAGCAGACGGTTACGTTCGCCGCCGGACAGTGCTTTCACCGGCGTCATCGCACGTTTCGGGTGGAACAGGAAATCCTGCAGATAGCCCAATACATGACGTGAGCGACCATTGACCATGACTTCCTGCTTACCTTCGGCGAGGTTGTCCATCACGGTGCGTTCCGGGTCAAGCTCGGCGCGGTGCTGGTCGAAGTAGGCCACTTCCAGCTTGGTGCCGCAGTGAACGCGGCCGCTGTCTGCCTTAATCTGACTTAACATCAGTTTAAGCAATGTGGTTTTACCACAGCCGTTCGGCCCCACCAGCGCAATTTTATCGCCACGCATCACCTGCGCAGAGAAGTGGCTCACCAGCTGCTTACCGGCAATCGCGTAGCTGACATCTTCCATTTCGAAGACAATCTTGCCGGAAGTCGAAGCTTCAACGACCTGCATTTTGGCGGTGCCCATCACTTCGCGACGCTCAGAACGCTCCTGTCGCAAGGCTTTCAGTGCGCGAACGCGGCCTTCGTTACGGGTACGACGAGCCTTGATGCCCTGGCGGATCCACACTTCTTCCTGTGCCAGTTTTTTGTCGAATTCTGCATTCTGCAAATCTTCAACGCGCAGCGCTTCTTCTTTCGCCAGCAGATATTCTTCGTAGTTACCCGGATAAGAAACCAGTTTGCCGCGATCGAGATCGACAATACGGGTCGCCATGTTACGGATGAAAGAACGGTCATGGGAAATGAAGATGATGCTGCCCTGGAACTCTTTCAGGAAATCTTCCAGCCAGGCAATACTTTCGATGTCCAGGTGGTTAGTCGGTTCATCGAGCAGCAAAATATGCGGCGCACTGACCAGCGCACGGCCCAGCGCGGCTTTACGCAACCAGCCGCCGGACAGGGATTTGAGTTCGGTATCGGCGTCCAGACCCAGTTTCAGCAGCACTTCATTAATGCGGCTGTCGAGCTGCCACAAACCCTGGTGATCGAGAATTTCCATCACCTGTGCCAGTTTGTTCAGGTTCTTTTCGCTCGGGTCAGTTTCAACCAGATGTGAAATCGCGTGATACGCTTTCAGGTGCTCCGCCTGCTCGAAGACGCCTTCCGAGACGAAATCAAACACCGTGCCTTCCACGTTACGCGGGGGATCCTGTTGCAGACGCGCCACAATCAGATCCTGCTCATAAACGATGCGCCCGTCATCCAGCGGCACTTCGCGGTTCAGAATTTTCATCAGCGTCGATTTACCGGCGCCGTTACGGCCCACCAGACAGACGCGTTCGTTCGGCTCGATGTGTAATTCGGTGTTATCCAACAGCGGCGAGTCACTGAATGACAGCCAGGCACCTGACATACTAATTAACGACATAAACTTTATTTTTCCTCGCCGGCATGGGACAGCAGCCAGCAGTTATGAATTTGACGATTACGGGCGAAATCCTGTGACAGGGTTTGGCTGGTGATTTCTTTGGCGGTCAGCCCCAGTTTGCTCAGTCCGTCGAGATCCATCTGGAAGCCGCGCTTGTTATTGGAGAACATGATGGTGCCGTTGCGACGTAAAATGCGTTTCAGATCTTTCATCAAATCCAGATGATCGCGCTGAACGTCAAAACTCTCAGCCATACGTTTCGAGTTGGAGAACGTCGGTGGATCGATAAAGATCACATCGAATTGTTCATCACACATGCCCAGGTAAGACAGGCAATCTGCCTGAATCAGGCGGTGCTGACGGCCCGTCAGGCCATTAGCACGCAAGTTTTTCTCTGCCCATTCCAGATAGGTACGGGACATATCTACCGTGGTCGTGCTGCGTGCACCGCCCAGACCGGCGTGAACGCTGGCTGTGCCGGTGTACGCAAACAGGTTCAGGAAGTCTTTTCCTTTACTCATTTCGCCCAGCATCTTGCGGGCAATACGGTGATCCAGGAACAAACCGGTATCGAGATAATCCGTCAGGTTAACCCACAGTTTAGCGTCGAATTCTTCGACCAGCAGGAATTCGCCCTTCTGCGCCAGTTTCTCGTACTGGCTGGTACCTTTCTGGCGTTCACGGGTTTTCAGGACCAACTGGTTGGAAGAGATATCCAGCACCGACATCGTGGCGTTGATGACGTCAAACAAGCGCTGACGCGCTTTCTGCGCATCAACGGTTTTCGGTGGCGCATATTCCTGTACCACGACTTTGCTGCCGTAGCGGTCAACCGCCACGTTGTAGTCTGGCAAATCGGCGTCATACAAGCGATAGCATTCGATGCCCTGCTGTTTGGCCCATTTTTCCAGCTTTTTAACATTTTTACGCAGACGGTTGGCGTAATCTTCCGCCATCTGCGTACCTGCCGCGCCGGTCGGGTTTTCCGCCAGCTGGTAGTTTTTCTGTACACATTCCAGCGGGCCGTTTTTTGCTTTGAACTGGCGCTCAGCGCGCAGTTGCAGGCAACTTAACAGCTCAGGCGACGCACTGAACAAGGAGAGCTGCCAGCCGCCAAAACGGGTCTTCATGATGCGGCCAAGCATGTTGTGCAACGCAATCAGAGCCGGTTCGCTTTCCAGACGCTCACCGTATGGCGGGTTGCTGATCACCGTACCCGTCGGGCCTTCCGGCAGCGGATTCACCAGTTTGCCGACTTCGGCGGCTTCAAAGCTGATCAGTTCTGCGACACCCGCGCGACGGGCGTTAGCACGCGCCATCTCGATAACGCGACGGTCAATATCAGAACCGAAGAAACGGGATGTGGTTTCCTGTACACCACGGTGGGTACGAACCTGCGCTTCTGTGGTCAGTTCGCGCCACAGTTCAGCGTCAAATTTGTTCCAGCCGGTAAAGCCCCAGTGCTGACGATGTAAGCCCGGTGCGCGATCGGCGGCCATCATGGCGGCTTCAATCAGCAACGTCCCGGAACCACACATCGGGTCGACCATTGGCGTACCCGCCTGCCAGCCGGAACGCATCACGATGGCTGCGGCCAGGTTTTCTTTCAGCGGAGCCTGACCAGCCAAGTCACGGTAGCCGCGCTGATGCAGGCCTTCGCCGCTGAGATCCAGCGCGACGCTGGCGGTATCACGTTGCAGGAACACGTTAACGCGGATGTCCGGCTGCTGTTTCGCCACGTTCGGGCGCTCGTCCATTTTACGGGTAAAGCTGTCGACGATGGCGTCTTTCACTTTCAGCGCGCCGTACTGGCTGTTACGAATTTCGTCGTTCAAACCGCTGAAATGGACGGCAAACGTTTTTTCTACGCCAAACACGGACGGCCAGTCAATCGCCATCACGCCGAGGTAAAGATCCAGATCGCTGTGAACTTTGAATTCGTTCAGCGGTAACAGGATGCGCGAAGCCAGGCGGCTCCACAGTAAGCTCCGATACATCAGGCGATCGTCACCTTCAAAATGCACCCCTCCCTGCACAACTTTGCAGGCTTGCGCACCCAGCGTTTCCAGTTCGCTTTTTAACAGTTCTTCCAGTCCACGCGCCGTGCTGGCAAACAAAGAGTTCATATCGACATATCACCAAAAATAAAATTGTTGCGCATTATAGCTAATCCCTACCGCTTGTCATAAAGTCTCTGGTTATCTTTAAGACTTTATATTCAGAGAGGCGGCGTTCAGTGCCCATTCTTTCACGTTTATTCGTACACCCGGTCAAATCCATGCGTGGCTTGCAGGTTTCACACGCACTGGTTACAGCAACAGGACTGGCATTCGACCGCCAGTTCATGATTACCGATACGCAAGGCACTTTTATTACCGCCCGCCAGTATCCCAACCTGGTCCTGTTCACACCGGTGCTCCTGCCCGATGGACTGATGATTTCAGCGCCCGAGGGCGACAGCATCAGCGTTAAATTCCGTGAATTCGCCGGTGAAAACTCACCGACAGAAGTCTGGGGCAACCAGTTTACCTCACTCATCGCACCGGAACCGGTAAATCGCTGGTTAAGTGCTTATTTAAAGCGTGACGTACAGCTTCGCTGGGTGGGCGAAGAGCCGACCCGCCGGGTGAAACAACATCCCGAAGTCCCGCTGTCGTTTGCAGACGGCTTTCCGTATCTGCTGATCAACGAAGCGTCGATGCAGGATCTTCAGCGCCGCTGCCCTGGCGGTGTTCGCATCGAACAGTTCCGCCCGAACATTGTGGTCAGTGGCGCGGAAGCTTATGCCGAAGATACCTGGCAGACGATCCGCATCGGCGACGTCATTTTCGATCTGGTCAAACCATGCAGCCGCTGTATTTTCACTACAGTCAGTATTGAGCGCGGTCGCAAACATCCGCGTGGTGAACCGCTGAGAACCCTGCAGGGTTACCGTACTGCCAGCGATGGTGACGTTGATTTCGGCCAGAATATGATTGCACGAAATACCGGTGTTATCCGCGCAGGCGACAGCGTCCAGGTACTGGCGACCAAACCACCGCGGCCTTACGGCGCAGGTGACGTGGTTGAAAACGTCGACGCGCCAGAAAGTACCGCGCAGGCCGTGACCATCAATTATCAGGGCACGCAGTTTACCGGGAATAATCAGCAGATTTTACTCGAACAGCTGGAATTGCAGGGATTACGGATCCCTTATTCTTGTCGTGCGGGAATATGTGGGGCCTGCAAAATGACATTACAAGAAGGAAAGGTTTCGCCGCTGAAAGAAAGTGCCGTGGGAAAAGACGGAATGATATTGTCGTGCAGCTGTATTCCGGCTTCAGATATTGTGATTGGCTAGAAAGAGTCGTTAATTCAGGATCAGGCGGATGTATTCAACATTAAATATCAGACCGCCTGATCGTAAACATCACTGTCAACTCTGAACGCTGCTGGCATCAGCCGGTCATGCATCACTTTAATCGCATCGCCCAGCACCATACCGCGCCCTGCGACTGTAAGACGTTCCTGCGCCAGCAAGCACAGACTGGCGTTATCGCCGGACTCTACCACCAGTAATGTCGCCTGCTCACCGCTTTCCATGACCTGCACCTGCGCAAGCTGACCGTTCGCAGGCTGGAAAGGACGATGCTGCTGACTGAAATGCCAGCTCTTTGGCATCAGCGGTTTTAAAAAGCGAAAAGCCACTAAAGCATTTAAGACTAATTCGGCGCGCTGCTCGGCGGTCAGACGAATATGTTTGCACTGTTCTTCGAAATCAAAATACAGCGCGGCATCATCGACACAAAATGACATATCGCCGAACGCATCCGGCGTTAGCATTTTAGCAGGGAAGCGGGAACGGAAAATCATACCATTAGCCAGATCCAACATAAGCCGGTCATGTTCAGTATCAAAATACCAACGCCAATTATCATCTGGTTTGATTTTCATTTCGTCATCCTGTTTGCGTGATGCCCTCTGTCTGTTTGTTCGTGATGTACTATGGTTATCCGATCGGATAAGAGTAGATCTTTTTATTACGAACGTATATCAGACAAATCCTGAGCCTGAATAATGGTCAGTGGACAAAATATAGACGAGCCAGGTTAATAAATAAACCCCTGACTCGCCTTTAAGGATGAAAAATATCAGAGGTGGGTAACAATATCTTTGATAAGTCCCGGTCCGCGGAAGATAAATCCGGAATATATTTGAATTAATGAGGCACCGGCTGCCATTTTTTCACGCGCTGCCGTCAGTGAATCAATGCCGCCCACGCCAATAATAGGCAAACGACCCTGTAATTCATTCGACAACATACGGATAATTTCTGTGCTGCGCAGTTGCAGCGGACGGCCGCTCAGTCCGCCAACCTGATCACAATAATTCAGGCCCTGGATCAGTTTACGATCCAGCGTGGTGTTAGTCGCAATCACGCCATCCATATTATGGCGCACTAAACTGTCGGCTATTTGGATCAATTCTTCTTCAGAAAGATCCGGCGCGATCTTCACAGCAACCGGCACGTATTTCTGATGACGCTGCTGAAGTTCAAGCTGCTTATTTTTAATCGCCGCCAGCAAATCATCCAGCGCTTCACCGTATTGCAGTGAACGTAATCCCGGCGTGTTCGGTGATGAAATATTCACCGCAATATACCCCGCGTACGGATATACCTTTTCCATACAGGTCAGATAATCATCTTTACCCTGCTCGACCGGCGTGTCTTTATTCTTACCGATATTAATGCCCAGGATGCCGCCAAAATGGGATTTTTTGACGTTATTCACCAGATTATCTACACCGTGGTTATTGAAACCCATGCGGTTAATCAGGCCTTCTGCTTCAACGATGCGGAATAAACGTGGCTTATCATTACCGGCCTGTGCGCGCGGTGTGACGGTTCCCACTTCCACAAAACCAAATCCCATCGCGCCGAGTGCATCAATACATTCGCCGTCCTTATCCAGGCCAGCGGCCAGCCCCAGCGGGTTCTTAAAGGTTAATCCCATGCAGGTCACCGGTTTTTCCGGAACGGACTGACGAATAATAAACTCAAGAGGGGTGCCGGAGATGCGGCTTAACTGACGGAAGGTTAACTCGTGGGCGCGTTCTGGATCGAGCTGAAACAGTGCTTTCCTGACAAAAGGATAATACATGGAGACTCCTGGATTCCCGGTGGCTAGACGGGGCGGTATTATCGACTAAGCGTCGGGCAATTGGAAACGATAACCGGCGGATTGGCACAATAATTGTTTCCGTACGCAAACGATTACTTTTTGTTTACCTTAATTTCACTTTTATCCCCCCGCGCCCGCTTCATCCCTGCTTTATCCGTTTTCAAACTATTTATAGCCAAAATTGAGATTTCCGGTGCGCGGCGTCCCCCTGTTACGTTTACTCCACTTTGTTAAAGAAAATAATGGTTCTATTACTTTTTGTTATAAGGAAGAGAGATGCGCGTTATAACAATCGCAGGCAGCCCGCGACAACCTTCACGTTCTTCCTCCCTGCTGGCGCTCAGCCATCAGTGGCTGGCAAGCCGCGGTGTCGAGGTTTTGACCTATACGATTCAGGATTTTTCCGCTGACGATCTGCTGTTTGCCAATTTCGCCAGCCCGCAGCTCAAACAGCTGAACGCTGAACTGGCGAGCGCCGATGGGTTGATCGTGGCAACGCCGGTCTATAAAGCGTCTTTTTCCGGTGCACTGAAAACATTGCTGGATTTGCTGCCGGAACGCGCCCTCGACCATAAAGTCGTCCTGCCGCTGGCTACCGCCGGTTCCATCGGCCACATGCTCGCCGTGGATTACGCGCTCAAACCGGTGCTGGCATCGCTTAAGGCACAGGAAGTTTTGCAGGGCGTTTTCGCCGATGACAGCCTGATCACCGATTACCAGACTTACCCGGCGAAGCTTGATCCTGCACTGGAAGAGCGTCTGACCGAATCGCTGGAAAACTTCTATCTGGCACTCAGCCGCCGCCGTCCGCTGGCACCGTCTGTCGCGTCGCTTTCCGCCCAGGCACTGCGTGTTTAACTTTAAAAGGAATTAACTATGCCCGCCTCTCTCTCTTTATTACGTCGTCTGCCGGTTATCGCCGGTTTACTGGCCAGCCTGGCGCTGAGCGGTACAGCCTTTGCGCAGGAAAAAGATCCCGCGCAGTTACGCATTGCTTACCAGAAAGGATCCGTTGGCCTGGTGCTGGCGAAATCTCATCAGTTACTGGAAAAACGTTTCCCTGACACCAAAATCAGCTGGGTGGAATTCCCTGCCGGGCCGCAGATCCTTGAAGCGCTGAACGTTGGCAGCATTGATCTGGGCGGAACCGGTGATTTGCCACCGCTGTTCGCGCAGGCCGCAGGCGCGGATTTGCTGTATATCGGTTCTGAGCCGCCGAAGCCCAAAGCTGAAGTCATTCTGGTCGACAGCAACAGCCCGATTAAAACTGTCGCAGATCTGAAAGGCCATAAAGTCGCTTTCCAGAAAGGCTCCAGCTCACACAACTTACTGCTTCGCGCGCTGCAACAGGCCGGGCTGAAATTCACCGATATTCAGCCGGTTTATCTGACCCCTGCCGACGCCCGGGCGGCTTTCCAGCAGCATGACGTCGATGCCTGGGCTATCTGGGATCCGTACTATTCCGCCGCGCTGGTTCAGGGGGATGTCCGCGTGCTGACAGACGGTTCCACGCTACACCAGACCGGTTCTTTCTATCTGGCACCGAAAAAATATACCGAAGCAAATCCGCAATTTATCAGCGCCGTTCTGGACGTGTTAACGCAGGCGAATGCGCTGACGAAAACCGACCGTGCGCAAAGTATCACGCTGCTTTCCCAGTCAATGGGGCTGCCGGAGAAAGTCGTGGCCTCTTATCTCAATCATCTGCCGGACTTGCCTATCACGCCGGTGAGTGCAGAAACACAAAAGCGCCAGCAGCAAACCGCCGATCTGTTCTATGAAAACCATATTTTGCCAAAACCGGTTGAGATTAAAGATCGCATCTGGAAACCCGCAGTACAGGCCAACTAAACATTCATTGAGCCGCCCCCTGAGCGGCACCTTATGACGATTTGAGAGGAGCAACAACATGAGTCTGAACGTATTCTGGTTCTTACCTACCCACGGCGATGGCCGTTATTTAGGCACGGAAGAAGGCGCACGCGTGGTCGATCACGGCTATCTTCAGCAGATCGCACAGGCCGCAGACCGGTTAGGTTTTGGCGGCGTATTACTGCCAACGGGCCGTTCATGTGAAGACTCATGGCTGGTGGCCGCCTCGCTGATTTCGGTGACTCAGCGTCTGAAGTTTCTGGTGGCGCTGCGTCCGGGGATTATTTCTCCGACGCTGGCCGCCCGTCAGGCCGCGACGCTGGACCGGCTTTCCGGTGGCCGTGCGCTGTTCAATCTGGTGACAGGCGGTGACCCGGCCGAACTGGCTGCCGAAGGTTTGCATCTCAACCACAAGGAACGCTACGAAGCGTCGGCAGAATTTACCCGCATCTGGCGTCGTGTGCTGGAAGGGGAAACCGTGGATTACGAAGGCAAGCACATTCAGGTGAAAGGCGCGAGCCTGATGCATCCACCGGTGCAATACCCTCGCCCGCCGCTGTATTTTGGGGGGTCTTCTGACGAAGCGCAGGATCTGGCCGCTGAACAGGTTGAGCTGTATCTGACCTGGGGCGAACCACCGGCGCTGGTGAAGGAAAAAATCGAGCAGGTTCGTGCGAAAGCCGCCGCGAAAGGCCGTACGGTTCGTTTCGGCATTCGTCTGCACGTGATTGTCCGCGAAACAAATGAAGAAGCCTGGCGCGCCGCCGACAAGCTGATCGCCAACGTGGACGACGAAACTATTCAGCGCGCACAGGCCGCGTTTGCGAAAACCGATTCTGTCGGTCAGCACCGCATGGCCGCCCTGCACGGCGGTGACCGCAACAAACTGGAAATCTACCCGAACCTGTGGGCAGGCATTGGCCTGGTGCGTACCGGAGCAGGCACGGCGCTGGTCGGAGACGGCCCGACCGTTGCGGCTCGTATGCAGGAATACGCCGATCTGGGCATCGATACCTTTATTTTCTCCGGTTATCCGCATCTGGAAGAAGCCTACCGCGTCAGCGAGCTGCTGTTCCCGCATCTGGATCTGGCAAAACCCGAAGACGACCAAACCGTGAAAAAAGCCATTTTGCCGCGCGGTGAACTGGTGGCGCACGATTTTGCGAATAAACGCGTCGCCAGCCAGCATTAAGGAGAAAAAAGATGACGAGATCACAACGCTGGCTAAACCGCGCTGCGCCCTGGGTTGTTCCGGTCGCCCTGATTGGCGGCTGGCAACTGGCCGTTGAAGTGGGCTGGTTATCCAACCGAATTCTTCCTGCACCGAGTGCGGTAGTCGAAGCCTTCTGGACACTGGCGAAAAGCGGTGATCTCTGGCAGAACCTTAAAATCAGTACCTTCCGTGCGCTGACCGGTTTTGCCATCGGCGGCAGTCTGGGTTTGCTGCTCGGCTTTATCACCGGCCTGTCACGCTGGGGCGAACGTCTGCTCGACAGTTCGCTGCAAATGCTGCGTAACATTCCGCATCTGGCACTGATCCCGCTGGTGATCTTGTGGTTCGGTATCGATGAATCCGCCAAGATTTTCCTCGTGGCGCTGGGCACGCTGTTCCCGATTTATCTCAACACTTATCACGGTATTCGCAACATTGACCGCGGCCTGCTGGAAATGTCGCGCAGCTACGGTTTATCCGGTTTCCCGCTGTTTATTCAGGTGGTGTTACCGGGCGCGCTGCCTTCGATTATGGTCGGCGTCCGTTTTGCGCTGGGCTTTATGTGGCTGACGCTGATCGTCGCCGAAACCATCTCTGCCAATTCAGGCATCGGGTATCTGGCGATGAACGCCCGCGAGTTTTTACAAACTGACGTCGTGGTTGTGGCCATCGTGTTGTACGCCATCCTCGGCAAACTGGCCGATGTGCTGGCCCGCCAGCTGGAAAGTGTCTGGCTACGCTGGCACCCGGCCTATCAGAAAAAACAAGGAGACGCCGCATGAGCGCACCTGCACGAATCGGGCAAGGCACGCCGGTCACCTTATCCGGTATCACAAAAAAATACGGCAACCGCACCGTCCTCAGCGACATTAATTTGCGCATTCCGCCCGGCCAGTTTGTAGCCGTTGTCGGCCGCAGTGGTTGTGGCAAAAGTACATTGTTACGTCTGCTCGCCGGGCTGGAAAAAACCACGCAAGGCGAGCTGCTCAGCGCCAGCGCTCCGCTGAGTGAGGTTCGCGAAGAGACACGGCTTATGTTTCAGGATGACCGCCTGCTGCCGTGGAAAAAAGTGATTGATAACGTCGGTCTGGGTCTGAAAGGTCCGTGGCGTGAAGCCGCGCGGGCTGCGCTGGAAGAAGTCGGGTTGGCCGATCGCGCCGACGAATGGCCTTCGGCGTTATCCGGCGGACAAAAACAACGCGTAGCGCTGGCTCGGGCGCTGATCCACCGCCCCCGTCTGCTGTTGCTGGACGAACCCCTGGGCGCGCTCGATGCGCTGACGCGGATTGAAATGCAAAGCCTCATCGAACGTCTGTGGCAGCAGCATGAATTCACCGTTCTGCTGGTGACGCATGATGTCAGTGAAGCGGTGACGGTTGCTGATCGCGTGATCCTCATCGATCAGGGACAGGTTGGCATGGATTTAACCGTTGATTTGCCGCGCCCGCGCCGTAAAGGATCGTTACGTCTGGCAGAACTGGAAGCCGAAGTGCTGGAGCGCGTTCTGACGCCACAGCCCACGCAGACGGTTCCACAGGAAGCAAAACGCGCGCAGAGTTGACTGAAAACCCGGCAAATTCTGCATGTAAAAAGGGCGATGTTTCCATCGCCCTTTTGCATTTTCGCGTTTCTGTTATTAATTACGCGTCTAACGCTTTGGTGATTTTCTCGAACAAATCACCGGACAGATTTTCCAGCCCTTTCAGCTGTTCCAGTGCCTTACGCATCAGCGCCTGACGGCCGGCATCGTAACGTTTCAGGCGGATCAGCGGCTCGATCATACGCGCGGCCACCTGCGGGTTACGCGTATTCAGATCAGTCAGCATTTCGGTCAGGAACTGATAACCGCTGCCATCTGCCGCATGGAATGCAGAAGGGTTAGCCGACGCAAATGCACCCACCAGTGAACGAACGCGGTTCGGGTTGCCCATGCTGAATGAACGGTGATTGAGCAGTGAACGGACTTTCTGCAACACATCGGCCGCAGGGCTGGTCGCCTGCTGGATAAACCATTTATCCATGACCAGACCGTCGTGATGCCAGCGCTCGTCGTAAGCCGCCAGCAGCGCTTCACGGCAAGGCAATTGCGCAGACACAGCGGCGGCCATTGCGGCCAGAGAATCGGTCATGTTGTCGGCCTGCTCAAACTGGGTTTTAACCAACTGATCCGCCAGAGCAACATCCGCGAAAGCCAGATAATGCAGACAGGTATTGCGCAGTGAACGTTTGCCGATATCTTCGTGAACCACACGGTATGAAGGCAGACAGTTAGCGTTGTAAACCGCCAGGAATTCATCCGCCATTTCAGTCGCCAGACAACGGGTAATCGCTTCATGCACGGCACCGATCGCATCCGGATCGATAGTATCGAACAGTTCAGCGATTTCATTTTCTGACGGCAGCGTCAGGATCTGCGCCGCCAGCGCCGGATCGATGTGCTCATCCAGCAGCACCGCACGGAAGGCATCCGCCACATGCAACGGCAGCGACAGAGGCTGTTTCTGCTGATGACGCGCAACGTTCAGTTTGATGTAAATAGCCAGCAGGCTCTGCGCCGCATCCCAGCGGGCGAAATCGTTACGTGCAAACTTCATCAGGAAAGTCAGCTGATGATCGCCCCACTTATAATCGAGTTTCACCGGTGCGGAGAATTCACGTAATAAAGAAGGCACCGGCGGAGTTTCCACATCATCAAAGATAAAGGTCTGCACAGCTTCGGTCACATTCAGCACGTGACTGACGGTCTGACCGTTTTGTTTCAGCGCAATCACGTTACCCTGCGGATCGTAGAGTTCGATATCCAGCGGAATATGCAGCGGCAGCTTCTCAGCCTGATCAGGCGTCGGCGGCGTTTTCTGGCTTACGGTCAGGGTGTATTGCTGTTTTTCCACGTCGTAGTCGTCGCGCACGGTCAGCACCGGCGTACCGGACTGGCTGTACCAGCGGCGGAACAGTGACAGATCAACGTTTGAGGCATCTTCCATCGCCTGTACGAAATCGTCGCAGGTCGCAGCGCTGCCGTCGTGACGTTCGAAATACAGCTGCATACCGGCCTGGAATTTCTCTTCGCCCAGCAGGGTGTGCAGCATGCGGATAACTTCGGAGCCTTTCTCATACACCGTCAGGGTGTAGAAGTTATTCATTTCGATCACTTTCTCAGGACGAATCGGATGCGCCATCGGGCTGGCATCTTCAGAGAATTGTGCGCCGCGCATGACGCGGACATTATCGATACGGTTAACGGAACGGGAGCCCAGATCAGAACTGAATTCCTGATCGCGGAAAACGGTCAGGCCTTCTTTCAGGCTCAGCTGGAACCAGTCGCGGCAGGTCACGCGGTTACCGGTCCAGTTGTGGAAGTATTCGTGGCCGATCACCGCTTCGATACCGAGGTAATCTTTGTCGGTGGCGGTTTCGGCTTTTGCCAGCACGTATTTAGAGTTAAAGACGTTCAGGCCTTTGTTTTCCATCGCACCCATGTTGAAGAAATCAACGGCAACAATCATGAAGATGTCGAGATCGTATTCGAGGTTGAAACGGGTTTCGTCCCATTTCATCGACTGTTTCAGGGATTCCATTGCCCAGCCCGCGCGATCCAGATTGCCGCGGTCAACGAAGAGTTCCAGCGCCACATCACGGCCTGAACGGGTTTTGAAAGAATCACGCAGAACGTCGAAATCACCGGCAACCAACGCAAACAGGTAGCAAGGTTTCGGGAACGGATCCTGCCATTTAATCCAGTGCTTGCCGCCTTCCAGCTCGCCGGAGTCGACACGGTTACCGTTCGACAGCAGGTACGGGTAACGGGCTTTGTCCGCCACGATGCGGGTGGTAAAACGCGCCAGCACATCAGGACGATCCAGATAATAGGTAATATGACGGAAACCTTCCGCTTCACACTGCGTACACAGTGCCTCACCGGACAGGTATAAACCTTCCAGCGCAGTGTTTTTCGCCGGGTGAATTTCGTTAACAATCGCCAGTTCAAACGCTTCTGGCAGGCCAGTGATTTCCAGCGCGCTTTCTTTTAACTGATATTGCGGCCAGTCCTGACCATTAATCTTCAGGCTGATAAGCGTCAGATCTTCCCCGTTGAGCACCAGCGGAGCGCCTTCTGCGCCCTGTCGTTTGATCTGGCTGACGGCAGTCACAAGGGTTTTCTGTGCATCAAGCTCGAAATTCAGGTCAATATCCGTGATGGTGTAGTCCGGCGCACGGTAGTCGTGGCGGAACTTGGCTTGCGGCAGTTGAGTCATAAAAAACCTTTTGGCGTTTTCATTGTTTAGGGTGATGACGATTTATGGAAGATGAAGCGGGCGCATGTGCCAGCGATTCGCCCGGCAGCCCTGACAGCCTTCAATCTTTTTATCCCTAAACTCTAACACAGGCACCGGAAAATCCCAGATTGTTGCCAGTTTGTGAGTGCGTTAGCCCACGATTTGTTCAAAACGGAATGTTACCGTGCTGACGATAAGTCACCACGTAGAAAAGACGTGAAATACGGGGAATAAATCAGTGAAGCGACAGGACGTTTAATATCATGAACAATTGCAGGGGATTAAACTTTGGAAAACGCGTGCAGAAAGCGGCCTGTGAGTCTTTTCAGAACGTCAGGTTGATAAAATTTTTGTAATCAATTTGTGCTTTTTTTAATCTCAAAAATCCCCTATTTGCCTACCCTGCCTGCGTTTAAGCACATTTAAGCCTCGACCCTTCCCAGACAATTATGATGTGATGAGGGTTCTTTAGCGGGATAATACGGTATACTTCACAGACTTTGCTGTTTTATCCAGAATGTTTTTTTTACGGAACGGTTGTTTGTGTTCAAACACTCAGTTTCTGACGAGGATGCTGTAAGCGCGCTATGACTCCATACGCCTCCCCGATTTTGACTTCGCTGTTAGATACCGATGCCTACAAGCTTCATATGCAGCAAGCGGTTTACCATCGCTATCACAATATCAGCGTCGTGGCCGAATTCCGATGCCGTGGTGATGAACTGCTGGGCGAATACGCCAGCGAAATTCGTCAGCAGATCCAGTTGATGAGTCAGCTGACGCTGACCGACGACGAATTCACCTACCTTTCCGGGCTACCCTTCTTCACGCAGGATTATCTGAACTGGCTGAAAGCGTTCCGTTACAATCCTGAGCATGTCGCCGTCTCCGATCGCAACGGACATTTGCACGTTCGCATAGAAGGCCCGTGGCGTGAAGTGATCATGTGGGAAGTGCCGTTGCTGGCGGTGATCAGTGAGGTTGTCCATCGTCAGCGCTCGCCGGATGTTACCGCGCAAATGGCGGTGGAACAGCTGCGTAAAAATCTTGCCAGTTTTAAAGACCAGGCCGCTGACATTGATCTCTCTGCTTTCCGCCTGATGGATTTTGGCACACGTCGTCGTTTCTCCGGCGAAGTTCAGGAAGCGATTGTCACCACGCTGAAAAACGAATTCCCTTATCTGGTCGGCACCAGCAACTACGATTTAGCGCATCAATTGCAACTGACGCCGGTAGGAACGCAGGCGCACGAGTGGTTCCAGGCGCATCAGCAGATCAGCCCGGATCTGGCGAACAGCCAGCGCGCTGCATTACAAGCATGGCTTGATGAATACCCGGATCAGCTGGGCATTGCCCTCACCGATTGCATCACTATGGATGCTTTCCTCCGTGATTTCGGAACAAAATTCGCCAACGCTTATCAGGGCTTACGCCATGATTCCGGAGACCCGTTTGAATGGGGTGAAAAAGCGATTGCGCATTATCAGGCACTGGGTATCGACCCGATGACCAAAACGCTGGTGTTTTCCGATAATCTGGATCTGGATAAAGCGCTGCATTTATACCGGCATTTCCATCAGCGAGTGAATCTGGTCTTTGGTATTGGTACGCGTCTGACCTGTAATATTCCGGACGTCAAACCGCTGAACATCGTGATTAAGCTGGTTCAGTGCAATGGCAAACCGGTGGCAAAACTTTCGGACAGTCCGGGGAAAACAATCTGCCAGGATAAAGCGTTCGTGAAAGCCTTGCGCAAAGCATTCGATCTGCCGCTGGTTAAAAAAGCATCCTGAAACTGTAAACACTGTGCCGGAAAATAAACGTCGGCACAGTGATGCATTTTTCCGCATATTAATTTCTCAAATTCTCTTCCTTTATATACATACGATTTAATTCGCTCGGCTTTCATTCATTCAGCTAATAATTTCAGTCAATCCATCCTTCTGCCTGAGAATTCTTGGCTGCCGATGACGATTTCTGCTTGTGTCCTGAGAAAGGCTAAGTAACATAGCAAAATCCCTTTTTACAGGGTGTCCATTATTTCTTAGCCAACATCTGTATATAAAGAAAGAGAGAAATCTATGAGCGTTGTGCCTGTAGTCGACGTACTGCAAGGCCGTGCTGCGGTTGACAGTGAAGTCACCGTACGCGGTTGGGTACGTACCCGGAGAGATTCTAAAGCGGGTATCTCATTCGTCGCCGTTTATGACGGCTCCTGCTTTAATCCTTTACAGGCCGTCGTCAATAATTCTCTGCCCAATTATCAGGAAGACGTATTGCGCCTCACCACCGGCTGTTCGGTTGAAGTGACCGGCACCGTTGTCGCGTCTCCTGGCGAAGGCCAGAGTTTCGAGCTGCAGGCAACCGCCGTTAAAGTGGTGGGCTGGGTGGATGATCCTGATACGTATCCGATGGCGGCGAAACGCCACAGCATCGAATATTTACGTGAAGTCGCTCACCTGCGCCCGCGTACTAACTTGATTGGTGCGGTTGCCCGTGTGCGCAACACGCTTTCTCAGGCGATTCACCGTTTCTATCACGAAAACGGCTACTTCTGGGTTTCAACCCCGCTGATCACCGCGTCGGATACTGAAGGCGCAGGCGAGATGTTCCGCGTTTCTACGCTGGATCTACAAAACCTGCCGCGTACGGATAAAGGCGAAATCGACTTCAGCGAAGACTTCTTTGGTAAAGAATCTTTCCTGACCGTTTCCGGCCAGCTGAACGGCGAAGCTTATGCATGTGCGCTGTCCAAGGTGTACACCTTCGGCCCGACTTTCCGCGCAGAAAACTCCAACACCAGCCGCCACCTCGCTGAGTTCTGGATGGTTGAACCGGAAGTCGCGTTTGCCACGCTTGATGATGTCGCATCACTGGCTGAAAACATGCTGAAGTATGTTTTCCAGGCCGTTTTGAACGAACGTTCAGACGATATGGCCTTCTTCGCCGAACGCGTAGACAAAGATGCGGTTGCTCGCCTGGAGCGTTTTGTAACCTCCGATTTCGCGCAGGTGGATTACACCGATGCAGTAGAAATCCTAATGAATTGCGGCCAGACATTTGAAAACCCGGTTTCATGGGGTGTGGATCTTTCTTCTGAACACGAGCGCTATCTTGCAGAACAGCACTTCAAAGCGCCGGTCGTTGTGAAAAATTATCCTAAAGATATCAAATCTTTCTATATGCGTTTGAACGATGACGGCAAAACAGTTGCTGCCATGGATGTTCTGGCACCGGGTATTGGCGAGATTATCGGGGGTTCTCAACGTGAAGAACGTCTGGATGTTCTGGACGCCCGTATGGCCGAAATGGGCCTGAAACAGGAAGATTACTGGTGGTACCGCGATCTTCGTCGTTACGGCACGGTGCCGCACTCTGGTTTCGGGTTAGGATTCGAACGTTTAGTGGCTTATGTCACCGGTGTTCAAAACGTACGTGACGTGATCCCGTTCCCTCGCACACCACGTAATGCAACCTTCTAATTAAATAACGTATTTATATTTTACAAAATTGCCACAACTCGAAGGCCAGCTAAGCTGGCCTTTGTCATTTTTAAAGATAGATCCCCGTCACAAAGTTCCGTAAAATACACATTTTGAAATACATTCTTTCTCGCTGAAACATATTTAGTAATTTCGTAGCATTTTCGCTGTGGATTAAGCGAACCTCGGATGGAATAGTGCGTTCAGACACAGGAGACACCAAACTCTCACGAATAGTTCCGTAAAGAATTGTTTAGGGCAGTGGCAGGTGTCCATATAAAACCAATGAGGGTAATAATAATGATGAAGCGCAACATTCTTGCAGTAGTAATCCCAGCTCTGTTAGCCGCTGGTGCAGCTAATGCAGCAGAAGTTTACAACAAAGACGGCAACAAACTGGACCTGTACGGTAAAGTTGATGGTTTGCATTACTTCTCTGATGACAAAAGTGTTGATGGCGATCAGACTTATGTTCGTTTCGGCTTCAAAGGCGAAACTCAAATTACTGACCAGCTGACCGGTTACGGCCAGTGGGAATACAACGTTCAGGCTAACCACGCGGAAAACCAGGGTACTGAAGGCACCAAAACCCGACTGGGCTTTGCTGGTCTGAAATTTGGCGATGCTGGTTCTTTCGACTACGGTCGTAACTACGGCGCTGTCTACGATGTTGAAGCATGGACCGATAACCTGCCAGAATACGGCGGCGACACTTACACATACACTGACAACTACATGGTTGGCCGTACTAACGGTGTAGCAACCTACCGTAATACAAACTTCTTCGGTCTGGTAAACGGCCTGAACTTTGCTTTGCAATACCAGGGTAAAAACGAGAACGACAGCCGTGATGTTGATAAACAAAACGGTGACGGTTATGCACTGTCTTCAACTTATGACATCGGCGCAGGCGTCAGCGTAGGTGCAGCTTACGCGTCTTCTGACCGTACTGATGCTCAGACTGCAGACGGCAACGGCGACAAAGCTGACGTCTGGACTGTTGGTACCAAATTTGACGCCAACGGCGTTTATCTGGCAGCGATGTATGCAGAAACCCGCAACATGACTCCGTTTGGTAATACTGACGCAGGTAACGGCGCAGCTAACGGTACTCGTGATGGCCAACAGCAATTCGCTAACAAAACTCAGAACTTCGAAGTTATTGCACAGTATCAGTTCGACTTCGGTCTGCGCCCATCTGTTGCTTACCTGCAATCTAAAGGAAAACAGCTGAACAGCTCTTACGGCGACGATCAGGATCTGGTGAAATACGTAGAAGTGGGTACGACTTACTACTTCAACAAAAACATGTCTACCTATGTTGACTACAAAATCAACCTGCTGGATGACAATGACTTCACCAAAGCTAACGGCATCGCAACTGACGATATCGTCGCTCTGGGTCTGGTTTACCAGTTCTAATATCGCTTAACGATGCGCTTACGGGCGCATCAAAGTGGATATCAAGGCAGGGCTTCGGCTCTGCCTTTTGCATTTATGCGTTTGCCGAAAATCCGCTTTGCCACCTCATCTCATAAATTATTTTAATCTCGCACGCCTTCTCACAACTCTGCTTTCTTTTTGCCGCAAACGGTTGGCAAAAAGGGGCTCCGGCGTTACCCTGATGCCCTCTTTCGAAATATCAGGCTATGGAAGTTTCCAACATGTTTGAAAAAATCACTGCAGCACCTGCCGACCCGATTCTGGGTCTTTCCGATCTTTTCCGCGCTGACGACCGCTCAAATAAAATCAATCTGGGGATTGGTGTTTATAAAGATGAAACCGGTAAAACCCCGGTTCTGGCCAGTGTGAAGAAAGCCGAACAATTCCTGTTGGAAAATGAAACGACAAAAACCTATCTGAGCATCGACGGGTTACCTGATTTCGCACGTTGCACGCAGGAATTGCTGTTTGGTAAAGACAGTGCTGTTATTGCCAACAAACGTGCCCGCACTGCACAAACGCCTGGCGGGACCGGCGCACTGCGTATTGCCGCTGATTTTATCGCCACGCAAACCAGTGCCAAACGCGTGTGGGTCAGCAACCCAAGCTGGCCGAACCATAAAGGCGTTTTCTCGGCTGCGGGTCTGGACGTTGCAGAATACAATTATTACGACGCCGCCAATCACAGCCTCGACTTTGATGGCATGCTTAAAAGCCTGAGCGAAGCACAGGCTGGCGACGTGGTGTTGTTCCATGGGTGCTGCCACAACCCGACAGGTATTGATCCGACAGAAGAACAGTGGGCTCAGCTGGCTGAATTGTCTGTCGCTAAAGGTTGGCTGCCGCTGTTTGATTTCGCCTATCAGGGCTTTGCCAAAGGTCTTGAAGAAGACGCAGCAGGTCTGCGTTTGTTCGTGGCTAATCATAAAGAATTGCTGGTCGCGAGCTCTTATTCAAAAAATTTCGGCTTATACAATGAGCGCGTCGGTGCCTGTACGTTAGTGGCAGCCGATGCCGAAACCGCAGACCGTGCATTCAGCCAGGTGAAATCGGTTATCCGCGCAAACTACTCCAACCCGCCAGCACACGGCGCAGCGGTTGTTGCCACTATTCTGGGTAATGAAGCACTGCGCACGCTGTGGGAGCAGGAACTGAGCGATATGCGTCAGCGTATCCATCGCATGCGCCAGTTGTTTGTCAGCACGTTGCAGGAAAAAGGCGCGCAGCAGGATTTCAGCTTTATTATTAATCAGAACGGGATGTTCTCGTTCAGCGGCCTGACCAAAGATCAGGTGTTGCGTCTGCGTGATGAATTCGGCGTTTACGCGGTGAACTCTGGTCGTATCAATGTGGCCGGTATTACGCTCGACAACATGGCACCGTTGTGTGAAGCCATTGTCGCCGTGCTGTAAGAATTCGCATTTCTGAATTCCATTAAAAAACCCGTCAGGAAACTGACGGGCTTTTTGTATTCTCGCTGCCGGAAAAATTTACCAGACCGGCAGTTCGTCCTGCAGGAACGGGTTATTTTTACGTTCGTACCCAAAATCGGACATGGGCCCGTGCCCCGGAATAAAGACGATATCATCCCCGAGCGGCAATAATTTTGCCTTGATGGAATGAATCAGCGCCTGATGGTCCCCGCGCGGGAAATCACTGCGCCCTACTCCGCCTTTAAAAATCACATCACCGGAAACCGCCAGCCGCGATTTATCATTGATGAAAACAATGTGTCCCGGCGTATGTCCCGGACAATGCAACACCGAAAGCACCTCTTCACCCACGCTCACGGTATCCCCTTCTTCCAGCCAGGTATCTGGCGTCAGCGGGTCACAATGATCAAGGCCAAACATCTGACTTTGTGTCGGCAACGCATCGAGCAGGAACTGATCTTCCTTTTGTGGCCCGATGATCGGAACCTGATAATGCGCAGCCAGTTCTGCGGCGGCACCAACGTGATCAAGGTGGCCGTGTGTCAGCAAAACTTGCGTGACCAGCACACCTTTGTCGGAAACTTCGCGGATTATTTTTGCAGCTTCACCGCCCGGATCGACAAGCGCGGCCTGATTGGTTTTCGTACACCAAATCAGTGAGCAATTCTGGCTGAACGCCGTGACAGTAATAAGATGGAATTTCATAGGGCTCCACAAAATGGCCTGTCCGTTTGGGCAGGCCATTAATTACGCACACTACCAGGTTCGTGCTGGCCCGGTATCAATGTGCACAAAGTTACTTCGTGGATAATATCCTACACCACCCATCCGCATTTTTAATGCTGCTTTGCGGATATTACTCAGTTCAATGCCCTGGATATGGAAATCCATGGCTTGTCCGAGCGTGTGGTAACTGTGTTTCGCGACGCCGCTTCCTGGCTCACGCATGCTGTTATTGGTCGCCAGCGAACGATAGCCGGAAATCAGCTGAACCGGTTTGTTCGCGCCACCGAGCATCACCTGCAAACGATAGAGATGGTCGAAAAGCGCGGGATCGATACTTTTTACTTTTTCCGCACGATAGTCCCTGAACAGATGATTCAACCGGGCCAACTCATCCTTGTTATAACGCTTTCCATCAAAAAACTCAGTTTTGAGGGTTTCGCCGGTATTCAGATTGTTAACCACTAAAATACGCGGACGAGGTGTGGAAAGAGTGGCAAATGCACGGCTCGGAAGCAATGCAATCCCCATAGCGGCACTGCCTAATGCCAGCCATTTACGGCGATGTTTGTCGATTTCATTCATGAACAGTTTACTATCCGGTAAGAGAGTCAAAAATAAGCTCCATTCGGAACCGTTTTGAACCTTAACCGCCAAATTTCTGCGAGTCAAGGGAGCCCGTAAAGCAAAACGAGCGTGCCAGTGACTCACGCTCGTTATCAGGCCAAATATTCAGACCCTTATCAGATTAGTTTTACTGCATTTATTGGAGCAAGATTTCTGCCTGAGACAAAATTTGTGCACCCGATCTCACAGTAGAATCGTAATTGTAAATATCTGTGCGGAATTGCGGCTTACCATCGTCAGCCACCCACGCCGTCAGATAGAACAGTTTTACCGGTATGTGATGACGGATCGCCACATACGTAGTATTTCCCCCCTGAAGTGCTGAAGAAATCCGCGTATCGTTCCAGCCTGCATCTTGCAACAGCATATTGGCCAGCTCCGACGCTTTATTCACCCTCACACACCCGGAACTCAGTGCGCGAATGTCTTTGCTGAACAGATTATGGTTCGGCGTGTCATGCAAATAAATGGCATCGGAACTTGGCATGTTAAATTTATAACGCCCCAGGGAATTGCTTGCGCCGGGTGCCTGACGGATTCGATATGGGAAATGGCTTGGTGAAACCATCGCCCAGTCAATCATCGACGGATCAATCACTTCCGCATCATTGCTCCAGCCGGACAATACCTGATAACCATGCTGCTGGAAGTACGTCGGATTGTTCATGGCTTTTGGCACGATATCTTCACGGACTAACGTTGTCGGCACGTTCCACGGCGGGTTCACGACAACGTTATTGAGCGCACTGCTCATCAATGGCGTTTTCCGGCTTGGGCGGCCGACAATGACCCGTGATGATAAAACTTCGCTACCGTTGAGATAGTAGGTGAGCTGGTAGTTTGGAATATTCACCATAATGCCCGTATTCACATTGCCCGGAAGAATACGTAAACGTTGAATATTCAGCGCCAGCAATGTGGCACGCAATTGCGGAGACGCATTCAGCCACTGGCGCGTACGCCCGCCAATAATGCCGTCAGCTTCCAGCCCCTGCCATTTCTGAAAGCGTTTAACGGCTTCGACCAGATCAGGCGTGTACTGGTTATTTGATACAGCAACCGGCACGGCCGGAGCAGGCGTTCCGCCGGCCTGAACCGTTGGCAACACATCCTGAACGGACGTTGCAGAAGGGCTGACCGCAGGTGTTGCAGGCTGCGCTTTATCGGCCGCTTCATCGACGGACAGATCATCATTCGCCGCACTTCCCGGCACGTTTGGCGCAATCGTCTCATCGGTCGGCTTCGGTGATTTAGCTTCTTCAGGTGACGCCACCATCATGCCCGTTCGGGTCAGAATTTCGCGCAGCGCAGGCACATCATCGCTGATTTGATCGGGCCGTAAGCTCGCCGCGCCGCGTATCACTGGCCACGGGCGATTGTCTGCCAGCATAAGCTTCAGAGCATCGTGCATTTTGGCATAGTAAGGATGTTGTGGCGTCAGCGTGGACAGATACCGTGCCGTGTCGCCCTGACGCACTGCCAGTTGCCACTGGTTAATCACCGTCAGCGGCGGCGTGGTCATTTTGTACGGCACATTACTGTAAAGCCAGGTGTCACCCTTGGCTTCAACGCTGCTGGTAAATTGCAGATACCCCAACATCGCATCAGACAGGACAACATCGCGCGCCATGCCTTTGACCTCAGGATCCGTCAGCCATTTAACCCATTGGGTGAATTGCGGCTGAATACCCGAAATTGCCAGCTCGGCTAATTGCTGCTGGAAGATCTGGATAGATTCTCTGTCCTTCCACATAGGCTGCATATGATTGGCAGCATACAGTGAGGACAAAGAGGATAAATACAGTGGACGAATGCCGCGTGGTGCCAGCTCTGCCTGCAACTGACTCATGCTCTGAACGCTTGAAAGCGTTGTTTTTCCTACCGGCATAGTGGGTACGGTGGCCCAGACAGAAAACCAGGGCGACAGACCGCTCGCCAGCAGACAACTGGCGACTAAAAACCTGAGAGACCTTTGATTCAATAACATTTTCCCTTGCCTCCCGATAAATTACCCAATTTGATCCCCAAAATTAAGCCAGTAGCGCTTAGATTAAGTATATAAACAGATTTCTTTTTTTGCGCAGGAACTCAATGCAATAGAGTCCGCCTCTCACTCACGTAAAGACTCTAAGCCAGCCGTCAGACGAAATAAAGACTTCATTGTGGACTTTCCGTTGGTCAGAAAGGTTTTAGCTCACTAATCACCCAGCAAGTTATAAAAATCTTAATTGTTATTTATAGCTGAGAAGTATTTTTAAGAAAGCATCAGAGAAATGAATAAGTAATTATCTGACATTAAAAGAATATTTAAGAAAAAAAGCATGAAGAAAATAGGGAACTGCGGACAATAAAAAACGCCCCGGTAAAATACCAGGGCGTCTGGGACTTCAGAAACGCATCAGGAAGCGTCGGCTTCCGTGGTGGCGAGTGCCGGAAGTTCCGGAGCAAAGCCACGCAACCCCACCACATGCACGTGTTCATTATTACCAAACACTTTACGCACCAGTTTGTAAGTTGTGCCTTTTTCCGGGCTGATATTTTCCGGGGCAGCAATAATAAGCTGCATTTCCAACCGGTCGCAAAGCTCAAACAGCGTGGCGATGGATTTAGCATCCAGACGCGCTGCTTCGTCGAGGAACAACAGGCGGCAAGGCGAAATATCTTTGCCGCGCATACGGCTCGATTCGTCTTCCCAGCTCTGAACTACCATCACCAGAATCGACATACCGGTACCGATCGCTTCACCGGTAGACAATGCGCCACTTTCTGCACGCAACCAGCCATCTGACCCCCGGTTAACTTCGACCTCCATTTCGAGGTAATTACGGTAATCCAGAAGCTCTTCACCGATCGTTTGCGGTGTACGTTGCCCCATATCGATTTGCGGATTCAGACGCTGATACAGTTTTGCCAGTGCTTCGGAGAAGGTCAGACGGTTACTGCTGAACAAATCCTGATGCTGTTCCTGCTGCTCAGAAAGCACATCCAGTAAACCGGCGTGGGCTTCGCGCACATTGACATTAAGACGCACACTTTTAACCTGACCAAACGCCACGGCCTGCAGACCCTGGTTGAGCTGACGGATACGGTTTTGCTCGCGCTGAATCGTCTTGCGAATAATATTCGCCACACTCTTCGAGCTGATCGCCAGCTGTTGCTCACGCGCCGTCAGTTCTTCAGTCAGACGCCCCAGCTCGATTTCCATCTGTTCGATGGCTTCAACCGGATCGTCCGTGCGGATAATATCCTGACGGATACGCTCGCGCAGATGCTGATAGACGGCAATATAGAACTGAATTTTACGCTCAGGACGTTTGGGATCTTCAGAAAGACGAAGCACATCGCGCAGATGTTCGTTGTCAGACACGGCCAGACGCAGCGCACCGAGCGATTTATCCGACATAGAGCGCAATTCGTCGCCCCCCATGTAGGCCAGCTCGCGGCGGTGAAGACGGCGCTCGACGCCATTATCCTTCACTAAACGCATCACTGCGCACCATCCTGCTTTCGACGTGACGACCTGCTCACGGCTCTGATGGTAATCACGTTCCAGCTTGCGTAATTTCTTCTGCAAATTGTCCATCTCGGCTTCACAGAAAGTAATCTGTTTTTCGAGCTGGTTGCAGCGCGCACGGTTCGTGCTGAGAGCGGTATGCAATTCATCACGGCGCGTTTTGGCGCGTGCTTCGGCGTTCGGATCAGCCTGAACGCCGATATCCTGCAATTCCTGACTCAGCTCTTTGAGCATGTCGCGTTTGGCATCAAACGAACTTTTCAGTGATGCCAGAACCTGACTGTATTGGGTATATTGCGTCTGATGCTGACGCATCTGCTCACGGGCGCGGGTACGTTCCGCCTCCGCATGTTCAAGACGCTGACGCAGTTTGTCATTCAGGTCACTGTTTTCATTGAGCATACCGGCAGAATCGGTGTAGCCGAAATGAGCGCGACGCTGAACCACTTCTGTCAGGGAAAACGCCTGCTGTTTCGCCAGACGTTGTGCGTGCTGAGCCTGCGCATAATCTTCTTTCAGTTGCTCATGCTGTTCCGGGTCACTTTGTAATACCGAGACCAGCGGTTCGAGTTTACCCAAGGAAATGCCGTGCTGCTGGATGAAACGGGCAGAATCCTGCGCTTCTTCCATTTCTTCACGGATTTCTTCCACACGGTCAATCAGCGTTTCATCGCATAACAAACCGACGCGCGGCTGCAATTTATTCAGCATCGCGACGGCTTCTTTCGCCTGCTCGTATTGCTGACGTTGTTGCTGGTTCTGGCTTTCGTGCGCATTCAGTGCGCGCTCAAGTTCGCCACGACGCCCGCTCAGCGTGCGGATATCTGCTTCCGGGTCAGCATCAAATGCAACGGCCAAATGACTGCCGATGAAACGGCTGAATGCCTGATGCGCGCGCTGGATTTTCTGGACGTCAAAGGACAGCGTGGCATAACGCTCGGATAAACTTTCGCGTTCTTTATGCAGCGTTTCCAGACGGTTTTCACGCGCGGCACGGCCAAACAGCGGGACCTGCGGGAAGTGAGAATAACGCCACTGGCGGTCGCCGGTTTTAACCAGCACCGCGCCCTGCATCTCATCCACTTCAAAGACGTTATCGTCAAATGACTGCGGATCCCCTTCAATCAGATAGAGATCTTCCGGGCAATCATCGAGGCCATCGAGCTGATCGCGAATCAACGACAAATCAGGCACGACGATCGCGTGGCGTGACGGACCATACAACGCGGAGAAATACGGTGCATCATCGATGGTGACGTCATCATAAATTTCAGATAACAGTACGCCGCCAAAACGTTCTGCCAGCGCAATCATGCGGGAGTCTTCCGCACCGCTTGGCTGGCTCAGACGGGTGATCTGGCCTTCGATGCGACGCTTACGTGCAGCGACCTCATCACGTTCAACCGTCGTTTCGCGTTCGGTTTCCAGCAACTGCTGCATGTATTCAGTCACCTGCTGGCTGCTTTCCAGCGGTTCCTTACTTTGCTCGCTCAGCTGGCTCAGCGCTTCCTGAGCGGCGAGCCAGACCGGTGCGCGCGCAGTCAGTTCACGAATACGCGACTGCACCTGCTCAAGCTCCTGACGCATTTCCATGCGGCGCTCGCCAGCCTGCGACACCACGCTCTGCAACTCTTCAATCTGGACTTCCAGCTCACGCTGCATTTCGTCCAGATCTTCCGGCTGTACATCCTGGCCGGTGCGTTTGCAGAATTCCTGCAACTGACGCTCAGCGTCCTGCTGCTCACGAAGACGGTTTTCAAGCTCAGACAAACGCATGCGCAGCGGTTCGACGCGCTCCGCCTGATGTTGCTGAGAAGACCAGTCACGTAATAATTCACGCGCCGTTTGCCAGGCCTGGCTGCGGCTGACTTCACCGGCGATTTTCACCACCAGCTGATACGCGGTTTCAAACTGATTGTGCGCCGCTGACGCCACGCTCATTTTCTGTTCCAGCTGCAGCAGGATTTCAGTGGCTTCCTGCTCTTTGCTCTGGAATGTTTCCAGCCATTCTTCGCTGTTCTGCGTACTCAGATCGGGGATCTGACACAGGTCACGTGCACGCTCAATGGCCTGCAAGGCCTGCTGGTATTGAATTGCACGAGTTTGCTGGACGTCCAGCGCCTGCTGGTAATCGGCAAGCTGACTTTTCAGCTCATCCACTTCCAGCTCTGCGGCCTCGGCACGTGCTTCATGCTCAGCGTGCAGTTCGCTGGCCTCCGCAACGACTTCATTCTGCTCTTCCAGACGGTACGTCAGTTCCTCGAGATCACCTTCGTAACGCTCGATTTTTTCCTGCTGACGCATCGCGGTCTGCACCAGACTGAGATGATCGCTGGCCGCCTGATAATCAGTTTCCAGATCACTTTGTGAACCGCTCTGCTCAGCCAGTTCACGCGCCATTTCGACATGGCGATACTGCTCGCCGGAAAGCTGTTTACGGCTGGAGAGCAAATCGTTACGCAGCACCAGCGCGCCATCAAGATGAATACGGCGTTCATTGGCGTGACGCATATAGTCGGCCGCCACGTAGGATGTCGCTTCAGAAATCAGATGTTTGAACAGGTCACGGTCGGATTGCGTTACGCGGATAGCTTCCAGCGTCATGCGGTTTTCACGCAGCGCGGCTTCCATATCCTGGAAAGCCTTACGCACACCGCTGTTTTCCGGCAACAGGTAGTCGCGCAGGGAGCGGGTGATGGCGCTGGAGATCCCGCCGTACAGCGAGGCTTCAATCAGACGATAGAACTTGCTGCGGTCAGACGCCGAACGTAAACGACGCGGAATGACACCCAGATCGAACATCAGCGCATGGTAATCAGTGATCGAGTTGAACTGCTTAAACTGGACACCTTCCATGGCTTCGACGCGATCTTTCAGTTCCTGCAAAGACAGTACGCGAGCCTGACGCTCTCCCACCGTTTCCGTCAGCATTTCTGTAGGATTCACCGCAACCGGCAAACCCTGAATGGTGAAGGGTTTGATGTCTACTTTGCGGTCACGGCCTGCGACCTGTTGCAGACGCACGCCAACCACAATGCGCTGATGGCGCGAGTTCACGACATCCAGCACCGAGTAACAGACACCCGCACGCAATTTACCGTGCAGGCCTTTATCGCGGGAACCTGAGGTTGCGCCGGCTTCCGTGGTATTTCGGAAATGCAGCAACGTCAGATCGGGGATCAACGCCGTTACAAACGCGGCCATGGTGGTGGATTTACCCGCACCGTTGCCGCCTGAAAGTGTGGTGACCAGTGAATCGAGGTCAAAGGTCCGGGCAAAGAACCCGTTCCAGTTAACCAGCGTCAGTGAGCGAAATTTACCGCGTTCAATCATTCCTGTTCATCCTCTGCGCTCTCGTGCCCTTGCTGCCCGGCCTGCGATTCGCCCTCTTCGCTTTCATCGTTCAGTGACAACGCACTGTCGACGGGCATCGCTTCGCCGTCACGGATCATCCGTAACTGTGCTTCACGAGCATCATCGCCGCTGCGAACATCCGCGCCAAAACGGAATACCGCTTCGGTGATACGGAATTTGCTGCTGTCGACACCCATGAAATACACCATGCCCAGACGGCGCAGACGGTTCAGTGAAGTACGGACTTTATCCTGTAATTTCTGGCGGTCTAAATCTGAACCGGTCGAGCGCTGGTTGACGTACTTCAACAGTTTGTTTTCATCGGCCAGACTCAGCAACTCGTCATACAATTCCTGCTGGGTAAAAATCCCTTCGTGCGCAAGGCGTTCCGGGCTGAGGTACAGATAGCAGAGAATTTTCCCTACCATCATGTCCAGCTCAGAAAGCACTGAACGGGGGATCAGCGTCGTCGAGCGCGGGCGCAAATAGAAGAAACCTTCAGGAGCCCGGATCAGCTCTACGCTGTAGCGGCTGTAAAACAGCTCCATTTCTTCCTGATAATCCATCAGGAACGCGTGGTTATCGAGTTCGTCGATGCCAATATGGCGGCCAGAACGGAGCTGGCTATCGAGGGCAGGAAACACTGAATTTGCCAGTGCCTGCGCCAGCTTAGCTGGCATTATGTGTTCAATATTTGTCGATGACATGGGCCTGCACCTTGGCTCCGTAATCATTGATTGCCTGCCATTCGGCATGCAATCCTGAAAAATCTGCTTCAGCCACACCAAGGCGAACTGCCTGGTCGACCACAATTCGCGCGACATCAAAGTGTCGGGCACGCGGATACTGTTTGAGATATTCGCGCATTACCATGCCCAGATTGAGCGGCGTTTTCTGTTGTTGATAAACCTGCAATGCCTGTTCAATCAATGCCGCAAGTTGTTCGCGGATTTCGTTAAATTCTTCAAATTCGAGGTCCGGCGGTAACTCACCGGTGACCTCCTCGCTGCGCAAGGCCAGTTCTTCATCACGCATATCCAGCAGGCGATCCGCATTGGCAAACGTCAGCGTCCAGGGCTGGTCAAAATAGTTCTGAACCGACTGACGCAGGCGCTGCGCAAATACGCGGTTTTTATCCATGTCGATGGCCGTACGGATAAATTTATGCACGTGACGGTCGTAGCCAATCCACAGGTCTATAGCCTGCTGGCCCCAACTGGTGATGCGGTCGAGTTTGTTTTGCAAATCAAAGACCAGCTTGTCGACAAAGCTCAGATCCATTTCCACCATCGTGGCATCCTGAATACGCATAAGATGCGCCTGCAACAGGTCGCCTGCGGCTTCCAGCGTATCCTGCAATTCACGCAGCGTGCCTGAGGTTTCTGACAAAAGCATTTCACAGCTGGAAATGGCCGCACGCCAGTCTTTGTTGAGCAGCCCGGCGATATCATCTTTCACGCCCTGTTGCTGCTCATCCATGATCCGCTGAGTCATGTCGATGCTGTCAAAAATTTCAGCGACGGAATATTTCAGCGGCGCATAAACGTTGCGGTGCCAGTGGAAATCATCGCCGCCCTCTTCGGCGGCATCGGCCGCGCGCTTGAGCTCTTGTGCAACAATCGACAATTGCATAGACAACCGCAGGGTAGAAAACTCCCGCTGACGGATATAGTAATCTGAAATACCGATGGCCAGGGGCGTCAGGCGATAAATGGCATTGCCATCCGCCAGCTCGCTGACAAAACGGTTGAGCAGGCGCTGACGCACCATATCATTGATGGCATTATTAGCACGCACGGTGACCGTTTCGTTTGTCTGCTCGAAACCTTTACTGACGTGACGAAACGCGTCGACCAGCTCACCTTCACTCATTTCCCCATCAAGGCGCTCGCTGTTTAACGTGGCAATCGCCAGAAGAAAAGCCAGCCGCTCCGTTGGCAGCGAAATTGAGAAATCATTTTTCCGTGCCCAGGCGACCAGTTCGGGTACAGTCTGGGAAAATTCACTCATAATTCGTCCTTCAGAATGGGTTTGTGCGCCATCACGTGGATGTAACGTCCCAAACTAACAAAAGGTTCCTGACGGCAATAACGCTGTTCCAGCGCCAGAAGCTCATCAAAATCCTGCTTATGTTGTTGTCTGTTTCGCAAATAATCGTGGAATACTCTAACACCGGTTTTGCCGCTTATCTGCATCCCAAGCGCTTCCAGCCACTGATAGACCTGCGCAGGTTCCAGGGGATGATCGGGCAACAGGGAGCTTTTTTTGATTTTTGGCACACCGGCTTCAACATGACCGAAATTTCCCAGGATCATGTGCCGCATAACCAGACCGTGGATATTGTAAAACATCAGTGAGATTGCGCCACCCGGCACCAGACAATCGGTCAATGCCGCCAGCGCGTGTTGGGGTTCCGCGAGCCATTCAATGACCGCGTGAAACAATATCAGATCAACCGGCGCTTCCAAATGTTCTGCGATGTGTTGGGCGGGACAATGTACAAATTGCATGTTGTCGCTCACACCTTTTTCAATCGCCGCAGCCTGCGCGCGACGGATCATCTCACCGGAGAGATCGCACAACAAGACCTGATGTCCTAAAGCGGCCAGTTCGCAGGCCATTTGCCCTTCCCCGCCGCCCGCATCAAGAATACGCAACGGCCGCTGCGGCAAAGTCTTCATCAACTCCTGCAGATCCTGACCCAGCACAGCCTGACGGATACGTCCTTTCGTTGTGCCGTAGATATTGCGCGAAAACTTTTCGGCCATATCGTCAAAATTACGATCCTGCATGAATTGAACCTTGTTCCTGAAATCGTTTTGCCGGTTTATCTCTGTGCGGCATCGCCGCGTGAGGTGCTATTTTGGCACAGGCTGGCATAGAATAAATCATCCTGACGCTGATTCACGCCCGGATGTCGTTTTTTCACCCAAAAGGACCGGTTTCTGATGCTATTTATCCTAAAAAAAACTGTCGGTGGCCTGTTATTGCCTCTGCCTTTTATCCTGCTGCTGATGGCGACCGCGCTGGTATTGTTGTGGATGACGCGCTGGCAAAAAATCGGAAAAGTGTTTTTTTCACTGAGTTGGCTGCTGTTGCTCCTTTTGAGCCTCCAGCCGGTCGCTGATAATCTGCTTCGCCCCGTCGAATCCGGCTATCCAACGTATGAACCGCGGGCACATCCGCCGGTGAAGTTCGTCGTCGTTCTGGGTGGCGGGTATACCTATAATCCAGACTGGGCACCCAGTTCAAACTTAATCAGTAACAGCCTGCCACGTGTGGCAGAAGGGATCCGAATTTATCGCGCGAATCCGGGGTCGAAAATGGTGTTTACCGGCGCGCAAGCCATGACGAATCCGGTGAGCAGTGCGGCGGTGGCGGGGAAAGTGGCGGAGAGTTTAGGTGTGCCTGAGAGCGATATCATTTTGCTCGATAAACCACGGGATACGCAGCAGGAAGCGCAACAGGTAAAAATTCTGGCCGGAGATCAGCCTTTCGTGCTGGTGACCTCCGCTAATCATCTGCCCCGAGCACTGGTTTTCTTCAAGCAGGCAGGACTGAACCCAATCCCGGCTCCGGCCAATCAGCTGGCGATTGATTCCCCGCTCAATCCGTGGGAAAGAGCCCTTCCGCAAGCGCTTTTCTTATCTCACAGTGAACGGGCCTGGTACGAAACGCTGGGGCGTATCTGGCAATGGATGACGTTGCCGTCATCCGAAACAAAGCCCGTCAGTTAAGCCACGGCAAGAGTTGCTGTCGCGCATAGTCAAACTGACGGCGATCGAGCTTCCCGGTATGGATAAGATGCGCGACAGATTCCCACAGTAAATAGAACCAACGGCGCTGAAGGAAAGTTTCTGAGACGGGCGCTTTTTGCAGGTAGCTGAACAGCAGTTGCTCACTCATGCCTTTTTCCCAAAGCCTGAACAAATCAAATTCACGCGGTGCCCACAATACGGTGCCCGGATTAATCATCGCCAGAAGCTGGTCGCTGCGCGGATCTTTGAGCAGACTGCGCAATGAAAGATTGCCGTGAACCAGAACCGGCGTGTCATCGAATTCCCTGAACAGAGACGCAATGCTGGCACGGGACCGGAAAAGTACCGTCCGATCTTCCGGCCTGAGTTCCGGTGCTTGTAAGTTTGATAAGGTTGACCACAGCACTTCAACCCGCTGCGGATACCAGTTTTCCCAGCGATTTTCTTGGGTGCTGTCAACCGACCCGACGCATCCGTGGCTGTCAATCCGATGCCAGGCCAGCATCGCCTCAACGATTTGTTCCTGCAATATCTTCCAGCGTTCCGGTGTGCGGGTTGGCGCTTCAGCTGATACGCCACGCAAACGTTCAATCAGCAAAATTTCCTGATAGGGCTTTTGATGTGTAGTGACCATGCCGTAAACCGTCGGCACGCGCACCACGCCTTCTCTGGCCAGCATCGAGAGTTTGTAGGCCTCCTGCCCCGCGATGCCCTCGCAGACAAAACTTTTCGCCATCAGCGGCATTGCGTAGCCCTGCTCATCATAAAGAGAAAAAAGATGGGCATAAGGCTGCTCACTGACACATTCAAGGCGGGATAAACGCTCGCCCAAAACAATACTTAACTCGGCTTTTAGCTGTTCCATAACGTATTCGCAGTGACGAAAAGATTAACGTTTATGATGAAAGCTTCGATAAATGAATGCCCCGTTTCAGATCAAACAAAAACCGGATAATTGCTTCAGGAGAGAGAGGATATTTCGCAAACTGGAAGGAACGTCAGATAAGAATGGACGGAATGTGACGCATTCCGTCCACTAACCGTGGATCAGGAATGTGGGTGGCCCAGAATCTTACGTACGCGTTCCAGATCTTCCGGAGTATCAACCCCTGCTGAAGGAATGGCTTTCGCGACATCAACGTGGATTTTTTCACCATACCACAGCACCCGGAGTTGTTCGAGCAACTCAATGTGCTCCAGTTTGCTCGGCTCCCACTGAACGTACTGGCGAATAAAACTGGCACGGTAAGCGTAAATACCGATATGGCGAAGGAAGACGTCGCCAATCGTGTCTTTAGAAACGGCAAAACGCTCACGTTCCCAAGGAATAGCCGCGCGGGAGAAGTACATGGCGTAGCCATTGACATCACGAACCACTTTAACTGCGTTCGGGTTGAAGGCTTCTTCAGCGGATTCAATCGGCACCGCCAGCGTGGCCATGCCCGCAACGCTGTTAGCCAGATTCTCAGCAACCTGGCGGACAATCACCGGCGGGATCAGCGGTTCATCACCCTGCACATTAACGATGATTTCATCATCTGCAAACTGACAAATTTGGATAACTTCTGCCAGACGCTCGGTACCTGACTGATGATCGGGGCGGGTCAGGCAGACTTCGCCACCTGCAGCTTCTACTGCGGCGACAACGTCCGGATGGTCGGTTGCCACAATCACGCGCTTAGCACCGGATTCCAGCGCCCGTTCCATCACATGAACGACCATCGGTTTACCGTTGATATCGGCCAAAGGCTTGCCCGGCAGGCGGCTGGACCCGAAACGAGCAGGGATAATTGCAATAAAACTCATGGATGTGTCTCATCAACGGAAAGCGGGCGGGCTTCGTTTTCTAATAATACTGGAATGCCGTCCCGAACCGGATACGCCAGGCTGTCCGCTTTACACACTAATTCCTGCGCTTCTTTATTGAAGTACAGTTTCCCGTTACACACAGGGCACGCAACGATTTCAAGTAAACGATGGTCCATTAATTCCTCCGGAGGCGACTACACCACATTTGAGCAGGGTGTAACGCAAAAATGCATTGGGAAACACAACACAACGGCTCCAGAGAATAGCATAACGCCCCTTCTCCGTTAATCCTCACGTCACCTTCTGTTGCGCGAGCAGAAAGTTAAATTATTGTGATTAAAAAATATCGTGACTGAAGGATTGCGTTGCGGATTTCGTGGGAGTACAATTTTTTTGTGATGAACATCACATTATCAACTTCAAATATGAGCAGAAAAATGAAAACCATTAACAAGATCATCGCAATGTTCGCTAACTTCAGCCACTAATGCCGAGTCACACCTGCAATCATCGTGAATAAACGGCTGCCTGATGCAGCCGTTTTGCTTTATAAAATCAGACCTGCCAGCCTGTCTTCCACAACACGCCTAACGCTTCCGGCCCTTTCGTCAGCAGCACATTCTCAGCCCCCTGCCATGCAGCAAATCGCGTAATTGCACCATGAATGTCCTGCGTACGCCGGGATGTCACGGTAACGTCAGGCTCGAGATGCAGGCTTTTCACTTCCAGAATTTTTTCCTTCCGGTGCATTTTGGCATCTACCCGCCCGATGAGCTCACCCCGCTGGAGGATCGGTAACGTGAAATACCCGTACTGCCGTTTTGCTTCCGGCGTGTAGCACTCAATCCGGTAATCAAAATTAAAGAGTGTCGAGACGCGCTTACGATCCCATACCACCGGGTCGAACGGCGAAAGCAGCGTCGTTACCGTTGAGGTGATTCGCGACTCAAGCGCTTTTTGCAGCAAAGGAAATTGCTGCTGGTGGACATAATAATTCCCCTCCAGCCCGCTGACCTCAACGGGCGTGATTTCTCCGTTTTCCAACAGATCTTCAATCACTTTCAGGGTATCAATACGTTTAAGGCGATAATAATCTGCCAGCCAATCCGCTTTAAAAATCCCCAGATATTGCGCCGAACGACGCATCATTTGGTATTCCGCCGCTTCCTGGCTCAGTGCCTGTGTCGCGTCATCCCAGCCGGGCATTACGCGTTCAGCCAAATCATAAACCCGATGGAAATTACGCCGTTCTGACACCATCAGCTTTCCGGAGGTGAACAGCGTTTCCAGATGTTTTTTATGCGGTTTCCAGTCCCACCAGCCGCTGTTTGATTTCTTTTCTGCACTGAAATCGGCGGAACGTACCGGACCATTTTGGGCGATATGACTGAGCAAATCCTGGATATCATCATGGTGATCATCAAACCAGTCCTGAGAAAACTTCCACCCCATGCCCTGCGGGTTCAGCATTTTGTGCCGTAACAACCCATAATCCTCACGGGGAATAAAGCAGGCTTCGTGTGCCCAGTATTCAAAAACTTTCCCTGCAGATAATGCCTCTTCCAGCCATTGCGGTGAATAGTTGCCGAGGCGGCTGAACAACACGAGATAAGGGCTTCTGGCGACGACGCTGATCGTATCGATTTGCAGCAATCCCATGTTTTGAATGGAATCGACAACATCATCGGCAGACGGTTTTCGGGTCAGAGGTTTGAGAAGATTTTGTGCAGATAAATGCAGGGTGCGGGCAGAACTGAGAGATATAACCGGGTGAGACATATCGGTATCCGTAGCAGCGATAAACTGTGGATACCGATAGCATATTTTTGCCGGGGCGTAAAATTCAGCTCAACGGCGGATAACAAAAACCAGAATCAGAACGCAATAACATCAGCCGCTGAAGGGCCATGTGCTACGCTGCGGTACGTGGTGAACTCCACACGCTGACCGGCGCTCAGGGATTTATTGCCTGTATTAGCAATGGAAGTACGCTGAACATAAATTTCAGAAGAACCATCGAGAGGGCAAATAAAACCGTAGCCTTTGGCCTGGTTGTACCATTTAACTAAACCCATTTTTAACATCATAATTTCTATCCTTTTTTTTGGGCATCCATGAACACACTTTTTTATTATTGTTCGGATGCGTTTGCCCATATCTAAGTTATTTTTTTATAAAAAACCTCTAATGAGCGAATTTGTTTAACGATTATTTTTACTGCAAACTTCTTAAAACCGATTTCTTTGCGGACATTAAAAACCCGCCGTTGGGCGGGCCTTACTCTGCTGATATGAAATACAATTTATGTTGTTTCACATCATCACGTTAATCTCTGATTAGAGAGCGATAACGTTAGCAGCAGCCGGACCACGCGGGCTGTCCTGAATGGTGTATTCTACACGCTGACCTTCGGCCAGAGTTTTGAAACCATCCGTTGCGATTGCGGAGAAATGTACAAAGACATCTTTACCGCCGTCAGCTTGCTCAATAAAACCAAAACCTTTGCTTTCATTGAACCACTTAACCTGACCCATTTTCTTAGACATATTTAAAACCTTTCAACTTTTTACTTAATAAGATCCTGCCATTCGGCAATTTTGGCCAATAGTTCAGACAATTACTTATGGGAGGGACTTAGAAGGTTCGTCTTTGAAGCGGAATCATCGGGAAAGAGATAACGTCTGGGAGGAACTGCTTTACTCTACACTCATACATAAATAGCGCTGTAACACAGGCTGAACGCATTAACTCATAACCTACAAACAATAGCAAGTCACAGCGCGTGATGATTTTAAGGAGAAATTAACATTAAGAAAATAAACCTTTAAAATCAGAGGGATTGAGATTTAAAATTTACGTAAATTTTTTAAAGTAAACTGAATGAAGAGGCTAAACTCGTTTAAAGATGCGTTTTCAAAATAAGATCGGTTATCTTTTGCAGCAATTTCTCAGCGTATAACCCCTGAATTTTTGCTTCAACCGGCAAATACCACCAATTCAGTTGGGCAAAAGAACGGCATTTCACGGCATCTTTTTCAGTCATCACAAGTTGCTGATCAGCGTTTACTGCGCCAGAAATCTGTTCAGGAGAATAAATCTGATGATCGGCAAAAGCGATTTCCTTTTGCAAAACCACACCCAACTGTTTGAGTGTCGCAAAAAACCGTGGCGGATGACCGATTCCGGCCATAGCGACCACATTTTTCAGCGTCGCCGCATCACGCTGTTCACCCGTCGCCAGATTCACGGCTTTACCCGGCTGTAAAACCATCGACAACTCACCGGCGAGCGCGGTGCCACCGTTAGTAATGACCGCATCAACGGACCGTAAACGCCCCTGACGTTCACGCATCGGCCCGGCAGGCAACCACTGACCATTACCAAAGCGCCGCACCCCATCGATGACGACAATCTCAACATCACGCTGGAGCGCGTAATGCTGCAAACCATCATCCGTGATGATGACATCCAGCTCATACGCGGCAAGTAACGCTTTGACCGCCTCTGAACGCACCGGGGATACAGCAACGGCTGTCCCGGTTCTTTGGAATATCAGTACCGGTTCATCACCCGCCTGTGCAGCAAGAGTCTCCGCCGTTAATACCAGCGGATAACTTTCAGCCTTGCCGCCGTAACCGCGCGATACGACACCCACGCGGAAACCATGCTGTTGCAACGTTTCGACCAGCCAGATAACCACCGGTGTTTTGCCGTTGCCTCCGGCAGTGAGATTCCCCACGACCACAACGGGCACAGGTGCCCGCCAGCTTTTTCTAAGCCCGGATTCATAGCTGTAACGGATTAAATTCGAGATTAACCCGTACAGCCAGGACAAAGGCAGAAGCAACAGATAGAGCGGTGATTTACCTGACCAGATACGTTCAATCATTGGCCAAACTGCATCCGGTAAAGTTGCGAATACACACCACGCTCTTCCAGTAACTGAGCGTGCGAGCCGCGTTCTACAATGCAGCCATCCTCAATCACCAGAATTTCATCGGCTTTTTCGATAGTCGACAAGCGGTGCGCAATCACCAGAGACGTACGGTTTTTCTGCAGCTCATCAAGAGCGGCCTGAATAGCGCGTTCGGACTCGGTATCCAGCGCAGAGGTCGCTTCATCGAGGATCAGAATCGGTGAGTCACGCAGTAATGCGCGAGCAATCGCAATACGCTGGCGCTGGCCGCCAGAGAGCAGTACGCCATTCTCGCCAATAACCGTGTCCAGACCTTTATCCATCTTACCGATGAAGTCCATCGCATAAGCCATTGTTGCGGCTTTCTCGATTTCTTCACGGGAATAGTGATCAGTGCGGGCATACGCAATATTGTTGGCAATCGTGTCGTTAAATAAATGAACGTTCTGCGACACGAGTGCCACCTGATCACGCAGTGATGACAGGGTATATTCACGCAGGTCATGACCATCCATCAGGATTTTGCCTTCCTGGATGTCATAGAAACGTGTCAGCAGGTTAGCAATTGTCGATTTACCGGATCCGGAACGCCCCACCAGCGCGACGGTTTTCCCTTCAGGCAGAGCGAAAGAAATATCGCGCAATGCTGGAATATCGCGGCCGGGATAGGTGAAGGTGACATTTTTAAACTCAACCTCGCCTTTAACGCGTTTGACTTCCAGTTTACCTTCGTCTTTTTCCTGTTCCATATCCAGAATGGAGAACAGCGTCTGGCAAGCTGCCATACCGCGCTGGAACTGAGCGTTGACGTTAGTCAGGGATTTCAGCGGACGCATCAGTGCAATCATCGAGGAGAAGACCACGGTAATCGTGCCGGCGCTCAGCGTTTCCATAACAGACGGGAAGCTTGCCGCATACAGCACGAAAGCCAGTGCCAGAGAAGCGATCAGCTGAATGATGGGATCAGAAATCGAGGCAGCAGAAACCATCCGCATACCTTGCTGGCGCATACGGTTACTGACTTTATCAAAACGTTCAGTTTCCACCTTCTGGCCACCAAAGATTAAGACTTCTTTGTGCCCTTTCAGCATCTGCTCTGCGCTTGTGGTGACTTGTCCCATCGTATTTTGCATCGTTTTACTGATGTTACGGAAACGTTTGGACACCACGCGGATAACAATAGAAACGATCGGTGCAATGACCAGCAAAATCACCGAAAGCTGCCAGCTGTAGTAGAACATCATGATAAAGAGGCCGATGATCGAAGCCCCTTCACGCACAACGGTCACCAGAGCACTCGAAGATGAAGAAGCCACCTGCTCAGAATCATAGGTAATTCGGGAAAGCAACGTACCGGTCGACTGCTGGTCAAAGAATGCAACCGGCATTCTCATCATGTGACCAAACAGACGGCGACGCATCTGCATAACCACTTTGCCCGATACCCATGAAATGCAGTAACTCGAGATGTATCCACTTACCCCACGGACAATCATCAGGCCAATAACAACCAGTGGCATCCAGAGTAAAATTGCGCGGTCTGCTTTACCAAATCCGTCATCTAAGAGCGGTTTTAGCAAAGACAGCATGAAAGTATCACTGGCAGCATTGGCGACCAGCGCAAGGGCAGACGCGATTAGCCCGGCTTTAAAAGGTGTGATCATCGGCCACAGACGACGGAATGTCTGCCACGTGGAGAGATCTTTATCGTTCATCATGCAATATCAACCAGCATCGAAAGAAATAGCGGCCTATTCTACTCATTATCTACTGATACTCCAAACCGGCGGTGATACCAACGTGGGTTTAATTGCTCCCGTAAGCCTTTAATTGCCCAATAATCACCATAAATGAACAGACTGAGCTGGCCGGAACTCGAAGTGGAGTGCCAGTCATAGCGGGCTTTGTGGTATCTGCTAACAACTTTATGCGTTGGAAGATGCCATTTATTGAAACGTGCTGCTGAAGCCACTGCCGCTTCCGGCGAAACGGTGCGCAAAAATGGCGGTGAAGAGGAAGTATTACTCCCATGATGAGGAACCTGAAGGACGGTTGAGTGTAATCTCTCCCGCCATTTTCTGATTAAGGCTTTTTCCGTTCTGACTTCAATATCGCCGGTCAGCAACACGCTGAACGAGCCATCATCGATACGGATGACACAGCTGTCATCATTTCGTGCATCTGCAATTTTTGCCTCCGGCCATAAAACATTGAAATTCAACCCCTGCCATTGCCAGTGTTCACCAGCGACGCAGGCAAGATGCCCCTCTGACATGGCGCTATCTCTCAAACTTGCCTGAGGATATCGCGATTGCAGAAATGGAAGACCACCACGATGATCCATATCGTTGTGACTGATAATTATCTGTTCTAATTCGATATTACGCCAATTTAAAAACGGTAAAATATTCTGTTCAGCCGCTGACCCACCTTCCCATTTATTCCCCGTATCATAGAGAATGCCTTTCCCATTCCGGCTAATCAGCACCGACAATCCATGTCCGACATCCAGCATATCAACACGCCAGCGCTCTGCAGGGATCCGCGCGTACCAGACAGCGGATACCGCGCAAAACGACACCAGTATTGAAAGCCATTGTTTCACATGCCCGAGTCGGCAAAAAATAATCGCCAGCCATCCAAACAGACTGATAGCCAGACAATTCTCCCCCACCACAACCCAACCGCCGGCGAAAGGTCTTACACCCCACATAGCGGCACTCAGTGTGTAATCAGCGCCCTGCCAGAGTAAGGTCTGGATCCCCGCCATACAACTGGCAGGAAAGAGATTTAAAAGAAGCACGGCCAGAATACAGGGAACCGTGAGCAGTGATACAACCGGCACAGCCCAGATATTTGCGAGAAATGAGGTGATATTGATCCCGTGAAAAATCCCTATCTGCAGGGGCAACAGAAGTAACATAACCCCGGCCTGCAAATGCCCCCACCTGACAACACACCAGTACCAGTGATGCTGAAACGTCTCTGACAACGGCACCCACTGAAACCAGAAAACAAGTGAAGCCACCGCAATACATGACAGCCAAAAACTGTCCGACAGTAAATTCATCGGATCTGTCATCAGCAGAAGCGCCACGCCCCATAACCAGATCTGCCAGGGATGACAACGAACCCGAAAGTAACGCAGCAGGATCCATAATGAAAACACAATTGCTGTCCGCAACGCAGGCGCATTACAACCGGCGAGCCACGTGTAAACCAGCAGAAAAATTTCACTGACCACCAGTGGAAAGCGGTAGTCGATTAATCTGACAGGCATAAACCACTGACATATCCGTGCCAGCCAGCCGCCAAACAATGCGGCAATCCCAATGTGCAGGCCGGAGATTGCGACCAGATGCGCAATTCCGGTACGCTGCAACACCAGCATTTCCGGCTTTTGTATCAGTCCTTTCTCACCAAACGCCAATGCGATCAGTACCGGCTTATTCACAAGCTCTGGCATGGTCAGGAGGACGCGTTGAATGAATTGCTGACGCCAGCCAGCCCCGGTGTCGAGAGACTCCCCGCTGTAGATTGTACCGGTCAGCGGTGCATGCTGAGACAACGCCCAGCGCTGTGCATCAAAGCCACCTTCATTGAGCAGGCCGTGAACAGGTCGCAAGCTGACAAGCATTTTCCAACGCTGTCCTGCCATTAACGGCTCATTCTCCCCTTCCCACTTAGCCCGGAATACGGTTGGGGGAAAAACAGGCTTGCCGTCCACACGTTCAATCTTGAAGAAGCGGGAAGATCCTTGCGTTCCCAGATTCACTGTCTGTACCTCAGCGATAACTTCACGTTTAGCACCTTGCAGATCAGAAATCTGCTGAAGTTGCATCTGCCCCTGAAACGCCGCCCAGCAAAAACTCAGCAATGCGATGGCTATCAGTCTGAGTGTTTTTCGGTCAGGAGAGAACAGCAGGCAGGCTGTCAGTAACAAAGCAACAAGCGGAGCCGCCGGGGGGATTGTGGCAAGAAAAATTAACGGCACCATACCGGTGATAATGGCAATTGCGACCTCATCCATTGAGATTTTGATGTTTTCACCCTCAGCGTTAAACGGCCTGAAATTCAGATCAGCTTCAGGGCTGGAGTATGATTTTTGGGCGGGAAAGGGACAAGTATCAGAAGGAATCGATGCGAGGCATTACGCAAATAATTTGCACAATAGAGTTAAGGGGAACGGTCTTTAGGCCGAAAAATAGCAAAAAAAAACGGCACTTTTAAAGGTACCGTTTTACATTCGCTATAGGCAGTCATTTATGGTCAAGGCATAAACCTTAGCCATAAATGTTCGCGCGATCACGCAACTCTTTACCTGGCTTGAAGTGCGGAACGTACTTGCCGTCCAGCTCAACTTTATCGCCCGTTTTAGGGTTACGCCCCACACGCGGAGCACGGTAGTGAAGAGAAAAACTGCCAAACCCACGGATTTCGATGCGTTCACCATCAGCCAAGGTTGCAGCCATATGCTCAAGCATCTCTTTCACTGCATCCTCAACAGCTTTCGCCGGGATATGAGAGTGCTGGCCAGCAAGTCTTTCAATAAGTTCAGACTTGGTCATAGTACCTCCAAGCTTTGCAGCTAAACTACCGTATCGGGGCGACAGTGTCGCCCCCCGTCATTACTCGCCTTTTGCCGCTTTGAACGCTTCAGCCATAGCGTTAGAGAAGTTGCTTTCTTCTGTTGGTTTGTTGTTAACAACAGCGATTGCATCTTTCTCGTCTGCTTCGTCCTTAGCACGGACTGACAGGCTGACTACACGGTTCTTACGATCAACACCGGTGAATTTAGCTTCAACTTCATCACCAACGCTCAGAACCAGAGTTGCATCTTCAATACGGTCGCGAGAAGCTTCTGAAGCGCGCAGGTAACCTTCTACGCCACCAGCTAATTCAACTGTAGCACCTTTGGCGTCAACTGCTGTGACTTTACCAGTAACAATAGTACCTTTCTTGTTAACAGACAGGTAGTTATTGAATGGATCTTCAGCCAGTTGCTTCACGCCCAGGGAGATACGTTCACGTTCTGCGTCAACTTGCAGGACCACAGCTGCGATTTCGTCGCCTTTCTTGTATTCACGAACTGCTTCTTCGCCTGCAACGTTCCAGGAGATGTCAGACAGGTGAACCAGGCCGTCGATGCCGCCGTCCAGACCAATGAAGATACCGAAGTCAGTGATTGACTTGATTTTACCTTCAACACGGTCGTTCTTGTTGTGGGTTTCTGCGAATTGCTGCCATGGGTTGTTTTTGCATTGTTTCAGGCCCAGGGAGATACGACGACGTTCTTCGTCGATATCCAGAACCATAACTTCAACAACATCGCCCACGTTAACAACTTTAGATGGGTGGATGTTTTTGTTAGTCCAATCCATTTCAGAAACGTGAACCAGACCTTCAACGCCTTCTTCGATTTCTACGAAGCAGCCGTAATCAGTCAGGTTGGTAACGCGACCCGTCAGTTTAGTCCCTTCTGGGTAACGTTTAGCGATAGCGACCCAAGGATCTTCGCCCAGTTGTTTCAGACCCAGTGACACACGGGTACGTTCACGGTCAAATTTAAGAACTTTAACAGTGATTTCATCGCCAACATTGACGATTTCGCTTGGGTGTTTAACACGTTTCCAAGCCATGTCAGTGATGTGCAGCAGGCCGTCAACGCCGCCCAGATCAACGAATGCACCGTAGTCAGTGAGGTTCTTAACGATACCTTTAACTTCCATGCCTTCCTGCAGGTTTTCCAGCAGTTGATCGCGCTCTGCGCTGTTCTCAGACTCAATTACTGCACGACGGGAAACAACAACGTTGTTGCGTTTCTGGTCCAGTTTGATGACTTTGAACTCAAGATCTTTGCCTTCGAGATGCAGCGTGTCGCGAACAGGACGAACGTCTACCAGTGAACCTGGCAGGAACGCACGAATACCGTTCAGCTCAACGGTGAAACCGCCTTTAACTTTACCGTTGATAACACCGGTAACAGTTGCAGATTCTTCGTAAGCTTTTTCCAGCGTGATCCAAGCTTCATGACGTTTAGCTTTTTCACGGGACAGCAGAGTTTCACCGAAGCCGTCTTCAACAGCGTCCAGCGCAACATCAACTTCGTCGCCAACCTGGATTTCCAGTTCGCCCTGTGCGTTTTTGAATTGTTCTGCCGGGATTGCAGACTCAGATTTCAGACCGGCGTCAACCAGTACGATATCTTTGTCGATAGACACAACAACACCACGAACGATGGAACCAGGACGGGTTTCGATTGTTTTTAAGGATTCTTCAAAGAGTTGAGCAAAAGATTCAGTCATGTTGATAATCTTTAGGTTCTTAAGTTTAACGTCCATCTGGCTTCCTGCTGGATGGGGTTGTTTCAAATGCCCCGCTACAGATCCTTGCGGCGAGGTTAAAAAAAACTATAGCCAAAACTGGCACTGAATATTCTTCAGCGCCAGATTACGGCTCGATTACCGGGTTTGTTTTTGCGGCAATCCTAGAATTTCTGTGGCATAAGCCAGTGCTTTTTCGATGACTTCCTCGATGGACATACTGGTAGAATCCAGTAATAACGCATCGGGAGCTGCCACTAAAGGCGCAATAGGCCTGTTACGATCACGGTCATCACGTTCTTTTATCTCGGCTAAAAGCCGTTCAAAGTTAACACTAAAGCCTTTTTCCTGCAACTGTAGCATTCTTCTGTTTGCACGTTCTTCTGAACTCGCGTCCAGAAAAATCTTCACGGGTGCATCAGGGAAAACCACCGTGCCCATATCGCGGCCGTCGGCAATGAGGCCCGGCGCATCACGGAATGCACGCTGGCGACGCAATAATGCTTCACGAACGCGGGGGAAAGCCGCAGCCTGCGAGGCCGTATTCCCAACCGTTTCAGTGCGGATTTCATTGCTGACATCCTCACCTTCTAAAATCACTTGTAACTGCCCATCCTGAGCGACAAAACGAACGTCGAGATGTGCGGCCAGCGGAACTAACGCCTCTTCTGAGACAATATCAACCTGATGATGCAAAGCCGCCAGCGCTAAAACGCGGTAAATGGCACCGGAATCCAGTAAGTGCCAGTTAAAGGCTTCGGCCAGCGCTTTACACAAAGTACCTTTACCTGCACCACTTGGCCCATCAACGGTGATTACCGGGGCTAAAGCCGTCATTTTTGTCTCCTTTCGGTGGGGAATACCCGCTTCATTAGCCTCAGAGGACTAATTCAGGAGCAGCATTATACGCTGCCTTTACGGCAACTGTTACCCCGCATTTTTCAGTTGCCTAAAAAGCGGACGTTTCTGACACCTTTAAAGCAAAAAGCGGACATCACAGATGTCCGCCGTCTTTACCCGCACCGGAAGAGTTTACGCCAGGGAGCTGATCGCAGCCAGTTGATCGAAATAATCGGGGAAGGTTTTCGCCGTACATTTTGGATCAAGGATGGTCACCGACGTATCAGACAGCGCCACGAGCGAGAAACACATCGCCATGCGGTGATCGTTGTACGTACCGATTTCGGCAAACTTCAGCGCTTTTGGCGGCTCAATGCGGATGTAATCCTCGCCCTCTTCAACCGTCGCGCCGACTTTACGCAGCTCGGTTGCCATCGCAGCCAGACGATCGGTTTCTTTTACGCGCCAGTTATAGATGTTGCGCAGCGTGGTCGGGCCTTCGGCAAACAGAGCCGCAGTGGCGATGGTCATCGCCGCATCCGGGATATGGTTCATGTCCATATCGATGCCTTTCAGCTCACCGCGCGTACACTCAATGTAATCGTCAGCCCAGTGGATGGTTGCGCCCATTTTTTCCAACACATCAGCAAAACGAATATCGCCCTGCATGCTGTTTTTACCGATCCCGGTGACACGCACAGTGCCGCCTTTAATGGCCGCCGCTGCGAGGAAATAGGAAGCGGAAGACGCGTCACCTTCTACCAGATAAGCACCCGGCGAAACATATTGCTGTTTGCCTTTAATATTGAATTGCTGGTATTGGCTATTTTCCACTTCAATACCAAACGTTTTCATCAGGTTCAGCGTGATATCGATGTATGGCTTCGATACCAAATCACCTTTAATCTGAATCGTGGTGTCGTTATCTGCCAGCGGAGCAGTCATTAATAATGCCGTCAGGAACTGGCTGGAAACGCTGCCATCCACGCTGACATCGCCGCCTCGGAAACCACCGTGCAGGCGCAGAGGCGGATAATTTTCCTGCTCGAGATAATCAATCTGTGCGCCGCCCTGACGCAGTGCATCGACAAGATGCCCGATCGGACGTTCTTTCATTCGCGGCTCACCTGTCAGCACAACATCCTGCTCACCCAGACACAATGCAGCCGCCAGAGGACGCATGGCCGTGCCGGCATTCCCGAGGAACAGTTCACTCCCTTTAGCATTGGAAAAAGCGTGGCCCAGTCCGTCAATTTCGCACTCAGTGCGGGACGCCGATAAGCGATGCGTAACGCCGAGTTCAGTCAGCGCGTTCAGCATGTGACGCACATCGTCGCTGTCGAGCAGGTTAGTCAGGCGGGTAGTGCCCTGTGCAAAAGCAGCCAGTAAAAGCGCACGGTTAGAAACACTTTTTGAGCCGGGTAAGTTGATGCTGCCGTTAACCAATGCAACGGGTTGTAATGTCAGGGATTCCACACTTTCTCCAATTCTTCATTTCATAAAATAACCCCGGACAGTGAGCCGGGGTCATTTTTAAGGCTTCTTACTAAAGCATTGTACAGGCCCGAAAGCCAGCACGCTTAACCATGGCGTTTTTCGAATTCCGCCATAAAGTCGGTCAGCGCTTTTACACCTTCAATCGGCATTGCATTATAAATGGATGCACGCATCCCACCGGCTACACGGTGGCCTTTCAGCGCATGAAGGCCCGCTTCCTGAGCCTGATCCAGGAACAGTTTATCCAGTGACGCATCGGCCATCTGGAACGGAACGTTCATCCACGAACGGTTTGCTGCGGCAACCGGGTTGCGGTAGAAACCGGTGCGATCGATTGAGCTGTACAGCAGTTCAGCTTTGGCCTGATTGCGTTTTTCCATTTCGCGCAAACCGCCCTGCTCTTTCAGCCATTTGAAGACCATACCTGACAAATACCAGGCGAACGTTGGCGGGGTGTTGAACATGGAATCGTTCTCGGCCAGCACGGTATAATCAAGAATAGAAGGCAGCTCAGTGCGCGCTTTACCTAATAAATCTTCACGCACGATAACCAGCGTCAGGCCTGCCGGGCCGATGTTTTTCTGCGCGCCGGCATAAATTACGCCAAAGCGACTGACATCAATCGGGCGTGAAAGAATACAAGATGAATAGTCAGCAACGACGATTTTATCGCCAAAAGCCGGCATTTCATCGATAGCAACACCATCGATGGTTTCATTCGGGCAATAATGAACGTAAGCAGAATCTGCACTCAGTTTCCACTCGCTCATTGGCAGAATACCGCGTTTGCCATCAAGGGTTGTGGTGACGTCAATGACGTTTGGCGTGCAGTATTTTTGTGCTTCTTTAACCGCGCTGTGCGCCCAATAACCGCCATCGATATAATCTGCAGACGTTTTTTCACCCAACAGATTCATCGGCACTGCGGCAAATTGTGCACGCGCGCCACCGTGGCAAAACAGCACTTTGTAGTTCGGGGGAATATTCAGCAGGTCACGAATATCCTTTTCGGATTCTTCGGCTACCTGGATAAATTCCTTACTACGGTGACTGATTTCCATCACCGAGGTACCCAGTCCGTGCCAGTTGCACAATTCCTGTTCTGCACGACGCAATACTTCAGCCGGGATCATTGCCGGACCTGCACTAAAATTATAAACCTGAGTCATTTCCCCTCACCACTTCTCTTGAGACAGCCACAAAGTAACAACTAATTTACCGGTTTTATCATCCCAGACAAGCAGTCTGCAACGGTTATTCATCACGACCTGATAAACAGCGATGAGAGGCTGAACGCAAGGTTATTTCATCCTTTTAATACTGATTTTGCGGGATTATGTTTGCATGAACAGAGAACGCACAAATTGCGATTACTCTCTGGCATCCCGGCTGCGCCTACACATGTTTTAACGACAAGCCTTTGAGTTCACAACACGATTACATTGTTAACACGAATACATGGAGGTAATGCGCAAAACCCCGTATCATTGCGCGTTTTTAGCACGCTCAAAAGTGAACTCAATGACGCAAACTTTTATTCCTGGTAAAGACGCGGCGCTGGAAGATTCTATTTCCCGCTTCCAACAAAAACTCACCGATCTCGGCTTTAATATCGAAGAAGCTTCCTGGCTGAATCCGGTTCCCCACGTCTGGTCAGTGCACATTCGCGACCGCGACTGCCCGCTGTGCTTCACCAATGGTAAAGGCGCCAGCAAGAAAGCCGCTCTGGCTTCTGCTTTGGGTGAGTATTTTGAGCGTCTGTCGACTAACTATTTCTTCGCCGATTTCTATCTGGGTAAAGAAATTGCCAACAGCGATTTCGTGCATTATCCGAACGAGAAATGGTTCCCGCTGCCGGAAGACAACCTTCTGCCTGAAGGCATTCTGGATGAACGTCTGCACGAATTTTACGATGCTGATAAAGAACTGGTCGCCAGCGACCTTATCGATCTGCAATCCGGTAATCCGGATCGCGGGATCTGCGCTTTGCCGTTCACCCGTCAGTCTGACCTGAAAACCGTCTATATTCCGATGAACATCATCGGTAACCTGTATGTGTCTAACGGCATGTCTGCAGGGAATACCGCGAATGAAGCACGTGTTCAGGGCTTGTCTGAAGTCTTCGAGCGTTATGTCAAAAACCGCATCATCGCGGAATCGATCAGCCTGCCTGAGATCCCTGCTGAGGTGCTGGCGCGCTATCCGGGTGTGGTGGAAGCCATCGCCAAACTCGAAGAAGAAGGTTTCCCGATCCTGTCTTACGACGCCTCTCTGGGCGGCAACTATCCGGTCATTTGTGTGGTGTTGTTCAACCCGGCAAACGGAACCTGCTTCGCGTCCTTCGGCGCGCACCCTGATTTCGGTGTTGCACTCGAGCGTACGGTTACTGAATTACTGCAAGGCCGCAGCCTGAAAGATCTGGACGTATTCACCGCACCGACTTTCGATGACGAAGAAGTGGCTGAACATGCCAATCTGGAAACTCACTTCATCGATTCCAGCGGTCTGATTTCCTGGGATATGTTTAAGCAGGACGCCGACTACCCGTTCGCGGACTGGAGCTTCAGTGGCACCACAGAAGAAGAGTTTTCCACGCTGATGTCCATCTTTAATAAAGAAGACGCCGAAGTTTACATCGCGGATTACGAACATCTTGACGTCTACGCCTGCCGTATCATCGTTCCGGGCTTATCTGACATTTATCCTGCGGAAGATTTGCTGCTGGCCAATAACACCATGGGTGCACATCTGCGCGATCAGTTGCTTGCCCTGCCAGACAGCGATCTGCCAAAAGAAACTTATCTGGAGATGATCACGCAGCTTGATGATGAAGGTCTGGACGACTTCACGCGCGTTCGTGAACTCCTGGGCATCGCCAGCGGTAAAGACAACGGCTGGTACACCCTGCGGGTGGGCGAGCTAAAATCTATGCTGGCACTGGCGGGCGGCGATTTGGATCAGGCGCTGACGTGGGCTGAATGGGCGCACGAATTCAATGCGTCGGTTTACAGCGATGAGCGCAACAACTATTACCGTTGTCTGCAAACCCTTCTTCAGCTGTCTCTGGAAGAAGATCGCGAACCGGCTCAGTACTACGCGGCGTTCGTGAAAATGTACGGACAGAAAGCGGTTGATGATGCTTCAGCAACAATCAGCGGTGAAGTGCGTTTCCACGGTCTGTTTGCCGTAGACGCCGACCTCAAAGCGTTGCCTGCGCATCAGGCACTGCTGGGCGCTTACGAAAAACTTCAGGCAGCTAAACGCCGTTACTGGTCAAAAGCCTGATTTTCAGGCGTTTGACAAATCTTCTAACCGGCAGAATTTTCTGCCGGTTTTTTATTTCCCGTCGTAATGGCTTTGGGGGGTATTTACCGCCAAATGTTTGACTCAGCCGAAAAAATGACGTGTAATTCTCCGCGAAATAAAGGCAGGCAGTCATTTTTCTGACATAAGTACGACGAACTTTTTAATAAGTTACTCATCTGTAAAAAATACAAAGTCAAATTGGCGACAACCATTAACAATGGCTTATTTTAATTTACGCATAAATAAAATTAAATTGAGTACCTATCAACTTTATTTGTAAAAATTAAAATGTTTTTATTCTTTTATTTTCATTGAGTTAACCAAAAAAACACCCCTTCAGTAGTACATCAAAAAGCACCAAAAACCGCCTCGTATGATCCACGTCAATTTTTACGTTATACTGCTTTGCTAGTATCTCGTTGCGCAGTGCATAGCCCTGAATAAGAGAGTTAATGTGAAAGCTGACAACCCCTTCGATCTAATATTACCCGCCGCTACAGCGAAAGTTGCTGAAGATGCCGGCGTTTATAAAGCCACCAAGCAGCCGTTAAAAACATTCTTTTTAGCCATTACTGCTGGCGTCTTTATTTCTATCGCCTTTGCTTTTTATATCACTGCCACTACAGGTACCGGCTCCGTGCCTTTCGGCCTCGCAAAACTCGTTGGGGGCATCTGCTTCTCACTGGGTTTAATGCTGGTTGTTGTCTGTGGCGCTGACCTGTTTACTTCCACTGTGCTCATCGTCATTGCGAAAGCCAGCGGGCGTATCACCTGGGGGCAATTGGCACGTAACTGGGTCAATGTCTACATTGGTAACCTGATCGGCTGTCTGTTCTTTGTCGCACTGATTTGGTTCTCAGGTGAGTACATGGTCGATAATGGTTTGTGGGGACTGAACGTTCTGCAAACTGCTGACCATAAAATGCATCACACGTTCATTGAAGCCGTTTGTCTGGGGATTTTGGCTAACCTGATGGTTTGCCTGGCGGTATGGATGAGTTACTCCGGCCGCAGTCTGATGGACAAAATGTTCGCAATGATCCTCCCCGTCGGCATGTTTGTTGCCAGCGGTTTCGAGCACAGCATTGCCAACATGTTCATGATCCCTTTAGGCATCGTAGTGAAGAACTTTGCGACACCAGAATTCTGGCAGGCTGTCGGCGCAACCCCGGCACAATTCGCAGAACTGAACATCACTAACTTTATCATCGACAATCTCATTCCTGTGACCATCGGTAACATCATCGGGGGCGGTTTGCTGGTAGGGTTAACGTATTGGGTCATATATCTTCGCGATGAGAAGCACCACTGATAGAACGTGGCACTCTTGTTACGACAGTTTTACACGCGATTTTTAAGAAATCCAAATTAGAAGGTAGGTGCAAAATGTCCAAGCTCAATGAAAAATTGATCAACGCATGGGAAGGTTTTAGTGCTGGTGAATGGCAGAACGGCGTAAATGTCCGCGACTTCATTCAGAAAAACTACACACCGTATGAAGGTGATGAATCCTTCCTGGCTGGCGCAACCCAAGCGACAACCACCCTGTGGGATAAAGTCATGGAAGGTATCAAACTGGAGAACCGCACTAAGGCTCCTGTTGATTTTGATACTGACGTTGCGGCTACCATCACTTCTCACGACGCTGGCTACATCAACAAATCTCTGGAAACTATCGTTGGTCTGCAAACTGACGCGCCATTGAAACGTGCTCTGATCCCATTCGGCGGCATTAAAATGGTTGAAGGTTCATGTAAAGTTTATGGCCGTGAACTGGATCCAGCGCTGAAAAAAGTTTTCACCGACTACCGTAAAACCCATAACCAGGGTGTTTTCGACGTTTACACCAAAGACATTCTGAACTGCCGTAAATCTGGCGTTCTGACAGGTCTGCCAGATGCGTATGGCCGTGGCCGTATCATCGGTGACTACCGTCGTGTTGCGCTGTACGGGATTGACTTCCTGTTGGCGGATAAATTCGCACAATTCCAGTCTTTGCAAGACGATCTGGAAAACGGCGTGAATCTGGAAATGACTATCCAGCTGCGTGAAGAAATCTCTGAACAACACCGCGCGCTGGGTCAGATCAAAGAAATGGCGGCCAAATACGGTTGCGACATTTCTGGTCCTGCGACCAACGCACAAGAAGCTGTTCAATGGACTTACTTCGGCTACCTCGCTGCGGTTAAATCTCAGAACGGTGCTGCAATGTCCTTCGGCCGCGTATCTACCTTCCTTGACGCATTCATCGAACGTGATATCAAAGCAGGCAAACTGAACGAAGAACAAGCTCAGGAACTGATTGACCATCTGGTTATGAAACTGCGTATGGTACGTTTCCTGCGTACTCCTGAGTATGATGAATTGTTCTCCGGTGACCCAATCTGGGCGACTGAATCCCTGGCAGGTATGGGTGTTGATGGTCGTACTCTGGTAACTAAAAACAGCTTCCGCTTCCTGAATACCCTTTACACCATGGGGCCTTCACCAGAGCCGAACATGACCATCCTGTGGTCTGAAAAGCTGCCAATGAACTTCAAAAAGTACGCAGCGAAAGTGTCTATCGATACCTCATCTGTACAGTATGAGAACGATGACCTGATGCGTCCTGACTTCAACAACGATGACTATGCTATCGCGTGTTGTGTGAGCCCAATGGTTGTGGGTAAACAAATGCAGTTCTTCGGTGCTCGTGCAAACCTGGCGAAAACCATGCTGTATGCAATTAACGGCGGCGTTGATGAAAAAATGAAAATCCAGGTTGGCCCTAAAGAAGCGCCAATGATGGATACCGTGCTGGACTATGACAAAGTCATGGATCGCATGGATCACTTCATGGACTGGCTGGCAAAACAGTACGTCACAGCACTGAACATCATTCACTACATGCATGACAAATACAGCTACGAAGCTGCGTTGATGGCTCTGCATGACCGTGATGTTTATCGCACAATGGCATGTGGTATCGCAGGTCTGTCTGTTGCTGCTGACTCCCTGTCCGCTATCAAATATGCAAAAGTTAGCACCATCCGTGACGAAGACGGCCTGGCTGTAGACTTCAAAATTGAAGGCGAATACCCACAGTTCGGTAACAACGATTCTCGCGTAGATGACATCGCCTGTGACCTGGTAGAACGTTTCATGAAGAAAATTCAGAAACTGCGTACCTACCGTGGCGCTGTAGCAACTCAGTCTGTTCTGACCATCACCTCTAACGTGGTTTATGGTAAGAAAACGGGTAATACCCCAGACGGTCGTCGTGCTGGTGCTCCATTCGGACCAGGCGCTAACCCAATGCACGGTCGTGACCAGAAAGGTGCGGTTGCCTCTCTGACTTCTGTTGCTAAACTGCCGTTTGCTTACGCAAAAGATGGTATTTCTTATACCTTCTCTATCGTTCCAAATGCGCTGGGTAAAGATGATGATGTTCGTAAAGCGAACCTCGCGGGCCTGATGGACGGTTACTTCCACCATGAAGCGTCCATCGAAGGTGGTCAGCACCTGAACGTGAACGTCATGAACCGCGAAATGCTGTTAGATGCGATGGAACATCCTGAAAACTATCCTCAGCTGACCATTCGTGTATCTGGTTATGCAGTACGCTTCAACTCACTGACTAAAGAACAGCAACAAGACGTTATTACCCGTACTTTCACCAAGTCCCTGTAATAATCTGCTGATGATTTAGCATGAGATAAAAAGGCTCCACAACGTGGAGCCTTTGTTTCATCTTCCCCGCCCGCACTGTCTTCGGGACAGTCTGTTTTGCCAGAGCGCTATACGTTGTGGACCTCTGGCAAAGCAGTGCCGCCAATGCTGACAATCAACCTTATTGATTGTCTGGTATCATAAACCTGTGTTTTCCAGTTTATCTCTGCCAGGCCAGCATCCGCACATGTAGACTGCTATTCATTGGTCAATATGGAGAATAACCCGCAATGTCAGTTCAAGGTCGCATCCACTCATATGAATCCTGTGGCACCGTTGACGGCCCAGGTATCCGTTTCATTGTCTTTTTCCAGGGTTGCCTGATGCGTTGCATGTATTGCCACAATCGCGATACCTGGGACACACATGGCGGGACAGAGATCAATGTCGATGACTTAATGAAAGAAGTGGTGACCTATCGCCACTTTATGAATGCTTCTGGCGGCGGCGTAACGGCTTCTGGTGGTGAAGCAATCCTTCAGGCTGAATTCGTACGTGACTGGTTCCGCGCGTGTCAGAAAGAAGGCATTAACACCTGCCTGGATACCAACGGTTTTGTCCGCCGTTATGATCCGGTGATCGACGAATTACTGGACGTTTCCGATCTGGTGATGCTCGACTTGAAACAGATGAACGATGACATCCACCAGAATCTGGTCGGTGTCTCTAACCACCGAACACTGGATTTTGCCCGCTATCTGGCTAAACGTAATCAGCGTACCTGGATACGTTATGTCGTTGTGCCAGGCTGGTCAGATGATGATGACTCTGCGCATAAACTCGGTGAATTCACCAAAGACATGACGAACATCGAGAAGATTGAACTGTTGCCTTATCACGAACTGGGCAAACACAAATGGACGGCGATGGGTGAGGAATATGGTCTGGATGGTGTGAATCCACCGACCAAAGAAATCATGGAACGTGTGAAGAATATTCTTTCCAGCTACGGGCACAAAGTGATTTATTAACGGCCTGATTGTTGCCCATAAAAAAGACGCCAGATGGCGTCTTTTGCTTATAAAACCGTCGTATTAAATGGCAGAAATCAAGCAGTTGCCACCGGATTATGATGATGGTCGGCTTTACGCATCAGCATCACCAGATAAATCAGTGAAACGACAGCAATCATCACAAACAGCAAACGGTCTGAGTAACTTTGCATCAGTAACGCGGTCATCGTTGGCCCTGCCAGACTGCCGATGGTGTAGCTCATCAGTAATGCCTGATTCATCGCCACAAGTTCTTCAGAATTTACTTTTTCGCAAGCCCATGACATTGCTACCGGATACAGCGTAAAGCCAGCACACCCGAGAATGAACAGCGTCGGTGCCATCGCATAGCCACTCAGCATGGCAATACTGCCGAGGATCACAGCAAAAATCTGAATACGCAGCACCATCAGACGCCCGTAACGATCGGCCAGACGCCCTACCGGCCATTGGCCGATAATGCCCGCACTGACCAGAAGCGCCATCCAGTATCCAACATCTGCATCGCTCATGCCCTGATGCGTCAGGAACAGCGGCATCAGGCCATACAGAGAACCCAGCACAATGCCGGAAATGATACAGCCATTAATGCCAAGGCGGGCATTGCGACGTCTGAACATCGGCATGACCGCGTGTCTCGGCTGGTCGCTGTCCTGGTTCTCAATATGTGTCAGCAAAAGTGGCAACATAGCGATAACGATCAAAGCCGTCACCCACGGCAGCACGCTCATCAACGCCGTTGGTACCGTGCCAACCAGCAATTGCCCGACAACGGTACCGATGTAATACATGATCATATAGGCTGCCAGCAGCTGACCACGGTTCTTGACCGTACCACTACGCAGCAACGCGCTTTCCACCACAACCCAGATCAGCGCGCAGCCTACACCGGCAACAAAGCGCGCAGTAACCCAGCTCCAGAAGTCCATTGAAAGCGCCAGACCTGCGGTCGCGACAGCAAACATGATGCACGAAAGATAATAGCTGCGGTTAAAACCAATACGTTTAATCAGGCTACCGGCAACCAAAGTTCCCAGCAGATTACCGGTGAAATACGATGAACTGACCAGCCCGACCTGCCAGGTCGGCAGTTGTTCGTGACTGAGCCACAACGGCACCAGCGTGTTTAAAACGGCGATAGAAATCGTCAGCAGAAGAAGTCCGCACAACAGCAGAGCGACGGGACGGGAATAGGCGGACATAGGTTGTTGACGACCACAAAATCGGGGAAATTGCGCGCATCATGCCACCGGCCAACAAAATGTCAATCTGGCAAAAAGAGGCCAGCGCACAAACTGCGGGGTGATGATTGAAATCGCTAATCAAGCAAAGAGATCAGGGATCATTACGCTTCAATGACAACTGAATATCACCATGATAACAAACAAGTTTGCATTTCCCACAGCCGTCACACTTCTGATTATCTACGGAAGGTTGATTTTGTTGATTAAAAAATATTGCCGAGTGCGGACACGCAATTTCACACATCCTGCACAAATCATCCATACGCCCCAAACACTGCGGCAAAATCACCGGACGCAGGCAAGTATCCATCGGGATATTCCCCGCGAGTGCGCCGCGGTCACAGGCCTGCGTACAAGCACTACAAAAATCGCATTCCGCATAATCAATACTGAGTACGGCTTTACCGGACTCAACACTCAGTAATCCCACCGGACACGCATCAGCGCAATGCCCGCATCCGTTGCATTGTTGCAGAAAAAGCGGTTCCGCAATCGCCTGCGGTGGGCGCGGAACTGCTCGTTTGAGCAAATCTGCGGCGACCGCGTTTTCTTCTGCGGGCAACTTTGCTGATGACAATAATCCACGGAATAATCCCCGGCGGCTGACAACCCGGCTGCTCATCCAGGCGTGATAATAGCGGTCATCCCGTGGATCACTCATCAGAAATACAATTCCTTCTTCGGAGGTATTTCCAGCGCCAGTGCCTTTCTCCATCCGTTAAGCGTTGATTGCGCCAGAACGGCCACGCCCTCATACCACGGATGTTCCGCTTTCAGACGCAGCAATTCCAAATAACGTCCCGACCACGGCAACAAATGCGCCGCCAGAAACTCGCCGAGGAGTTGTGGTGAATTTTCAGCCAGCCAGGCAGACATCATCAGCACCAACCCGATGTGATCTTCCGGTTCAGCCTGCGTCAGATGCGGTTCGATATGGTTCAGTCGCATCCACTGTCGCAATGCCAGTGTGGAATCACCAAAAATGACAGATTCTTTATCGAGATAGACCGAGCCCCACGGCGGAGCTGGTAAGGCATAAGGCCCGACGAACAGACGCTGCCATGCGTCATTTAACTCTTCCGCGCTGGCATCTGCCTGAGCGAATAATTCGGCGGCACGGGTTTTCGCCTCCTGCGTTGCGCAGGGCCACATCGTCGTCCAGCCACTGTCTTTCATCAATGTGACCAGAGGCTGAACTTGTTCTGAGTCCGGGGAATAAAACAACATCGCGCCTAATACTTTGCCGGTTAAACTTATTGATTCTGCAGACATAAGTAACTCTTTATTGCGGGGATACATCACCGCTGGCGACGTATCCCCTGATCAACTGAAATCAGCCGCTGACGGCCATACCCACGGTCATGTGCAAGCCATAGAAAATGGCGCGTCCGATCAGCTCACCGGCAAAGACCAGCACGAACGCTGAGACCATCGACGCGATCGCAGGACGCTTGCGCAGTATCAGCGGGCAAATCCAGCAGCCCAGCCCCAGAACGATCAATACCAGTCGCGAAACGGACAACACGCCGTATTGCGGGATCAGCGCAGAAGCCGCCTGAACGGAGCTATTGATGGAAGCCAGGCTGGCACTTTGCATCACGACAACCGACAAACTGACAAGCAGCGCCGCGACGCTGACAACCGGCAGAAAACGGAGCCCACAGCCGTTAATATTGGCACCGCGCAGCAGCAGATACCCCAGAACCGGGCCGCCAATCAGCACCGTCAGCCCGAAGTGGAACGCGGTGTAGGCATTATCCCACGTTGGTACTGTATTAATTTCGTAGACGCGGCACATGGCATAAACGAAGCCCACACCCGCCAGCATGGTCACGATCAGCCAGACCTTGCCCAATGCGCGGGGCATTTTGTTGATCATCGCCAGCAGCCAGTAAATCCCGCCTAATGCAAAGAAGAGTGAGCCGCTGCCGATTTCATTGCTGAGCGGTGAAGCGCCCAGGCGGTTGAGAGAATTGAACGCGCGCAGCGGTGAGCCAAGGTGCAGGACGGAGGCGATGAACGCCACCGCCATCAGCACCCAGAGGAAAAACATCGACAGGTGGATCCGGCGATATTCTTCTGCGCTACGCCGGGTCAGTAATGCAATCGCCAGCACGATAAACGCGCCAACCACACATTGCCCGAGAACCGTAAAGACCATTAAAGGCCATTCATGCCATCCGTTTCCCATCTCAAACCTCCTTCGGGTTAGCCAGATAACCCGTGGTATCGCCTACAGGACGGCAATTCGCATTGGGTTTGATGACGATATTAGGGTGAGTAAAATGTGCTGCAGGCAAAGGCGCGACTTCAGCCAGTTCACCGTATTTCGCACGCAGCTCTTCTATTGGTGCCATATCCAGCGCGCGCAGCGGGCAGGATTCAACGCAAATAGGTTTCTTGCCTTCCGCGATCCGCTCGTAGCAGCCGTCACATTTGGTCATATGACCTTTGGCTTCGTTGTACTGCGGCGCACCGTACGGGCAAGCCATATGGCAGTAACGGCAACCGATACATACGTCTTCGTTGACCACCACAAAACCGTCCTCCCGTTTATGCATCGCACCGCTCGGGCAAACTTTGGTGCAGGCCGGATCCGCGCAATGGTTACAGGAAATCGACAGGTAATAGGCGAAGACATTCTGGTGCCAGCCATCGCCGTCCTGCTGCCAGTCGCCACCGGCATACTCGTATACCCGGCGGAAGCTGACATCTGGCGTCAGGTTTTTGAAATCCTTACAGGCCAGTTCGCAGGTTTTGCAGCCTGTGCAGCGGCTTGAATCAATATAAAATCCATATTGAGTTGTCATGTTTTGCTCCATTAAACCTTAGCCACTTGCACAAGGTTGGTGTGAGAGGGGTTACCTTTCGCCAGCGGTGAAGGCCTTTGAGACGTCAGTACGTTGATGCTGCCTGCACGGTCGATTTTCTTACTGTCGGGGGAATACCAGGCACCTTCGCTGAGCGCGACAACGCCCGGCATCATGCGTGGTGTCACTTTGGCGGCAATACGCACTTCGCCGCGATCGTTGTAGATGCGGATCATGTCGCCGTTCGTGATACTGCGCTGTGAAGCATCCATCGGGTTGATCCACATTTCCTGACGACAGGCGGCTTTGAGCACGTCGACGTTGCCGTAGGTTGAATGGGTGCGCGCTTTGTAATGGAAGCCGGTCAGTTGAAGGGGATATTTGCTGGCCAGCGGATCGTCATAATTCTCAAAACCCGCGGCATAAACCGGCAACGGGTCAATCACATCGTCTTTGGCGAGTTCCCATTCGGCGGCAATTTTGGCCAGTTCGGCCGAGTAGATTTCGATTTTGCCGGAAGGAGTGTCCAGCGGATTGGCTGCCGGATCTTCGCGGAACGCTTTATACGCCACATGATGCTGCTCAGGATCGCGTTTCTTGAACATGCCCTGTTTGCGGAACGTGTCGAAATCCGGCAGTTCAGGCAGCGCTTCACGCGATTGCTGATACAGATGACGCATCCACTCTTCCTGCGTACGTCCTTCCGTAAACTTCTGCTCAACACCCATACGGCGCGCCAGCTCAGAAGTCATTTCATAAATATTTTTGCACTGAAAACGTGGCTTGATCGCCTGATCGGCAAAAATGATGTAGTCCATGTTGCCGCAGGAAGCATCCAGACAGAAATCCATCTGCTCAGACGCCGTGCAGTCCGGCAGAATAATATCTGCATACTTCGCCGATGACGTCATGTGGTTATCAATCACCACAATCATCTCGCACTGCGTATCGTCCTGGAGAATGTCATGTGTACGGTTGATATCAGAATGCTGATTGATCAGGCAGTTACCCGCATAATTCCAGATAAACTTGATCGGCACATCCAGTTTGGCCTTTCCACGCACGCCGTCTTTGGTGGCCGTCATTTCAGGGCCCCGGACGATAGCGTCAGTCCAGAGGAACATGGAAATACTGGTCTGAATAGGGTTTTCAAACGTCGGCATCCGTACAAACGGGATTTCGTAAGATCCTTCGCGCGCGCCGGAATTCCCGCCGTGAACGCCCACGTTGCCGGTCAGAATCGCCAGCATCGCAATGGCCCGGGTTGCGATTTCGCCGTTTGCATGGCGCTGCGGCCCCCAGCCCTGTGTAATAAAGGCCGGTTTTGCCTGACCGATTTCACGCCCCAGCTTCACGATTTTATCAACTGAAATACCGGTAATTTTTGCTGCCCATGCTGGCGTTTTTGCAATCCCATCCGGGCCATCGCCGAGAATATAGGCTTTATAATGCGCATTCTGCGGGACACCGGCGGGTAAGGTTTTCTCATCGTAACCGACGCAATATTTATCGAGGAACGGCTGATCGACCAGATTTTCGGTAATCATCACGTGAGCCAGCGCTGCCGCCAGCGCCCCGTCGGTGCCCGGACGAATCGGAATCCATTCATCTTCACGACCCGCGCCGGTGTCGGTATAGCGCGGATCCACAATGATCATGCGGGCGTTGGATTTCTGGCGGGCCTGCTCGAGGTAATACGTCACGCCGCCGCCGCTCATGCGGGTTTCGCCCGGATTATTACCGAACAGCACCACCAGTTTGCTGTTTTCGATATCTGAAGGGCTGTTCCCGTCCGCCCAGCCGCCATACGTATAATTCAGACCAGCAGCAATTTGTGCTGAGCTGTAATCGCCGTAATGATTGAGATAACCGCCGCAGCAATTCATCAGGCGTGCAATCAGGGTTTTGCCCGGCGGCCATGAGCGGGTCATGGTGCCGCCCAGCGTGCCGGTGCCGTAGTTCAGGTAAATCGCTTCATTGCCAAAACGTTGGATAATATCTTTCAGGCTGCCTGCCAGTGTGTCGAACGCTTCATCCCAGCTGATAGGTTTAAATTTACCTTCACCGCGTTTACCGACGCGCTTCATCGGGTATTTCAGCCGGTCAGGATTGTAAACACGCCGACGCATTGAACGTCCGCGCAAACAGGCGCGCACCTGATGCAATGCTTCGTAATCGTCGTCGCCGGTGTTGTCGGTTTCAACGTAACGAATTTCGCCGTCAACAACGTGCATTCTGAGCGGACAACGGCTGCCGCAGTTTACCGTGCACGCACTCCAGACGATTTTCTCTTCAGCCGGTTTGGCAGCCACGGTGGCTGAATCTGCGCGGACAGATTTGAACGGCAGCGATATTCCCCCTACTGCGACGGCCATACCGGCCAGTGTGGTGCTTTTGACCAGTTCACGGCGGCTGATCCCGCCACCTGAACCGGGTTTATTTCTGTTTTGTTCCGACATAACTTACTCCGCATACGCCCCGGTTTACGGGACGAAAATTTAACGACCGTGTCACTGAGCCAGGCTCTTTGTCCTGCGCTTCTCAGACTTTTTCTATTTGAATCAGATTGGTATGTTGAGGGTTACCCTTCGCCAGAGGCGAGGGCCGCTGAGTCGTCAGCGTGTTCATGCAGGCACCGTGGTCAATACGGTCACCCTTCATATTGGCCTGATGCCACGCGCCCTGCCCCATGGCGACAACGCCGGGCATGATGCGCGGCGTGACTTTCGCCGCCACGCGCACTTCGCCACGATCATTGAAGACTTTCACTTTGTCGCCGTTTTGGATGCCACGGATGTGTGCGTCCAGCGGGTTGATCCAGACTTCCTGACGGCACGCGGCCTGCAAAACATCGATGTTGCCGTAGGTTGAATGGGTACGCGCTTTGTAATGGAAACCGAACATCTGCAACGGAAACTGGCTGCGTTTCGGGTCGTCCCAGCCTTCGAAGGTTGAGGCATAAACCGGTAACGGGCTGATGGTTTCGTCTTTTTTCAGCTCCCATTCACCGGCAATTTTTGCCAGAGCGGAAGAGTAAATTTCTATTTTACCGGACGGCGTTTTCAGCGGATTGGCCTGAGGATCCTGACGGAATTTTTATAGGCGACAAAATGCCCGGCAGGGTCTTTACGCTTATAAATGCCCATTTCGCGCAGTTCTTCGTAGGCCGGTAATGCCGGGTCTTTAGCCAGCATTTTTGCGTAAAGCGTTTGCAACCACTCGCGCTGTGTACGTCCTTCCGTGAATTTCTGATAAACATCCGGGCCAAGCCGCCGTGCGACTTCGCTCATCATTTCGTAGATGCCTTTTCGTTCAAACTTAGCGGATGTCGCGGGCTGAATGAAAATCAGATACCCCATATTCCCGGCGTAATCGTTAGGAATAATGTCTTCCTGTTCCACGGTCATTAAGTCCGGAAGCAAAATATCGGCGTATTTTGCCGAGGAGGTCATGAAGTTTTCGAGCACGACGATCATTTCGCACTGCGAATCGTCCTGCAAAATATCGTGGGTTTTATTGATGTCAGAATGCTGATTGGTGATGGCGTTACCGGCATAGTTCCAGATGAACTTGACCGGCACATCCAGTTTGTCTTTCCCGCGAACGCCGTCAGCTTTAGCCGTCATTTCAGGGCCACGCACAATTGCATCAGTCCAGCTGAAACAGGAAATCTGCGTCCTGACCGGATTGTCCAGCACCGGCATACGTTCAATGGTGAGGGTATACGTGGATTCACGCGCCCCGCTGTTGCCGCCGTTAATCCCGACGTTACCAGTCAGAATCGGCAGCATGGTGATCGCACGTGACGTCAGTTCACCGTTTGCCTGACGTTGTGGCCCCCAACCCTGAGAAATATAGGCCGGTTTAGCCTGACCGATTTCCCGTGCCAGTTTCACGATTTTGTCTGCCGGAATGCCAGTGATGCGTGAAGCCCATTCCGGTGTTTTAGCCGTGCCGTCCGCGCCCTGCCCGAGAATATAAGCTTTGTAATGGCTGTTGGCGGGGGCGTCTGCCGGTAAGGTTTTTTCGTCGTAACCGACGCAATAGGCATTGAGGAAAGCCTGATCGACCAAATTTTCGGTGATCAGAACATACGCCAGACCAGCAACCAGTGCGGCGTCAGTTCCCGGACGGATTGGGATCCATTCATCTTCACGCCCGGCGGCAGTATCGGTATAACGCGGGTCAATCACGATCATTTTGGCGTTCGAGCGCTGACGCGCCTGTTCGAGGTAGTAAGTAATCCCGCCGCCGCTCATGCGTGTTTCTGCCGGATTATTGCCAAACAGAACCACCAGTTGGCTGTTTTCGATGTCGGACGTGCTGTTACCGTCGTTACTGCCATAGGTGTAAGGCATGGCGCAGGCAATTTGCGCGGTGCTGTAAGTCCCGTAATGGCCGAGGAAACCGCCGTAGCAGTTCATCAGACGAGCGACCAGCGAGGCGTAAGGCGATGAGCGGGTAATGTTGCCGCCCACAACGCCGGAAGTATAATTGATATACACCGCTTCATTGCCGTATTGGGCGACAATTCGCTTCAGGTTATTGGCAATTTCGTCGAAGGCTTCTTCCCAGCTGATACGTTTGAATTTCCCTTCTCCGCGCTTACCGACGCGTTTCATCGGATAATTCAGGCGCTCAGGATGATTCATACGGCGGCGGTTCGAACGCCCGCGCAGGCAGGCCCGAACCTGATGGTCGCCGTAAATATCGTTGCCGGTATTGTCAGTTTCGACCCAGTAAACTTCGTCATCACGGACATGAAGACGCAGCGCACACCGGCTGCCGCAGTTAACGGAGCACGCGCCCCATACCACTTTATCTTCAGGTGTTGAAACAGCTTTAGCACCGGTCACGTCGGCTAAAACTTTGCGGCTGAAAGGAAGTGAAACGCCCCCCGCCGCGATGGCTAAACCGGCCAGCGCGGATGTTTTCATCAGCGTACGGCGACTGATACCGTTCTTTTCCGTGATTTTATCTGATTTGATTACCGACATTTTCGCGCTCCGCTAAGTTGCCTCGCCAAAGCACACCCGTGAGAAACCGGTGGCTAAAACCCTGGCAAAAAAATGAGCAGGCCGTGAAGTTGTGTTTTCAGATCAGAAATGTACCCACTCAGATGGTGTGGATATTACTTACTAAGGGTTAGTAAACTTTGTCTGCTATCAAAAAAGGCCCGGTTGACTCAGATGAAATACCGGTAATTTAATGCAGCGCACGATTTTATCCATAAAAAAAGCGCCCTGAGGCGCTTTTTCGCTATATTATTCAGTACATAGCGGGGTTAGCCGATATATTCTAAACCGCCCATGTACGGACGTAATACTTCCGGCACTTCAATACGGCCATCGGCTTGCTGATAGTTTTCCAGCACAGCCACCAGCGTACGACCCACCGCCAGACCAGAACCGTTCAGGGTATGAACGAGACGTGGTTTTTTGTCGGTTTTGTTGCGGAAGCGAGCCTGCATACGACGCGCCTGGAAATCCCACATGTTTGAACATGAGGAGATTTCGCGGTACGTGTCCTGCGCGGGCAGCCACACTTCCAGATCATAAGTTTTGCTTGAACCGAAGCCCATGTCGCCGGTACACAGCAACATTTTACGGTAGGGCAAATTCAGCAACTGAAGCACTTTCTCCGCGTGACCGGTCAGTTCTTCCAACGCCTGCATGGAATCTTCCGGACGAACAATCTGAACCATTTCGACTTTATCGAACTGGTGCATACGGATCAGGCCACGAGTATCACGACCATAAGAACCTGCTTCTGAACGGAAGCAAGGTGTATGGGCGGTCATTTTCAGTGGCAGAGATTCTTCTTCCAGAATTTCGTCACGAATCAGGTTTGTCAGCGGCACTTCTGCGGTTGGGATCAGCGCATAGTTGCTGCTGCCGGCTTCTTCATCCAGCGGCTTGGTGTGGAACAGATCCTCGCCAAACTTCGGCAACTGGCCAGTACCGTACAGCGTCTCGTGGTTTACAAGATACGGCACGTAGGCTTCCAGATAACCGTGTTGCTCGGTGTGCAGGTCCAGCATGAACTGGGCCAGTGCGCGGTGCATGCGGGCGATTTGCCCTTTCATGACCACAAAGCGAGCGCCGGTCAGTTTAACGCCTGCGGCGAAATCCAGACCGCCTGCCATTTCACCCAGCGATACATGATCGCGGACGGTGAAATCGTACTGGCGCGGCGTGCCCCAGCGGCTGACTTCCTGGTTATCGTGCTCGTCTTTACCGGCAGGTACGGAATCATCTGGCAGGTTCGGAATAGCGGAGGCGATATCACGGATATCGTTCTGCAATGCATCCAGCTCCGCTTTCGCCGCGTCCAGTTTCTCACCCAGCGTATTCACTTCCAGACGCAGGGGTTCGATGTCTTCGCCACGGGCTTTTGCCTGACCGATTGATTTCGATCGTGCGTTACGTTCAGCCTGGAGAGTTTCCGTTTCTACCTGCAAGACTTTGCGACGTTCTTCCTGAGAACGCAGCTTTTCCACATCGAGTTTAAAACCTCTGCGAGCGAGTTTTTCTGCAACTGCGTCTAGCTCATTACGCAGCAGATTGGGATCCAGCATGCTAATCCTGTACGTGTCGTTATTGAATGTTAATTTGACGATGCACGCCGCCTGAAATAGCAGCGTGTCAAAGAGTTATCACTGGTAACCTTACCGCAACGATAAAATTAGCGGTAGCGTTTTGTGGGGCTATTTTGATCTTGTTCAGCGAGCCATGCCAGCTTTTCACCGATCTTGCCTTCGAGCCCGCGAGAAGTCGGATAATAATACTGGGTGCGGGCCATTTCTGGCGGGAAATAATCCTCACCGGCGGCGTAGGCATTAGGCTCGTCATGCGCATAACGGTACTCCGCGCCTAGTCCCATTTCTTTCATCAGCTTGGTCGGTGCATTACGCAAATGCTCCGGCACATCGTAATCGGCCATTTCTCGCGCATCCCGCATCGCCGCTTTAAAGGCGCTGTAGACCGCGTTACTTTTTGGGGCACACGCAAGATAAACAATCGCCTGCGCAATAGCCCGTTCGCCTTCTGCCGGACCGACGCGGGTAAAGCAATCCCAGGCTGAAATAGCCACCTGCATACCGCGCGGATCGGCATTGCCCACGTCTTCAGACGCTATCGCCAGTAAGCGGCGCGCAACATAAAGCGGATCGCCGCCTGCCGTAATAATGCGGGCATACCAGTAAAGTGCCGCATCCGGCGAGGAACCGCGCACGGATTTATGTAACGCAGAAATCAGATCGTAAAAGCGGTCACCTTTGTTATCGAAACGCGCGCTGCGTTCACCGGCAATCTCGGTGAGCAATTCAGGCGTCAGCGTGCGATAGCCTTTGGCGTCAATTTCCGCCATATCCGCCATCATTTCGATGCTGTTCAGCGCACGACGGGCATCGCCGTTGACCAGTTCAGATAACATGCGGCGGGTTTCCGGCGGAACGCGGATTTTTTCATTGGCGTAACCCCGCTCTGCGTTTGTCAGCGCCTGATCGATGACTTTTTCGATATCTTCAGCCGTCAGCGATTTGAGGAGATAAACACGGGCGCGGGATAACAAGGCGGAATTGAGTTCGAAGGACGGATTTTCTGTGGTCGCACCGATAAACGTAATCGTACCGTCTTCGATATGCGGCAGAAAAGCATCCTGCTGACTTTTGTTGAAGCGGTGGACTTCGTCAACAAACAGAATGGTGCGACGCCCGGCATCACGGTTTTGCCGGGCACGCTCGATAGCCTCGCGAATATCTTTCACCCCTGAGGTGACCGCTGAAATCCGCTCAACGTCGGCATTCGCATAGCGACCAATGAGTTCTGCCAGCGTGGTTTTCCCGGTTCCCGGCGGCCCCCACAAAATCATAGAGTGCAACTGCCCTGCCTCGATGGCACGCGGCAAAGGTTTGCCGGGCGCGAGAAGATGCTGCTGACCTATGTATTCTGCAAGTGTTACTGGCCGCATTCTCGCGGCCAGTGGCTGGAATTCATTCTGGGAAAAATCGAGTGACAGATTACTCAAGCTAACCTCACTGACGCTGGTCGTCCACCGTCACACCTTTCGGCGGAGTAAATTTAAACTTCGCGTCATCGACAGACGCATTTTGCTCACCCTTCAGGGTATAAGCGCTCTTTTGGCCATCCTGCTCAACCGCAGCAAAGCTTTTAATGGTGCCTGACGGCGTAACGGTGATCGCAAATTGCTTCAGGTTTCCGGTGGACGCTTTCGGCGTCAGCTGGAAGTCATCGCCCTGCTGTTTCACGTTATATTTCGACCAGTCGCTGCTGTCGTTACGGGTAATCAGCATAAACGGCGTGTTGCCGGTGGCATTTTTCAGCCAGGTTGCGGTCACCTGCTCAACAAACGGGTTGTAGAACCAGAGGGTTTTGCCATCAGAAACCAGAATGCTTTCATCCGGTGTCGTCATATGCCAGTTAAACAGGTTTGGACGTTTGACCCACAGTTCACCTTCACCCTGCTGAACGGCAGAGCCGTCATCGCTGGTGACAGTCTGAGTGAAGCTGGCGTGGAAAGTGTTCAGTTTACCCAGGCGGGATTTGAGATCACTGCTGGCATCCGCCAAAACGGAAGCGGAGGTAAATGCAGTCAGTAAACACCCTACCAATAACAATTTTTTCATTCTTATCATTACCTCAAAAATCCTTAAACTTCAGACGATGCCTTTCACGAAGACAAAAGACGTATGGTGCGAACTCTATCCGAGGCAACGCCCCGGTGGTAGCTCAATCATCTGAAAAACCGTCATTTTACGCATCTTTGCACAAGGGCCGCATTCGCGACCCTTCTTAACCAAAAACCGTTAAACCAAAATATTTTATTCGTGTGATGGCGGAGCCAGCACTTCACGATTACCGTTATGACCCGGTGCACTGACAATGCCCTGCGCTTCCATCTGTTCAACAATTCGCGCCGCGCGGTTATAACCGATACGGAACTGACGCTGAACGCCTGAAATGGATGCGCGACGCTTGTCGACGACGAAGGCAACGGCCTGATCAAACAGGGCGTCGAGTTCTTCATCACCGTCCAGACCCAGACCACCACCTTCGCCATCGTCGCCACCGGAAACGATGCTTTCGATGTACTTAGGACGACCGCGCGCTTTCCAGTCCTGAACCACTGCATGCACTTCCTGATCACGAACAAATGCGCCGTGAACACGAACAGGAATCGACGAGTTAGGCGCCATATACAACATGTCCCCCATACCCAGCAGAGATTCTGCGCCGCCCTGATCAAGGATGGTGCGGGAGTCAATTTTGCTCGAAACCGTGAAGGCAATACGTGTAGGAATGTTCGCCTTGATCAGACCGGTAATCACATCGACGGAAGGGCGCTGCGTTGCCAGCACCAAGTGGATACCGGCTGCACGGGCTTTCTGTGCCAGACGCGCAATCAGCTCTTCCACTTTTTTACCGACGGTCATCATCAGGTCAGCAAATTCGTCCACCAGCACCACGATAAACGGTTCTTTTTGCAGATATGGCGGTTCTGCAGCCATACCGTCGCCCGGCTTCCAGAAAGGATCCGGAATCGGTCGGCCCATCGCTTCCGCTTCAAGGATACGTTCGTTATAACCCGCCAGATTACGCACACCCAGCGCGGACATCAGTTTATAGCGACGCTCCATCTCGCCGACACACCAGCGCAGCGCGTTGGCCGCATCTTTCATGTCGGTAACCACTTCTGTCAGCAGATGCGGGATCCCTTCATACACGGATAACTCGAGCATTTTCGGGTCAATCATGATGAAACGCACATCTTCCGGTGTGGATTTATACAACATGCTGAGGATCATGGCGTTAACGCCCACAGATTTACCGGAACCGGTTGTACCGGCCACCAGCAAGTGCGGCATTTTCGCCAGATCGGCGATAACCGGTTCGCCTGAAATATCTTTACCCAGCACGATCGTCAGCGGAGACGTACTTTCTTTGAATTTCGCGCAATCCAGCACTTCACGCAGATACACGGTCTGGCGCTTTTTATTTGGCAATTCCAGACCAACGTACGGCTTGCCGGGGATCACTTCCACGACACGCACCGCGACGGCGGACAATGAACGCGCAAGGTCACGCGACAGGTTGGAAATACGCGCTGCTTTCACGCCCGGTGCCAGATCCAGTTCGAAACGGGTGATAACCGGCCCCGGCAACTTCCCGACAACATCCGCCTTAATGCGGTAATCATTCAGGCGCGCTTCAATCAGATTGCCCATCTGCTCGAGGGCGAACTCGTCAACAGGTTCTGCTTCCGCCGGTGGCGAGGTCAGTAAATCCAGAGACGGCAGCGGCGTTGTCGGCTTGACCAGCGGCTGCTCGTTACGCATCAGGAACGGATGGATCAAACTGTCCATGTCAGGCTGCGATGACGGTGATGACTGACGTGGCGCTTCATACTCCTGCGCATGTTGCACAGGCTCTGAAACCGCCTGACGCTGATAAGGCGGTTGTTGTGCAAAGGTCGCGAGTTGCGGCTCTTCTTCTGCCTGCGCGGGCAAGGTGAATAATGGTTCTGACGGTGTATCATCGACCAGATCAGCCATTGGAGAGAAACTGAACGCATCGTGCTGGCTCAGTTTCATCGCCGCAGCAGCGAAATCATCCGCAGCGGTATTTGCCGCTTCTGGCGGCAAGTTCTGCGAATGATGGTGCTGAACCACGCCACTTTGCGGTTCGACATCCTGCTCATAACGCGCGTTTTCACGCGCCGCAAACGCATTACGTAATTCCGCTTCCTGCAATGCCGCTTCGTCGTCAGGAGCATCTTCAGTGACTGATTCACCGTAGCGTTCCTGCTGTTGGGCAACAAAAGCTTCCTGCAGCGCAGCTTCCTGTCGGGCTTCCTGATCGGCCTGGGCCAGAGGATCATTATCCCAGTCAGATTGCTCGACATCTTTTTGTGCGGCGGCCTGTGCGTGTTCCTGCTGTTCGGCCATCCGCTGCGACGGCAATTTAATGCCGTAGGAAGCCAGTTCGCGACGCGTTGGAATACGCACCGGATTCGGACGCGGCAGTTCCGGCCCGAAGCCTTTCTTCACCTGAGGATTTTCATCACTCACAGCGCTGAAGGCAGGCATAAACGTATTGCCGACAGACGTCACCGCAGACTGACCAGCCTGCGCCAGACCGGTAGCCAGCGCAGCAGTGGCCGCAACGCTCGCAATCTGCGCGGCATCCGGTGGTGCTGAGCTGAAATCAAACGGAGAACGCGAATGTTCAACCGCCGTCTGCCAGTTGCCCATGCTCGGGCCATCGTCATCGCTTCGATGAACCGGTGCCGGAGAAGGTGATTGCTGTACCGGTTGCGGGTGACGCGGTACCGGCGTTTCTTCCGGAATTTCGAAGTTGTATAACGGCGGAGCCGCAGGATGAGGCGCTTGCGGGGGCGGAGCAATATCCGCCACTGGCGGTTCTGCGGCGTAAGGATTCACCGTTTCAGTCGCCACAACAGGAGCCAGTTCGGCCGCCGTCACAGGCGAAACCTGTGGGGTTTGCACTGCCGGATCTGTTACGGAAGGCGCAGAGAAAAGAACGTCATCTTCATCGACATCTGACGCGGCGATGGCGGCAGCAGGCACTGCGGCCGCTGCTGTTGCCGCCACCGCGACGGGTGCCACATTCGCTGCCGGTTTTTCGTCGTCTTCTTCCAGTAACGGATCGTCCTGCTCGTCGTATTCGTAATCTTCATCACGGCGCGAGCGGTTGGTCACGATATTGGTGACGCCAAGCACTGCACCGCCGATTTTCTCCGCGATCGTCAGCCATGACCAGCCTGTGAACAGCGTCAGCCCGGCCGCCCAAACGCAGAGCAGAACCAGCGTCGCCCCGACGTTATTGAAATACGGCGTCATCGCCGTGCTCAGCAAACTGCCGATCACCCCGCCAGAAGCGAAATAGTAAAGGTCATCGACGTTGACGGATGCCAGACCGCAAGACGTGACAATGAGCGCCAGCGTACCAATGAGGCGCAGCGACAGAGCAAAATAATCGACGAAATCCTGGTTATCACGCTGACGGAAAGCCGCCCAGCAAAGACACAGAATAATAGCGGGAATCGCGTAACCAAATACGCCAAAGATGAAGAACAGCGTGTCGGCCATCCAGGCACCCACACCACCGCCCCAGTTATGAATAGGCCCATGCCACGCGGTCTGCGACCAGCTTGGATCAGAGGGGTTAAAACTCACCAGTGCTGCCATCAAGTAAGCAGCAAAAATCGCGACCACAACCAGCAAAGCCTCCAAAATACGGCGACCATTGCTCAGTCTTTTCAGGGTAACGTCTTTATCTTCTGTATATTCCTGGCTCAAGAAAGGCTCTCCAGGTTCCTGTGAACTGAGAAAAAGCAACAGCGCCGAGAGTTGACCCCGGCGCCATAGCTGTATAGATACACAGGAGTGTAGCTAAAAATGCAAGGTTTTGCACCTGACAATTACCGGGTTTTGATGACCAGGCGATTCGTCTGTTTCACTTCTTCCATTACCACATAGGTACGGGTGTCGTTAACGCCCGGCAGACGAAGCAAAGTCTCACCTAACAACTTACGGTAAGCCGACATATCAGGTACGCGGGTTTTCAACAGGTAGTCGAAATCCCCAGAAACCAGGTGACACTCCTGAATATCTTCGAGTTTTTGCACTGCCGCATTGAACTGTTCAAACACATCTGGCGCGCCGCGGTTGAGGGTGATCTCAACAAATACCAGCAACGAAGCATCCAGATAATGCGGGTTGAGCAATGCGGTATAACCATTAATGAAGCCCTGACGTTCCAGACGACGAACGCGCTCCAGACATGGCGTTGGAGATAATCCCACACGTTTGGAAAGCTCGACGTTTGAGATCCGGCCATCCTTTTGCAGTTCGTTGAGGATGTTACGGTCAATACGGTCGAGATCTTTTCCCGGACGTTTTTTGTTGTCTACCATTATTATTGTCTCTCTGCTGTCCTTCCCTGTACCTGCCATACCCCAGCCAACTTCAATGTCTAAGGGTTGTCCCAAGCGAAGACCCGATTATTAAGGTTTACGCATCCAAAAGCCGTGTTGATCCCCTGTCAAAAGGAACACGGCCCTACAAGCGGATACTCAAAAGAAATAACCTTGCGAAATTAATAGGTTGTAAACTGCCAACCTGATTCACTAAACCCTGCTGTAACCAAAAGCCAAAAAGCAAGACCGAAACGGATCCGGTAGCAGCCAATTGCATAATTTCAAGTCACAGACAGGCAGTTAATTTCTTCTTCCCCTGATGTTTTCGCAAATGCACAGCGGATTGTCAAAGTAAAAGAAGCAAAATCAGAAGAACGTGCCAGATTGAAAAGGCAGCGCCCCCTTTTTAGCTGTGTTTTATCTTTGAACAATAACAATTCAGTTCACGTCTTAATTCAGTCAAATCCACACAAACTGCCGTGATTTGTATCTAAAAAGCCGCGTACTGGTAAACAACTCGCCAACGCGTTAATACTTTTACGCTGTTTTTTTGCCCTAACCATCAAACAGTTACCTGCGGCAAAATCCTTTCTACGCGGGTTGAGCAGTAAAAACTATCAGACAAATCGTTAACAACATCTGAGTTTACTTTTTTTAACGCACTATTTTCCCTACAATCGGATTATCGCTAGTCGCCATCGCGGAGATGAATTACGCATGAGTACGGTTAAACACAGTAAATTATTGATTCTGGGCTCCGGCCCGGCGGGTTATACCGCTGCGGTTTATGCAGCACGCGCTAACCTGAACCCGGTTTTAATCACCGGCGTGGAAAAAGGTGGTCAGCTGACCACCACCACGGAAGTGGAAAACTGGCCGGGTGATCCGGAAGGTCTCACCGGTCCGGGCTTGATGGAGCGCATGCATGAGCACGCGACCAAATTTAATACCGAAATCATTTTCGACCACATCAACAAAGTTGATTTACAGAACCGTCCGTTCCGCCTGACTGGTGACAGCGGAGAATACACCTGCGACGCGCTGATTATCGCCACCGGCGCATCCGCACGTTATATCGGTCTGCCTTCAGAAGAAGCGTTCAAAGGCCGCGGCGTTTCTGCCTGTGCGACTTGTGATGGTTTCTTCTATCGTAACCAGAAAGTGGCGGTCGTCGGCGGCGGTAACACAGCCGTAGAGGAAGCCCTTTATCTGGCGAACATCGCCTCTGAAGTTCACCTGATCCACCGTCGCGACAGTTTCCGCGCGGAAAAAATCCTGGTTGACCGTCTGAACGCAAAAGTGGCCAGTGGCAACATCGTTCTGCACACGCACAAAACGCTGAACGAAGTGGTCGGCGATCAGATGGGTGTTACCGGCGCAAGCCTGCTGGATGTCCGCACTGACGAAAAATCACAGGTTGACGTCGCTGGCGTGTTCATCGCCATCGGCCACAGCCCGAACACCGGCATTTTTGAAGGTCAGCTGGAACTGAAAGACGGCTACATCAAAGTACAGTCAGGCTCGCATGGCAACGCTACGCAGACCAGCATCCCTGGCGTTTTCGCGGCGGGCGACGTGATGGATCATATCTATCGTCAGGCAATAACCTCTGCCGGAACAGGCTGTATGGCGGCACTCGACGCCGAACGTTATCTGGACGGTTTATCGCAAGCGCCGGATTTATAATTACTCTCTGGGGTAATTACCGGACCCAGAGTCCACATAAAGAGTAACGAATTGGGCGGCTTAATTGCCGCCTTCTTGTTTTCAGTACTATCCCAAGCATGTAACATGAGCGGCCTCCCACCCGGATTGCTGCGCAGACTGATGCCTGATGAATAAAACACGACAACAAGAACTTATCCGCTGGTTAAAACAACAAAGCTCACGCGCTAAAGGCTGGATCCGTCTGTCCATGATGCTGGGTTTGTTATCTGGTTTACTGATCCTCGCCCAGGCCTGGCTGATGGCCGGACTGTTACACGGTCTGATCATCGAACATGTGCCGCGTGAAACCCTCTTACAAAGCTTCCTGCTGATGGCCCTGACGTTCGTTCTGCGCGCCGTCGTAACCTGGATACGCGAACAGGTGGGCTTTATCTGCGGGCGGGTTATTCGTCAGGAAATGCGCAAACTGGTTCTGGATCGTCTGGAAAAACTGGGGCCCGCGTGGATCCAGGGCAAACCCGCCGGTAGCTGGGCCAGCATTATTCTTGAACAAATCGAAGATATGCAGGATTACTATGCCCGCTACCTTCCGCAAATGGTGCTGGCAGGGATTATTCCCCTGCTGATTCTGGTGAGCGTATTCCCGATTAACTGGGCCGCCGGATTAATTTTGCTGCTCACCGCCCCGCTGATTCCGCTGTTTATGGCGCTGGTCGGCATGGGCGCTGCGGATGCAAACCGCCGTAACTTTGTCGCGCTGGCGCGTCTGAGCGGTAATTTCCTCGACAGCCTGCGCGGTCTGGACACGCTGCGTCTCTTCAACCGCGGCAGCGCCGAAGTGGAGAAAATCAAACGCTCCACCGAAAACTTCCGCGCACGCACCATGGACGTTTTACGTCTGGCATTTCTGTCCTCTGCCGTACTGGAGTTTTTCGCGTCAATTTCCATCGCCGTGGTCGCCGTTTATTTTGGTTTCTCCTATCTGGGCGAGCTGAATTTTGGCAGTTACGGCACGCCGGTCACGCTCTTTGCCGGTTTCCTGGTGCTGATCCTCGCACCGGAATTCTTCCAGCCGCTGCGTGATTTAGGCGCGTTCTATCACGCCAAAGCGCAGGCGGTCGGCGCGGCTGAAAGCCTGCTGACCTTCCTGAGCGCCGACGAATCAGAGATGGGTGACGGCGATAAAAGCTGGCCACAAGGTCAGGACGTTTCGCTTGAAGCACGAGACCTGCTGGTTCAGTCGCCGCAGGGGAAAACGCTGGCCGGCCCGCTTAACTTTACCGTTCTGGCCGGGCAACGTATTGCGATTGTCGGGCTGAGCGGAGCGGGCAAAAGCTCCCTGCTCAATGCGCTTCTCGGTTTTCTGCCGTATCAGGGTTCCCTGAGCGCCAGCGGCATTGAGCTGAAAACCTTACGCAATGATGAATGGCGTAAACAACTTAGCTGGGTCGGCCAGAATCCCCATCTGCCGGAACAGACGCTGCGATCGAATATTCTGCTGAATCAGCCGGATATCAGTGAAACGCAACTGCAAAGCGCCATTGACCGTGCGTATGTGAATGAATTCCTGCCGCTGCTGCCTGACGGTCTGGAAACGGAACTGGGCGACAGCGCCGCGCGGCTTTCTGTCGGTCAGGCTCAACGTATTGCTGTCGCACGCGCCCTGCTTTCTCCCTGCCGGTTATTGCTGCTCGATGAACCGACGGCAAGTCTTGACGCACACAGCGAAAAACGCGTCATGAGTGCGTTAAACGAGGCGTCCAAATCGCAGACTGCGTTGCTGGTTACCCATCAGCTCGAAGATACGCGCGACTACGACGAAATCTGGGTCATGGATAAAGGGCACATCGCCGAGCGCGGGACATTCACGCAGCTGGTTGCTCAGGGCGGATTGTTCGCCAGCCTGTTATCTCAGCGCAGTAAGGAGCTGTAATCATGAGAATTCTTCTGCCTTATCTCGCGTTATATCGCCGTCACTGGTTCCGCCTTTCACTGGGTGTCATTCTTGCAATTGTCACGCTGATGGCCAGCATCGGGCTGCTCACGCTCTCCGGCTGGTTCCTGGCAGCCTCTGCCGTTGCAGGCCTGGCCGGGCTCTACACGTTTAACTACATGCTGCCTGCGGCGGGTGTTCGCGGTGCAGCCATTACCCGGACTGCAGGGCGTTACGCCGAGCGTCTGGTCAGCCATGATGCGACTTTCCGTGTGCTGGCTCACCTTCGCGTATTCACATTCACCAAAATCATGCCACTGACGCCAGGCGGTATTGCACGCTTTCGTCAGGCCGATTTGCTCAACCGCCTCGTCGCCGACGTCGATACGCTGGATCACCTTTATCTGCGCGTAATATCGCCGCTCATCAGTGCGCTGGTGGTGATTATTCTGGTGACTTTCGGGCTGAGTTTCCTGGATGTCAGGCTGGCACTGACGCTGGGTGGCATTATGCTGGCGCTGATGGTGCTTTTGCCGGTGATTTTCTACCGCGCCGGAAAACCTGCGGGACGCGAACTGACAGCGCTGCGCAGCGATTACCGTACACAGCTGACCGCATGGTTGCAGGGGCAAGGCGAGCTGGTGGTTTTTGGCGCACAGTCGCAATTCCGCCAGCAACTGGATGATATTGAACGCCGCTGGATGTTGCGCCAGCAGCAGCAAGCAAAGCTAACCGGACTTTCGCAGGCGATGATTATTGCGGCCGCAGGGTTGACGGTCACGCTGATGCTGTGGCTGGCGGCGGGCGGGCTCAGTGCTTTCCCGCAACCCGGCGCGCTGATTGCGTTGTTTGTCTTCACACCGTTAGCGGCGTTTGAAGCGCTCGGGCCGGTTGCTGCGGCCTTCCAGCATCTCGGGCAGGTTATCGCGTCGGCGCAGCGCGTAACCCAGATCATCAGCCAGCCCGCCGACGTGGCATTTCCGCCACAAGGCCCGGCCGCCGGTGAACAGGTCAGCCTTTCGCTCACAGACGTTAATTTTAGCTATCCGGGCCAGCCGTTGCCGGTGCTGAAAAATATCACGCTGGATGTCCGCGCCGGTGAACATATCGCCCTGCTCGGCCAGACCGGTTGTGGCAAGTCCACGCTTTTACAGTTGCTGACGCGTGGCTGGAACATCAGCAGTGGTTCGCTGATGCTCAACGGCCATGACATAACGGAATACGATGAAGCGACGCTGCGCCGGACGATCACCGTCGTCAGCCAGCGCGTACACGTTTTCAACACCACGCTGCGTGAAAACCTGCGGATGGCATCGCCGAAATGTTCCGATGAACAGATTGCGGACGTTCTGAAACAGGTAGATTTGCACGTTCTTCTGGAAAAAGAAGGGCTTAACGCGTGGCTGGGCGAAGGTGGCCGTCAGCTTTCCGGTGGTGAGCAACGCCGTTTAGGCCTTGCCCGAGCCCTTTTGCACGATGCTCCGCTGTGGTTGCTCGACGAACCAACCGAAGGGCTGGATGCTGAAACGGAACAACATATTTTGGCACTGCTGCACAAGCATTGTCAGAATAAAACGCTACTCTTAGTGACGCACCGTCTCCACGGTCTGGAAAATCTCGACAGAATTTGTGTCATGGAAGAGGGTCAGATTGTGGAACAGGGTGATCATCAGACACTGGCCGCCGCACAGGGACGTTACGCACGTTTTCTGTCGCGAGGCTGATGTGAGTTCCGGGTTTTAACGGCGGCCCGCAGGTCGCCGGATAAGGAGATCTATGCGGTTAGTTAAGCTTGAGGCCAATTCCGTTCATTTTCCGGATCCTGACACGGCTCTGCCTGAGCCGAACGGCCTGCTGGCTATCGGCGGGGATCTGACGGCGCCACGCCTGCTTTCAGCTTATCAAAACGGGATTTTCCCCTGGTTTGAACCCGGCGAGATGATCCTCTGGTGGTCGCCCGATCCGCGCGCCATTCTGGTTCCCGAAGAACGCCACGCCAGCCGTAGCCTGCAACGTTTTATGCGCAAAAAACCTTACCGCTATACGATCAACCAGCGTTTTGAACAGGTGATCCGTGCCTGCGCTATGCAGCGCGAAGACGGCACCTGGATTGGTCCTCTGGTTCAGCGCGGTTATCAGGAATTGCATGAAGCAGGCCGTGCGCATTCGGTTGAGGTTTGGGAAGGAGATGAACTGGTGGGTGGTTTATACGGCGTATCCGTCGGCGGATTATTTTGCGGCGAGTCGATGTTCAGTCGCCGGGAAAATGCCTCGAAGTGCGCGCTGATGGTCTTTTGCCAACATTTTTCCCGCAATGGAGGAGAACTGATTGACTGTCAGGTGCTCAACCCTCACACTGCGTCGCTGGGTGCGAGAGAGATCCCCCGCCGCCAATTTTTGCAGCAGTTATCCGAACTTGCGCAACGCGCGTTAACAGCGGATTGCTGGTTGCCACAAGACTTATCCCCACATGACGAAGACCAGCCGGTGTTCCCGAAGGATAGGGAATAGGTGCGGTCATGAACCATACTTCTTTACATAATGTGGGTTTTTCGGCATTATCTTGCCGGTTAAAAACTATGGTAGTTAGACCTAGAGGATTCGATGGCCAAAGAAGACAACATTGAAATGCAAGGCACCGTACTTGATACGCTGCCAAACACTATGTTCCGCGTAGAATTAGAAAACGGACACGTAGTTACCGCTCACATCTCCGGTAAAATGCGTAAGAACTACATCCGCATCCTGACGGGCGACAAAGTCACTGTAGAGCTGACCCCGTACGACCTGAGCAAAGGCCGCATTGTCTTCCGTAGCCGTTAATAAGCGGCTCACTCATCGCTGAGTTTCCGGCGATACCTGAGGATACCCTCTTCGCCCTTCCTGCTTTTGCAAGGGCGTTTTGTGGTATCCGCAATTCGGCATTTTTTTCATTATCCTTTCAGAAATCCCTCACTAATTCCTGCAATTAAATAAAGAATTTCGGAAAGAAAAAAGGCGATGTTTTCACATCGCCTTTTGTTTTTTTCATCGCTGATGAAAATCAGTGCACCGCGCCTTCCGGTTTTTTCTTCTGCGCACTCATGAAGTGATACGTCAGCTTGTCAGCCTCTTTATCCAGTGTCACAGAGACGGAACCACCATCCACCAGTGAACCAAACAGCAGTTCGTTAGCGAGTGGTTTTTTCAGGTTTTCCTGAACGGTTCGGGTCATCGGACGCGCACCCATCGCACGGTCATAGCCTTTCACCGTCAGCCAGTCACGGGCTTCATCACTGACTTCCAGTGACACGCCTTTCGCATCCAGCTGCGCCTGCAGTTCAACAATAAACTTATCAACAACCTGCTGGATAACATCCGTAGACAGATGGTTGAACCAGATCACATTGTCCAGACGGTTACGGAATTCAGGCGTAAAGGTACGTTTAATCTCTTCCATCGCATCAGGGCTGTTATCCTGATGAACCAGACCAATCGATTTACGTTCCGTTTCACGCACACCGGCGTTGGTGGTCATCACCAGAATGATGTTACGGAAGTCCGCTTTACGGCCGTTGTTGTCGGTCAGCGTCCCGTTGTCCATCACCTGCAACAGCAGATTGAAAACGTCCGGGTGGGCTTTCTCGATCTCATCGAGCAGCACCACGGCGTGAGGATGTTTAATCACCGCATCCGTCAGTAAACCGCCCTGATCGAACCCAACATATCCCGGAGGCGCACCAATCAGACGGCTGACCGTGTGGCGTTCCATGTATTCCGACATGTCAAAGCGCAGCAGTTCGATATCCAGCGCTTTTGCCAGCTGAACCGTGACCTCTGTTTTACCGACACCTGTAGGCCCGGCGAACAGGAATGAACCGACAGGTTTGTGATCCTGACCCAAACCGGCACGGCTCATTTTGATCGCTTCGGTCAGTGCTTCGATGGCAGGATCCTGCCCGAAGACCAGCATTTTCAGACGATCGCCCAGGTTTTTCAGCACATCGCGGTCTGTTGCCGAAACGGTTTTTTCCGGGATACGGGCAATACGCGCAACCACGCTTTCAATGTCGCTGACGTTAACGGTTTTCTTGCGTTTGCTGACCGGCATTAACCGGCTGCGTGCGCCTGCTTCGTCAATAACGTCGATGGCTTTGTCCGGCAGATGACGGTCATTGATGTATTTAACCGACAACTCAACCGCTGCACGCACCGCTTTCGCGGTATAACGCACATCGTGATGCGCTTCGTATTTGGTTTTCAGGCCATTAATGATCTGAACGGTCTCTTCAACAGTAGGCTCAGTAATATCAATTTTCTGGAAGCGACGCGCCAGGGCACGGTCTTTCTCAAAGATATTGCTGAATTCCTGATAGGTTGTTGAGCCGATCACTCTGATCTTGCCGCTAGACAGCAACGGTTTAATCAGGTTAGCCGCATCCACCTGACCACCTGACGCCGCACCGGCACCGATAATCGTATGGATTTCATCAATAAACAGAATGCTGTTCTTATCCTGCTCAAGCTGTTTCAGCAGGGATTTGAAACGTTTTTCGAAATCACCGCGGTATTTGGTACCCGCCAGCAGAGAACCAATATCCAGCGAATACAGGGTGCACTCGGCGATGACTTCCGGCACATCGCCCTGCTCAATTCTCCATGCCAGACCTTCGGCAATGGCGGTTTTACCAACACCAGACTCGCCCACCAGCAGCGGGTTGTTTTTACGGCGACGGCAGAGCACCTGAATTGCGCGCTCCAGTTCTTTATCACGGCCAATCAGCGGATCAATGCCACCTACGCGCGCTAACTGGTTAAGATTAGTGGTGAAGTTCTCCATACGATCTTCCCCCGCCGACTGCTCTTCGTTAACTGGGCTTTCCGCATTGTTTTGCGCCTGGCCGCCCGTTTCATCTTTACGGGTACCGTGCGAAATAAAGTTCACCACATCAAGGCGGCTGACATCATGTTTGCGCAGAAGGTAGGCAGCCTGTGATTCCTGCTCGCTGAAAATCGCGACCAGAACATTGGCGCCAGACACTTCGCTGCGACCGGAAGATTGAACGTGGAATACCGCACGTTGCAGAACGCGCTGGAAACTCAGCGTAGGCTGGGTATCACGTTCCTCTTCACTGGCAGGTAAGGTGGGTGTGGTTTGCTCGATGAAGGCTTCCAGTTCCTGGCGCAAGGCCACGAGATCAACTGTACAAGCTTCAAGCGCTTCACGGGCAGCAGGGTTGCTGAGCAACGCCAGCAACAGGTGCTCCACGGTCATAAACTCATGCCGGTGCTCACGGGCTCTTGCGAAAGCCATGTTGAGACTGAGTTCAAGTTCTTGATTGAGCATAGGCACCTCCCAAATAGATTGCCTTAATCAGGCTTTTTCCAGCGTACACAGCAACGGATGCTCATTCTCCTTGGCGTACTCATTCACATGTGCGACTTTGGTTTCCGCGACTTCGGCGGTATAAACACCGCAGACCGCTTTGCCTCTGTAGTGCACCTGGAGCATCAGTTGCGTTGCACGTTCAATGTCATAAGAAAAGAACTTTTGCAGAACGTCAATCACAAATTCCATTGGAGTGTAATCGTCGTTGTTTAATATAACTTTATACATAGATGGCGGTTTTACCTCATCCTTTTGTTTATTCGCCGTCAAATGTTCAAAGTTTAGCCAGTCTTGATTATTGCCCATTGCCTGTTCATCACCTGTGAAGATCGTATTGGAAGCCAAATACACCAGCATGAAGACTTTCTGCAGAGTCTCACGCTGTTATCCCGGTATTTTACCATCTCTGGCCTCGCCTTGCCGCTGCACAAAATGTCTTCCCTGCACCCGACTCCCCGCTACTGAAATTTTAACAAAATATGTCAATAGCGTTACCTGCTTCAAACTTTGGTTATCTGCTCCCTCAGGACAAATGCCGTTTCCTTGACGTCCAACTCTATTCCACTAGAGTGTAAATTCGTGAGCTGAATGGAGAGCAAACAGACCTGAACAGGTGCCTATCCGCTGCGTTCTGGCCTTCGTGCTCACTCAACTGGCTTTATCTATTTACGACCAGACTAGTCATGAGAGGGATGTAGAAGCATGCAGACGGGTACTGTTAAATGGTTCAATAATGCTAAAGGCTTTGGCTTCATTTGCCCGCAAAATGGCGGTGAAGACATCTTCGCTCACTACTCCACAATCCAGATGGAGGGTTACCGGACACTCAAGGCCGGACAGCAGGTTAACTTCGACGTACATGAAGGCCCAAAGGGGAATCATGCCAGCCTTATTATCCCGGTGGAAAGCGAAGCGGTCGCCTGACCGGTTCAGCACACAGCCCCGAATCACACTCAGCGTGTGTTCACTCAAAAATCAAATGCCGGTCGCTCACTGACTGGCATTTTTATTTATGGGGGAGAATGCTTCAGGCTTCAAGCCCTGCATGCGAAAAAAAGGTCATTTTTTAGACACCGATTGCTAAGACAGGACATAAAACAAATTAAGTCTAAACACAATCTCAACCAATCACGTTCACTTTCTTCATAATTTACCCCGTTGCACACCTGTTTATTGTCCCCCTGTTGAAATAACGGCTACCGATATCCGGTTCACTTTGACAGGTAATTCCATGACCACTTTAAGCTACCCTTCCGCAGAAAAGGCTCCGCTTTCCGGCCTGCAGTTGATGACGGCATTACTCTCCTGCCGCACGGTACCGGGCCCGTCATGGAAATTGCCGCGTTACCGGCTTAAATTCCTGTACCGTGCGCTGCTGCATCCGCGCCGGACTTTCGGGATGCTGGATTATCTCGCCCGGCATCCGCAGCGTGATGAAATTCTGTCTGCCATGCCGAGCCTGCCGTGCAAACTGCACCGCGCTTATCAGGCGGCCAATATCACGCCGGAACAGGCGATGAAACGCATCACCGATCACTACAACATGATCGGCCATTGTCTGCCGGAAGCGATTAACCACGGTTATCTGAGCAGCAAAAAAATGGCGATCGCCACGCTGACCGGCAAAGAAGAGCAGCGTTACGCCATCTCTTTTAACGCCATCGCCCGTCTGGATAAAGAAGGCGAGGCCACGCTGACGTTCCATAATACCGAAGGCGTTTCTATTGCCATCGTGACGTTCTCGTTTATTAAATATCAGGGGAAGCCGACGCTGTTTATTGGCGCATTGCAGGGGCCAAAGGCGAACGTAGATCATCAGGAAATTCAGCGGGCAACTAAAGCCTGCCACGGTTTATTTCCAAAACGTCTGGTGATTGAAGCGCTGACGACACTGGCGGATGTCACCGGCATGACGCAGATTGTGGCGGTCGGTAACCACACACACATTTATGAGAATTCGCGTTATAAAAAATGCAAAGGCAAGGTGTTTGCAGATTACGACAGCTTCTGGGAAACGATGGAGGCAAAACCGGGCGAAGACGGATATTTCCATCTGCCGCGCCAGATTGCCCACCGGCCGCTGGAGGAAATCGCCAGCAAACGCCGTTCTGAATACCGCCGCCGCTATCAGTTGCTGGATGACCTGGAAAGTCAGATCCGCCAGACTTTCACCCGCGGGCACGGCCACCCGACCACCCTGCAGGAAACCAAGGCGGCTTAATCCGCCCTGCCGCGCGCCAGCCAGGCCACGCGGGAAAACATTTGCCGCAGCAGCGGAGGAATCGACGAGGTTCCCCGCAGCGACGCCGCCATCGCCACATCGATGGCCAGATCGGGTTTTGAGCTGCGGTGAATCGCTTTATCAATAATTCTTCTCGGTGCCATTGGCACGTTCACCGGTATCGCCGAATTTTTGCGATACACGTCCTCAAAGCCTTCGCGATACAGGAAATACTCAATATCTTGTGAAGGTAGCGCCGTCAGCCGGTAGCGCAGCGTATCGTCGTGACTTTCCACATTGGCAATCACCGTTGCCGCGTATTTACGCCCGGCTTCGTCGCCATCGACCAGCGCGTGCCATTCGATGCCCATCTGCCGGGCAAAGCGCAGCAAAGGCTTCAGGCCGCACTGCGCAAACTCAATCACCTTGATGCCTTCAGATTCGAAATGATAACCGCACTGACGCGCCAGCTGATTGAGCAGCCACACTTCCGTTTCGCCTTCTACCAGCAACCAGCAGCGCGCAAACAAAGACGAAGGCCGGTTAAACCGGATATGAAACGCGATGCGACGGCTGTCTTCCATGCTCAGCCCTTCCGGCCCGATGCCGTACGCCGCGACGCGCCCGGATTCACGCACCAGCCTGCAAATTTGCTCGACCGGCACCAGCGAAAGCAAATCGCCGGAATTGGTGGTGGTGATCCTTTGTAACGGCAGCTGATCCAGCAATCCCCACGCGACCGACAGCATAATCGGATGCAGACGGGTTTCGGGGTCTTCAATCAGCAATAAAGGTCGTGCGTCCGGGTGCAGTACCACTGAGCCTTTGGCCTGCAATAACGTGGAAAACATCCCCAGCAGCATCACCCGCATACTGCGGCTGTTCGGCTCGGCAATCATGCGGTTGATGTTATCCAGCGATCGCCACGCCCTTCGGCTCTCCGCCCGCCCATGACGTTTTTGCTGCCACGGCGCGCTGTTCGACGTGCCCTGCTCGGCAAAATAATGCTCCAGCAACTGCCGCATCGCCGACAACCCGCTGCGCAGTTCGCTGTTGGTCAACGTTTGCGGGTTATGCACCAGCCCGCGCGTCAGCTCGTCGAGCTGTTTCGCCAGTTCTTCATTATTTTCCGCCAGACGCGGAGCCAGCGTTTCGCTGCGCAGACGCCGAATAAAGCGTGCATCGCGCAAACGGAGCACCGGATTCAGGCGGATCAGCGCCAGCGCCAGCGGGTCGATCGTTGTCAGATTTAACATCTGGCCGTTGGATGACAGAAAACTACGCAGCGTCATCACGCTGCCGTCATCGTCCAGTTCCCCTTCCAGCCGGTAATAAATACGGTTCAGCTTGTCGGGGCATTTTACCCACAGAGGGGATAACGGATTAAATCGCGGCGACGTATGGTGCCCGGCCTGATTTTCACAAAACGTAAACACGACGTGCAGATACTGTGATTTGGATTCCTGTTCCCCGGCGGGAAAATAGAAATCCTCCTCTTTAAAACAGTAAAGTTTGGGTTCAGGCGAAAGCAGCAGCGTGAGGACGTCAAGCAGGCTGGATTTACCCCAGGCGTTTTCACCAATCAGTACCGTATTGGTCATTGAGGATTCGGCCTGCCCCTGATGTGCAGAAGCGGTGATTGAAGCGCCCCGCTGCGCAGGCTGCGTCAGTGTCAGAGACAGCCGGTTGATACCCCGAAAACCGACAATATCAATATGTTCCAGATACATCAGACGCCTCCTGTGCGCTCAGTGCTTCCCTGAGCATGGCGTTAAAAAAGGGTTCAGGTCAAGTCCGCAGAACGCGCTCTGCGTGCCGAAGGCGCTTTACAGTCTGATTACTTTTCGTTAGCGTGTCGGGCGGTATTTTCTGTGCCGCGCTCCGTTCATGGAACCTCACTTCTCAGGGATTTTTGCATTATGTATTCCGGGCTGTTAATTATTCTTTTGCCGCTGATTGTCGGATATCTCATTCCGCTCAAAAACCGGTCGATGCTGCATCTGGTTAACCAATTGCTGAGCTGGATGGTGTACGTCATTCTTTTCATTATGGGCATCAGTCTGGCTTTCCTCGACAATCTCAGTGAGAATTTATTGCTGATTTTCAAATATGCTGGCGTCTGCTTCCTGTGTATTTTCGTGATGAACTACGCCGCGCTGTGGCTGCTCGAACGCCGCCGCCCGTGGAAAACCCAACATAAGCAGGAAACGCTGCCTTCACGCCTTCACATGGCGCTGGAATCCCTGAAACTCTGCGGCGTGGTGATAGGCGGTTTTGCGCTGGGTCTGACACAATGGCACTGGCTGACATTCGCCTCACAGGCCAGCGAAATCGCGCTGTTATTCCTGCTGGCGCTGGTGGGGTTGCAACTGCGTAACAGCAGCATGACGCTGCGCCAGATTATCCTGAACCGTCGCGGCATGATGGTGGCGGTTGTGGTGGCGGTCAGCGCGTTAATCGGCGGTGCGATTGCCGCCTTGCTGCTCGGCTTGCCTTTGAAAACCGGTCTGGCGCTGGCCTCCGGTTACGGCTGGTATTCCCTTTCCGGTATCGTTCTCACTGACTCTTTCGGGCCGGTGATTGGCAGCGCTGCGTTCTTTAACGATCTGGCGCGTGAACTTTGCGCCATCATGCTGATCCCGACGCTGGTGCGCAGCAGCCGTTCGACCGCGCTGGGTCTGTGCGGCGCGACGTCGATGGACTTTACCCTGCCGGTTCTGCAACGCAGCGGCGGGCTGGATATGGTGCCGCCGGCGGTGGTTCACGGTTTTGTGTTAAGCCTGATTGCGCCGGTGCTGATGGCCTTTTTCTCTGCCTGATACCTGCCCTTCCCGCTGTTTTCGGACAGCGGGAAATTCCCCTGCAAAAATTGCGTTAAATCAATTGCGCGTCACTTTGTCTTAAAAACCCCTTCATTTCTTTTCGCCCCGGTCTTAGGCTTGCATTAAAACAAGCATTTCAAATGCAACTTTAAAAAGGACCGAATGATGTTTTGTGTGCAATGTGAACAAACAGTCCGTACCCCGGCGGGCAATGGCTGCGCTTATGCGCAGGGTATGTGTGGCAAAACGGCAGAAACCTCCGATTTACAGGACTTGCTGGTCGCTGTTCTTCAGGGGTTATCGGCCTGGGCGCTGGCGGCGCGTGGTTACGGCATTGTCGATGAAGACACTGACAGCTTCGCGCCACGGGCATTTTTCTCCACGCTGACCAACGTTAACTTCGATTCCGACCGCATCGTCGGTTACGCGCGTGAAGCAATTATTCACCGTGAAGCGCTGGCGGTTCGCTGCCGTCTGATGGATCCGGAAATCACCGTCGATCACCCGCTGGCGGCGCTGGAACTGGTCAGCAATAACCTGAATGACCTGCAACAGCAGGCGCAGCAATTTGCGCTCAACGGCGATAAAACGCAGGTCGGCGATGACATTCACGGGCTGCGCATGTTGTGCTTGTACGGTCTGAAAGGTGCGGCGGCTTATATGGAACACGCGCACGTTCTCGGCCAGTCGGACACCGCGATTTATGCCGAATATCACCGCCTGATGGCGTGGCTGGGCACGCAACCGTCAGACATGGGCGTACTGCTCGAAAACGCGATGGCGATCGGCAAAATGAACTTCGGCGTGATGGCGATTCTGGATAAAGGCGAAACCGACGCTTACGGTCATCCGCGCCCGACGTCCGTCAATGTGCGCCCGCTGGCGGGCAAAGCGATTCTGATTTCAGGCCATGATCTTAAAGATTTGCAGATGTTGCTGGAACAGACCGCCGGTACCGGCATTAATATTTATACCCACGGCGAAATGCTGCCTGCACACGGCTATCCGGAACTGAAAAAATTCCCACATCTGGCCGGTAACTACGGCAGCGGCTGGCAGAATCAGCAGGTTGAGTTCGCCAGATTCCCCGGCCCGGTGGTCATGACCTCCAACTGCATTATTGACCCTAACGTCGGTAACTACGGCGATCGAATCTGGACCCGCAGCATCGTCGGCTGGCCGGGCGTTCAGCATCTGGAAGGCGAAGATTTCGCACCGGTGATCAGCCAGGCGCTGCAACTGGCCGGTTTCCCGTACAGTGAAATCGAACAGGAAATTACCGTCGGTTTTGGTCGCCAGACGTTGCTCGGTGCGGCAGATACCGTGATTGATTTAGTCGCCGCTAAAAAGCTCCGTCATATCTTCCTGATCGGCGGTTGTGACGGCAGCCGCGGCGAGCGCAGCTACTTCACCGATCTGGCACGCAGCGTGCCTCAGGATTGCGTGATCATGACACTGGCGTGCGGCAAGTACCGCTTCAACAAACTGGACTTCGGCACTATTGAAGGCCTGCCGCGCCTGCTGGACGTCGGTCAGTGCAACGATGCTTACTCGGCGATTATTCTGGCGGTCAATCTGGCCGAAAAACTGGGTTGTGGCGTGAATGATTTGCCGCTGAGCCTGGTGCTTTCGTGGTTTGAGCAGAAAGCGATTGTGATCCTGCTGACGTTGCTGTCGCTGGGCGTGAAAAACATCGCCACCGGCCCGACGGCTCCGGCCTTCCTGACCGACAATCTGCTGGCGGTGCTTAACGAACAGTTCGGCCTGCGTTCGATTACGTCGGTAGAGCAGGATCTGAAAACCATGCTGTCGGAATAAATCTCAATGAATTTTCCTTTATTTCCTGATCAGCCGACGGCGCTGTGCCAGAACCGTATGCAGGTGTATTCCGTTACGCAGGAAACGCCCGATGTCCGGACACTGTCGCTGATCAATCACGACGTTTATCCGTATCAGCCGGGCCAGTTTGCGTTGGTGAATATCAGCCAGAGCGGTGACGTACAGCGCGCGTATACGCTGTCTTCCACGCCGGGTGTGAGCCGGTTTATCCAGCTGACGGTACGCCGGATTGATGGCGGTGAAGGCTCCGGCTGGCTCACACAGCAGGTTAAACCGGGCGATTACCTGTGGCTTTCGGACGCGCAGGGCGAATTCACCTGTGACACGCAGCAACCTTTGTTACTGCTGGCTGCGGGTTGCGGCGTAACGCCGGTGATGTCGATTGCGCGCCGCGTTCTGGCGGGTTCTCCTGCGCAAAGTGTGCAGGTGTTTTACAGCGTACGCAGCCCGCAGGACGTCATTTTTGCACAAGAATGGCAGCGTATGGCGGCGCAATATCCGCAACTTCGTCTGACCATTCTGGCAGAAAATGACGCGGCACCGGGCCAGATCGCAGGTCGTCTGAGTCAGGACTTACTGCAAAGCCAGGTGGCGGATATCGCTGCGCGCCGGGTGATGATTTGCGGGCCTGCGCCATATATGGCACTGGCCGGGAAATGGGTGGCCGAACTGGGCGTTCCTGCACAAAATATCGTTAAGGAACAGTTCCAGGCCACCGAAACGGTTGTCTCAGCAGATCAGCAACTGACGCTGACCCGCCTGACGCCGCTTGCGAACTTCCGCGTGCCGGTCGGTTCAACGCTGCTGGCAGCGATGGAGCAGCACAAACTGCCGGTCACGGCGGCCTGCCGCGCGGGCGTTTGCGGGAGTTGCAAAACCCGCGTGCTGTCCGGTAATTTCACGACCACCAGCCGCATGACGCTCACCGACGAAGACGTCGCGCAGGGCTACGTTCTGGCGTGCAGCTGTCAGCTTCAGGGCGACGCCACGATCGCCTGATTTCCTGCCGTAACTCGCTGCCCGCACATGACTTTTTACAGTCTTTGCGGGCAGATTTACAAAACTTCATCTCCCTCCCCTGCGTAATTTTGTATGGTTTAAGGCTTCGCATTCCTGGATGTAATCAGTGGACTATGCTTAATCCACTTATTTAAAACCCGCCCGAAGACTTTATGCAGTGCAAAGATCACGGGCACACCGGAGGGATTCAATTGATGAAACAAAGCGTAGCGTCATATCTGGCGAAAACTCTTGAAGCAGCAGGCGTAAAACGAATCTGGGGCGTGACCGGCGATTCGCTCAACGGCCTGAGCGACAGCCTCAACCGCATGGGCACCATCGAATGGCTCGGCACGCGCCATGAGGAAGTCGCCGCGTTTGCCGCCGGTGCCGAAGCACAAATCACCGGTGAACTGGCGGTCTGCGCCGGTTCCTGCGGCCCCGGCAACTTGCATCTGATCAACGGCCTGTTCGACTGCCATCGCAACCACGTTCCGGTGCTCGCCATCGCAGCACATATTCCCTCCAGCGAAATCGGCAGCGGCTATTTTCAGGAAACCCATCCGACCGAATTATTCCGCGAATGCAGCCACTATTGCGAATTAGTCACTAACCCGGAACAGCTTCCGCAGGTGCTGGCGATCGCCATGCGCAAGGCAATCCTGAACCGCGGTGTTTCCGTGATTGTTCTGCCGGGCGATGTTGCACTGAAACCGGCACCGGAAGATGCCAAAGTCAGCTGGTATCCGCCGCAGTTGCCGAAAGTACAGCCTCAGCAGACCGAACTGGATAAGCTGGCCGAACTGCTCAATGGCGCGACCAACATTACCCTGATGTGCGGCAGCGGTTGTGCCGGTGCGCACGGTGAAGTGATCAAGCTGGCGGAAACCCTGAAAGCGCCGGTGGTACATGCCCTGCGTGGCAAAGAACACATTGAATGGGATAACCCTTACAGCGTCGGGATGACCGGGCTGATCGGTTTTTCTTCCGGTTTCCACGCCATGATGAATGCCGACACCCTGATCCTGCTCGGCACACAATTCCCGTACCGCGCGTTTTATCCGACGGATGCAAAAATCATCCAGATAGATATCAATCCGGGCAGTATCGGCGCGCACTGTCACGTTGATATGGCGCTGGTCGGCGACATCAAATCCACCCTGACCGCCGTTCTGCCGCAATTGCAGGTGAAAACCGAGCGTAAATTCCTCGACAAAGCCCTGAAGCATTATGAAGAAGCGCGCAAAGATCTCGATGCGCTGGCAACGCCGAACGACAAACAGGCCATTCATCCGCAATATCTGGCGCAGCAAATCAGCCGTTTCGCCGCTGCTGACGCCGTCTTTACCTGCGATGTCGGGACGCCAACGGTCTGGGCATGTCGTTACCTGCAAATGAACGGCCAGCGCCGTCTGCTCGGTTCGTTTAACCACGGCTCGATGGCCAACGCCATGCCGCAGGCCATCGGTGCGCAGGCGATTGACCGTACGCGTCAGGTGGTGGCGCTGTGCGGCGACGGCGGTTTTGCCATGCTGATGGGCGATTTTCTGACGCTGGCGCAGCAAAAACTGCCGGTAAAAATTGTCATCTTCAACAACAGCGTGCTGGGGTTTGTGGCGATGGAAATGAAAGCCGGCGGTTATCTGACCGACGGCACCGAGCTGAAAAACCCGGATTTCGCGGCCATTGCCGAAGCCGCAGGAATCAAAGGGATCCGTGTGGAAAAAGCCTCGGACGTCGATGCCGCATTGCAGGACGCGTTCGCCTATCAGGGGCCGGTGCTGATAGATGTCATCACCGCCACCGAAGAACTGGCGATGCCACCGCAGATTAAATTTGAGCAGGCAAAAGGCTTCAGCCTCTACATGCTGCGGGCGGTGATCAGCGGCCGGGGTGACGAAGTCATCGAACTGGCAAAAACCAACTGGCTGCGATAACCCCGACAGGGATATAGTGGGGAGTCAGGCGGGCACAGGTTGCCCGCTTTTTCTTCCACTTAACATTACCCAGCAGAAGGATTATTACGTTGATCGATTTACGCAGTGATACCGTAACCCGCCCCAGCGAAGCTATGCGTCAGGCGATGGCCAGCGCTGAAGTCGGCGATGATGTCTACGGCGATGACCCAACGGTAAATGCTTTGCAGGATATGGCCGCGAAACTGTGTGGCAAAGAAGCCGCGCTGTTTTTACCGACCGGTACACAGGCCAATCTGGTTGCACTGCTGACGCACTGTCAGCGCGGAGAAGAATATATTGTCGGTCAGAAGGCCCACAATTATATGTACGAAGCCGGCGGTGCCGCGGTTCTCGGCAGCATTCAGCCGCAGCCGCTCGACATGGCCGCCGACGGTTCCATTCCGCTGGATAACGTCGCCGCCGCCATCAAACCCGATGACATTCACTTTGCCCGCACACGTCTTCTGAGCCTGGAAAATACGCACAGCGGCAAAGTGCTTCCGCTCGATTATCTGCAAAAAGCTTACGCGTTTACCCGTGAAAAAGGGCTGGCGCTGCACATCGATGGCGCACGCATCATGAATGCCGCGGTCGCGCTGAACGTTGAGCTGAGCGAAATCACCCAATATTGCGACACCCTGACCATTTGCCTGTCGAAAGGTCTGGGCGCGCCGATTGGTTCCCTGCTGGTCGGTAGCAAAGACTACATCCATCGTGCGAACCGCTGGCGCAAAATGACCGGCGGCGGCATGCGCCAGTCCGGCATTCTGGCGGCAGCGGCCATTTATGCGCTGGAAAACAACGTGGCACGTCTGAAAGATGACCATGATAATGCGCAGTGGCTGGCTGAACAGCTGAGCAATATTGGCGTGGAAATCGCCGGGCCCGGCGCGCAGACCAACGTTCTGTACATTAAACAGAGCGCTGAACTGGCCGAAAAGATGGGCCCGTGGATGCGTGAGCGCGGTGTCATCATCAGCGCCGGTCCGCTAACCCGCGTGCTGACGCACATCAACATCAGCCGTGAAGACCTGCAAAAAGTCGTCGCCCTGTGGCAGGAATTCCTGCACCAGCACGCCTGACCGCCAACCAGTCTGCGGCGGCAAGCCTTACGGCTGTCGCCGCATTTTCATGATTTCCCCTACTCTCAGAGCAAACGGATTATGCCAAGAATTGTCGTCCTCGGTGCCAGCGGATATATCGGACAACATCTGACTGCCCACCTGAGCCAGCACGGTTTTCAGGTCACTGCGGCCGCGCGGCGCATCGAATGGCTGCAACAACAAAAATGGCCTCACGTCCGTTGCTGTTTTGCGGATGTATACCAGAGTAAAACGCTGACCAGCGCCTTCGAAGGTGCCGACGTGCTGGTGTATCTGGTTCATGCCATGACCGAAGATGACGACCTGCTGGAAAAAGAGCGTCAGGCCGCGCAGCACACCCTGCTGGCGCTGCGCGATTCCTCCATCAAACACATTATTTATCTCGGATCCATGCAGCCGGAAGGCAACCATTCCCCTCATTTGCAGGCGCGCAAACTGACCGGCGACTTGCTGCGGATGAGTAATATTCCGGTGACAGAACTGCGCACCGGCATTGTGATTGGCGCGGGCTCGGCGGCGTTCGAAGTCATGCGCGACATGGTCTACAACCTGCCAATTCTCACGCCGCCGAAGTGGGTTCGCTCGAAATCCTCGCCGGTAGCGCTGGAAAACCTGCTCAATTATTTGCAGGGTCTTGTGACCTTGCCCGCCAGCGGAAACCGTATTTTTGACGCCGCCGGGCCGGAGTACATCAGCTATCAGACGCTGTTCGAACGCTTTATTGCCCTGAGCGGGAAACGCCGGTGGCTGATCCCCGTTCCCCTGCCGACCTCTTTTGTTTCGGTGTATTTCCTCAGCCTGATTACCTCGGTGCCGACGTCGCTCGCCAAGGCGCTGATCCAGGGGCTCAATCACGATTTGCCCGCTGACAGCGAAGCACTTCAGGCGATGATCCCGCAGGAGCTGATTTCTATTGATGAGGCGATTCGCCGCACGCTGGAAAGAGAACAACAGCAGGTCATGGATTCACCCGACTGGGGCTATGACCCGGACGCCCGTGCGCGCTGGCGGCCCGGCTACGGTTATTACCCGAAACAGGCGGGCTTCACGCTGGAAACGTCAGCGTCAAAAGCGTCCCTGTGGAAAGTGGTGCAGAAACTCGGTGGCGTGGAAGGTTATTTCTATGCCAACGGGTTGTGGAAGACGCGGGCACGCATCGACGATCTTCTCGGCGGCGGCGTAAAGTATGGCCGCCCTGACCGGGACTTCCTGAAAATCGGCGATAAAATTGACGGATGGAAAGTGATCAGCCTGAAACCGCAGCGTGAACTGGCGCTGTTATTCGGAATGAAAGCGCCGGGGCTCGGACGGCTGACGTTCACGATCACCGATCACGGCGAGAGCCGCAGTCTGGACGTTCGTGCATGGTGGCATCCGGCCGGGTTCAGCGGTTTGCTCTACTGGTTCAGTATGATGCCCGCTCATCAGTTTATTTTTCGAGGCATGGCGAAACGCATCGCCAGTCTGGCCCGTCAGAAAGACCGCTGCGGAAGCTGAAAGGGTTTATTTAAAGCGCAATCGCACAGTTTCAGACATTGCTGCCCCCCTTTCCCATTGCAACCCGCACAATTTCACGAAAGAATGGCGCGCTTATTGCTGAGAGGCGCCCCAGCCTCAGTAATTTCACTCATTGGGATGTACTCAAAATCATTCGGGTTGCAGCAAGGCAGCAAACGAATGAATCCCGATGAGCTGACTGGAGTCAGTGATTCGGGTGAATGAGAGCAGCGAACACCGCTGCAACGTGAAGGATGAAGAGTAGTTATGAGAGTTTTGGTTACCGGCGCGAGCAGCGGTTTAGGGCGCAATGCGGTCGAGTTTTTGCGAAATAAAGGGATTAAAGTCCGGGCGACGGGTCGCAATGCCGCCATGGGTTCACTTTTGCAAAAAATGGGCGCGGAATTCATTCATGCCGATCTCACTACATTGGTGTCGGCGCAGGCCAAAGCCTTGCTCGCCGATGTCGATACCGTCTGGCACTGTTCCGGGCTGATGTCGCCGTGGGGCAGCGAACAGGAATTCGAACTGGCGAACGTGCGCGCGACGCGCCGTCTGGGCGAATGGTCCACGGCGTACGGCGTGGAAAATTTCGTGCATATTTCCTCACCGGCGATTTATTTCGATTTTCATCATCACCGCGACATCCCGGAAGATTTCCGCCCTCACCGTTTCGCCAACTCCTTCGCCCGCAGCAAAGCTGCCGGTGAACAGGTGATCCACACGCTGGCGATGTCCAATCCGCAAACGCATTTCACGATTTTACGCCCGCAGGGTTTGTTCGGGCCGCACGATAACGTGCTGCTGCCCCGTCTGATGCAAATGCTGAAATACGGTGGCACGCTGATGCTGCCGCGCGGAGGCGAAGCGCTGGTCGACATGACGTACGTGGAGAACGCGGTTCACGCGATGTGGCTGGCGACGCAGTCTGAATCCACCGAATCCGGACGCGCGTTTAACATCACTAATCAGCAACCGCGCCCGCTGCGCACCCTGGTAAAGCAGCTGATGGAAAGTCTGGATATCAAATATCGCATCCGCTCGGTGCCTTATCCGCTGCTGGATATGATGGCGCGCGGCATGGAACGCATCAGCAAAAGCTCACACAAAGAACCGGTGCTAACCCATTACAGCGTCGCGAAACTGAATTTCGATCTGACGCTCGACACACAGCGCGCGCAGAAAGAGCTGGGATATGTGCCGGTGATTTCGCTGGATCAGGGAATTATCCGCACCGCCGCCTGGCTGCGCGACCACGGTAAACTTCAGGGCTTGCACGGCATCGGCCCGAAACGCGACTGACCGCAAGGTCAGCCGCTTTCTCAGTTATTCGAATCCGGGAACTGCTGCAACAGCGCCAGAACAATGGCTTCTGACTGCGCGTCAGCATTCCCGCGATAATCACTCTGCCTGAAATGCATCTGGAACGCTGAAATCACACGGCGCGCCTGCTCCGGCGTCATGTTTTCCGTCACGGGATAACCGTACTGTTTCAGCAAAGCCAGCAGATGAGCCTGATCCACCGGCTGCTGCGGATTTCTGCCCGCCAGAAAATGGCTGACCCGCGCCGCATCCGGCCAGGCACCAATGCCCCGATCCGCCATCTGCTGCCACGGGAATAATGGCCCCGGATCGTCCTTACGCTGCGGTGCAATGTCGCTGTGGGCGACCACGTTGCGCGGTTCAATCTGATAGCGCGCGACAATGCCTTTGCTCAGGTCAGCCAGCACATCAATTTGCGCGGGCGGGAACGGATAGAATTTTTTGCCCAGCAGCGTCGTGCTGTACCCTTTGTTTTCAAGCTCAATGCCGATGGACGTATCATTCAGATTGGTACGTCCGCGCCAGCCGCTGGCTCCTGCGTGCCACGCGCGCATGTTTTCCGGCACCAGTTGCCACGCGACCGGTTTCCCGTTTTCGAGCGGCGGTTGCGCCGGGATCAGGTAATGCGCGCTGACGTGTTCATCCGTTAGCGTGTTTAATGCATTGTGGAAATCTTCTGCCGTATAGTGGATGACCAGAAAACGCACCCGCTGATCCATGCCCTGCGCCTGCCGCGTCGTTTCCAGCCGGTAAGGTGAATTTTTCGCCTGTTTACCGCTCTGACAGCCCGTCAGGGCCAGCAAAAGCGCGGCAATTACGCCGCTTCTGAAGCCCTTCCGCCTCATTTTCGATGCACAATAACAGCGGTGCCGGAGACGCTGACCATCAGCATACTGCTGTCTTTGCCCACGGTTTCATAATCGATATCAATGCCGACCACGGCGTTAGCGCCGCGTTCTTTCGCCTGTTCTTCCAGTTCGCGAAAAGCAATCTCGCGCGCTTTGCGCAGTTCTTTTTCATACGCGCCGGAACGGCCACCGACGATATCGCGTACGCCTGCGAAGAAATCACGAAAAATGTTCGCACCCAAAATCGCTTCGCCCGTCACTACACCGCAATATTCCGCGATGGTAAAACCTTCCAGGGTCGGAGTGGTTGAAATTTGCATGAGTATTCCTTATCAGTTGTCGTCCACAAGTCGGAGAAAAGCACCCGAATAGCATAAACGATGTATCCCGTCTGAACGTATCATTTCTCTGCGCCATGCATTAAGCCAAATCGGTTTTATACTGTAGGATTAAGAAAGTCATGGTGAAAACGTTCAATCTTTCAGTAAGGAATACGATGAAAAAGAAAATTCTTGTCGCCGCAATCCCTCTGGTATTGATGTTAAATGCCTGTACCACGGTAGACCCTGCCTATAAGGATATTGGTAGCCGCAGCGCGCCATGTATCGACGGTGGCCCCGACAGCGTCGCTCAACAATTCTATGATTTTCGCATCAAACAGGGCGGCAGCGGGGTCCCTGACTCCGGCCAGCTCGCCGCGTACCGGCCTTATCTGAGCACCGCACTTTACGCTTCGCTGCTCAAAGCGCAGTCGCAGCCGAAAGTGGATATTGCGTCATCGCCGAACGAGAAAGCCGGTGCAGGCTCAGGCGATGGCGACATTTTCTCCAGCCTGTTTGATGGCCCGACGTCCGCCTCCGTGGACAGCGCGTCCACCATTCCGAACACCGACGCCCGGAATATTCCGCTGCGCGTCACGTTCACCCGCGAAAAAGATAAAGCGGCCACCACGCAATGGAAAGATGAAGTCCTGATGGTGCGCGAAGGCAAATGCTGGACCGTGGATGACGTGCGCTATATGGCCAATCTGGACTTTGCCTCCAGCGGCACGCTGCGCCAGGTTTTAGAAAACCAGTAACGACGCTTTCTTAAAAAAGCCGCCTGAGTTGATGTTCTAAAGTGATTGCATAACAGGGGTTAATACTGAATATCGTCATTAACCAACATTTGCATCACAGTGATGCAACAATATCTTGTGCTACACTTTGCCACCTGGGCGGCGACACATAATTTTTAAGCCGTGATCGTTGCATAACTATGCTGTGGAAGTTACCATCTGCGGCATCAATGGCTATTCACTATTTGCGCATGAGTATTCAACTTAATAGCATCAACTGCTTCTATGGCGTGCATCAGGCGCTTTTGACATTCAGCTCGACTGCCCTGCCGGTGAAACCCTCGTTTTACTGGGCCCAAGTGGTGCAGGTAAAAGCTCTCTGTTACGTGTTCTGAACCTGCTGGAAATGCCCCGTTCAGGCACACTGCAAATCGCCGGTAACACCTTCGATTTCACCCGCAAACCGGATGAAAAAGCGGTCCGCGAACTGCGTCAGAACGTCGGCATGGTTTTCCAGCAATACAATCTGTGGCCACATCGCACCGTACTCGACAACTTAATGGAAGCCCCAATGCGTGTTTTGGGTCTGACAAAAGATGTCGCGATGCAACGTGCCCAGAAATTGCTGACCCGTCTGCGTCTGACTGATTACGCCGATCGTTTTCCGCTGCACCTTTCCGGTGGCCAGCAGCAGCGTGTGGCGATTGCCCGTGCGCTGATGATGGAACCCCAGGTTTTGCTGTTTGACGAACCGACCGCCGCGCTTGACCCGGAAATTACCGCCCAGATCGTCAGTATTATTCGCGAACTGGCCGGCACCGGGATTACTCAGGTGATTGTGACCCACGAAGTGGAAGTGGCGCGTAAAACCGCCAGCCGCGTGGTGTACATGGAAAATGGTCGCATCGTGGAACAAGGTGACGCGTCGATTTTCGCTCAGCCGAAAACCAAAGAGTTTGCGAGCTACCTTTCCCACTAAAACTGTTTCCTATCAACATATTGATTGATGTTTTCTACGGAGTAAGCGATGAAAAAATTAGTAATTGCCGCGGTTCTGGCGACCGTCAGTTTGTCTGCCAGCGCTGCTGATACCATCCGTTTCGCAATGGAAGCGTCTTATCCTCCGTTTGAGTTTGTAGACTCCAGCAATCAGATTCAGGGCTTCGACGTCGATCTGGCCAACGCTATGTGTAAAGAGATGCAGGCTACCTGCACATTCACAAACCAGGCCTTCGACAGTCTGATCCCAAGCCTGAAATTCCGTCGTTTTGATGCGGTCATTTCCGGTATGGACATCACCCCTGAGCGTGAAAAACAAGTTTCTTTCACCAACGCTTACTACGATAACTCCGCTATTTTCATCGCCCACGCTGGCCAGTTCGCTGACGTTGCCGGGCTGAAAGGCAAACGCGTCGGTATGCAAAACGGCACCACTCACCAGAAATTCCTGATGGATAAACATCCGGAAATCACTGCCGTGCCTTACGACAGCTACCAGAATGCCGTGCTGGATCTGAAAAATGGTCGTCTGGACGCCGTCTTCGGTGACACCGCCGTAGTCAACGAATGGCTGAAGCAGAACAAAAATCTGGCTGCTGTGGGTGACAAAATCACTGATCCAACTTACTTCGGTACCGGTCTGGGTGTTGCCGTTCGTCAGAACAACACCGAACTGCTGACTAAACTGAACGATGCTCTGGCAAAAGTGAAAGCAGACGGCACCTACAAGACGCTGTATTCCAAATGGTTCCAGCAATAAGTTTGCCTATCAATGACTGAATTCCAACCTTTAGCAAGCGCCGCCGGAATGACCGTCGGCCTTGCCGTTTGCGCGCTGGTCCTCGGCCTGATTCTGGCGATGATCTTCGCAGTCTGGGAATCTGCGCCGTGGAAGCCACTCAGCTGGCTCGGTACGGCGTGGGTCACTGTGCTGCGCGGTCTGCCAGAAATTCTGGTCGTGCTTTTCATCTACTTCGGGTCATCACAGTTGCTGATGGTGCTGGCGGATGGCTTTAGCATTAATCTCGGGCTGTTCTCCGTGCCGATCAAGCTGCCCATCGAAAACTTCGAAGTCAGCCCGTTTGTCTGTGGTGTCATCGCCCTTTCGCTGCTCTATTCCGCTTATGCTTCGCAGACTTTGCGCGGCGCGCTGAAAGCCGTTCCGCAAGGCCAGTGGGAATCCGGCCAGGTGCTGGGCATGAAGAAATCGGCGATTTTCTTCCGCCTGATCATGCCGCAAATGTGGCGTCACGCGCTGCCGGGCCTGAGCAATCAGTGGCTGGTGCTGCTCAAGGACACCGCGCTGGTGTCGCTGATCAGCGTGAATGATTTGATGCTGCAAACCAAAAGTATCGCCACGCGGACACAGGAACCTTTTACCTGGTACGTGATTGCGGCCTGCATTTATCTGATTGTTACCCTGTTCAGCCAGTTCGTGATTAAACGCATCGAACTGCGTACCACCCGCTTTGAACGGAGTGCTTCCTGATGTGGGAATATTTACCTGAAGTCCTGAAAGGATTGCACACCAGCCTGACACTGACGGTCGCCGCGCTGATTGTTGCGCTGCTGTTGGCGATGATTTTCACCGTGATCCTGACGCTGAAAGTGCCCGTTGTCAGCCAAATCGTGAAAGGTTACATCACGCTGTTCACCGGTACGCCGCTGCTGGTGCAAATCTTCCTGATTTATTACGGTCCGGGGCAGTTTCCGTCTATTCGTGAAATCCCCTGGTTATGGGAAGTGCTGTCACAGCCGTGGCTGTGTGCCATGTTTGCGCTGGCGCTGAACAGTGCCGCTTACACCACGCAACTGTTTACCGGTGCGGTACGTGCGATCCCGTCCGGCCAGTGGCAGTCCTGCGAAGCGCTGGGCATGTCGAAATCGCAGACCCTGCGAATTCTGCTGCCGTATGCGTTTAAGCGCGCGCTGTCGTCCTACTCCAATGAAGTGGTGCTGGTGTTTAAAAGTACCTCTCTGGCGTACACCATTACGCTGATGGACGTTATGGGACACAGCCAGCTGATGTATGGCCGCACCTACGACGTGATGGTATTTGGCGCTGCCGGTCTGGTTTATCTGTGTGTGAACGGATTACTGACCCTGATGATGCGCCTGATAGAACGCCGTGCGCTGGCGTTTGAACGCCGTAATTAATGAACACCGGACGCCTGAAGGGACGAGAGATCGTCCCTTTTTTTATGTTTTCGAAATAGCCGGTCAATCTTTGCTTTAATTTTTTAATCAAATTTATTGCATACAAATTCATTTAATGGCAATTTAAACGCAGGTTTCACTTCCTGCCAGTTACCCGATTACATTAATAAAATCAGTAAACTGAACCATGAAGGGAATGTCATTTTTTGAACAGGAATGTATTGCATGAAAAAGCTGATCCTCGCTGCCGTTTTATCTGCCACCGCTTTCACCGCTACCGCTGCTGAGACTATTCGTTTCGGGACTTCCGCGACCTATCCGCCGTTCGAATCCATGGACGCCAACAACCAGATCGTCGGGTTTGATATGGATCTGGCGAAGGCCGTGTGTCAGCAGATGCAGGAAACCTGTACATTCACCAACCAGCCGTTTGACGGGCTGATCCCGGCGCTGAAATTCCGTCGTTTTGACGTCATCATTTCCGGTATGGACATCACCGAAGAGCGCAGCAAGCAGGTCACGTTTACCCAGCCTTACTACGCCAATACCGCCATGATTATCGGGCCGAAGGGGAAATTCTCTTCCATTACCGATCTGAAAGGGAAACGTGTTGGTCTGGAAAACGGCACCACGCACCAGAAATACCTGATGGAAAAACATCCTGAAATCACCACCGTCGGTTATGACAGCTATCAGAATGCAATTCTGGATCTGAAAAGTGGTCGTCTGGACGGGCTGCTCGGCGATACCGCCGTGCTGAATGGCTGGCTGAAATCCAACCCTAATCTGGGTGAAGTGGGCGAACTGATTAAAGATCCGCAATACTTTGGTACTGGCGTGGGAATGGCCGTGCGTCCGGAGAATAAAGAATTACTGGCGAAACTGAATGCGGCGCTCGACGGCATTAAAGCCAACGGCGAATTCAAAAAGATCAACGACAAGTGGTTCCCTGCACAGTAATCCTGTTCACTCTTCAAACAGAAAGCCGCCTGTCATGGCGGTTTTCTGCGTAACATCTCTCAAAACTGCAACTTCATATCTTCTGTTTCATCAAAAAAGTGATTTCTGTCACACTTAGTTCACGTAATGACTTTTACACTGTTTAACCGTAATCACAGTCGAGATCGAATGTTTATGCACGCACGTTTTCACACCGCCTTTGCGGCACTCCCTGAAAATTTATCCTCCGCGCTTGAGCCGTTTCTGCGACATGATGACTTCCCGGCAATGTTCACTGCCGCCGAGGTTGCGCAGGCAAAACAGGCAACCGGTCTGGACAACGACGCGCTGGCATTCGCCCTGTTACCGCTGGCTGCAGCCTGTTCTGTGACGCCGATTTCGCATTTCAACGTGGGCGCAATTGCCCGCGGAACCTCCGGTAATCTGTACTTCGGTGCCAACATGGAATTTGCCGGTGCGCCGATGCAGCAAACCGTTCACGCCGAACAATCTGCGGTCACGCACGCCTGGCTGCGTGGCGAAACGCGTCTGGCCTCCATCACCGTCAATTACACGCCTTGCGGCCATTGCCGTCAGTTTATGAATGAACTGACCAGCGGCACGGCGCTGGATATCCATCTGCCGGATCGCGATGTCGCCACACTCGGTGATTATCTGCCGCATTCCTTCGGGCCGAAGGATCTGGATATCACCACGCTGCTGATGGATAAGGTCGATCATGGTTTCACGCTGAAAAACGCTGACACGCTTGCCGCGCATGCGCTGGATGCCTGCAACCAAAGCCATGCGCCTTACAGCAAATCGCACAGCGGCGTGGCGCTGGAAACGCATAACGGCAAACAGTTTGCCGGGCGCTACGCGGAAAATGCCGCTTTCAACCCGAGCCTGCCTCCGTTACAGGCGGCATTAATCCTGCTGAACCTGTGCGGTGAAGACTGCCTGAAAGTTCGCCGCGCCGTGCTGGTCGAACAGGAAGGCGCGCTGATCACTCAAAATGACGCCACCCGCGCCACGCTGAAAGCCCTCGGCTGCGCAGATGTCACCACGCTGAACTGCTGAAACCGCCGGGTTTCGTGATCGACCTAACACTAATGACTACGTTCTTGTAGTCATTAGTTACATAACATTGTCCGATTTGAATTCCCCGTTTCCTCTCTGTTACCCTCTCGTCTCTAAACGATAAAAATTAACATTCTGAGCCCCGGAAGAGTAAAACGATGGAACTTGAATACGAAAGCAAACGTCCCCTGTACATCCCTCACGCTGGCCCTATCCTGTTAGAATTTCCGTTACTGAATAAAGGCAGTGCGTTTACCGAAGAAGAACGCAGCAATTTTAACCTCCACGGCCTGCTGCCTGAAGCCGTCGAAACAATCGAAGAACAGGCCGACCGCGCCTACCGCCAGTTCCAGAATTTCAAAACTGACATCGATAAACATATCTATCTGCGTAACATTCAGGACACCAACGAGACGCTGTTTTACCGTCTTCTGGACAGCCATCTCAGCGAAATGATGCCGGTGATTTATACCCCAACCGTCGGTGAAGCCTGCGAGCATTTCTCTGATATCTACCGCCGCGCCCGTGGCCTGTTTATCTCCTACCCTAACCGCGAGCACATCGACGACATGCTGCAAAACGCCACCAAACAACACGTCAAAGTGGTGGTGGTGACGGACGGCGAGCGCATTCTGGGTCTGGGCGATCAGGGCATCGGCGGCATGGGTATTCCTATCGGCAAATTATCGTTGTATACCGCATGTGGCGGCATCAGCCCGGCATATACCCTGCCGGTCGTGCTCGATGCAGGCACCAACAACCCGCAACTGCTCAACGATCCGCTGTACATGGGCTGGCGTCACCCACGTATCACCGGCGAAGAGTACGAAGCGTTTGTCGACCAGTTCATTCAGGCGGTAAAAATCCGCTGGCCGAACGTGCTGTTGCAGTTCGAAGATTTCGCGCAGAAGAACGCCATGCCGATCCTCGAACGTTACCGCGATGAGTTGTGCTGTTTTAACGATGATATTCAGGGCACCGCGTCCGTGGCGCTGGGCAGCCTGATTGCCGCCAGCAAAGCCGCCGGTGGCAAACTGAGTGACCAGACGGTTGCCTTCCTCGGCGCGGGTTCAGCGGGTTGTGGTATCGCAGAACAAATCATCGCGCAGATGAAATCCGAAGGCCTGAGCGACGAAGAAGCCCGCGCGAAAGTCTTCATGGTGGACCGCTTCGGCCTGCTGACCGACAAACTGCCGAACCTGCTCGATTTCCAGAGCCGCCTGGTGCAGAAAAGCAGCGCGCTGACCGGCTGGGGCTTGAGCAATGACAGCATTTCCCTGCTTGATGTGGTGCGTAACGCCAAACCTACGGTTCTTATCGGTGTTTCCGGCCAGCCGGGTCTGTTCACGGAAGAAATCATCCGTGAAATGCATAAACACTGCGCCCGTCCGGTGGTCATGCCGCTGAGTAACCCGACATCACGCGTGGAAGCCACACCGGCCGATATCCTGAACTGGACGGACGGCGCGGCGCTGGTTGCTACCGGCAGCCCGTTTGCGCCGGTAAGCCATAAAGGCACGCTGTACCCTATCGCGCAGTGCAACAACTCCTTTATCTTCCCGGGGATCGGGCTGGGTGTGATTGCCTCCGGTGCAACCCGCGTCACGGACGGCATGCTGATGGCCGCCAGCCGGACTCTGGCTGAATGCTCGCCGCTGGCCACTGAAGGCACCGGTTCGCTGCTGCCGGATGTGGATGACATTCAGGGCGTCTCAAAATGTATCGCGATGGCGGTGGGCAAAGCGGCACAGTTGCAGGGTGTGGCGATGGTGACGTCTGAAGATTCGCTGTCTAAAGCAATCGAGCACAATTTCTGGGCACCGCAGTACCGTTCCTACAAACGCACATCATTCTGATTCCGCAATATTCAGAAGAATCAGACTGACCATGATCCAGACCAATGCCGGTGCATTGGTCTTTTTTTTTCACTTAACTTGCGGCCCGTCGCCCAGATCTGCCAGTAATTCACTGAGAAGTGCTAAAAAAACCCGCGATACCGGTGGATACAGAGTCCAACGTATTGCGTCCCCTAAACAGGTAAAGTAGCCTTGGATCCGATTTCAATCCGATCATAAACAGGGATACCTATGATTAAGCGACTTATAGCTGGCGTTACCGGCATCGTAATTCTGATGCTGGCAGTCGCTATCGGGCTTGATCAGTGGATCAGTCTGCGCACTCAGCCATACATTTATGACGAAGTGCAGACCCTGCCTCACCGCCAGGTTGGCGTCGTGCTGGGAACCTCCAAGTATTACCGCACCGGCGTGATCAACCAGTATTACCTGTACCGCATTCAGGGCGCGATTAACGCGTATAACAGCGGCAAGGTGAAATACTTGCTGCTGAGCGGTGACAATGCGCAGCAAAGCTACAACGAACCGAGCACCATGCGACGCGACCTAATCGCCGCCGGTATTCCGGCCAGTGATATCGTGCTCGACTACGCCGGTTTCCGCACGCTGGATTCCATCGTGCGCACCCGCAAAGTCTTCGATACCAATGATTTCATTATCATCACCCAGCGTTTCCACTGCGAACGTGCGTTGTTTATCGCGCTGCATATGGGCATTCAGGCGCAATGCTTCGCGGTGCCTTCACCCAAAAATATGCTTACCGTGCGTGGTCGTGAAATCTTCGCCCGCCTCGGCGCGCTGACGGATTTATACCTGCTCAAACGCGAGCCGCGCTTCCTTGGCCCGCTGATCCCCATCCCCGCCATTCATAACATTCCGGATGATGCGCAAGGCTATCCGGCCGTCACGCCTGAACAACTTTTGGCATTACAACAACAGCTGGAAGCCGAGAAAAAAGCCGCCATCGCCAAGGCTGCAGCCGATAAAGCAGCAGCAGAAAAAGCCGCAGCGGATAAAGCGGCCGCCGACGAAGCCGCCAGAATCAAAGCTGAGCAGGAAGCCAACGAAGCTGCTCAGGCCGAAACTGAAGACGCGGAACCGGCACCTAAACCTGAACCGGTGAAACCGGTGGGAAGAAATCCATTCCAGCAGTGATTTGGGGGGAGTCTCATTTAGTCTGTTCCACTGATTTATAATTCTGCCTACCCTGTGGTATCCCAATCTTGTTGCCTGCGGATACCGCGGATATTTAACCCCTGCTTAATGCTTAATTCTTTGTGAACCGCCTCACAACGCACATCCTCTTTAAAGCTTAGCCTCTCGCATCTTGTTGATTTGGTTCTATTTGCACCGTGAATAAAACGATAAACATCTCACCTTCAAATCAATCATTCCACGGACACCTGATCTAAAAGGATTGACTCCATGACCGGATTTCCCGCTGCCCGACAGGGCGATAATACCGCCACCGGCGGCCCGGTTATTCAGGGTTCCCTCGGTGTAATGATTGGTGCTCCGACCGGCGTGGCGTGCTCGGTTTGCCCCGGCGGTGTGGTGGAAGGCAGCCCCGTTAACCCATCCCTCGGTGCCAAAGTCCTGCCCGGCGAGACCGATATCGCAATGCCCGCTTCTTTGCCTTTTGTACTTTCGCGCAGCTACAGCAGCTATAAAACCGGCACGCCTGCGCCGGTCGGGATGTTCGGCCCCGGCTGGGCGGCGGCGGATATCCGCCTGCAAATCCGCACCGATGAACTCATCCTTAACGATAATTCGGGGCGCAGCATTCATTTTCATCATCTTCCGCCGGGGCAAATTGCGTTCAGCCACAGCGAAAATCTCTGGCTGGCACGCGGCGGTGCGGATAAGCAAAACGAGGCTCATCCGCTCAGCAAGTTGTGGCAGGCGCTGCCGGACGAACTGCACAACAGCCCGCATCATTATTTTTGTGGCCAATGACGCCACAGGCCCGTGGTGGATTTTAGGCTGCGTGCAGTTGCCCGAAACCGCTGAAGACATATTGCCGCGCCCGCTGCCCGCCAGCCGGTTACTGCTCGGACTGACCGACCGTTTCGGCCATACGCTTAACTATCATCGCGATGCCGAAGGCGAATTCGCCGGGCAGATTACCGGCATCACCGACAGCTGCGGGCGGCGTTTTCGCCTTGAACTGATAATGCTGCCGGACTTCAAACCCGTGCCGGATAACGGCTGGGGCGAAGATGGCGGCGTGCGGCTTTCCGCCGTCTGGCTGACGAAAGATTTAGCGTTTTCGGACTTGCCGACAAAACCTCTGGTGCGCTACGGCTACACGCCGCGCGGTGAGCTGAAAACCGTGTATGACCGCGCGGGCGAAATTGTCCGGCAGTTCGACTGGCATCTGGAACCTGCCGGCACCGGCCTGATGGTTGCCCACCGCTACGCCGGACGTCCTGCCACGCATTACGTTTACGACGCGTCCGGAAAAGTCATTTCGCAGGTCAATCCCGGCGGCCTGAGTTATCAGTTTGAATACAGCAAAAACCAGACCCGCGTCACCGACAGCCTCGGGCGCTTACGCGTCTATCACTTCGAAGGCGAGCAGGGACTTCGCCGCGTAGTCAGACTGGAGCAAGCCGACGGCAGCGCTGTACAGAATAAATTCAACAACCGCGGCCAGCTGATATCGCAAACCGACGCTTCCGGACGGACCACCGAATTTCATATCAACCCGGCCAGTGGCACGCTGGGCGCGATTTTGCATCCGGGCGGCGAAAAACGTAGCCAGTTCAACTACAACAAACAAGGGCAGCTGATTTGCAGCACCGCGCCCGACGGACGCCGCGTGAGCAGGGAATATGATGCACTGGGGCGTCTGACCGCTGACACCGACGCCCTGCGCCAGACCCGCCGCTATCATTACGCCGACGATAAAAGCGCGCAGCCGTGCGCCACCGAAGATGCGGCGGGCGGGCGTCAGACGCTGGAATGGAATGCGGCAGGCTTGCTGGAAAGTTTTACTGACTGCTCCGGTTTCAAAACGATTTACCGCTACAACCGCGACGGTCAGCCGCTGGAAATCCAGCACGAAGAAGGAATGAAAACCCGCTTTGCGTACGATGCGCGCGGACGTCGGATGTCGCGCGAGGACAGCGCGGGACTTATCACCCGCTGGGAATACAATGCCACCGGAGATGTCATCACCATCACCCGACCGGACGGCACGCAAAGTACCCTGACTTACGATGAGCGCGGCAATCCAACCGCACAAAACGAAGGCGGGCTCACGCGACAAACCGAATTCGACAGCGCGGGCAGGTTATCGAGACTCGTCAACGAAAACGGCGCTGACACGAAATTCAGCTACGACGTCATGGACCGGCTGACACAGGAGGTGGGCTTTGACGGGCGCGTGCAAAACTATCAGTACAACGCCGCCGGTCAGCTAATCCGCAGCGACGATGCCGGGCTGATGACGCACTGGCATTACGATGACGAAGGCCAGCTTATCCGCCAGCAGCGCCCGGAGACAAACGACGGCCCGGACGACGTGCTGTGGCAATATGACGCCGCCGGACGCGTCACCGAAACCGCCCACCGCAGCGAGACCCATCTGGTCAGCGTGCGGTTCCAGTACGACGCCAACGATAACCTGAACGGCGAGCGGCAGATTATCCGCAACGCGCACGGCGACCTGCTCTGGCAGCACACCGCGGTGCGCGGTTTTGACGTGCGCGGCTTTGAATCCGCCGTCCGCTACGACGGTCTGCCGGAAATCAGCTGGCAAACTTACGGCCCCGGCCACCTGCTGGGCGTAAAACTCGGCGATGACGTACTGCTGGAACTCAACCGCGACAGGCTGCACCGCGAAACCACCCGCCGGTTCAGCGACGGCTGGCAGAGTGAAAATACTTATTCGCTCACCGGACAACTCGCCGCGCAGCACACGCCGGACGTAGGCCACCCGAACCTGAAACGCCATTATCACTACAACGCCGCCGGTCAGATGACGCAGATGACCACCGGCCTCGGCGACCACCATTACGCTTATACGCCAGCCGGTCGCCTGAACAGCGTCAGCTCGCCGGACGGCTTTCTCGCCACCTTCACCGACGCCGCCGGTAACCGCAACTGCACGCACCCCGACCTGAACACGCCGCTGGCTGACTCGCTGCCGGTCTGGTATCAAAACCGTATCCAGCGCGACGAACGGTATATTTATGAACACGACAAATTTGGCAACCTGACGGAAAAACGCCCGTACCGTGCGGGCTGGCGGGAAGCGCCGCGCGGAGCAATCAGCCACTTCTTCTATGACCAGGCGCACCGGCTGACCCGTTTCACGACAGAAGAAGACGGCCTGATTCAGACGCAGGCGCGCTATATCTACGACCCGCTCGGGCGGCGCGTCGGCAAGCACGTCACGCAAATCAATCCGCAATCCGGCGAAACAGAAACCCAGAACATCTGGTTCGGCTGGGACGGCGACCGCCTGGTGCTGACCGAAAACCGCGACACGCAGCTGCACACGATTTATCACCCCAACAGCTTCGTCCCGCTGCTGCGCGCCGAACACGCGCGCATGGAAGACAGCCACCGCTCGCTGGCGGAGAAACTCGAAGAGGAAAACGGCAGCGCGTTCCCGACCGAACTGCATCTGCGCCTGAATGAAATCGAAAAGGACATTCGCAAAAATCATCTCAGCGACGACAATCAGCAGTGGCTGGACGCCGTCGGCCTGAAAGCCGAAAACCTCGCGCTGTGGCTCGACCCGATGCCGGAAGGCGACGCGCTGAAACTGCACCTTTATCACTGCGACCACCTCGGCACGCCCATTGCGCTGATTAATCACAAAACCAGCAAAGTGGAATGGAGCGCGGTGATGGACGTCTGGGGCAACGCGGTCGATATTTTCAACCCGTACAAACTGCGTCAGCCCATCAGAATGCAGGGCCAGCATTACGACGAGGAATCAGGGCTGCATTACAACCGTCACCGTTATTATGACCCGATGCAGGGAAGATATATTACGCAGGATCCGATTGGGTTGAGAGGGGGGTGGAATTTATATGCTTATGGTTTTAACAAGCCTAATAAATATATAGACCCTCGTGGGTTAAATGGGGTTGGTTCAATAGTCAATTTACCGGGGATTGGCGAGAAAGGTTCGTTAGGTATATCAATAATGCAAAATGGAGCATCTTCAGAAGAAGTCGCCACGGCTATGGCCCCACCCCCCATAAAACCAATAGCAACGGGAGAATGCAGAGTCTCAGCAACTGCAGCGCTAGGGAGTGGAGTGTCAGGTGTAATATCGATTAATGAGAAAACCGGTGTGAGCGGTTTGGCTAGCGCACCATTAGCGTCCATTGCTTTGCGTGCTGCCGCCACATGCGGGCTGAAATTTAGAGATCCTGCCGCCAAAGATTTGAAGGCTGGGGCTGGATTTGCAATTGCACTCGGTGACTTTAGCATTGAGTTAGCACAAACATCGACATGGCCAGAGCTCTATATTGGAATTGGTCCTGGTGCTGGCCCTGAAATTAAAATCCCCTACACACCAAGTGTTTATGTACCACTATTTTAACTGAGGTTTATATGTGTGAAGAGATTCGAGTCGCCAGAATTATCGTGTTTTTTTTTGCTTTCTCAATTGCTTTAATCGCAGTGTTTACAGGGGTGTTTTTTTGCAAAAAAAGAAATATTGATATAAATACTTTCTCAGGCATGTTTGAAATGTATCGCATCATATTTTCCTTTAAAGAAAAAGCATTTTCATTATTGATGTTGTTTTGTATATATGGTGGCGCATTTATTATTTTTGTAACAATAGGTGTTAGCTTGTGGGCTGAAGGTAAAGGATGTGTTTTTCCAACACAATATAGCTAAATATATTCCCCTCTACCAACCAACTTTCGAAAAAAATCCCCGAATATATCGGGGATTTTTCACACTTCAAAATCACTTATCCTGAAGACAATCCGGTCGTTACTTCTTCTTAGCGTATTTCAAAGAGTCCAGCGCCACCGCGAAGATGATGATGCTGCCTTTGATGATGTACTGCCAGTAAGGGTTCACGCCGATGTAGGTCAGGCCGTAGTTGATGACGGTAAAGATCAGTACACCGGTCACCACACCTGCCACAGAACCCACGCCACCGGCGAATGACACGCCGCCGACCACACAGGCCGCGATAGCATCGAGTTCGTACATAAAGCCGAGGTTGTTCGTCGCACTGCCGATACGTCCTGCTTCGAGCAAACCACCGAACGCGTAGAACACGCCGGACAACGCGTAAATCATGATCAGGTTTAACGGAACGTTAACGCCTGAAACTTTTGCTGCTTCCGGGTTACCACCGATAGCAAAGATGTTTTTACCGAAACGGGTTTTGTTCCACAGCACCCAGACAAAAGCGATAGCAATCAATGCGTAGAAGGTGATGTAGGAGAGCTTAAGGCCACCTAAGTGGATAAAGCCTTGTGCAAACTGCGAGAAGCCAGGATCAAAGCCCGCGACCGGTGATGAGCCGACATAGTCGTAATACAGGGAGTTAATCCCGTAAACGATAATCATCGTACCCAGCGTGGTAATAAATGGCGTCACATTCAGGTACGCGATGATAATCCCGTTGAGCAAACCAATCAGCGCGCCAACAATACACACGGTCAGAATAACCAGTGGGATTGGCACCACGTCCAGATGCGGGAAGACTTTGTTGACGTTATCCATCGCCTGCAACATGGTGGCCGCAACAACTGCCGCTAAACCCACCTGACGCCCGGCTGACAGGTCGGTACCCTGCGTGACGATCAGCCCCGCGACGCCCAGTGCAATAATTACGCGCACGGAGGATTGCGTCAGAATATTACTTAAGTTGACCAGACTGAGGAAGCTCGGATCCTGGATAATAATAATCGCCAGTAAGACCAGCAGCACCACATAAATCCCGCCCTCTTTTAAATAAGTGAGCACACTTTTCTTATTTAATGCTTTCATAATAAGAACCCTTAAAAATTAGAGATGCAAGGAAGCCAGGCGTAAAATTTCGTTCTGCGAAGTATTTTTGGTTTCAACAATACCCGCAACCTGTCCATTACTCATAACCAAAATTCTGTCAGTAATACCCAGCAACTCAGGCATTTCAGAGGAGATAATGATGATCCCCTTCTCTTTTTTAGCCAACTCGGTGATTAACTGGTAAATTTCAAACTTAGCGCCAACGTCAATGCCGCGCGTCGGTTCATCCAGCATTAATATTTCAGGATTGGTTAATAACCAGCGCCCGATAATAACTTTTTGCTGATTCCCGCCAGACAATGAACCAATGCTGGTTTTATGCCCCGGCGTTTTCACCCGCATTGAATCGATAACCCATTGGGTATCACTTTTCATACGACTGGTATCAAGCAAACCGGCTCTGTTTTTATATTGACGAATATTGGAAATCAGCGAGTTAAAACCAATATCCAGATAGGCATAAATACCGGTCGAACGACGCTCTTCAGTCACCAGTGCAAAACCGTGGTTAATGGCTTCGTTTGCACTGTGATTATTAATTTTTTTGCCATGCAGCTTAATGGTTCCGGCGACTTTCTCGCGGATCCCAAACAGCGTTTCGACAATGTCTGTACGCTTCGCGCCGACCAGGCCGGCGATCCCGAGAATTTCGCCTTTGTGCAAATCGAAGGAGATATCGCGGATAGAAGGCTGACGTAATGAGGTCAGGTTACGCACTTCGAGGATGACTTCACCCGGTACGTTCTGACGGTCAGGGAAACGCTGGCTCAGCGAACGGCCCACCATCATGGAGATAATTTTATCCATGTCGAGGCCTTCGAGCGGCTGCGTGATAATCCACTGGCCGTCACGCAGAATCGTTATCTCGTCGCACAGCTGGAAAATTTCTTCCATCTTATGAGAGATATACACAATTCCGCAGCCGCGATCTTTCAGCTTACGGATGATAGTGAACAGGTGGTTCACTTCTTTTTCCGTCAGGGAAGATGTCGGTTCGTCCATAATCACGATTTTGGCATTGTAGGAAAACGCCTTGGCGATTTCGATCATCTGCATCTGCGAAACCGACAATTTACCGACCTTGTCCCGCGGGTCGATATCAATGTCCAGTTCGTCAAAAATCGCTTTGGTGTCTTTATACATTTTGTCCTGATCGACAAAAATGCCTTTGGTGGGATAACGCCCCAGCCACATGTTGTCCATAACGGTACGTTGTAACACCAGGTTTAATTCCTGATGTACCATCGATACGCCCTTTTCAAGCGCTTCTTTAGAACTTTTAAAATTAACTTCCTGGCCCTGAAAAAGAATCGTACCGGAGTCTTTGCTGTATATCCCGAAAAGGCATTTTAATAATGTGGATTTACCGGCACCATTTTCACCCATCAACGCGTGAATGGAATGAGGACGCACTTTTAAATTCACATTATCCAACGCCCTGACGCCAGGAAATGATTTATTGATACCACTCATTTCCAGCAGGAATTCGTCCGGCTTTGGTGTTGTGTCAGATAACGAATTATCGGCCATAGTTATACCTGGCTAAAGATAAAAATAAACGGGTGTATTAATACCTGATGTCAGCCCTGCCGGTAGTCAGTAAATTCACTACCGGCAGAACGACATGACGTCCTGTCAGATAAGCATTAACGTCTAATCACACTTAATATTTTTTACGGCTTAACCGCAATTATTTTTGCCACTGCTTAGCTTTGTTTTGTATTGCTGTCTGTCTTGACTACTGCTGGCGTACGCTTATTTCACAAACTGAGACAGATTATCTTTGTCTACTGCGACGTAAGGAATACGAACCACTTTGTTTTCAATTTTCCAGTTAGTGCCATCGGCGGCTGGTTTACCCGCTGCCAGATTTCTCGCCAGATCAAAGGTCGCTTTAGCCTGGTTGTTGGCATCGTTCAGCACGGTACCGGCCATTGCGCCAGATTTCACCAGCGCCAGCGCTTCTGCCAGGGCATCTACACCAAATACCGGAATGCTGGATTTGTTGTGAGATTTCAGTGCTTCTACAGCGCCCATTGCCATTGCATCATTGTTGGCAATAACCACTTCGATTTTGTTCGCGTTAGGACCGGACAGCCAGGCATCCATCTTGTCTTTCGCCTGTGCGGTATCCCACATAGCGGTATCAAGTTGCAGCTGTTCAGTTTTCAGGCCTTCTTTGCCATTCAGGGTGCTGATGACGTATTTGGTACGTGCTTCAGCATCCGGGTGGCCCGGTTCGCCTTTGATCAGCACGTACTGGATCACGCCGTCTTTGTTCAGATCCCAGGCTGGCGTCGCTTTCCAGTGTTTAGCAATCAGCTCGCCCTGGATAATGCCGGACTCTTTAGAGTCGGTACCGACGTAATAGGCTTTGTCGTAGCTGTCCAGATCTTTGCGGGAAGGTTCTTTGTTATAGAAAACGACAGGAATGCCAGCACCGCGGGCTTTCTCAATAATGACCGGAGCAGCCGCCGGGTCAACCAGGTTGATGGCCAGCGCTTTAACGCCCTTCGCCAGCATAACGTCAACCTGATCGTTCTGGGTGGACTGGCTGTTTTGCGAGTCATTCATCAGCAGTTGCACGTCCGGCGTCGCTTTCGCATCTTTCTCGATGGCTTTGCGCACTTCGGACATGAAGTTATCGTCATATTTGTAGATGGTAACGCCGATTTTAGTGTCAGCAGCGTGCGCAGCAAAACCAAACATCATGCTTGCAGCCAGAGTAGCCAGTGTGAAGACCTTCTTATTCATTTGTATCTCCGGTTATGTAGGGTGTTACAGAATTTGGCACCGGTATCCATGTGGGTGCAGTACAGCGCCACATCATGTTCGTGGGTGCCTGCCATCCTTGACCTATAACGTCCTGTCTCGCTGTGAAGCCAGTCCGGTAAGCCGGACACAAACTGAATCATGTTGAAAACGAATGCATCATAAAGGCGGCGATGTTAATAAACTGTGAAAGTTCTCACAGATTGAAAACGGTTACATCGCGTTATTTGATCAAAAAGTGACGGGTGCCACATTTTGCCACGGTGCCACAGAATGCCGCCTGACCAGCGTCGGCATAAAACAGTGCGAAACGCCCATAGCTAGCTGTTCTGCCGCACCTTTTAATGCCAGCTCAGTGGCAAGCGTCGCCATTGAAACAATCGGGTAACGCACCGTCGTCATTTTCGGGCTGGTGTAGCGGGCAATCGGGATATCGTCAAAACCCACCAGTGAGAAATCGTCAGGAATATTAATTCCGTTTTCTTTCAACACCGCCATCGCGCCCGCCGCCATTGAATCGTTGTACGTGAAGACCGCGCTGAGATGCAGATTGCGCCCAAGAAGCTCCACCATCGCCGCTTCGCCACCCTGCAAATCCGGGGAGCTTTGCGCACGCCAGCTTGCCGGTGGCGCAACGGCAGAATGATGTGCCTGCGTCATGGCCTGTAAATACCCCTGATAACGCTGCACATCATCTTCTATGCCGTGGCTCGAGCCGATGTAACCGATGCGCTGATGTCCCTGAGACAGCAGCAAACGCGTGGCCATTTCAGCGCCGCTGACGTTATTGAGCCACACACAGCGATGCTCGTAGCCCGGGATCACCCGGTTAATCAGCACCATGCCGGAAACCTGATCCATAAAATGCGAAAGCTCGTCATCACCGAGGGCTTTGGAGTGCACAATCAGCGCGTTACAGCGCTGACGAATCAATACTTCAATGGCGTGCCTTTCTTTTTCGGCAATGTGATAGCTGTTACCTATCAAAACGTACTTCTGATGCTGCTGGGCGACGGTATCCACCGCTTTGACCAGCGCGCCAAAAAAGGGGTCGGAAACGTCCATCACCACCACGCCGATGGTGTCGCTGCTTTGCGTTGCCAGCGCCTGCGCGTTGGCGTTAGGCCGGTATCCCAGCGTCGCAACGGCCTGCAAGACCTGCTCGCGGGCTTCTTTACTGGCGATAGACGGATTGTTCAGAACGCGGGAAACCGTGGCGACAGACACGCCAGCCAGACGGGCGACATCACGAATTGTGACCATTTGTCGCCCCGTGATCAGCCAGAGAGTGGTACGGAGGAATACGGAAATGATTAACCCAGGACGTGAAAAATGCAGACAAAGAGAAGCGAGGTGAAGTGCTCATGGCGTTTCCTTTTTTAGTGTAGTGGTCGTCAGACAGGCACGACCGCTATCCTAAACATTTTGTGAAACCGCCTGCGTGAATCACGTCACAGGAAAGAAAACGTTTACATACAATTCTGCAACGTTCATCCCAAATCTATAATTTAGGGTGATAACTCAGCACGCACCTCAGGCTGTTTTCACCTCAACACCCGAGGCTTTAATGGTCAGTTTTCGCCATAACCATTCCAGCGGCCCCTGACGGAAATAACGCAGCCACAGCAGCGTCACCAGCAGATTACACATCCAGACCAGCGGCACCAGCGCCAGCAATTGCAGCCGGTCGAAGTGCAGGAAGAAGCCGAAAAAGTTGAAGAATGTGGTGCAGATCAGCGTCTGTAACAGGTAATTGGTCAGCGCCATCCGCCCGACCTGAGAAATCCAGTGCACCACCCGCCAGCGGGAAATTACCGACCAGAAGCCATAACACAGCGCCAGATAGCTGACCGCCTGCATCAGCGAGCCAATTTCACGCGGAACCTGCATCAAAAAACCGCTCCAGCGGTAGTCCCAGCCACTCTTCCATTGCAGGTAAATCGCCGGAATTTGTATCAGCAATGAAAGCGGTAACAGTGCCGCCGCCACTTTGCGGTAATGCCGCTCGCTGAATTCACCTTTTAGCCAGCCGCTGCGCATCAGCCCGGAGCCGATAAGCATTGCACCCGCCAGTTCCCAGCCGTATTGCGCGCCAATCGCCAGCAGACTGGATGACAGGAGATCCAACCGGTTCTGAATGGCTTCCCAGCCGCCTTTCAGCCGCCAGTATTGCTCATACTGAATTTCAGCCGGTCCCGGCAGCCAGAAACTCCCCGCTTTGGGCGACGAAATCACGCCCAGAATCGCCAGCACCGCCACACCGATGAGGTACAAAATGATCCCCGTCGAAACCAGCGACTGACTGCTGCGCCCTTCCCTCACCATACGCCAGCACACCAGACCAATCAGGCCGTAGGACAGCAGAATATCGCCATCCCAAAACAACGTGGCGTGGATCAGGCCGCACAATAATAAAATCGAAAGACGCGACTGGATCCAGTGTTTGCCGCGCGGCAGCAGTAAATATAAACCGCCGCCAAACAGCATGGCGAACATCATCAGGAATTTTCCCTGTGCCACGGCGTCGAGCACCGCCCAGGTCCAGGTATCAGAAGATGAGGGAAGACCGGCGTAGGCCGGGTTCATATAGGCAGCTTTCGGTAAGCCGAACGCGCTGATGTTGAGCAGAAGAATGCCAAAAATGGCCAGGCCACGGGCAAAATCGAGTGTGGCAATACGTGAGCGCACCCGGAATTCCTTTTGAGGATTATTTGGATTTTAAGAATAAGTGAAGAGATTGACAGAGGCCACTCTTCAGGTAAATGAAGTTGTCGCGAAGAGAGCCCGATGCGCTGACACAAGTCAGTGATTCGGGTCTCCGGACGCGGCGAACGCAGTTGCAGCTTTATTTACGAAAAGCTGTGGTCTCCATTCAAGTAAATGAAGTTGCAGCAAGGCAGCAAGTAAGGAGAGCCCGATGAGCTGACACAAGTCAGTGATTCGGGTCTCCGAACGCGGCGAACCCAGCTGCAGCTTTACTTACGAAGAATGGCGGACGGTACGCAGGAATTCCTGACGCGTATTCTGGCTGGACTTGAACAGACCGCCCAGAGAGGTGGTGGTCGTTGCGCTGGTTGCATCACGCACGCCACGGGCTTTCACGCAGTAATGCACGGCATCAATCGACACTGCCACGTTTGGCGTGCCGAGCAGCGTCTGTAACGCCACCAGAATCTGCTGCGTCAGACGTTCCTGAACCTGCGGACGCTGCGAGAAGAACTGCACGATACGGTTGATTTTCGACAAGCCGATCACGGTATCTTTCGGCAAATACGCCACGGTCGCTTTGCCGTCGATGGTCACGAAATGGTGTTCGCAGGTGCTGGTCAGCGTGATATCACGCACCGTGACCATCTCGTCCACTTTCATCTTATTTTCGATAACCGTGATTTTCGGGAAGTTCGCGTAATCCAGCCCGGAGAAAATTTCATCCACGTACATCTTCGCGATACGACGCGGCGTTTCCACCAGACTGTCATCGGAGAGATCCAGATTGAGCAATTGCATGATGCCAGTCATATGTTCCTGGATCCGCTGTTTGCGCGTTTCGTTATCGATAGGCAGCGCTTCACGCAGAGGGGTTTCCAGACCACGGGTTAACAACGCCTCATGGACCAAAATGGCTTCTTTACTCAGGATTGGGGTTGGCATTCATTCTTCTCCGGCAGGTGTAATCACTTTGACGCAGATCACGCCAAAGTGAGGTGGGTTACTGTAGTGGAGAGCGGATTCAGAATCCAGTGATTGCTTTCCTGAGGGATGAAAAAGCCATGATTGATGAAATCGCGGCAAGTTATCGGTTATCCCGAATCACCAGCGCGCCCGCAATCACAAAACCGGCCAGTGCGACATACAACGCGGGTTCAAGATGATGCGTCAGCGCGGTCGATATCGCCGACAGCACCGGCCCGAACAGCTGCCCGACTGCGTAACCGGTCGTCAGCAGCCCCGCCATATACCGGCTGTGGTTGGGTGCCAGCTCGCGGCTGTACTGCAACGCGAGCTGAACCACGCTGAGAAAACCGCCGCCCGTCAGAAGCGCGCCGAGCACGAGGCCGGTAACGCCCGGCACCACTTCGGCACATAAAATACCGAGGCCCTGGATCCACAACGTCAGCGCCATGCGTGTATGCGTGGTCAGACAATGCCGGGTCAGGATCCCAATAACGATGCCAATTACCGCCGCACCGCCGAATACCGGCCAGACAAACTGCGCGAACAGGCTGTCAGGAAAACGCGCCGTCGCCATCTGCGATAAAAACGTAGCGGGCAGGATATAGCCGAAACCCGCCAGACTGTAACTCCACACCAGACGTTTCAGCGCAGGCGTCATCACCAGCGGTTCCGTCGCCACATGCGAACGATGCAAATCGCCTTTGCGCGGTAAGTTCGGCGTAATAATGGCCACGAAAATCAGCGCCAGCACGCCGTAAACGCTCCATGCCTGCGCGGACGTCAGCTGCAAACTGTGGATCCCCACCGCCAGCATTCCGCTGAGGAAAATCCCGACGCCCGGCCCGGCAAACACCGCCGCGCTCAGCGCCGGACGGCCATAATGCGCCAGACGTTCATTGCACCACGCCGACACCATCACCATCGCCCAGCCGCTGGTCCAGCCAATCATAAAGCGCACGATACTGTGCAGCACTTCACCGGAAATCACCGCCGACAGCAACGTCAGTACCACGCCGCCCCACACGCCCAGCCACAACCGGCGTTCCAGATGTTTCGCCGCGCGCATACCGTCGAACGCGCCACACAGATAACCGAGATAGTTGAAGGCGGCGACTAAACCCGCGCCGGTCAGCGTGAACTGATGTTCAGCTATCATTAAAGGAACCTGCGGCGTAAAAGCGAAGCGCCCGATCCCCATCGCGACGACAAAAGCCAGAAAACCACTTAGCGCAATACGAAAAGCCATAACTGCTCCGCTGTAAGAAACCACAATGCAACATAGTAGAAACAATGAGTAAACATACTCAAAGCCCGATACTGAAAACAGAGGATTTCCGAAAAGAAAGTGAATTGGACGTTGTCAGCTAGGATGCCTTGCGGATACAATCACGGAAAGTGAATAATACAAACCAAGTTGTTTACGATAAAAGAACACAGGAACCCATTATGGATCTCACTCAGTTACGGATGTTTTGCTGCGTGGCGGAAACCGGCTCGCTGGCGCGTGCAGCAGAACAGCTGCACCGCGTGCCGTCGAACCTCACCACCCGTCTGCGTCAGCTCGAACTCGAACTGGGCACGGATTTATTCATCCGCGAAAAGCAGCGTATCCGCCTTTCGGCGATGGGCCATAACTTTCTCAATTACGCCGAACGCATTCTGGCGCTCAGCGATGAAGCGATGAGCATCACCCACGCCGGCGAACCTGCCGGGAATTTCGCGCTGGGTTCGATGGAAAGTACCGCCGCCACCCGCCTGCCCTCACTGCTGGCGGCATATCACCAGAAATTTCCGCAGGTGGCGCTCTCGCTTGTCACGGCGACTTCCGGTGAAACTATCGACAGCGTGCGGGCGGGTCGTTTAGCCGCCGCGCTGGTCGACGGCCCGATTGATTTTGACGATCTCAACGGTTGTATCTCTTTTCGCGAGCGCATGGTGGTGATTTCTCCGCCCGGGGAATCGCCGCTTGAACTGCCCGCAGGCCGCAGCGGGCATACCGTTTTCGCATTCCGCCCGAGCTGTTCCTACCGCCAGCGTTTACAGGCGTGGATCAAAGAGATGAATGTGCCGGTGGCGAACACCCTGGAAATTCAGTCCTATCATTCAATGATGGCCTGCGTCGCCAGCGGCGCGGGGATCGCCATGATACCGCGTTCGGTACTGGAACAATTACCCGGCCACGAACGGGTGCAAATTCACGAAATGCCGGATGAATTCGCCGATACCGCCACCTGGCTTATCTGGCGTCGGGACGCCTTCAGCCCCAATGTGCGGGCGCTGAAAGAACTGATTATTGAACAAAACGGCGGGGTGATCCCGTTACTGAAACATCCTCTTGCCGGCGAAAATGACCCGGTGATGGATCCGGCGTAAGCCAGCCTTTTAACTAAAAAACACCTGACGAGAATGGAGCAATACCATGGAAATGATTAAAACACGCGCCGCCGTAGCCTGGGGTCCGAATCAGCCTCTGTCCATTGAAGAAGTGGATTTGATGCCACCGCAAAAAGGCGAAGTGCTGGTGCGTATCGTCGCGACCGGTGTTTGCCATACCGATGCTTACACGTTATCCGGCAAAGATCCGGAAGGCGTGTTCCCGGCAATCCTCGGTCATGAAGGCGGTGGCGTGGTGGAAGCCGTCGGCGAAGGCGTCACCAGCGTTGCCGTGGGCGACCACGTGATCCCGCTATACACCCCGGAATGTGGCGAATGTAAGTTCTGTAAATCCGGCAAAACCAACCTGTGTCAGGCTATCCGCGCCACGCAGGGTAAAGGCCTGATGCCGGACGGCACCACGCGTTTCTTCAAAGACGGCAAACCGATTTTCCATTACATGGGGACTTCGACGTTCTCCGAATACACCGTGGTTCCGGAAATTTCACTGGCGAAAATCAACAAAGAAGCGCCGCTGGAAGAAGTGTGTCTGCTCGGTTGCGGCGTGACCACCGGCATGGGTGCTGTGATTAACACCGCCAAAGTGAAAAAAGGCGACACCGTGGCGATCTTCGGCCTCGGCGGCATCGGTCTTTCCGCTATTATCGGCGCAGTGATGGCGGGCGCAGGCCGCATCATCGGTATCGATCTGAACACCAGCAAGTTCGATCTGGCCCGTAAACTTGGCGCAACCGATCTGATTAACCCGAAAGATTTTGATAAGCCGATTCAGGACGTGATCGTCGAAATGACCGACGGCGGCGTGGACTTCTCCTTCGAATGTATCGGTAACGTGAACGTGATGCGTTCCGCGCTGGAATGCTGCCATAAAGGCTGGGGCGAATCCGTCATTATCGGCGTTGCCGGTGCCGGTGAAGAAATCTCCACCCGTCCGTTCCAGCTGGTAACAGGCCGCGTATGGCGTGGTTCTGCATTCGGTGGCGTCAAAGGCCGCAGCCAGCTGCCGGGCATTGTTGAGCGTTATCTGGACGGCGAATTCGCCCTGAACGATTTCATCACGCACACCATGCCGCTGGAAGAAATCAACGAAGCGTTCGATTTAATGCACGAAGGCAAGTCTATCCGCACGGTTATTCATTTTAACAAGTAAGGAAAGTTTCCGATGAGCAGCTCGATTGAACTACTCGAAGAACACCGGATGTTTGGCGGCTGGCAGCAGCGCTACCGCCACACGTCGGCCAGCCTGAATTGCGGCATGACGTTCAGCATTTATCTGCCACCGGCAAAAGATGACACGCCGCCGCCGGTGCTTTACTGGCTGTCGGGTCTGACCTGTAATGACGAAAACTTCACGCTGAAAGCCGGGGCGCAGCGCGTCGCGGCAGAACTGGGTCTGATTCTGGTGATGCCGGATACCAGCCCGCGCGGTGAATATGTCGCCAATGACGACGGTTACGATCTCGGTCAGGGCGCAGGTTTTTACCTGAACGCCACGCAGTCGCCGTGGGCCGCGCATTACCGGATGTACGATTACCTGCTCGATGAACTGCCTGCGTTAATCAGCGGACATTTCAGGGTCAGCGACCGTCAGTCGATCTTTGGCCACTCGATGGGCGGCCACGGCGCACTGATGCTGGCACTGCGTAACCCGCAGCGCTTCCAGTCAGTTTCCGCGTTCGCACCGATTGTGAATCCGGCGCAAGTTCCGTGGGGACGTAAAGCGTTCAGCGCCTATCTGGGTGATGATGAAAGCCAGTGGTTGCAGTACGACAGCTGCCACCTGCTGAGTTCACTGCCTGCGGATCAGGTGCCATTCCCGATTTTAGTCGATCAGGGTGACGGCGATCAGTTCCTCGCGGATCAGCTGCAACCGGCAAAACTGGCCGAAATCGCCCGCCAGCGCGGCTGGCCGTTACAGCTGCGCGTGCAGCCGGGGTACGATCACAGTTACTTCACGATTGCCTCGTTTGTGGAAGATCACCTGCGGTTTCATGCGGGGTATTTGCACTCTAAGGCATGAGTGCGGGAATGCCGTATTGAAGTCTGATCGAGGATATTTCGGTTTATTAATAGCTGTTATCGCTCTGACTTTCACGCAGAAACCGACCAGAGGAGGGAAGTGCTTTCCCTCCTCTGGACTCCTCTCCGCTTTTTTCACTGCGCGCTATCGCTAGGTCGACGGACATGTTCTGTTACTACAGCGTATGGCGCGAAAGCTTGCCGCTGCGCGGTTCCTTCTCTCGGTGCTGGAGCCTAAGGTCTCCAGCCCGCTTCGTTCAGCAAACTTTCTGATTGCGCCTTACAGGCATTCTAAAATAAGCGTTTTCGTTTTATATCGCTTACAGATTAATAGATAAAATATATATTCGGGATATCAAAAATGCAGAAGCCCGATCATAACTAATCGGGCTTCGCGATCCCATACAGGGACGGTGGATATCAACTGAAAGGCCTCGATGGGCAACGCGGAAGATAATATCAGGCGAAGCTACCAAGTCAACCTTAATTAATTCACATCAGAAGATTTTCAGATGATTTTATCGAATTGAGAATGGCTTGCTGGATTAATGTAATTATATTGACTGGTATGCACTGAGATAACCACCCACGTCCAGCCAGCATAGGTTTATTAAGTCTTCTATTACTTACGGTTTGAACCATATCGCATTTTGCCCAACACGTTTTGGGTGGGAAATACTTTAAGTCTTCTATCACCCCTGCATCAAGTTGGACATGAAAACCTCTTTTAAGCTTGATCTCATCTAGCGTGGTCGACAACGGAACAACAATTGAAGAATTCCCATTAAGCTTGCCGTTAAGCACAATAACTAAACGCCGCTTAACCATTTCCGGGGGCATATGTGCATCAACAATGTTATCTAAAATACAACCATTTGTATCTTTCGGGTAAACACCGTAATTACAGTCAAGAACCTGCCCAACTTTGGGTTTAAAATTAATCGACATCACAGTTCCTTTGTTTACATTCACAAACAAAGAACATACTGCACACCGAAACTCATTCCAATTACGCGTTCTGTTTATTACGAGACGTATTCCAGTAAAAATAAAACAATTACATCGAAGTTACATTCAATAAAAAAACAATAGAGATAATGAAAATTCCGAAACAAAATATCTTTAAAAAACCAATGTGGCGCAATCAGAAAGTTTGCTGAACGGAGCGGCTTCGAGACCTAAGACTCGAAGACCGAGAGAAGGTACCGCGCAGCGGCAAGCTTTTGCGCCAGTCACGGTGTTAACTGAAACATAGCCAACAAGCGGCAGCACGCAGTTAAAGAGCCCGGGATTCTCAAGGGGCGCGGCGACAGGCGCTCCTTGAGGCCGGTTTGGGTGGCAACCCAAGGTCTTGACCTGAGCGACCAGCATCATTGAGAAACCGAAATATACTCGTTCAGCGAAAAGGGGGCCTTTGGGGGATACCCCCCAAAAAACACTAATTTTTCAATTTCGGATCCAGTGCATCTCTCAACCCATCTCCCAGCAGATTAAACGCCAGCACCGTCAGGAATATCGCCAGGCTTGGGAATATCGCGACGTGCGGTGCCATCACCATATCCGCGCGGGCTTCGTTGAGCATCGCGCCCCACTCCGGCGTCGGGGGCTGTGCGCCCATACCAAGGAACGACAAACTCGCGGCAGTGATAATCGACGTGCCGATGCGCATGGTGAAATACACCACGATAGAAGACAGCGTGCCGGGCAGAATGTGGCGGAACAAGATGGTGGCGTCCGATGCGCCGATGCTGCGCGCCGATTCAATGTAGGTTTGCTGTTTCAGCACCAGCGTGTTACCGCGTACCAGACGGGCGAACGCCGGAATGCTGAATATCGCCACCGCTATAATCACGTTCGACATGCCGTTGCCCATCACGGCGACCACGGCAATCGCCAGCAGAATGCCGGGGAAGGCGAATAACACGTCGCAAATGCGCATAGTGATACGATCCCACGCGCCTTCGTAGTATCCGGCCAGCAAACCGAAAAAGGTGCCAATAGCCGCGCCCAGCACCACGGAAAGCACACCGGCAGCGAGAGAAATGCGCGCGCCCATCAGGATACGGCTGAAAATGTCACGCCCGAGTGAATCTACGCCGAGCCAGTGCATCACCGACGGGCCTTCATTCAGACGGTCATAATCGAAGTAATTTTCCGGATCAAACGGCACCAGCCACGGCGCAAAGATCGCCGCGGCAATCAGTAAAAGAATAAAAACGCCCGCAATCATCGCGATATGTTGCCGACGAAAACGCCGCCAGAACGCTTTCCACGGCGTTCTTACCGCCTGCGGGGTTTCGGATGTGATTATCGGCAAGCTCGCCAGTACGGCATTTCTCCGCCAGTTTTTCATGCGCCTGCTCACTTGTATCGGATAGAAGGGTTAATCACGGCGTACAGCATGTCCACCAGCAGATTGATCAGGATGAATTCGAGCGAGAAGAGCAGCACTTCGGCCTGGATCACCGGGTAATCGCGCATCTCCACGGAATCCACCAGCAACCGCCCTAACCCCGGCCAGTTGAAGACTTTCTCGACCACAATCGAGCCGCCGAGCAGGAATCCAAACTGTAATCCCATCATGGTCACAACCGGGATCATGGCGTTGCGTAGCCCGTGTTTCACCACCACAACGGCTTCGTGAACGCCCTTTGCCCGCGCCGTGCGCATGTAATCTTCCTGCATCACGTCGACAAAAGACGCACGGGTAAAACGCGCCATAATGGCCGCGACCGCTGCGCCAAGGGTGATGGACGGCAGAATATAATGCTGCCAGCTGTCAGCACCCACGGTTGGCAACCAGCCCAGTTCAACGGAGAAAACCTGCATCAGCAACATGCCCAGCGCAAAGGCCGGGAAAGAGATACCTGAAACGGCGAGCGCCATGCCCAGACGGTCCGGCCAGCGGTTACGCCAGACGGCGGACACCACGCCAATGATCAGCCCGATAATCACCGACCACAGCATGCTGGTCAGCGTGAGCCAGAACGTCGGCATAAAGCGGGAGCTGATTTCGTCGATCACCGGACGCTTCGACACCATCGAATGCCCGAAATCGCCGGTCAGCGCGTTGCCGAAAAAGGTGAAGAATTGCTGATAGAGCGGCTTATCCAGCCCTAGATCCTGACGGACCAGCGCAATAACGCTGGCGTCTGCGTCCTGTCCGGCCATCAGACGCGCCGGATCGCCCGGCAAAAGATGCACAAAGAGAAAGACCAGCACCGCCACAATCAGCAGCGTTGGTATCAGTCCCAGTAATCGTTTCAGAAAATAATTAAGCATGAGTCGCTGTCTGTGAATTCACGAAATGACATCCCTGTTCCTGCGGCGGAACAGACGAGTTCAGGGCGCGGAGTCGTTGAACTCCGCGCCCTGAAAGCTTCACCGCCTATTATTTCACATCGGCATCGTCAAAGCTGAACGCCGTGTCCGGCATCACGTAGAAACCTGTCAGACGTTTGTTTTTGGCAGAGACCAGACGCTCCGTCACCAGGAATGCCCACGGCGCATCGGTCCAGATTTGTTTCTGGGCGTCGGCGTACAGTTTGGCTTTCTCGGCTTTGTCCGTCGTTTTCAGCGCGTCGGACAAATCTTTATCCACCTGCGCATTGCTGTAAAAAGCGGTGCCGAACTGTTTCGGTGGCGCGGCCTGGGTTGAGAACAATGGCGACAGCGCCCAGTCAGCTTCACCGGTTGACGCCGACCAGCCGGTGTAGAACATGCGCACACCGGCTTCTTTCTGCCCGACGTTTTCGACTTGCGCCGCACGCTGAGCCGCATCCATCGCGGTCACGGTGACTTTAATACCGACCTGCGCCAGCTGCTGTTGCGTGAACTGCAACACTTTCTGCGCGGTGCTGTTGTTGTGTGAAGACCACAGCGTGGTGGTGAAACCGTCCGGATAACCCGCTTCTTTCAGCAGTTCTTTGGCTTTTGCCGGATCATATGGCCACGGTTTGAATTTCGCGGCGTACTCAATGCCCTGCGGCAATGGCCCTTCGGAAGGCACGGCGTAACCGGCAAACGCGACTTTAATCAGCGCCTGTTTGTTGATGGCGTAGTTGATTGCCTCACGCACTTTCACGTTATCGAACGGTTTTTGCGTCACGTTAAGGCTGATGTAACGATGCAAAATTGACGGCGCAGACACCAGATCCAGTTTCGGGTTTTTCTCCAGCAGCGCGGCCTGCTCGTATGGCACCGGGAACGCCAGATCGGCTTCACCGGTTTGCAGCATCGCGGCGCGGGTGTTGTTGTCTACGACCGGACGCCAGGTGATGGTGTCGAGTTTAGGCTCGCCTTTTTTCCAGTAACCGTCGAATTTCTTCACTTTCACGAAATCGGTCTGGTTCCACTGATCCAGCGTGTACGGGCCGGTACCCACCGGGTGGAAACCGATCTCTTTGCCGTATTTGGTCAGCGCCGCCGGGGAAATAATCACCGCCGACGGGTGCGCCAGAATATTGATAAACGCCGAGAACGGTTCTTTCAGCGTGATTTTCACGGTGGTGTCATCTACCGCTTCCGTGCTGGCGATATTTTTAAACAGGTTGTAGCGTTTGAGGTGATTATCAGGATTGCTGGCGCGGTCAAAGTTAACTTTTACCGCCGCCGCATTGAAGTCGGTGCCGTCCTGGAATTTCACGCCCGGATGCAGCTTGATGGTGTAAACCAGGCCGTCTTTGCTGACCGTGTAGCTGTCCGCCAGCACGTTTTCCAGCTTCATGTTTTTATCGAAGCCAAACAGTCCCTGATAGAAGGATTTTGCCACCGCCTGCGACAACGTGTCGTTCGCATCATAAGGATCCAGCGAGGTGAAGTTAGAGCCTACGGCGATCACAACGTCTTTGGCAGCCCATGCTGAAGCTGAAGCCAGAGAACCGAAAATAGCGGCAGCGAGCACCGCCTGGCGGATCACGTTCTTACCTTTACGTTTCTGCTGATTCATGTCAGTTCCTTTTCCTGTCTTACCCGTTTGTCTTACAAATTGACGGCTTGCACTTAACCCAAAACAAGCCACCACAAAAATCAGTAAAGCCCCGCAATCGCATGCCGCGCGACAAAGTGCCCTTCGCCCACCTGCACCAGCGGGGAAACCAGCGGCTCGTCGTTGAGCGCACGGATCGGGCTGGGGATTTCATCCACCAGCAAGGCCTGCTCTTTTCTTTTATGCGCCGGATCGGCCACCGGCACCGCCGCCATCAGTTTGCGGGTATACGCGTGCTGCGGATCCTCAAACACCGCGCGCCGCGTGCCGATTTCAACGATTTGCCCGAGATACATCACCGCCACGCGATGGCTGATGCGCTCGACCACCGCCATGTCGTGCGAAATAAACAGAAACGCCAGCCCGAACTCTTTCTGCAAATCCATCAGCAAATTAATGATTTGCGCACGGATAGACACATCGAGGGCGGAAACGGATTCATCCGCAATCACCACTTTCGGATTGAGCGCCAGCGCGCGGGCAATGCAAATCCGCTGACGCTGACCGCCGGAAAACTCGTGAGGATAGCGCTGCGCGTGTTCCGGCAGCAGCCCGACTTTTTCCAGCAGCCAGGCGACGCGCGCCTCGGCCTCTGCGCCTTTCGCCAGTTTGTGGACCAGCAGCGGTTCCATAATGGAATAGCCGACCGTCAGACGCGGATCGAGCGAGGCGTAGGGATCCTGAAAAATAAACTGAATATCGCGGCGCAGATGTTGCAGCGCGCTGCCGCTGACATCGGTCAGTTCCTGGCCGTTAAACGTAATCGTGCCGCCCTGACTTTTCACCAGTTTCAGCAGCGAACGTCCGGTGGTGGATTTGCCGCAACCGGATTCGCCCACCAGCGCCAGCGTTTCGCCCGGATGTAAATCAAAACTGACTTTTTCCACGGCATGAACGCGGCGCGTCACGCGGTTGAAAATGCCGCTGCGTAAATCAAAACGCGTGACAAGATCGCGAACCTGTAAAACCGGCGGCGCACCCGGCGTCAGGGTGTCCTGCACCAGTTCGGGGTCACCTTCTTTTTGCGCCAGCACCGGAAAACGCGCAGGCAAAGGCTTGCCGGCCATCGAACCTAATTTTGGCACCGCCGCCAGCAGCGAGCGGGTATACGGCTGTTGTGGCGCACGGAAAATCGCGCCCACGTCGCCGGTTTCCACGCTGTTGCCCTGATGCATCACCAGCACGCGGTCGGCAATTTCAGCCACCACGCCCATATCGTGGGTGATAAAAATCACACCCATCTGCATCTCTTTTTGCAGCACGCGGATGAGCTGTAAAATCTGCGCCTGAATGGTCACATCCAGCGCCGTTGTCGGTTCGTCGGCAATCAGCAGCGCGGGTTTGCACGACAGCGCCATCGCAATCATCACCCGCTGACGCATGCCGCCGGAAAGCTGATGCGGATAACTGTCGAGAATATTTTTAGCTTCGGGAATTCGCACCAGATCCAGCATCCGCAAGGCTTCGGCGCGGGCAGCCCGGCTGTCTTTATTCTGATGCAGGCGGATGGATTCCGCGATTTGCTCGCCGACCGGAAACACCGGATTGAGCGAGGTCATCGGTTCCTGAAAAATCATCGCAATATCGGCACCGCGCAGGCTGCGCATGGTCGATTGCGACGCCGCCATTAAATCCACCACTTCGGCGTTACGGCGGCGAAAAAGCATATCGCCCTGCGAAATCTGCCCGCCGCCCTGCTCCACCAGACGCATCAGCGCCAGCGAGGTCACCGACTTGCCGGAACCCGATTCGCCAACAATCGCCAGCGTTTCGCCGCGCCTGACCTGAAAGCTGAGATTATTCACCGCCGGAATAATTTGCCCCTCATGCGAAAACTGCACGCTGAGCTGGCTGACCGCCAGAACGTGGTCGGACGGCAAAACAATCGGGCTGCTCATCGGTAAATACTGACAACGGGGGCGTCACCCACGCGGGCAAATCCGCGGTACATGCCTTCGCTGTTAAACGGCAGAACCACGTTGCCAAACCGGTCGATGGCGATCATCCCGCCAATCCCGCCCAGCGGCAGCAGTTTTTCCTGCACCACTTTGTGCGTGGCTTCTTCGAGCGTGAGTCCGGCGTATTCAATCAGCGCCGCGACGTCATACGCCGCGACCGTGCGCATAAAGACTTCGCCGGTGCCGGTGCTGGAAATCGCCACGGTATTGTTGCTGGCGTAGCAGCCTGCACCAATAATCGGGCTGTCGCCGACGCGTCCGGCCTGTTTGTTGGTCATGCCGCCGGTGGATGTTGCCGCCGCCAGATTACCCTGCGCGTCCATCGCCACTGCACCGACGGTGCCAAATTTATGGTCCGGATCGATCGGGTCGCCAGACGGCTGAGCATTCAGGGACGCCCCGTCGTGATCGAGCATCACGCCGCCGTCTGCCGCAATTGCGCGCTGCAACTGTTCGAAACGTTCCTGCGTGTCAAAGAATTCCGGTTCAACCATTTCCTGCCCCTGTTCACGGGCAAACGCTTCCGCACCCGCACCGGTAAACATCACGTGAGGGCTGTTTTCAAGCACCTTGCGTGCGGTCAGGATCGGGTTACGGATATGATTGACACAGCTGATTGCACCGGCCTCCAGCGTGCGGCCATCCATGATGCAGGCATCCAGCTCATGCGTGCCCTGATGGGTGAAAACGGCCCCTTTCCCGGCATTAAATAACGGGCATTCTTCCAGTAAACGCACCGCTTCGGTCACCGCATCCAGTGCGCTGCCGCCTGCCGCCAGAATGGCCTGCCCGGTGGCAACAATGCGCTCCAGTTCGGCTAAATAATGTTGTTCTTTTTCACGACTCATTGCTGCGCGGGTAATCGCCCCGGCACCGCCGTGAATGGCAATAACCGGACGCTTCTTGTCCGAAACGGAACTCGCTGAATTATCAGTAGAAGAACTCATTAGAACTGCACCCTGAGTTGTTGTATTTATGTATACAGAAAGTGATGTTGCCCTGTTTTTTGACTATATTTAGCCCGCTACAGTATGTAAAGCAGAAATGTAAAACTACAAAAACGCGCTAATTGCTTAGATTGTTTAAGAAAATCAAATACGAAGATTGAATAAACGACCAAGACAAACCGTCTAAGAACAGGAATAATAAACGTCCTAACCGCAGATAAAAGCCCCTCTGGCAACGCTTACTGTGGCCTTCTTATATTTTTTATTTTTAGGAAATCAGTTATGGAAACTGTTTATAACCGCCGTCGGATCAACGTGATCTCGTGGCTCAGTTACTTCTTTACCGGTGGGTTGGTTTCGACTTTAGGGATTGTTATCGGCCCGGTGGCCACCGCGTTTAATAAAGAACCTGCCTTTATCGGCCTGATGTTCTCACTGATGAACATCGGTTTGTTCCTGCCGATCATGATAAGCGGCATCCTGATGCGTAAATTCGATCTGGGTAAACAGCTGATTACAGGGTCAGTTATCACCATTCTGACCTGTATCGCCCTGTTTATTATGCCGTCGATCACACTGTTCGGTGTCGGCGTATTCCTGATTGGTGCGACGGCGGGCCTGATGATGTCTATCGGCAGCTATCTGGTGGTGCGCATCAACGATGATCCGAAAAAACGTTCTGCTAACCTGATCTTCACCGACTTCTTCTTTGCGCTTTCCGGCATGACGCTGTCCCTGGTGCTCGGTTTCCTGTTCAAACACGGCGCCAGCTGGCTGGCGATGTACGGCATCATGGGCACCCTGAGCGTACTGATGATTTTGCTGTGCGTAGGCCAGAAATTCCCGGTTGTTGCCAAGCCGGAAGCCGTGACGAAACAGGATCGTGAAGCGAAAGAGCCGTGGGGTTTTGCCGCGTATGTGTTGTGTTTTGCGCTGTTTGCTTTCGTCTTCAGCGAACTGGTTTTCACCCTGTGGATGCCAAGCTGGTTGCATGAACACTTCGGTTTAGATACTGACCGCGCCGCGATTTACATCACCACTTACTGGATGGTGAAAGCGATTGGCCTGTTCCTCAACCAGTTCACCGTTCGTTTCGTCAAACTGCGCACGTTCCTGTTTGTCTCTGCGGTCGTCGGTTTAATCAGTCTTTGCGTGGTAACGCACAGCGAAAGTGCTGCACTGGTGATGGTTGCAGTAGGCGTGTTCGGGTTCTGTAACTCCGGGATGTTCTCCGGCCTGATGAGCTACGGCAGCCTGCAGGTGAAAAACTCACCGCCAACGCTGACCTCTGCCCTGCTGACCACCGCGTCAGTCGGCACGCTGATTTTCGCATCATTCTCTTCGTTCATTTACCGCGAATATGGCCTGTTCTGGGCGCTGAATATCGCCACCGTTTCTTACGTGCTTCTGGTGCTGGCGGTGATCATTGCCGGTATCCGCAGTAAAGCAGAAAAGATTCATCACGAAATGTCTGTCGGCTGAATGACAGACTGAGTTGTTCAAAAGCCGCGGGATAATTCCTGCGGCTTTTTTATTGGATGGGATTTTAGACGCAAAGTGCGTCAGAGCAAATCGAGAAAACGCGCCGCCGCCGGTGTGACTGAGTCTGCCTGATAAATGGCGTACAAATCGGCGGGCAGCATTTCACTCAGCGCGCAAAAACGCACACCCGGCCAGCGGATCCGCGCATAGCTTTCCGGCAACAGCGTAATCCCGTAACCGTTCGCCACCAGCGCCAGCGCAGTCTGCGGCTCATTCACCTGCTGTTTCACCACTGGCAGAAAGCCGTGCTGACGGCACATTGAATACAAATAACTGCCCAGACTCGAGGTGTTCATCGGCATCAGAATAAAATCTTCACCCGCCAGTTCGCGGATCGCCACACTGCTTTTGACCGCCAGCGGATGACTTTCTGACAGTGCGACGGCCACGTTCTCGCGCACCATCAGCTTGCTCGATAACCCCTGCGGCAGCGCGATTTTCGCCTCGCGCCAGATGCCGATATCAATCCTTTGCAGCTGCAACGCGTCGATTTGCTGAACCGGCGTCAGTTCGGTGATCGTCCAGCTGATTTCCGGCGCATTCTTGCCGAAATTATTCAGCACCGGCATCAGCGGCCCCCACGCGGCGGTTCCAACCGTCCCAAACTGAATATGCCCGATTTCCCCCCGGCCAATTTTTCGCACCTGATGCAATGAGCGGTTGATGCTGTCGAGCATCAGCCCCGCTTCCCGCATCAGCGCGGCGCCTGCGGGTGTCAGTGACACGGAACGGGTGGTACGCAGAAACAGCGGCGTGCCGAGCAGATGTTCCAGCTCTTTGATATGCAGGCTCAGCGGCGGCTGCGACATATTGAGCCGCACCGCCGCTTTGCTGAAACTCAGCTCCTCGGCCACGACGCGGAAATAATGCAGCAGGCGGAGGTTAATCTGGCCGAGATCGAAAACCGAATCGGTGAATGGACGCGTCACATATTCTCCAGAAACATTTATTTTCCCTTACATATTAGCGTGTTGGATTTATAGGTTTTGACTATAAATCCGCGTGGCGAACGGTATTAGACGTCACGGGCCGCTCACCCTAGCATTGCCTTCAACTCAACCCTACTGTCATTAATGAGAGAAGTGATCATGCTCAATAACAACGCGTTTGACTGTGCAGCTATTATCCGCCAGCGTGCTCCGGGCTTTATTCCCCGCGCCGCGCTTATCTTAGGTTCCGGCCTCGGCACGCTGTGCGACGATATGGCCGGTGCGATTACCATTCCTTACGCAGACCTGCCAGGGTTCCCGCAAAGCAGCGTCGTCGGCCACGCCGGTGAACTGGTTCTGGGTCATCTCGAAGGCGTGCCGGTGATGTGCATGAAAGGCCGTGGACATATGTATGAAGGCCACGGCATGTCAGTGATGACCAGCGCCGTTCGCACCTTCAAACTGCTGGGCTGCGAATTCCTGCTGGCCACCAACGCCGCCGGTTCCCTGCGCAAAGAAGTCGCGCCGGGACGCTTAGTTGCGCTCACCGACCACGTCAGCTTTATGCCGGAATCGCCGCTGGCAGGCCCGAATGACGACCGTTTTGGCCCGCGCTTCTTCAGCCTGGCGAACGCTTATGACAAAGAACTGCGCGCGCAGCTTCACGTTGTCGCCGGCAAACTGGGTATCGACGTGGCAGAAGGCGTATTCGCCGCCTACACCGGCCCGAACTTCGAAACGCCTGCGGAAATCCGGATGATGCAAACCCTCGGCTGCGACGTCGTCGGCATGTCCATCGTGCCGGAAGTGATTTCAGCGCGACACTGCGGTCTTAAAGTGCTGGCGGTTTCCGCCATGACCAACTTCGCCGAAGGGTTATCCGACACTCCGCTTTCCCACGAACAAACCCTGAGCTGCGCAAAACTGGCGGTGGGCGATTTCACCCGTCTGATCCGCGCCTTCTTCGCTGACTTATCAGCGACTGCAAAATAAGGGACATCTATGGAACAGGCATTCAACCGCCAGCGGATCAATATGATTTCCTGGCTGAGTTATTTCTTCACCGGTGCGCTGGTTTCAACGCTTGGTATCGTGATCGGCCCGGTATCGCAGGCGTTTGGCAAAGACCCCGCATTTATCGGACAGATGTTTACGCTGATGAACATCGGCCTGTTCCTGCCGATCATGATAAGCGGCGTGCTGATGCGCAAATTCAATCTGGGCAAACAGCTGATTACCGGCTCAACCGTCTCGGTGCTGACCTGCATCGCGCTGTTCCTGATGCCGACCATCACCATGTTCGGTATCGGCGTTTTCCTGATTGGCGCGGCGTCCGGCATCATGATGTCCATTGGCAGCTATCTGGTGGTGCGCATTAACGAAGATCCGAAAAAACGCTCGGCGAACCTGATCCTCACCGATTTCTTCTTTGCGCTGGCGGGCGTGATTCTGTCCCTGCTGCTGGGGTATTTATTCCAGCACGGCGCAAGCTGGCTGGCGATGTATGGCGTCATGGCGGTGCTGAGCCTGATGATGATCGTACTGTGCGTCGGGCAGAAATTCCCGTCGATTCCGCAAGCGGTTGAGAAAAAATCATCCGCCAGCCAGCAGCAAGATCGTTGGGGCGCTTCGGTGTGGGTATTGTGCTTCGCGCTGTTTGCTTTCCTGCTGGCGGAACCGGTGTTCACTATGTGGCTGCCAAGCTGGCTGAAAGAGCATTTCGGGATGGCGGCTGACCGCGCGGCGTTCTACATCACAACCTACTGGACGGTGAAATCCGTCGGCCTGTTTGTGAATCAGTTCACCGTTCGCTTCGTAAAACTGCGCACGTATCTGCTGATTTCAGCGGGTGTCGGGCTGGTGTGTCTGGCGGTGGCGGCCAACAGTGCAAGCACGATGCTTATCCTGATTTGCGCCGGTCTGTTTGGCTTCTGCAATTCCGGGCTGTTCTCCGGCATCATGAGCTACGGCAGTTTGCAGGTCAGAAATTCTCCGCCAACGCTGACGTCTGCGCTGCTGACTATCGGCACCCTCGGGACGCTGATCTTCTCCACGCTGTCGTCGCTGGTATACAGCCAGTACGGGTTATTCTGGGCGCTGAATACCGCGACCATCGCTTACGTCTTCCTGCTGGCGGCGCTGATTATCGCCTCGTTCAGCAGCAAAGCCGAAGCGCTGGAACAACAAACAGCGCATTGATTTCTGTCAGTTTTAAACATAAAAAAGGGAAGACTCCTCGGAGCCTTCCCTTTTCTTATTTCACTGCCGTGATTAAAGCTGCGGGCAGCGCTGCAAACTGTTTAGCCAGGATGTTTCAGGTTGAGCAACCAGACGACGGGCGCGGCCGTGACGACGCAGAATCAACCCTTTATCCTGCATTTCACTCAGGTCTCGACGAATGGTTTCAAGACTCACATCCAGCGATTGTGCCAGTTCGCTAACCTGTAACACTTCATGCTGTTCTATCAACTGAAGGATGGCCTGATGGCGATTTTTTTTAAGCACCGGTTATTCCTGTATATTTGACAGTTGTGTGACACAAGTCACAAATAACGGAAACCATCATACCTGCGTTACATTGTTAATTTTGGGATCGATCTCAATTTTTCAGGAATCCCTACGATGATTTTACGCCTCCGGCAATTTTTGGTTCGCCGCGTTTCTCTGTCATACTGTGCCCATGCTTCAATTCCCCGTCCGGTTCCGGTGAAAACACCCGTTCCGCCGGGGTGAACCTCAAAGGAATTTTCATGGAATTCAATACTGCCGGTTTGATCTCGCTGGAAGAAGCGCTGCAAAAAATGCGCGCTTATGTTCCGCCTAAAACCGAGAAAGACAGCGAATCTCTCCCGCTCGCCGACGCCGCAGGCCGCATTACCGCCACGCCGGTGAAATCCCCTCTTTTCGTTCCACCTTTCGATAATGCCGCGATGGACGGTTACGCTGTGCGCTGCGCTGATTTGCACGCAGACGCGGTTCTGCCCGTTGCAGGTAAAGCCTTTGCCGGTGCACCTTTCCACGGTGAATGGCCTGCCGGAACCTGTATCCGCATCATGACCGGCGCACCGGTTCCGCAAGGTGCTGACGCGGTCATCATGCAGGAACAGGCCGATATCTCCGATGCAGGCGTGCGCTTCACCGCAGAAGTGCATAAAGGCCAGAATATCCGTCTGACCGGCGACGACATTAAGCAAGGTGACAGCGTACTGCCTGCCGGTGTGCGTCTCGGCGCGGCTGAATTACCGCTGCTGGCCTCTCTGGGCGTGACGGAAGTTAACGTGTGGAAGGCGCTGAAAGTCGCGGTGTTTTCGACCGGCGACGAACTGCAACCGGTCGGCACGCCGTTAGAGGAAGGCCAGATTTACGACACCAACCGTTTCGCCGTACGTCTGATGCTCGAACAACTCGGCTGCACCGTGCTGGATTTGGGGATTATCCGCGACGATCCGCAGGCGCTGCGCAAAGCTTTTGAAGAAGCCAACACATTTGCCGATCTGGTGATTTCCAGCGGCGGCGTTTCAGTTGGCGAAGCTGATTACACCAAGCAAATGCTCGATGAACTGGGTGAGATTGGCTTCTGGAAACTGGCGATGAAACCGGGCAAACCTTTCGCTTTCGGCAAATTGCAGAACAGTTGGTTCTGCGGCCTGCCGGGCAATCCGGTTTCCGCTGCGCTGACGTTTTATCAGCTGGTGCAACCGTTTATCGCGCAACTTTCCGGCCACACCGCCTGGCAGTTCCCGCCGCGTCTGAAAGCGAAAGCCGTGACGCCACTGAAGAAATCCGCCGGACGTCTTGATTTCCAGCGCGGGATTTTCAGCACGAACGCCGGAGGCGAGCTTGAAGTGCGCACAACCGGCCATCAGGGTTCGCACGTCTTCAGCTCATTCAGCCTGGCGAACTGTTTTGTGGTGCTCGAACGCGAGCGTGAAAACGTCGCCGCGGGCGAAATCGTGGAAATCGAACCTTTCAACGCCCTGCTTCGGAGCTGATCATGGCAACGCTGCCGGAACTGACTGACGCCGAAACCCTGCGTTATAACCGCCAGATCGTCCTGAAAGGGTTTGATTTTGATGCGCAGGAAAAGCTGAAAGCCAGCCACGCGCTGATTGTCGGCCTGGGCGGTCTGGGCTGTGCGGCGGCGCAATATCTGGCGGCTGCCGGAACGGGCACGCTGACCTTGCTGGATTTCGACACCGTTTCACTGTCCAATTTACAGCGCCAGACGTTGCACACCGACGCGCGTATTGGCATGTCAAAAGTGGGTTCTGCCGCGCTGGCGCTGGCGGCAATTAACCCGCACATTCAGCTGAATCAGGTTGATGCTCAGGCGGATGACGACATGCTGCGCGAAATGATTGCCGCCTGCGACATCGTTGTCGATTGCACCGACAACGTCACGACGCGAAACCAGCTCAATCAGCAATGTTTTGCACAGAACAAACCGCTGGTGTCCGGCGCTGCCATCCGCATGGAGGGACAGCTTAGCGTGTTTACTTATCAGCCTGATGAACCCTGCTACCGTTGCCTGAGTCGTCTGTTTGGCGAAAACGCGCTGACCTGCGTCGAAGCCGGTGTGATGTCACCGCTGGTCGGCATCATCGGCAGCTTACAGGCTATGGAAACCATCAAGCTGCTGACCCACTTCGGCGAAACGCCACGCGGAAAACTGCTGATGTACGACGCCATGACGCTGCAATTTCGCCAGATGAACCTGATGAAAGATCCGGGTTGTGAGGTGTGCGGGGATTGCTGATGGAAAGTCAGGCGCTACAAAGCTACGGATATAACGGGCGGTTTATCTGCGCCCGTTAAACATTGAAGTTATTTATCATCATACGATTGCCAGTATTCCGGCGTAATGGTTTTGCAGAGTTGCGGATCGAGAACATAGTAAGCGCTGAGTTTTCCCTCGCGGCAGTTTGTATACGGTGAGGCCAACAGGACAAAAGGGATGACGAAAGATGCAATTAAGCCTTTACAGATGGATACCATACTCAGCGTCCCCCATACATGACCTAAAGCAGTCGATGTTTTTAAAGGACCGATACCTTTTTTAGAAAAACCATTACAAAAGCAGCCCCCTGCTTTAAATGTTAACCATTTTGAAAGTATGGATCTTTTCATCTTTTTTTCCATTCATCAGGATCAATGGTTTTACACAAACTCGGGGTGATTACATAATAATTACTATACTTTCCTATATTACATGAGGTATAAGGCGACGCCATTAAGATAAAAGGAATAATGAAGGATATGATAAAACCTAAAATAAAAGACAATACACTAACAACCATCCAGACATAACCAATCGTAGTGTATTTTTTAAAGGGTTCAATACCTTTCTTAAAAAGCATTTTTAATGCAAAAAATAACACCCATATAAATAATGGAATTCCGCTTGCACATATTATTACCTTGCCGCTATATTCAATGATATCACTCAAAATAAATAACGATTTGGTATTAAAAGTCTCCATTAAGTCATTAACACCATAAATATAACACAAAGAAGCCGCTATTAAGATAATAGCCCCACCCTTGAAAATCAGCCATTGTTGAATATATTTTTTATTCATTTTAATACCCCATCCCTAATGAGTAGTTAAACAGTGGCTCTGAGTATCTAAAATCCCACTCGTTAACTCTTTGATAATCAATTAATGCAAGCCGCAACTTTTCCTTTAAACTTGCTGATAATCCCAGCGTGTCATCTATTTCGTTTAACTTGATATTTAGATATATACCTACGATAATGACAATGCCTGCAGTAATAACTATTGGTACACCGCCTAAAGTCAATACACCTGCAATAACACCAATAACCACACTCGCCACAACTGCCTTCGCTGCATCCACCGTAATATCGATAAGAAAATCGACAAGGTCGTAGTCGGATTTAAAGATCAGTTCGATGACACGCCACGCCAGTGAGGCAAAAATACAGAATTTTGTGCCTTTAATCAGCGCACTCCCCAGCCCGCGGATCCCGATACCCATTTCCAGCATTTGCGGATGGTCAATTGCATATCGTGTGCCTTCCAGAATACGGCGCATGCCCGGATAGCCGGTTATTTTGATGTAAGTCTTACCCTTAAAGGTGTATTCAATCGCTCTGATACCAAGCGACTTAAAACGAAATGCGATTTCTCCCGCTGAATTCTCGAAAGTCATCAGTTTGCCAATACTGCTGCTGCCCTCCATAATATCTTTGATGTTACCGGGAGCCAGTTTGTAGGAAAAAAACTTGTCTACATTACCGAGCAGTTCATCGGTGACTTTCTCCGCCTCCTCCAGCGTAAGCAACATGATGTAACGACTTTCGGTAATGAAGCTGCCATTCGCGAAAGTCATATCCCGTTGCAACGGGTTCATACTCGGGAAAGAACTGAATGCGTCTTCTCCGCGCAATATGCGTTTACTTTCATTCATCCGCCGCCAGTAATCCGCACCTCTGAGTTCTGTCATTTTTTCATCCCTGATCAATCAACGCGTTCATTCGACAGGCTGTAAGCGCTGGTGCCTGTAATAGCGTTATTAATGCGGTGCAGTTCCAAATTACCCATTGAATCCATAAAATAACATCCACCAGAGATCAGTCCCTGTGTTTTTCCGTTGAACGTAAGATAGGTTAAGTTTGTTCCTGAATTTTTTGAAATTCAAGCCTATAACTTTTATTATGCAGCTATATTATTTAATTCATTCACCTCATCAATATAAAAGAGTTTATATATTGAATTCTAAAACATTATTTCTGAGACATAAAAAAAGGCCGCAACGTTAACCGTTACGGCCTTTTATTCAGAATCAACGATTAGGTATTAATACCCTGACTACGTAAGTAATCTTCGTAGTTACCGGAGAAGTCGATGATACGGGTCGGCGTCATTTCCAGAATACGCGTCGCCAGCGAGCTCACGAATTCACGGTCATGGGAAACGAAGATCAGCGTGCCTTCGTACATTTCCAGCGCCATGTTCAGTGACTCGATAGATTCCATATCCAGGTGGTTGGTTGGTTCATCCATGATCAGGATGTTTGGACGTTGCATCATCAGTTTCCCGAATAACATACGACCTTTCTCACCACCGGAAAGCACTTTCACTTTCTTCTTGATGTCGTCCTGGCCGAACAGCAGACGCCCGAGAACACCGCGCACGGCCTGCTCGTCGTCTTTCTCGGATTTCCACTGACTCATCCAGTCGAACACGTTCAGGCTATCGTCGAATTCGTATTCGTGATCCTGCGCGTAGTAACCGATTTTTGAGTTTTCAGACCATTTCACTGAACCGCTTTCCGGTTCGTGCTCGCCGACCAGCGTTTTCAGCAGGGTCGATTTACCGATACCGTTAGCACCCAGAATCGCGACTTTCTCGCCGACTTCCAGCATCAGGCCCAGGTTTTTAAACAACGGGCCGTTGTCGAAACCTTTGGTGATTTTTTCCACTTCCAGCGCGTTACGGAACAATTTCTTGTCCTGCTCAAAGCGCATGTAAGGGTTCTGGCGGCTGGACGCTTTGATTTCGTCGAGCTGAATTTTATCAATCTGACGGGCACGGGAAGTTGCCTGTTTAGATTTGGAGGCGTTGGCGCTGAAGCGGCTGACGAACGATTGCAGCTCGGCAATTTGCGCTTTTTTCTTGGCGTTGTTGGCACTCAGAAGTTCACGAGCCTGCGTTGCCGCCGTCATGTATTCGTCATAGTTGCCCGGATAAACACGCAATTCGCCGTAGTCCAGATCCGCCATGTGCGTACACACCATGTTCAGGAAGTGACGGTCATGCGAAATGATGATCATGGTGCTGTTACGCTCGTTCAGCACCTGCTCCAGCCAGCGAATAGTATCGATGTCCAGGTTGTTCGTCGGTTCGTCGAGCAGCAGAATTTCCGGGTCAGAGAACAGTGCCTGCGCCAGCAATACGCGCAGTTTAAAGCCCGGTGCGATTTCGCTCATCGGGCCATAATGTTGCTCAACGGGAATACCCACGCCCAGCAGCAGTTCACCGGCGCGGGATTCGGCGCTGTAGCCGTCCATCTCGCCGTAAGCGACTTCCAGATCAGCCACTTTGTAGCCGTCTGCTTCGCTCATTTCTGCCATGGCATAAATGCGGTCGCGCTCTTCCTTCACTTCCCACAATTCGGCGTGGCCCATGATCACGGTGTCCAGAACGCTGAACTGTTCGAATGCGAACTGATCCTGGCGCAGTTTACCCAGACGCTCGTTCGGGTCGAGAACCACGTTGCCGCCGGATGGCACTAAATCGCCACCGAGGATTTTCATGAAAGTGGATTTACCACAACCGTTCGCGCCAATCAGGCCATAGCGGTTACCGCCGCCAAATTTGACGTTAATGTTTTCAAATAACGGCTTGCTGCCGAATTGCATGGTGATGTTGTAAGTACTTAGCACAACGCTCGCTCTTCATTGGGAAATGTGATTTGGCGCGCATTATGCCACAACGGCGCGAGAGGATCGCCTGTAGTTGTGTTCATTTTTCACTCAATAGATAAAAAAATGTGTCATGCGCGGGATTATCAGGGGGTCAGAAACGCAAAAAACCCGGCATCAGCCGGGTTTTCATGGTTAACAACTGAAATCAGAAGTTGTAACCGATCACGCCGTAGTAACCCCAGCCGGTAGATTTCACGCTGAAATCACCGTTACCGAAGTTCAGCTCAGCGCCGTCAGCCCATTGGCCGCCGTTGTGGAAGTAACGCGCCACGAACGAATAATGCCAGTGTGTGTAGTTCAGCGAGAGGATATGGCTGGACGCGATTGAGTTGTTAGAACGCGCTTTGTTGCCGTTCAGGTCACGGAAATCGTCGTTGCCCAGCGTGGAGCCCCAGTCGAAGTTGGTGAACCCGATGTAGCTCAGGTTACCGCCCCACAGCTGTGTCAGAGGAACGAAGTATTTCACTTTGAAACGGTACCCGTCCCAGCTGTTTTCGTTCGCTGCGCTGTAGTTTTCCCACTGGTATTTCGCATACACGTTCAGAGACAGGCTCATCGGCAGATGAGTATCAATATCGGTACCCAGACCCATGTACCAGGTGTTCTGACGGTTATTGCTGTCCGGGCCCATATCGTAGATATAGTTGTTCGCAAAGTACCACTCTTTGAACGGACCAAAGCTCAGGTCAGTGCCGGTCAGCTTATCGATAGAGAAACGCGGTTCGATTTCCATAAACAGCGGAGAACCGTTTTTGTCCCAGATACCGGTGTCGTTACCGTTACCCGCACCGAAGGTTTTAGGAATATCGATATAGCCGTAGAAATCAAACCAGTCTTTGTGCGCAAACGCTTCATATTCAAGATAAACATCGTTACGCAGAGTCGGTCCGAAACGGGTGTCGGCGCTGCCTACAACGTTGACACTCTGGTGCCACCAGTCTGAAACAAATTCGCCCTTGCTATCATCAGCGAGCACGGTCGCGCTGTAGGACAAAGCCATCAAAGCGCCTGCTGCAATAATTTTATTTTTCATATTTTCACCAGAAGCGGGGGTGGGACAACGCCTTGCCACTTTCAGACGTTGCATAAATAAAACCCTAAAACTGTGATCCGCAACCGATTGCTGCACTTAGTGCATAAAATCTGCAATTTCCAGTTACTTCCTACAAGAGTTAACTTTTCTTAGCTAATAAATAGATTTGGTCAAGGTTTGTCAATTTCTGTTTCATCCTGATACATGATCAACGTGACATTGATCACACTTATGTTTCACAGCCATTTCATTCATGTGTCTTCTCTCTGAAAGTAACCGTGCTCACAAAAGCACCGCACCGTTAATTGTCATGCTATAGTTATGACAATTAACGGTGCGGAGACCGACATCATGAGTTCAAAAATTACCGGGCTGTCTTCCAGCCAAATGAAACAACCTGCAACGCCGCTGTGGGAATCTGCGGGGCTTCCCGCAGGCAGCGGAGTCAGTTTGCTAAATGCCATACAGAAAGGTTTTCCGGTTGATAGTATCAACCGCCTGAACACAGAGCTGGGGTGGCCGAAAATGGTTTTGCTGGAAATAATGGGAATTAACGAGCGCAATTATGCGCGGCGTAAAGCGGGAAACGGGTTGCTGAAAAGCGATGAAAGTGAGCGCGTGGCGCGTCTGGTTCGCACGATTGATGCGGCTACGGATCTGTTTGAAGGTGACCGTGTTTCAGCGCTGGACTGGATCACCCGCCCGGCCCCGGCGCTGGCCGGGTCAAGACCGCTGGAGCTGTTATCGTCTGAAGCAGGCGCGGTGGAAGTGAACCGGCTGATTGGCCGTCTTCAGCACGGGGTATTCAGTTGAAGCTGTTTCGTATTGTTCAGACACAACATTTAGCCACCGCCTGGTCGGGTGCCGGTGCCCAGATTTACGGTGGCCGGTGGAACCCGCCCGGCAGGCCGGTAGTGTATCTGACCACCAGCATTTCGCTGGCGATTCTGGAAATTCTGGTGCATTTGCAAAACAGCATGCTGATGCGCTCATATACGCTGCTCAGTATTGAGGTGCCGGAATCGCTGCTCGACACATTGGAAGTCAACGAACTGGCGGCCGACTGGCGCAGCCCTTCTCCGCCGGACAGCACGCAGCGTCAGGGTGAAGCGTGGCTGGCTGAAGGTGAATACGTCGGGCTGAGGGTTCCGTCGGTCATTGTCCCGACGGAATATAATGTGCTGCTCAATCCGCAACATCCGGATTTCGCGCAGTTGCTGGATTCCGTAGAGCGCGAGTCCATGATGTTCGACCCGCGTCTGCAATAATTTACCCGCCATAAAGCATGAGGCAAATCGCCCGGTTTTTATGCCGCTTTCCGGTTGCTCCGGTAAATCAGCGCCAGCGCGATAATCAGACAAGGGATCGCCGCCAGACGGTGCCACGACAGCGCGATTTGCGGGTTATCCAGCCAGCCGAAATTGTCGATGAGCATTCCCATTGCCAGTTGCCCTAAAATCACGGCGACCGTCGCGACCGCCGTCCCTACCCGCGGCACCGCGGTTACCATCACAATGATGTAAGGCACACCAAATAACGCCCCCATCAGTTGCCATTTGGGTACGGTCAGCAACGTTGCCTGCTGCGGCGTTTGCAGAAACAGAATCAGCACCGCCGTGATGGCCGCGCCGACGCTGAACGTCAGAAATGCGCTTTTCAGAACGCCGACCTTTTCGCCCAGTTGCCCGTTGACCGCCGCCTGCATACTCAGCGCCGCACCGGCCACGATAGCCAGAACAATCATAATCATTTCAGTCATTGGTTAACCCCAGGCAATCAGAACAAGTGCAGCAATGATAAAGAGCAAGGCCAGCAAGCGTTCGCCGCCCACTTTTTTATGCGGTGTACCAAACCAGCCGAAATGGTCGATCAGAACACTTTTCGCCACCTGCCCGGATAAAATTGCGATCATCGTCATCCCGATACCTATTACCGGCGTCGCAAGTGTCAGCACCACGACATACACCGGTCCCAGCACGCCGCCGAGCAGCTGCCAGCCGGGTTGCTCAGTGAAAGAAGGCGCATTACGTGGGCTGAAAAACAGCACCAGCAAACCCGTCAGCACCGCGCCGACGCCAAAAATACTGAGCGTTGCCCACAAATGCCCGACCTCCGTGCCCAGCGGGCCGATAAGCCCCGCTTCCAGTGAAAGCCCCATACCCGCCAGCACCACCAGCGGAATTAACATCAGATTCATCATTGTCCTGTTCTCATTATTTTTGCTGCCCGGTATTTCAGAAGCGGCGACTATAGCGTGACAACGTTATGCGAAAAACAGCACAATCAGGAAAATACCTTTGCAGGAATCGCACAGATGAAAAGCTTCAATCAGATCAACATTCAGTCTTTGCGCCTGTTTGTCGCGGTGCTCGAACAGGGGAATTTCTCCGAAGTGGCGCGGCGTGAAGCCATGTCCCCGTCGACGGTTTCGCGCGTTATTGCCCAACTGGAGCAGGCATTACAGACGCAGCTGCTGTACCGCAACACGCGCGCGGTCAGCCCGACAGAATCCGGAAAGTTACTGGCGGAGCATGCGCGTCAGGTGCTGGCACAGCTAGATCTCGCCGAACAGGATTTGCAGGAGCAAAGCAGCGAACCGGGCGGGCTGGTGCGCATTAATGCGCCGGTGGTTTTTGGTCAGCGTCATATTGCACCCTGGCTGCCGGAACTGAATACGCGTTTTCCCCGGCTGAACATCGAACTGATGCAGACGGATGATTTTATCGATCCGTTGCAGGACAGCGTCGATCTGCTGATCCGAATCGGCGTCATGGCCGATTCCACCCTTCAGGCGCGAACGCTCGGGCACCAGAACTTCCGCCTCGCCGCCAGCCCGACGTATCTCGCCCGCGCGGGAATACCGGCCACGCCGGACGATCTTTCTAACCACAGTTGTCTGGTTTTTAAAGGATTTGCCGGTTCCCAGCGGTGGTACTTCCGCCACCCGGAAAAAGAATGGCGATCCTGGAACCTGCGCGGTGCTCTGACCAGCAATAACGCTGAAACCCTGACGCAGGCGGCCATCGGCGGAATGGGGTTAGTCGTTTTCCCGACCTGGCTGATTGGCGATGCACTTCGCGCGGGAACGCTGGTGAGCGTGTTGCCTGAATATCAGGTTTCGACATCACCTGAGCCGCAAACTATCTCGGCACTTTATCCTAATGCCCGCAGGGCTTCAGTTAAGGTGCGGGTGGTGATTGATTATCTGGTGGAGAAGTTTGGCTTACCAGCCTATTGGGAGTAGAGCGGTTTTTCATGAGCGGTGCTCACTCAGCTCAGGTCAAAACCTTGGGTTGCCAGCCAAACCGGCAAGACCTTGGGCTCGCCGCCCAAACTGGCCTCAAGGAGCGCCTGTCGCCGCGCCCCTTGAGAATCCCGGGCTCTTTAACTGCGCGCTACCGCTTGATGGCTATGTTTCAGATGCCGCTGCTATTGCCGCGAAAACTTGCCGCTACGCGGTTCCCTTACTCGGTTTCGAGCCATAGGTCTCGAAACGCTTCGCTCGGCAAGCTTTCTGAAAGCGGCCGGAGGCTTATCTAAATTCAAAGGCATTTTGAATAACAATTAGTGGTGAGGTTGCGAATTAGAAAGTTATTGGCCGCTTTCAAAAACCACGCCGTAGCGAGAGGTGGAAAACCGCGTATTTTTTCGCGTGGTTTGTAACCCGAGTGCAGGGAACCGCGCAGCGGCGGGATTTTGCGGCAATAGCTGTGGTACCTGAAACAGTGCCAGCCAGCGGTAGCGCGCAGTTAAAAAAGCGCAGAGTCCAGAGACCCGCGCGTTACCGGGTCTTTGGTCGGTGTGGGCCGACGCCCACGGTTTTGACCTTAAAGTTGAAGTTGAAATTGAAAACTAAACCTTAAACTCCATCCCAACATGCGCGATCCCATCTTCATCATAAATCTCCGTATACGCCACAAACCCCAGTCTGCCGTAGAACTGTTGTAAGTGCGCCTGCGCGGAAATCGCAATCCGCTCACCCGGCCAGTGTTTCTGGCACGCCGCCAGCGCCTGTTCCATCAACTGATAGCCCAGTTTCAGGCCACGGGCGGAAGGCGCGACGATCACCCGCCCGATGGCAACATCATCCTCATGACGCAAAATACGCGCGTACGCCGCCGGTTTCCCGTCGAGCCATGCGACGACATGACGATTTTCGCCAGCCAGATCCTGCCCGTCGATATCCTGATAAACACAGGTCTGCTCGACCACAAACACTTCGCTGCGCAGGGCCAGAATGGCGTAAATCTGTGCGGCGTTAAGTTCGCTGTGGTGATAATCCTGCCAGTGGAGAGATGAAGATTCGCTCATGAATAGATGCCCCGCCCTTACCTGAATTCGCCGTTTTCTGGCTGCAAAAAAAAGAGATATCCCGAAGAATATCTCTTTGTATCATGCCTTATGCGCTGTCTGTAACACGTCTGTTAAGGCATCGACCGGATTTTAATGTGCGCCATCCTATCGCAGGAACGGCAATACCTTCTCCAGCAACAGTTCCGGTTGTTCTTCGGCAATATAATGGCCGCAAGGCAGCGCTTCGCCCTGCGCGTCTTCGGCGACTTTTCGCCATTCTTCCAGCGGTGCAAAACATTGGCCGACCGTGCCTTTTTCGCCCCAAAGCACCAGCAACGGACAACGCAGTTTGCGAGACGCATTCAGATCTTCCTGGTCGTGTTGCAGGTCGATACCTGCCGATGCCCGATAGTCCTCGCAAATCCCGCGCGCCGTTCCATTTTGTTGCAGACAGCGCAAATAATCTGCGTAAGCTTCGTCGGTGAAAGGCTGCATACCGGCGCTGCGACTGCCCATGACGCTGCGCAGATACTGGTCCGGATCGGCGGTGATGAGCGTTTCCGGCAGCGGTGCCGGTCGGATCAGGAAAAACCAGTGCCAGTAAGCACGGGCAAAAGCCTCATTGGTTTGCTGATACATCGAAAGTGTCGGCGCGATATCCAGCAGCACCAGACGTTTAACGGCCTGCGGATGATCCAGCGCCAGCCGGTGCGCCACACGGGCACCCCGGTCATGGGCAATAACGCTGAACCGGTTAAAGCCGAGTGCGGCCATTAATTCCCGCTGATCTTGCGCCATTTCGCGTTTGCTGTAGCGCAGATGTTCATCGTCGGGTTCGGGTTTGCCGCTGTCGCCGTAGCCGCGTAAATCGGCCAGAACGACGGTGAACTGAGACGTCAGAAACGGCGCGACTTTATGCCAGATCGCCTGCGTTTGCGGGTGTCCGTGCAGTAACAGCAAAGGCTCGCCCTGCCCGGCGAGCCGGTAGGCGATCTCCGTTCCGCTGACCTGCATACGGCCTTGGGTAAAATGTTCAAACATGGGTTTTCTCCTTTTTACCCATCTTAGTCGCTGGCCTTTAAGCAACAAGGTCACAAATGAAGATTGCCGCTTCACGATCTGTGTTTTGAGACACCACACTCAGGCTGTTGCCTGATAACGGATAAGTTTGCGACGCTGGCATTATCCATTACGTTCATCAGGGCAATGAAATGAAGCCAAAAACGCTGTATGAAAAACACATCGACAGCCACACCGTCCGCACGCTGGACGACAAAGGACATGTGTTGCTGTACATCGACCGGCAGGTAATTAACGAGTACACCAGCCCGCAGGCTTTCAGCGGTTTGCGTGACGCGGGTCGTCGCGTCTGGCGGCCGGAAACCTCACTGGCAGTGGTCGATCACGTCAACCCGACTGCGCCTTTGCGCACACGGCAGATGCCGGACGCCGGTGGTGCACGCCAGGTTTCCTATCTCGCCGAGAACTGCGCAGAATTTGGCATCGAGCTGTTTGATATTCTCGATTCCCGTCAGGGCATTGAACACGTTGTCGCGCCGGAACAGGGCTTTATCTTACCGGGCATGGTGATTGCCGCCGGTGACAGCCACACCACAACGTATGGCGCGCTGGGCGCATTCGGGTTTGGTATCGGCACGTCAGAAATTGAACATCTGCTGGCGACCCAGACGCTGGTTTACAAACGCCTGAAAACCTTGCGCGTCACGGTGAATGGCACGCTGCACAACGGCATTACTGCCAAAGATGTGGTGATGGCGCTGGTGGCTAAAATCGGGGCGGCTGGCGCAACGGGTTACGCTATCGAATTCTGCGGTCAGGGCATCGATATGCTGAGCGTCGAAGGCCGCATGACCATCTGCAATATGGCGGTGGAAGCCGGTGCGCGCGGTGCGTTCATGGCACCGGACGATAAAGTGTTTGCTTACCTGAAAGATAAACCCCGCGCACCAAAAGGCCAGCAATGGGACGAAGCCGTCGCAGTCTGGCGCACGCTGCGCAGTGACCCGGACGCGGTGTTTGACCGCGAAGTTGAGCTGCGCGCCGGAGATATCGCCCCGATGGTCAGTTGGGGAACCAGCCCGGATCAGGCGCTGGCGATTGGCGGACGCGTACCCGATCCGGAATCCGAACCGGATGCCGCGCGGCGCAAAGATCTGCAACGTGCACTCAGCTATATGGGATTACGCGCCGGGCAACCGCTGAACAGCATTGGCATCAGCCACGCCTTTATCGGCTCCTGCACCAATGCGCGTATTGAAGATTTGCGCGCCGCCGCCGACGTTGTGCGTGGCAAAAAAGTGGCTTCTGCGGTACGGGCGATGATCGTTCCCGGCTCGAGTCAGGTGCGCGCGCAGGCTGAAGCCGAAGGGCTGGCAGAAATATTTATTCAGGCCGGTTTTGAGTGGAGGCAGTCCGGCTGTTCGATGTGTCTGGCAATGAATGACGACGTTTTGTCACCGGGCGACCGTTGCGCATCAAGCACCAACCGTAATTTCGAAGGCCGTCAGGGTGCCGGTGCGCGGACCCATCTGATGAGCCCGGCGATGGTTGCCGCCGCCGCAATTTGCGGTCATCTGACTGATGTTCGTGAAGTGTGAGGAGAAAATCATGCAAGCATTTACCGTGTTAACCGGCGCGACTGCGCCCTTCCCGGCGGCTAACGTCGATACTGATGTGATTATGCCGAAGCAGTTTCTAAAAGGCATCGACCGCAGCGGGCTGGATAAAGGCGTGTTTTTCGATCTGCGTTTTCTGGCCGACGGCTCGCCCGATCCGGCGTTTATCCTCAACCAGCCAGCGTGGCATGGGGCTAAATTCCTGCTGGTCGGCCCGAACTTTGGCTGTGGCTCAAGCCGCGAACATGCGGTGTGGGGGCTGAAACAGCTGGGGATACGGGCGCTGATTGGCACCACGTTTGCGGGGATCTTTTTCGACAACTGTCAGCGTAACGGCGTGCTCACCGTGCAGCTGGATCCACAGCAGTGGGCGCAGCTGGCCGAACAGGTTACGCAGGCAGAAAGCAACGAAATTATCGTCGATTTACCGGCGCAAACTATTGGCCTGCACGACGGGCAACACATTGCGTTTAACATCGATGAACTGAGCAAAATGTCCCTGCTTAACGGGCTGGATGCGGTAGGTAATACGCTGCGCTACAGCGATGAAATTCGTGAATTTCAGCAGATGCATTTGCAGCGTAATCCGTGGCTGGCGTGAAGGCTTTATTGCAGTAACTGGCTAAAACGGTCGTGCAGGAATTCAACGCATACCCGCAGTTTTGCAGAATCTGCCAGCCGTGTGGGATAGACCGCCCAGACGCTGGCGGGCTGGGAAAACTGCGGTAAAACCTGCACCAGTTCGCCCCGGTCGATATAAGGCCGGACATCCCACTCAGAGCGCAAAATAATGCCGTGGTGTTTCAGTGCCCACTGCAATACCACTTCGCCGCTGTTAGAGGACAACACGCCTTTCACCCGGATGCGCTGTTCCTGCCCTTCGCCGGTCAGCGACCAGATGCCAAACGGATTATCGCGCTCTTTCAGCACCAGACACTGGTGTTGCGTCAGGGCGTTCAGCGAATCGGGTTCGCCGTGTGCCGCCAGATACTGCGGTGAAGCGCAGAGAATGCGCTGATGCTGCGCCAGTTTTTTACCGATGTGTTGTTCGGGAATGTCGTCGCCGACCAGAATTTCGAGATCAATGCCTTCGGCGACCAGATCGACCACCCGGTCAAACAGATCAAGGCGCAGATTGAGTTGCGGATAACGTTCGGCCAGTTCGGCAACGGCGGGCGCGACATGGCAGCGCCCGAAACCAAACGAACTGCAAATATGCACGTTGCCGCGCACCTCGCTGCGGGAATCTGAAACATCACCGATGAACTGATCGAACGTGTCGAGAATTTGAAGCGCCCAGCGCTGTGCGCGTTCACCGTCTTCGGTAAGGCGCACGCCACGGGTCGAACGATGCAGCAAACGGGTGTTCAGCGCCTCTTCGAGGATCTGAATACGCTTACTGACATAGGCCGGAGACTGCCCGAGTTCGGTCGCCGCAGCGGCAAAACTTTGCTTGTTCACCACCGCCAGAAAAACCCGCAAGTCTTCCGCCAGCGGTAAACGATCACGTTCAGTGGTCATGGTTAACGCCCGTAAGCCCTCACATTATTTGTTATTGGCCGGATTTTTATTGGCCTGTTTTCTTATTAGCAGGATAGATATCCGTGAGTTTTACACCCGCCAGCTCCAGCTTTTCCCGCGCCTCTTCAAGATCATCGCTTTCGATTTCCAGCGGCTCCTGATCTTTACCCAGACAAGGCGTCAGCGCCAGTTCGACCAGGATCGGGAAGTGATCGGAGCCCATGAAATCCAGCCTTTTCAGGTCAATCAGCGTGAAATCTTTGCTGTGGAAAACGTGATCCAGCGGCCAGCGCAAAAACGGATAGCTGGCGTGGAAAGTATTGTACATCCCGCGGCCACGACGCGGATCGAGCAGCCCGCTGATTTTCATGAATAAACGGGTGGTTCGCGACCAGGCCACGTCATTCAGATCACCGGTCACAATGGTCGGAAAATGCGCTTTCGCGGCGGTATGCCCGACGGCGATCAGCTCGCCATCACGGGCGGTCGATTCATCCGCTTCGGTGGGGCTTGGCGGCCTCGGATGAAGACAGTGAAGCACCACGTGTTCCCCCGACGGCAGTTCGGCACGGAAATGCATCGAAGGAATGTCTTTCGCCACCAGAAACTGGATCTGCTCGCCGTGCATCGGCAAACGGGAATAGACGTGCATGCCGTACAAATTATCCAGCGGACAGCGCAGGCTGTACGGGTAATCGGCCTCCAGCGGCGCCATCTGGTCTTCCCACCACTGGTCGGTTTCCAGCAGCACGATAATATCCGGTTTATGTTCCTGAATCTGGCTGAGCAGCTGCGCGGTCTCACGGTTGGTGGTGAGCACATTGCTGTTCATGATTTTGATACGCGAATGGCCGTTGGGCACCGTCTTCTTCACCTGCACGCGGTACAAACGGGTGTAAGGCAATATCCACCAGCCCTGATACGCCATGCAGGCGACCGTCAGGATAATCACAACGCCGGTCAGCACGCCGTCAAACGGCAAAATCAGCAGTTCAGTCAGCAGAAAAAGCAGACACAGGGAAACCATTTGCAGGCGCGGGAAATCCCAAACACGCACCCACCAGCGCTGATTTTTAGAAAGAGGAAGCAGCGTCAGGAAGGTCATGATGACCGTCAGAACGCAGACGATAATTCGGAGTGCTTGCATCGGTTATCAGCCCTGATAAAAAACAAAATTTAAAATTTTCTCACCGATTGTGGCTTAAAAACAGGGTGTCGACCAGAAGGATGTCGCCGCCTTTCTTATTCATCAGAAAAAGGCGGCGATTTTAAGGGTGTTACTTCGCCGGTGATGACGGTTCAGGCGTATGGCACCAGTTGTGCTGCTCTACGATCCCGCCGTTTGGCGAGGTGTAGCCGATACAGCCCAGAATGGTGTCGTACAGTTTTTCATGGAATGCCGGTTTCTTTTCAGCCGCCATTTTTTGCAGCTGTTCGAAACCTGCTTTGTTCTGGTCGTTTGACAGGAATTTGTCTGATGCCCAGACCATGATCGGCACAGTACGTTGCTCGGCTGGCGCATGCTCACGCGGTGTACCGTGGAAATGCATGCTTTTGGAAATGGACTCGCCGTGATCGGAGGCGTAGAAAACAATGGCGTTTTTATCGCGCAGCTGATCAAACACCTGCGACAGGAAGTAGTCGGTATACAGCAGCGTATTGTCGTAAGCGTTGATCATCTCCTGCGTTGAACAGGAGTCATCGATGCCCATACATTCCGGCTGATATTTGGCAAATGAGCGCGGATAACGGTCTGAATACAGGTAATGCGATCCCTTGGTATGCAGAATAATCAGGTGCTTGCCCTGCGGATGATTGGCCATCGAGTCTTTCATTTCATCGACCAGCAACATGTCATCCACCGGCTTGCCTGCATTACGTTTTTCAGAGGCGATATTTTCACGCAAGGAATAATCATCGGCGCGGGTTTTGTTGTAGAACCAGGCTTCACTTTGCATGGAATACAACTCAGAACTCCAGCCGTTGCTTTTCAGCACGGAGAAGACATTCATCTCTTTTAATGTGCGCTGCGGCGCTTCGGAAGCGCCACCTTCACGCACAAACATACAACGCAGGGAAAGCTTGGTGGCGGTATCACAGGAATAGCCCTGAAGCGCGACCAGATTTTTCTCTTTATCGAGGTTTGGTGTGTTGTCGCGATCATAACCGTAAACGCCCATGTGATCGCGACGCGCACTCTCGCCGATGATGAATACCACGTACATATCTTTGGCATCTGCCGGCGCGGTATAAGTGAAATGTTTCGACGGGTCATAAAGATTTTTGGTGTCTTCCGCCTGACTGTAGCTGCTGTAAGAGTACAGCCCCAGCGCCGACAGCCAGTTGGACGGAGAGTAAGTGCCCGCCACCACGCCGCCGTAACTCGCCATCATGCGGTTGTTCTCTTTGTCATGGCGATCCTGCACTTTCCCCATCAGGCGAAGCGGCATATAGCAAAGCAGGCCGGAAATCACCAGCAGACCGGTTTTTACCGCCACTTTTTTGAAGGTAGTTTGCCTGAACGCTGCGCCCGGCATCGTGCTGAGCCACAGCAACAGAACCGGGATCAGGCTGACCAGCACGGTCCAGGCCACAAAATGCGTGCCGATGGATTCTTTTGATAAATCAATAGAATCAGAAGCCAGCGCCGCCGCCAAAATCCCGTAGCCGATATCGACATTGAACAGGATCATGTAATAGCTGGCCGCCGCGGAGGAGATCACAATAGCCGTCATCAGCACACGGAAAACCGTTTTGCCGGTATAGGAGAGCAGCATACAAAGGAAGTAAACCAGGGCAAAACACGCCACCATTTCGACCGTTATCGACAACACATTGTCGTAATGCAACTGGTAAAAACGGCGGAAGAAAATCGGAAGGTTTAACAAGATCCCAAGATAGAGTGCAATGAAAACAGAAATGCTTTGCAGCGAAAGTGAACGTATTTTATGCATTGGTAATAAATGGCTCTTTTGTGAGTCTGTTTACGTCGTACTGACCGTTCGAACCGGAGGATGGAACCCACTCCTTAGGACTATTCAGACCCCGGACCAGGCATTTTTGTTCAACTCCGGTCCCTTTCGCTAATGTGATAATGTAACTAAATTAACGAAATCCTTATTTTTCAATAACTAAAAAATGTTATTTCGCTCAACTTTTATGAACTTTTTTAAGAACGTTGAAGAAATATTAAGAAAGCCTGTGATCCGGATCAGATACTGGCTCCGGGAATGACAGCGTAAATATCGTCTCGCCTTGCGCAGAACTTGTTACCCGGACACTCCCCTGATGCAGCGCCATAATCGCCTGAACGATAGATAACCCGAGGCCGCTGGAACTGCCGCCTTCGCTGCGCGATGCGTCGGCACGATAGAAACGGTCGAACAGTTTGCCCAGTTTTTCCGGCGGGATAAGATTGCCCTGGCTGATCACATGAATCTCCATGCCTTTCCCCTGCGGCTGGGCGCTGATTGTGATGGTGCTGCCTTCATGCCCGTAACGCACGGCGTTGGCGACAAGATTGCTGATCGCGCGCTGAAACAAAATGGCATCCGCGTACAACACCCCCTGCCCTTCACCGACCAGTACCATTTCCCTTTCTTCCGCCAGCCCTTCGAAATATTCCTGAATGCGGGTAATTTCAGAGGAAACATCAATACCGGTGATGGTTAAAACAGACCGCGCATTGGTCGCGCGGGCAAGAAACAGGATGTTTTCCACCATGCGGGAAATGCGTTCCAGCTCTTCCATATTGTTCGCCAGCAGCGTTTCGTACTCTTCGACTGAGCGCGGCTGGTACAACGCCACCTGACAGTGCCCCATCAGCGCACCCACCGGTGTGCGGATTTCATGCGCCAGATCGGCTGAAAACTGCGTAAGGCGCTGATACCCTTCCGCCAGTCTTTCCAGCATGTCGTTGAAAGAATAGATAAGTTGCTGCAATTCCTGGGGCGCGTTTTCCGTGCTCAGACGGGTAGACAGGCTGGACGGATGAATTTGCGTGGCCTCCAGCGCCATGTTGCGTAAAGGCTTTAACCCTCTTCGGATCACGACATAGCCCAGTGCGGCAATCAGCAAATAGGCGAACAGCACGGCACCCATGATTTCCCAGCGGAAGGTTTCCAGCAGGCGTGACTCCTCCGTCATGAAGTGCGCACCGGTAATTTCGACCGTTCTGCCATCCTCGATCCGCACATCTGCGCGGGCAAAGCGCACCGGCGTACCGTCCGGTGCCATCAGGTGATGCACGGTTTCCAAAGTGAGCGGCTGGCCGTCGGGCACCGGCGTAACCGGCGGTAAGTTCAGTTGCGAAGGATTGACGTTAATCAGCGGCGGCTGGCCTTCAAGACGAAAAGTCAGAATATCGCGTTCGTTGCCAAGCATATTTTCAAACAAACCGGGATTGCGGCTCAGTTGCGATAACGGAAATTCATTCGCCAGCAGATGACGGAAATACTGCACCCGCCCGCTGACCTGATAATCCGCGCGGCGCACCAGTTCTTTATCTATCGAATAATAGAGATAAAAACCGACGGCGCTGACCACCAGCGAGGCAATCAGTGCAAACAGCAATGTGGCCCGTAAGGTCAGTGACATCGCCCTTTTTGAGGCGGACGGGCGGGCAGTTTTTTTCATCACGTTAGTCATTGCGCACTTCACACACGTAGCCAATGCCACGCACGGTATGGATCAGTTTCACGTCAAAGGCGCGATCCACCTTGGCGCGCAGGCGTTTAACCGCCACATCCACGACGTTGGTATCACTGTCAAAATTCATGTCCCAGACCTGTGAGGCGATCATAGTGCGCGAGAGCACTTCGCCTTCGCGGCGCATCAGCAGCTCCAGCAACATGAACTCTTTATTGGTCAGCGCGATGGTTTGATCCTGACGGCTGACGCGGCGGCGCAGCACATCCAGATTCAGATCGGCGACAGAAAACGTATCCGGCTCGCGCGCCGTCGGGCGGCGCAGTAAAGTGCGGATGCGCAGCACCAGTTCGGTGAATGAAAACGGTTTAATCAGATAATCATCAGCGCCAAGTTCCAGCCCGTGAATGCGATCCTGCACTTCGTCACGCGCCGTCAGAAACAGCACCGGCACATCACTCTTTTTACGCAGCACTTCCATCACCTGCCAGCCATCAAGGCCGGGCAGCATGACGTCGAGGATCACAGTGTCATAGCCTGCTTCCAGCGCCAGAAACAAGCCATCTGCGCCGTTACGCGCCAGATCCACGCTGTAACCCGCTTCCGTCAGCCCTTTTTTCAGGTAGTCGCCTGTGCTGACATCATCTTCTATTACCAGTATCCGCATTCAGGCCCTCAGCGCCGCAAGACCATTCTCCCAAAGAATGATTCGGAGGAAAGTTTAACAGTTTCAGCAGACACCTTTGATGACAATTTTGTCATCAATTTGTCATCAACCGATCCCGGTTTATCGTCCACTCTTAATGGAGTTATTCATCACTGGCTGGTTCAGTGATTCATCTAACAGAATGAAATCACGCTAGAAAATGGAGAGTTGATAATGAACACACCTACACGCCTTGCCGGTTTATTACTGGGTTCCCTGCTGATGTGCAGCGGAATGTCCTCGGCTTTTGCAGCCGATAACGTGATCAAGCCTACACGCGGAACCATTGATTCAGTTAATGATTCATCTGTGCAAATCACCACGCGTCAGGGTGAAAAGCTCGATGTTAAGCTGACAGACCAGACCAAGATCAACGCCGTCACCAAAGGCCAGATCAGTGATATCAAACCCGACAGTTTCATCGGTACAGCCGCAGTTCCGCAGGCTGACGGCACGCTGAAAGCGCTGGAAGTGCACGTCTTCGCGCCAAGCCTGCGCGGCAGCGGTGAAGGCTTTAACCCGTTTGAATCGGCTGACGGCAAAATCAACACCATGACCAACGGCACCGTCGGCAAGCTGGTGAACAGCAATGGCCGCACGCTGACCGTCAAATATCACGATGCTGAGAAAACTGTCGTTGTACCTGACGATGTGCCTGTTGTTCTGCTGGCACCCGGCGACCGAAGCCTGCTGAAACCGGGCACTAAAATCGTGCTGTTCGCGATGAAAGATGACAAAGGTGCGCTGGTTGCCCGTGGCATCGCAGCCGGTAAAGACGGCATCGCGCCACCGATGTAATCGGCCAAATCAACAGGGATTTTATCGTGAAACCTCAGCCCTCTTCAGTTCGAAAACGCAGGATCCATTCCTGGCCGGTGCGCATCAGCCACTGGATTAATCTTCTGGCAATGATCGGCATGGTGATGAGCGGCTGGGGGATTTATAACGCGGATCCCCTGTTCACCTTTACGTTCCCGCAAAGTACCACCCTCGGCGGCTGGCTGGGCGGCAACATCGCCTGGCATCTCGCTGTGATGTGGTTGCTGGCGGCTAACGCCCTATTTTATCTGTTGTGGGGCGTTTTCAGCGGCCACTTCAAACGGGACTTTTTCCCGTTTACTCCCCGCACGGTCTGGCGCGATACCGTTCGCGCCCTGACCTTTCATCTGCCGCATAAACTGGGCCAGTACAACGCCGTGCAAAAACTGATGTACAGCGGCGTTCTGGTGCTCGGCCTTCTGCTGGTGTTGTCCGGTTTATCCATCTGGAAACCGGTGCAGTTCAGCGGGCTGGTGTGGCTTTTCGGCGGGTTTGATATTGCCCGTTATGTACACTTTTTTGCGATGAGTGGCGTGATGCTGTTTGTGGTCATTCATGTCCTGATGGTGTTGCTGGTGCCGAAAACATTTGTGGCGATGATTACCGGCGGCAAGGCAATGAATAAAGAGGAAAGCGCCGATGAGTGAAAAATCACAACGGCCAAAAATCATTGTGGAACCCGACCAGCGCAAGCAACTGGTGAATATTCAGCGCCGTTTACTGCTGCGATCCGGGTTAACGCTCGGTGCGGTTTCTATGCTGACCGGCTGTAATTTGCAGGACGGTGACGAAGTCGACAAAGTGCTTTGGGCGATGTCGCGCTGGAATGACCGCGTACAGGGCTGGTTATTCGGCGGGCAGAAGCTGGCCCAAACTTACCGCGCCGACCAGATTACGACACCATTCCGTTTCAACGCGTATTACCCTGAATACAACGTGCCGGAAATCGACATCCCGAATTACCGGCTGGAAGTGTCCGGGCTGGTGCAAAAGAAAACCTCGTGGACGCTGGAACAGCTGCAACGCCTGCCGCAGGAAAGCCAGATCACCCGGCTGATTTGCATTGAAGGCTGGAGCGCCATCGGACAGTGGAAAGGCGTGCCACTTAAAACGTTTCTTCAGCACGTCGGGGCCGATCTGACCGCGAAATATGTCGGCTTCAAATGCGATGACCGTTATTACTCGAGCATTGATATGGCCACCGCGCTGCATCCGCAAACTATTCTGGCACTGGATTTCGGCGGCAAACCGTTGCCTCCGGATTTCGGGTATCCGCTGCGTCTGAGAATGCCCACCAAACTAGGGTTCAAAAACGCCAAACATATCGGCGCGATTTTCGTCACCAATACTAATCCGGGCGGTTACTGGGAAGATCAGGGTTATAACTGGTTTAGCGGGATTTGATAAAACCCAAGCCCTTTACCTTTGATTTTGGCTGAAATTCAATAAGTGGATTTCATTAGCCGGGTCAATAATAAAGGGCATTTCCTGTAATCCCTGCCGGAAAATCATAACTTCAATGCCATTATTTAAATCACTTATCGTAAAAAACCAAACCTCCTTTCAGTTAAGCCTGACTAATTAGTTAAATAGTTAATGGCTCATTCATTATATTTTTAAAACCCTAGACAAATAGCACAAAATATACAACCCAGATCAAGAAACTGGCTTTTTAACGACAGAGTTCACTTTCTCCATATTGCTGAATTTTAGCCCCCGTAATATACAAGGGCTCATAAATACGACAATAAGAGAAAGTATGGATACGTTTGAAGAGCTAAAAGGAACCTACTTCTATGCAGGGAAATCCAACCTGACTGCCGGTGAACTCCTGTTTATGATTTTTTGTGAGAACACGGTAGATCAATTTGGTTTGGGCATCGCAGATTTTGGTGCGGTCGTAGCGCTATACAGTGGAATGAATAACCTGAAAACCCGGACAAAGCCTAAAGGAGCAAAGGAAGGAACATCCCGTGCGTCGAAATCGGTAAGGAGGATATTCAAAACGGCTAAGTTTCCTTTTGGCATAACACTGCCTACCTGGGTCGGTGGATATACACCCTGGACGGTAGAAAGAAGAATGGTTGCAAAAATAAGTACCTTTATCGGCCGAACAATTCCCGTTGTTGGTGAGGTCATTCTTCTCGTTGATATCAGTGAAATAACCTATCGTACAGTACGGGACTACAACATGATTACGCGGGGTGAAGATAAGCTATGGTAGATGATATTGAACAACGTATATACGCGCTGGTCAGGCCTTTTAACGGCGTTTATCTTTTCAATAATAAAAAGAGGCAGGAAGTTTTTACACCAGAGACGGATCTGGACACAGATTTGAAGTTAGATATCGGCGAAGCTGAGGATTTAATGGATAAGTATTTTTCTGAATTTAACGTACAGAGAGATAACTTTGCTATTGAAAAATATTATCCGTATGAACCTATTTCATGGAATCCATTTAAAAAGCCAATACCAATATCCGTGCCCGATTTCACTATCGGAATGTTAATAGAATCGGCCAAAGCGGGCCGCTGGTTGTACGATTAATTAAAAAAGGAGTTTTAACAATGGCTGTACCTGTTCACTTATGGCTTAAAGATGATGGCGGCGCGGCAATCCGTGGTTCCTCCGATGTCAGGGGGCGTGAAGGCAGCATAGAATTAAGAGGAATTCATCACAACCTGAGCATTCCCACCGACGGTACAACAGGAAAACTGACCGGCACCCGGCAACATGCTCCATTTCAATTTGAAAAAGAAATTGATAGCGCATCTCCCTATTTGTACAAAGCTGTCGCAACAGGCCAAACGTTAAAATCGGCAGAAATCCGGTGGTATTGCATCAGCGACGCGGGGCAAGAAGTTGAATATTTCAATATCCTGCTTGAAGAAGTCAAAGTGATATCGATTTCACCGGTGATGCACGATACCCGGGAATGTACGGGAACGGGCCACATGGAAAGCGTTGCCCTGCGCTATGAAAAGATCACCTGGAAGTATAGGGATGGAAATATTCAGTTCACCGACGCGTGGAATGAACGTGCAACCGCTTGATAGCAAAATACGCTGAATTACAGACATAAAAAAACCGCTCTTTCGAGCGGTTTTTGTTTTCGCATGAGGGTAGCGGCAAGCGCTACACAGGGCGAAGAATTAGAAGCTGTAACCCACGCCTGCGATCCAGGTACCAACATCAACACTGCGGATGCGGGACTGTTCGTAGGAAACGTCCAGAGCAACGTTCTGGATTGGGTTGAACTGCAGACCAGCACCGTAAGAGAAACCATAATCGCTGGTGTCTGATTTTTGACGGTTAGCGGTAGACGCTACGTTTTCGTTGTACTGGAATTTACCGTAGCCCAGACCGATTACGCCGTAAGCAGAAACCCAGTCGTTGATGCGGTAAGCAGGACCGGCAGTGATGCCGTAGTATTCTGCTTTACGGTAATCACCGGAAGTTGGGTTGCTGTCATCCTGAATGTAGGTGAAAGAGCCGATAACGCCCAGTGGGTTGTTATCTTGCTCGTAACGGTACTTCAGGTTGAAGCCGTTTGCTTTGTTTACAACGCCTTGTGCGTCACCCTGTGCGTAACCAGCAGAAACGGTGCTGGTACCAGCGAATGCGCTAGAGGAAACACCCAGTGCTACGACGCAAGCTAATGCGGAAAGACATGCAATTTTTTTCATAAACCACCTCAAAAAGAGAAACCAAAGTAACCTTCACGTTCCAAAATATAACAAAAACCAGTGTGAAACTCTGCCTCAATTAAGATGTCCAAAGCATCATATGGTGTAACAGGAAGTTTCCAGCACTAACTATCCCTTTCATTTTATTGGGATTTTTGTCACTAAAACTATAAGATAAACTTATTGAACTTTTTGGAATTAGCAGATAATTCCTAAATTTTTGGGCAAAAAAACGCCAGTTTTCAGCAATTTTTTAAGAAACCGATTCTGGAAAAACTTTTTTTTGAGGATTTTTTATCGCGTGATTTCCCACTACACTGACGGCGCTTTACCTTTCTTTTCAAAACTATAAATATGAAGATTCCGGATTCATGGGATCACCTCAAAAGGCGCAACGGATGACACAGTCAGAACACAATCAGCCGCAGGAAAAGCAGATCGCTCTGCACGATGCGGCGACGCAAAATAATGGCCCGCCGCTTCCTGCCTTACCCCGGAAATCTTCGCCGCTGGTCGCCATCCTGTTATTACTTGTCGCGATGCTCTCATTACAGGGCGGTGCGTCGCTGGCTAAAACGCTGTTTCCGATTGTCGGCCCGCAGGGTGTGACCGCGCTGCGTCTGGGCATCGGCTCTATTTTGTTACTTCTCTATTTCCGACCGTGGCGGCTGAAAATGCGTGGCGGTAATTTCCGCTCGCTGCTGATGTACGGCCTCGCCCTCGGTTGCATGAACTACAGCTTTTATCTGGCGCTGCGCACTGTACCGTTAGGCATTGCCGTTGCACTGGAATTCACCGGGCCACTTGCCGTGGCGATGTTTTCCTCGCGCCGCCCGGTCGATTTCATCTGGGTCGTGCTGGCCGTTGTCGGTTTATTGTTCCTGCTGCCGCTCGGGCAAAGCGCGGGGGGTGTGGATCTTAAAGGTGCCTGTTTTGCGCTGATCGCCGGTGCGTGCTGGGCCGTGTATATCCTTGCTGGTCAGAAAGCGGGCAGCAGCTATGGCCCCGGCACAGCGGCAATGGGTTCTCTGATTGCTGCGCTGATTTTCTTCCCGATTGGCGCAATCCAGGCGCATACCTCTATTTTCAGCTGGGAGATTTTGCCGTTAGGTCTGCTGATCGCCCTGCTGACATCCGCTATTCCGTATTCGCTGGAAATGATGGCGCTGACCAAACTTCCGGCGAAAACGTTCGGCACGCTGATGAGCATGGAACCCGCCATGGCGGCGCTTTCCGGGATTATTTTCCTGGGCGAGTTCCTGACGGCCTCGCAGTGGCTGGGGCTGGCGGCGATTATTGCCGCTTCCGCCGGTTCTACGCTGACGCTGCAACGTAAAGCTAAACTAGAAACGGTCGATATTCCGGGCAATAATCCTTCCGGGAAGTAAATTTCTTCCGACTCCGCAAAAAATCCACGTCATCGCGATGTGGCTTTTTTCTTTTTTATCAATGTATTGAAAAATACTTTCGCCTTTTTCACTTTATTTCATCTTTTCCTGCATCCAAAAGCAGGGGGTCATTCGTATGTATAGATGTGAGGCAAGACCTTACCTACTCAACTTACGAAGGACACCATCATGAAAACATTACTCCGTACCGCTATCTGCGCTTCTATCCTGCTGAGCACTGCGTCAATGGCTGCAATGATGTCTCAAGACACCACCATGGTCGGTGGCGCTGAAATGTATCCGTCTAAAAATATCGTAGAAAATGCCCTGAATTCCAAAGATCACACCACGCTGGTTGCCGCAGTAAAAGCTGCCGGTCTGGTGGATACCCTGCAAACCAAAGGCCCGTTCACCGTGTTCGCACCGACTAACGCCGCGTTTGCCAAATTGCCTGCCGGCACTGTGGAAAATCTGGTGAAACCGGAAAACAAAGCCACCCTGACCAGCATCCTCACGTATCACGTGGTTGCAGGTAAATATGAAATGAAAGATCTCGAAAAACTGCTGAAAAAAGGCAACGGCACCGCAGAACTGAAAACCGTGAACGGCGAACCCCTGTGGATCCTGAATAACGGCCCGCACAATATTCAGCTGAAAGATGGCAAAGGGAATATCGCCAATATCAGCACTTATGACGTCCAGCAGAAGAACGGTGTGATCGACGTCATTGATACTGTGCTGTTGCCTAAATAATACCGACTATACTGAGAGCTGGATTCCCTTATGAAACAGTATCTCAGAGCGTCGGGACGGACGAATGCATGACAATTTAGTCAGTAAGCCAACACCAGAGAAAGCGCTTGAAGTACAGCGCGAGTTAATGAGCGCCATGGCCGTTGGCGATCGTCAGGCATTTGAGCAGTTATACCGACTGACGTCCCCCCGGTTGTTCGCCGTTGCATTACGCATGTTGCGGCGACACGCCTGGGCAGAAGAAGTTTTGCATGACAGCTATATCACCGCGTGGAACCGCGCCGCGTCTTACAACCCGGCGCTCAGTTCCCCGATGACCTGGCTTACACACATTGTCCGCAACCGCGCTATCGACTGGATGCGCGGAAGCGACAACCAATTGGATGCGCTGGATGACGATGTCATACACAGCGATGCCAGCGACGATGATGAACCCTTGCAACGGCTGCAACAGGACAGCGATGCCAAAATACTGGCGGCCTGCCTGGCGCACCTTCCCGCAGAACAACGACAGAGCCTGATCCTTGCCTATTATCAGGGGCTGTCTCACGGCGAGGTTTCCTCACATTTACAACAACCCCTGGGGACGATAAAAAGCTGGATCCGTCGTGCCCTGGATCACCTTAAGAGCTGCGTCGGACTATGAAAAGCAGAAGCCATTATCAGGCTGCCCTCGCAGCCGAATATGCACTCGGCACCTTGCGCGGCGCGGCGCGGATACAGTTCGAGCAGAAAATGCGCACTGACCCGGCGTTAGCGGCAGAAGTGGCCCGCTGGCAGGAGGCGTTCACGCAGCTCGATAACCAGATTATCCCGGTGATCCCCCCTGCTTCAGTCTGGAAACGGATCCAGCACAATCTGGCCTTACAACCCGAGAAACGCCCTGCGCCACCCAAAAGGCCGGTACGCGGTTATATCGGCTGGGCGCTGGCCGCCGGGCTGGCGGCATTATTGCTGATCCCTCACCTTCTGGTGCAACCCGCCGCGCCGACGCCGGTCGCCATTCTGGGCAGCAGCGCGGGACCACAAAACGGGCAATGGGTGGTCAGCGTGGATATGAGTACCCGCAGTTTATTGCTGACACCGCTCAGCGCGCCTGATCTGGCCGCAGACCGCAGCCTGGAACTGTGGGCCATTCCACCAGGCGGCAAACCGCGTTCACTCGGATTACTGAATACCCAGCAACCGACACAGTTAACGCTGGCCGCAAAAATGCCAGACCCCGGTTATACGCTGGCGATCAGCCTCGAACCTCATGGCGGTTCTCCCACCGGACAACCTACCGGCGCGGTGCTTTACAGCGGGACACTGGCGCTGTAATCCCCACCAAACGACTGTTTAAAACGGCAGATATACTTCTGCCGTTTTTCTTTATTCCATCCAAAATAGATAATTACCCGCACTGACTGTTATTTCCCGTCCTATTACATGACTAATATGAATATATATTCACATCATCCGTTACATTCTAAAATATTTACCGCGTTTTAAATGAAAATAATTATCACTATTAATGATTATTCAAAAGTTGATAAAAGCCCAATTACGGACGAATCCTATCCACCTGAAAAATCAGTATGATAGGTTAGAGATGAAGCAGCGAGAGGCTTTATTAGCCACACGCTATCAGAACGATAGGAATGACTGCCCTGCAAAATTGTGATTTATTGCTATACTGAATGCAGTTACGAAATACATTATTTAGCGTTTAATTTAATGAATCAAGGAGATATGAATATGAGTACCGCTAAACTGGTCAAAACGAAATCTTCTGAACTTATCTACACACGCAACGATTTAGACGAAAGCGTCAAACTCAATACCATCAAAGTGCTCAACCGTCTGGTGACTGAATATATCGATTTGTCGCTGATCACCAAACAGGCACACTGGAACATGCGTGGCGCAAATTTCATTGCCGTCCACGAAATGCTCGACGGGTTCCGCACCGCGATTATCGACCATCAGGACACCATCGCAGAACGTGTTGTGCAGTTAGGCGGCGTTGCGTTGGGTACCGTACAGGTAGTTAACGATAAAACCCCGCTGAAAAGCTACCCGACCAATATCCACACTGTTCAGGAACACCTGAAAGCGCTGGCAGAACGTTATGCGGTTGTCGCTAACGATACCCGCAAAGCCATCAGCGAAGTGGAAGACGAAGATACCGCAGATATTTTCACCGCGGCATCCCGCGATCTGGATAAATTCCTGTGGTTTATCGAATCGAATATCGAGTAATCACACCCCGGTTTCGCAGGGTTCAGGCTGCGGTAATCTGAGTGAGCAATGCGAAAGCGGGTTGGCATTTATTGCCAGCCCGTTTTCAATTTTACGGAGGTCAGCATGGCAAGCGGATGGGCGCAAGATGGCGCAGTTCAGGATCAGATTGATTCGACAGTGAATGATGCGGTTGACCGTGCGCGTCAGTCGCTCGGGCACGGTGAAAGCGAGCACTTTTGCCAGGAATGCGGGGAGCCTATTCCTGAAGCTCGCCGGAAAGCGCTGGAGGGCGTTCAGTATTGCGTGAACTGTCAGGCTGAGCGGGACAAAAAGCAGCAGGATCACGCCGGATATAATCGCCGGGGAAGTAAAGACAGCCAGCTGCGCTAGATTTTTTTCTTATGACCGGCTGCACCATTATGGTTCAACTCGCCTCGATTTTTCCTCAGAACTCACCCTTCCCCTCTTTACATCTGCTTCAATATTGAGCAGTGGTTTTACGCACGTTCTGAAAAAGTTAGAGCGAGTTATCATTTCAGCGGTGCAGTTGTTAATTAATGATTGTTTAAAATACAACATCTGGTTAATGATGACGCGATGCACCACGAGAGAACATTGCAAACTGTAACAATGCACCACAAAAGGGCATTTACAGAATACTCCGCTGCTTGAACGGTTCAGCAAGACGATAAGCCATTGAATTTAAATAGCGATGAACAATGGCATGAATTTTGCAGATAAGCGTCGTAACATAAGATCGTTCCCATAATATGTACAAAGGAAATTCCACCGATGAAGTCACTCTTAAAAGTTTCCCTGGCCGCGCTGACCCTGGCCTTTGCCGTTAGCTCACACGCAGCAGACAAAAAACTGATCGTAGCTACCGACACTGCGTTTGTACCGTTTGAATTCAAACAAGGCGACAAGTACGTCGGCTTCGATATCGACCTGTGGGACGCGGTCGCGAAAGAGATGAAAGTCTCTTATGAACTGAAACCAATGGATTTCGGCGGCATCATCCCGGCTCTGCAAACTCACAACATCGATCTGGCGCTGGCGGGTATCACCATCACGCCTGAGCGTAAAAAAGCGATCGATTTCTCTGACGGCTATTACAACAGCGGCCTGCTGGTGATGGTTAAGAGCAATAATGACGCCATCAAAAGCGTTAACGATCTGAAAGGCAAAGTGGTTGCAGTGAAAAGCGGCACCAGCTCCGTTGACTACATGAAAGCCAACGTGCAGACCAAAGACCTGCGTCAGTTCCCGAACATCGACAGCGCTTACATGGAACTGGGTACAGGCCGTGCGGATGCTGTGATGCACGACACCCCGAACATTCTGTACTTCATCAAAACTGCCGGTAAAGGCCAGTTCAAGGCCGTCGGTGATTCACTGGCTGGTCAGCAATACGGTATCGCCTTCCCGCAAGGCAGTGACCTGCGCGAGAAAGCCAACGCGGCGCTGAAAACCATCAAAGAGAATGGTACTTACGCGGCAATCTACAAAAAATGGTTCGATACAGAACCTAAATAAGTTTTGTTCATTTAAGTCGTTCCTCTTTATAGAAATCTGACTTGATAAGAAGCGCCTGACGGAGAATCTTCCGGTCAGGCGCAGTTTGTTGTTTTACCAGGAGATAATCCATGCAGTTTGACTGGAGCGTAATTTGGCCCGCTCTGCCTATCCTGCTCGAAGGCGCCAAGATGACATTGTGGATCTCGGTCCTCGGTCTGGTTGGCGGTCTGATTATTGGTGTGATTGCGGGTTTTGCCCGCGCGTTTGGTGGCTGGTTTAGCAGCAACATCGCACTGGTTTTTATCGAGCTCATTCGCGGTACGCCTATTGTCGTACAGGTGATGTTCATTTATTTCGCACTGCCGATGATGGTTTCCGATCTGCGTATCGACCCGTTCAGCGCGGCGGTGGTGACAATCATGATCAACTCCGGTGCTTATATCGCTGAAATTACGCGTGGTGCCGTGTTGTCTATCCATAACGGTTTCCGCGAAGCGGGCCTGGCGCTGGGTCTGTCGCGTCGTGCGACCTTGCGTTACATCATCATGCCGCTGGCGTTGCGCCGCATGTTGCCACCGCTGGGCAACCAGTGGATTGTGAGTATTAAAGATACCTCGCTGTTTATCGTTATCGGTGTCGCCGAGCTGACCCGTCAGGGCCAGGAAATCATCGCCGGTAACTTCCGCGCGATGGAAATCTGGAGTGCGGTTGCCGTTATCTATCTGATCATCACGCTGGCCCTGAGCTTTGTTCTGCGCCGCTTAGAACGCAAACTGAAAATTATATGATTGAATTCAAGAACGTCTCAAAACACTTTGGTAAAACCCAGGTGCTCCACGACATCGATCTGAACATTTCTCAGGGTGAAGTCGTGGTTATTATCGGGCCGTCCGGTTCCGGTAAATCCACTTTGCTGCGTTGCATCAACAAGCTGGAAGAAATCACGTCCGGCGAGCTGATTGTCGATGGCCTGAAAGTGAATGACCCGAAAGTCGACGAACGTCTGATCCGCCAGGAAGCCGGTATGGTGTTCCAGCAGTTCTATCTGTTCCCGCACATGACCGCGCTGGAAAACGTGGCTTTCGGCCCGATCCGCGTTCGTGGTGCGTCGAAAGATGAAGCCAATAAACTGGCGAAAGAGTTGCTGGCGAAAGTGGGTCTTTCGGAACGTGCGCATCACTATCCGTCTGAGCTTTCCGGTGGACAGCAGCAGCGCGTGGCGATTGCCCGTGCGCTGGCGGTAAAACCTAAGCTGATGCTGTTTGATGAGCCGACCTCTGCGCTGGATCCGGAACTGCGTCATGAAGTGCTGACCGTCATGAAGCAACTGGCGGAAGAAGGCATGACGATGGTTATCGTGACGCACGAAGTCGGCTTCGCCGAGAAAGTGGCATCACGGTTAATCTTCATCGATAAAGGGCGTATTGCGGAAGACGGTAAACCGGCGGATCTGGTGAATAACCCGCCGAGTGAGCGTCTGCGCGAGTTCCTGCAACACGTTTCCTGATTTGCAGGGAGGCCGCCTGCAAAGTGGGCGGTTTTTTACTGCGAACGCAGACTGAGAATATTTCGGTTTCTCAATGGCGGTGATCGCTTAACTCGCTGCGCCGAAACCGACCAAAGGAGGTAAGTGCTTTCCCTCCTTTGGATTCCTCCCCGCTTTTTCAACAAGCGCTTCGCTTGCTGGCTATGTTTTAGAAACTCCTGCTAATGCCGCAAAATCCCGCCGCTGCGCGGTGCCCTACACTCGCGTTACAAACCTCGTAAAAACACTCTCGGTTTTTCACCTCTCGCTTCGGCGTAATTTTTGAAAGCGGCCACTGGCTTATCTAAATTCAAATGCAGACGGGTTTAAATCTTTTAAAAAAGTGAGATGGCGCGCTCAAAATCCTGCTGAACGGAGCGGCTTCGAGACCTGCGGCTCGCCCCCTCGGCCAGCAAAATTTCTGAGCGCGCCAGCTTACCTTTCTTAAAGATAAAACCAGACCGTTTTTGAATTGAAAAAGCTATTGGCCGCTTTCAAAGCGACGTCGAATGAACGGTGAGAAACGGCGAGAGTCTTTTCCGAGCAGGTTTGAACCTGAAATGAGAGCACCGCGCAGCGGCGGCGTTTGCGGCACTAGCCGGAGTTCCTGAAACATAGCCTGCCAGCGATAGCGCGCAGTAAAAAAAGCGAGGAGAGTCGAGAGAGGAAAAGCACTTTCCTCTCTCGTCGGTTTTGGCGACAACAGCTGAGCGATCACCGCTAATGAAAAACCGAAACTTTCCCGGTCTGCAGTAAAAAGCCGGTGTGGATGGCACCCCGGAGGTTTTAGCACCGCCTGATGCCCGGTATGGCATCAAAAGATTAATGCCTCGTTTGCCCCCGCTCCCCGGCGATAGCCGAAAACTCCGCCATCATTCGGACCAGATCCTGCATCCCAATATTAACCTGGTTAATGACATCTCCCGCATTGCGGCTCAGCGCGACACCCCCGCCCGCGCGGTTAACGCAATTTCCCATGCCATCTATTGCCGCCATCACGCCGTCGCGGATGTTTTGCGTCAGCTGGTCAATTTCAACAGCGGCTTTGCGGGACTGATCTGCCAGCGAACGCACTTCACCGGCGACCACGGCAAATCCCCTGCCCTGTTCGCCCGCGTGGGCGGCTTCGATGGTGGCATTAATTGCCAGTAAATTGGTCTGCGACGAGATGCGCCGGATGGTATCCACCATCTCACCAATCCGTTCAGAGGTTTGCCCGAGCTGACCGATAATGTCCGACGTGCGGCGCGCCAGCGCTTCGACTTCCTGCATATCCTCCACCGCTTTCTGGACGATAGTGACCCCTTCCGCCGCCGTTTTGTCCGTGTTCAGCGACAGCTCATGGACGTGCGTCATCATGCTTTCCTGCTGACGCTGCTGCGCCATCTGGCTGGTAATATCCTGGGCGATTTTGACGATTTTCAGCACGTTGCCGTCATCGTCCATGACCGGGTTGTAGCTGGCTTCCAGCCAGATCGCCTGACCACGACCGTTCATCCGTTCAAAACGTCCGAGGATAAACTCGCCGTTACGTAGCCGCTGCCAGTGATTTTTATATTCATGGGAATCACCGAACTTCGGCAGACAAAACATGGCGTGAGGGTGGCCTTTAATTTGTTGCAGAGAATAACCCATGACTTTCAAAAAGTTATTGTTTGCAGAAATAACATGACCGTCGGGCGTAAAGGTAATCAGCGCCATTGAGCGTTCAAGCGCTTGTAAAATCCCCTGATGTTCGTGCGATTCTGTAATTCTCTCAGAGACATCACTGGCAATTTTAATTATTTCAGTGACTTTGCCTTGTTTATTTTTGACCGGAACATACGTAGCTTCAAGCCAGATTAAACTTCCGTTTTTGTGGACGCGTTTAATATTCCCGCTGATAGATCTTCCCTGCCGCAAACCTTCCCAATGCAAGCGATAGGCATCGCTGGCCACGAACTCTGGCGTGCAGAAAATCCGGTGTGGCTGGCCGACGACTTCCTGCCTGCTGTAGCCCATGCCTTTAAGGAACAGGTCATTAACCTCAAGCACCACGCCGTCTGGCGTGAAGACAATCATCGGAACAGCGTCCTGAAGTGCTGCAAATTTATCACGCCATGCGGTACTAAACTGATGAGAAAATAATTGCATAGGACAGACACCCTGTGGCTGATAACGTGAATTAATGCGTGATCGCAATTAATTTAAAAACACACACGTGCTAATACCTGTGGGCTATGGGTTAAATAACCCTAATCCACAGAACATTAGTCTGACCCCTGGGCGGGTTTTAGAAAGGTTTGCTGAAACAGAACAAAACGTGATGAAAATAAAATCACGCGATAAATGATTATCATGATAATTAATCAACTTTCTTATAGTGAATTAAGCATAATTTAATCCAATGAAAAAGAAAGGTCAGGCAGGAGTATTTTTTCCAGCCTGTTTGTCATCAGAATAACAGGCTGGAACAGACAGAATTACAACGTGATCAGACTGACCAGCGCTTAATTGCCCAACTTTTTTGCTGTGATGGCGTCAGGAAGGTCCAGGCGACGAAGCGGCTGATTTTATTCCCCTGCGTCATTTCGATGGTGCGGATATCCGTCACACCTTCTTCATTGAGCGCGTCATACAGTAGCGGAAGTGTTGTTTTTTTAGACACCAGCACGGTGTACCAGAAACAGTTCTGCGCTTTACCGGCGCTTTCTTCCGCCATGCGGACAACAAACGCTTCTTCGCCGCCTTCACACCACAGTTCGTTGTGCTGACCACCGAAGTTCAGCTCTGCGTTGCCTGGGCGACGATCCAGTCCCAGATTCTGACGTTTACGCTGGCTGCCGGAAGCGGCATCCGCCGCCGACGCATGGAACGGCGGGTTACACAGCACGGCATCGTAACGTTCATCGTTGCGAATAATGGTGTCGAGAATGCGCGGCGGTTTCGCCTGCAAGCGGAAACGTACCTGATTGGTCAGCTGCGGGTTAGTCGCAACGATTTTCTTCGCGGCAGCCATCGACACCGGGTCAATCTCACTGGCAGTGAAACGCCAGCCATATTCACGCAGGCCGATAATCGGATAAATACAGTTCGCGCCTACGCCGATATCCAGCACAGAAATGTCTTTACCTTGCGGGATATTGCCGTTGTTGCTGCTGGCCAGCAAATCGGCCAGATGGTGAACATAATCCGCGCGTCCCGGAATGGGCGGGCAAAGATAATCCGCCGGAATATCCCAGTTTTCAATCTGATAGCAATCGCGCAGCAAAGCACGGTTCAGGGCTTTCACGGCCTGATGATTGGCGAAATCAACAGACAAATCGCCCCATTTATTCTCAGTAACGAACGGTGCGAGTTCCGGGCTGCTGGCAATCAGGGCCGGGAAATCATAGCGGCTGCGATGACGATTTCGCGGGTGAAGACCGCTTTTTTCCTGAGGGAAGACTTTCTTTTTTTCCACCTGAGTGACTCTCCGAAACGTGTTGCGCGACGCATACAGCATGCGATGTGGCGTTGATCTTCATGAATGGCGCACAAGATACCACAAACCGGGGCGGCCTGCCGCGCGCATCCGGGCACATAAAAACGTTCAGTGCCCGTTTAAAACGGGTAATGTACGAATCAGAGTTTTGATGAATCTTTTAACTGAGGAATATCATGAGCGTTGATGATCGTTATTACTACGAACCCGCCAGCGGTCACGGCCTGCCGCATGACCCGTTAAACGCCATTGTCGGCCCGCGTCCGATTGGCTGGATCTCCTCGCGCAATGCCGCCGGTCAGCGAAATCTGGCGCCTTACAGCTTCTTTAACTGTTTCAATTATCGCCCACCGATCATTGGTTTCGCCAGCAGCGGCTGGAAAGACAGCGTGGCAAATATTGTTGAAACCGGCGAGTTTGTCTGGAATCTGACCACGCGTTCACTGGCGGTCAAAATGAATGAAAGCTCGGCCACGCTGGAACGCGGCGAAGATGAATTTGCGTTTGCAGGGCTGACGCCTGAGCCAGGTAAGATTGTTGCGGCCGATCGCGTGCTGGAAAGCCCGGTCAACTTTGAATGTAAGCTGACACAGTGTATTCAGCTCGAAACCGCCGCAGGCGGCAAAATTGATACCTGGCTGGTGCTGGGCGAAGTCGTGGCGGTGCATATCGCGCCGCATCTGCTGGTTGACGGCGTTTATCAGACCGCCCTCGCCGAGCCGGTTCTCCGCGCAGGCGGCCCTTCTGCGTATTACGGTATTTCTGAAGATTTGCGGTTCGATTTAATACGCCCCGACGCCCGCAAATAACCGCTGATTTAAGCCATAAAAAAACCGCCACCGGTTCAGCACCGGATGGCGGTTTTTTACGTTACGACACGGTTATTTCGACCCGTAATTCTGATCGACAAAATCTGCGAAATCCTGACACATCGCCTCATCGCCGTCGGCGCTGTCCGCCAGGATACGTTTCCCGTCTACCACGCGAATATGCACGCTGAGATCGAAATCCGCTTCCGGCTGTTCGCGCGCAGAAGCACCTGCAATTGTGCGCTGCGCATCTTCCCACGCGGCGTCTACCGTCTGATTGCATGCCTGCGCCAGATAGTCCGGGTTGAAGCCTTCGCCGGTCAGGCTGCGCAAGGTATCGTCGTGGCTGACGCTGTTGCCCGGCGTCCAGTAATGTTTTGCCAGATCAGGGCCAATCGCCGGGTTATCGGTCAGATAGCCGTCACGCTTGAGGAAGAACGCACGCGTTTGTTCAACCGCCATCAGCGCCAGCAGGTAACCCTGATATGAACAGGCGGATTCCATCGACAACAAATGCGGAATAGCCAGCGTCGGACGCGGGCTGCCGGTAACGCCGAGAATATGGGTTTCGACGTCACGCGCCAGCGCAATCATGGCTTCCGGCGTGCGTTTTTCATCCGGCCACTGATAAAGCTGCCACTCGAAATAAGGCACCAGCAGAATGTGACGCTCATTGAAAGAACGCATCGGCTGGCGGGCTTCGATACTGGCGTGGATCAGTTCATCCGGCACCGGCTCACCCGCCGTATTTTTCGCATAACGTTTCAGCCAGTCCGCGTCTTCGAGCAGGCTGTCGCAGAACATCGACTGCGTTTCGGCGTATGCCATGGACGTCGGCGGGAATTCCTGTGAGAAGCACGGCGCATTCTGGCGGATGTTGGCAAAGTGCGCCGCGTGGCCGCCTTCGTGGAACAGCGTATTCAGGCCGCTTGCGCCGCTGCCGATCTGATCCGGTTTTGCCAGACTGGTGAAGTTGATCACCGCAGGGATCCATTCGCCGTTATCATAAAACGGCGGCACCGGCCCGTGCATAAAACCATTCTCGTATTTGCCTTCGCGCACCAGCAAATCCAGCTGCATTTCTGCGCCGTTAAAACCGATATTCAGGCGCTTGAAGCTGTCAATCCAGCGGCGCAGGGAATCGGCAAACGGGAAATACGGATCCAGCTGACGGGTCACGTCACCGGCGCTGGCGAAGCGGATATTCCACGGCAGCAATGCGGCGTCGCCTTCGCGGGCAACCAGCTCATTCAGGCTGCGCGTATTGCTCTCGCGCGTCTGCTCTTCGAACCGGTCGAGGATGGCGAATAACTGTTCCGGCGACATGCGCTCGGTTTTATTCACTTTGTAATCAAAGTAATTGCGATAGCCGAGCTGACGCGCAAAGCGGTTACGCAGGCTTACCAGTTGTGGCAAACCGTTATGCAGCAGCCACTCTTCCAGCTCACGCAAAGCGTTTTGCGAACTGCGGCGGTACGCCTCGTTTTCGTTGTTCGCCTGATTGGTCAGCAGCTCGCCCAGCGAAGCATTGACGCGCTCGCCTTTGCTGTTGATGTGCGTCATGCGGTACTGCTTACGTTTACCAAACAGAACGGATTCCGCCTGAATGATTTCATCAAGCAGCGCCAGCGCTTCAGGGTCTTCGATAACGTTGCAGTCGAAGAAACTCAGCCAGCCGCGAAGGCCGTGCAGCAGCGCATCACGTTCTGCATCCGGCGTTTGTTTTTCGAGACGTGCGATGGCCTCACGCAGTTCCGCAGGACGGGTTGGTTCGGAGATAAAACGTTTATAAGCCGTTTCGGCAGCGGAGAAAGCACTGGAGACATTTTCATCGCCGGTGCCCATATAGTTTTGCCAGAACAGATTTTCTTTGTTCCGGTGGACTTCGAGGTAGTCGTGATTGAGGGCGTTAAAATAGTCCTGAGCCTGTTTCATGTAATCTTCTCTGCTGAATGTTAAAGAGATTTTACATTGAGTGTATGTTCAGTCAGCGGTTCTGTCGATATGGCAAAACCGCTTAATGAAGGCAGGCTTCAGAATTTGGGATTAGTTTTTCTTAACGAACTCAGATTTGAGTTTCATCTGTCCAAAACCGTCAATTTTGCAGTCAATATTGTGATCGCCTTCGACCAGACGGATGCCTTTCACTTTGGTGCCGATCTTCAGCATGGAAGAGCTGCCTTTCACTTTCAGGTCTTTGATTACTGTAACGGAATCACCATCCGCCAGCAGATTCCCGTTGGCATCGACAACCTTCAGCGTATCGTCATCACCCGCGGCATCGCCGGCCAGCGCCCAGACATGCCCACATTCAGGGCAATTGAGCATTTCACCGTCCTGCCAGGTGAATTCAGATTTACATGTCGGGCAACTTGGTAATGTTTCCATAACTAAAACCTCAGGTTATGCTTTTAAAAAAGCCATTAAAATCATGAAATAAATTTCACACATGCTCTATTTTAGCTTTTAACCACACATTTGAACAGGGTAAGAGGAGTTTCCGGGTATTAAACCGAATACCCTGTTCGGTTTTTGGCGCTTACAGCAGGCTTTCTAAGAACGAGTAAATTTCGGTTTTTCAATGGCGGCGAGCGGGGAAACCGAGCAGAGAGGAAAGTGATTTTCCATTATATAACAGTGGATTAGTTTGCTCCTCCCCCTGCGAAGGGGGAGGTTGGGAGGGGGTTTAGCAGGCAACTGAGTCGCTAAAAGCAACACCCCATCCCGTCCTTCCCCTCGTGAGAGGGGAAGGCGCAAATCAAACCGCCTGAATTGATGCCCGGTCTGGCATCATCAAAACACCTGTTCGACGATCATCAGCGCTTCCGCCAAATCCCCCGATACGCAACTCCCCACCAGGCAACACGCCAGCTGATTCAGGATCGCCTGCGGGATTGCACGTTCGCCATTCAGACATCCCTGAATAAATGCCACGGTTGCCGCGACGTCTTTCGAGGCCGGAATATCGGCATCAGCAAATTCCTGTTTTTCTGCCAGAACACTTTGTTCGCCACCGGCGATAAAGTGCGTCTGCGGGAAGCGCTGCGGGTTAGCGTACACTTCGCCTTCGGTTCCCTGCGTGAGCAGACCGCGACCGTCGATCTGGCGGAAAAAGGAGGAAACGCGCTGCACATATTCCGGGTGTGAAACACTGGCTAAGCGCAGCGAATCCTGACCGACAAATGGCGTGATAAGTTTTGCCAGCGTATGGCTGCTGTTTCGCACGCCCATCTGCCAGCGCAGGGCCAGCTGTTTTTCAATAGGCGGACACAGAACGGAAACCGGCACAAAAACCGGTGCGTTCCCTGCGTCGAGTTGTTGCTGCGCCTGCTCCTGAGATTGGGCGGCGTCGATGCCCAGCGCGCGGAAAATCTCGGCGCTGGTGATACGCGTCGGGTCTTCATCTACGCCGTGAACCAGCACAGGTAAACCCAGACGGCTGAGCAAAATCGCCAGCAGCGGCGTGAGGTTCGCCTGTTTGCGTGCGCCGTTATAGGTCGGGATCACCACCGGAAGCGGGCGATTCGCCGGTGCCTGAAGACGCATCACACACTCTTCCATTGCGCTGTAAAAACCGAGCATTTCTTCCTCGGCTTCGCCTTTGATGCGGAAGGCAATCAGCAACGCGCCGAGCTGTAAATCAGGTACGTCACCGGCGAGGATTTCACGATACAGCGCGTGCGACTGCTCCCGGTCCAGATCGCGGGCATGGTTTTTTCCGCGTCCGACTTCTTTGATGAGTTTGGTGTAATCCATCGTACCGTTACCTTATGGGTTCAATTGCTTATTCAGGGTAATCAATATTTTGCAATAAAAGTCACCGGCGGCGCGTGCGGCGACGAGCGGGCTCTTTTTTCGCGGTTTTAAGGAGATCCGGACGCTTCACCGACCCCGGCGCGGGCATTTCAGGTTGCTCAATCGGGAACACCGGCAAAGCCGCCAGCAGGCGCGAACCGTAGCTTTTGGTCAGCAAGCGCCGGTCATAAATCACGATTTCGCCCGTACATTCATGGCTGCGGATCAATCGCCCGACCTGCTGGATCAGGTTAAAAGATGCGCTCGGCAGGCTTTGCACCTCAAACGGATAACGCTTCAGCGTTTTCAGCCATTCGCCTTCCGTCAGGATCACCGGGCTGTCCACCGGCGGGAAGGCGATTTTATGAATATGTACCTGCGTCAGCAGTTCGCCTTTTAAATCTAACCCTTCCGCGAAGGATTGCAGGCCAATCAGCACGCTGGTGGTACCCGCAGAAACACGTTTCCGATGTTCCTCGACCAGACGATAGCGCGGCTGATCGCCTTGTACCAGCAGCATCAGACGCAGATCCGGCAGCAAGGAGACAAATTGCTGCAAGGCGCGGTTACTGGCGAATAACACCAGCTGCCCGGTATGTTTCCCTTTCGCCAGCTCCGTGCGGAAGAAATCCGCCATTTCCTGCAAATGCGCCGCTTCGTTCGCCAGAACCGGTTCAAGTGTCATTTGCGGGATCACCAGTTTGCCCTGCGTCACGTGGTTAAACGGTGAATCCAGGCTGACAAAACGGTCGCCCGCCTTTTCACTCAGCCCGCTCATTTCCTGAATACGTGAAAAACTGTTGAGCGAACGCAGCGTCGCGGAGGTGACAACGACATGCGGCACTTTGCGCCACAGCATTTTTTCCAGCTGTTCGCTAACGCGAATACCCGCACAGTGAAACACCAGATGCGTCTGGTTATCAAAATACGTACGCGTCACCCACTTGCCGATCGGCGCATTCGACGCTTTATCCAGCGCCGCCAGCCGCCACAATTTGCTCATGGTTTCGAGATAACCCTGCATACGGCTCATGTGCAAAATCGCCCGGTGCAGACGCATGATGTCGTGCTTGCCGGTTTTTTCGCTGAGATCGTTCACCATGAATTCCGCCAGACTGCGCAATCCGTCGGTCAGCTTAAACAGGCGGCTGCATTGTTCGGTCAGCTCAGGCGGCAACGTCCCCAGCTCAAAACGGTACTCCGCTTCCGGCTGGTCAGGCGGTAAATACTGGCTCACCGATTGTTCAATCAGCAGCAGCAGTTCACGCATCTCCGCGCAGTGGTTTTGCAGGCGTTCGGGATGGGTCAGCGGCGGCGGATTTTTCGGGGTAAACAGCGCCAGACATTGCTCAATCTGACGCACAAAATTGTCCAGTTGCAGGTGGTTCCAGACGGCCGTGATTTCTGCATCCACTTCCAGCGCATCGCGCGCCACTTCCGGCAAATGATGGCCTTCATCGAGCACCAGCAGCAAATCTTTGGCGGGCGGAAGCACGGATTCAGATTCCAGCGCGGCCATCACCAGCGCGTGGTTGGTGACGACCACATCGGCGCTCTCAATCTCTTTGCGTGCCACAAAATACGGGCATTCGCGAAAATAGTGACAGTTACGGCTCAGGCAGTTGGCTTTGTCGGTGCTGATTTTAATCCACAACGGATCATCGATAGTTTTCTGGTAGTGATCGCGTAAACCGTCCCACTCGTAGCGCGAGAGTGCGGTTTCCAGCGTTTTACACAGTTTCTGCTCTTCACCGCTGGAAGGCGCAAGTTCATCGCCGAGAAATAACCCCAGATCGCCCTGCGCATTTTCATTGCTCATTGCGGCCAGATTGCGCGGGCAGACATAGCGCCCGCGTCCGAAAGCGCCGGTAAATTTCAGGTCGGGGATGATTTTTTTCAGCAGCGGTAAATCTTTACTGAAAATCTGATCCTGCAACGCCACGTTGGCCGTGCTGACAATCAGCGGCTTTTCTTCTTCGCGGCTGACGGCGATGCCGGGGATCAGATAAGACAGCGTTTTCCCGACACCGGTGGGTGCCTCGATGGCCAGATGCCGTCCGGAATCCCCGGAAAACACTTTCGCCACCTCCGCAATCATCTCGCGTTGCGGAGCACGGGGAATGAAATCCGGGATTTGCTGTTGCAGGGCTTTATACCACTGGCTTATCTGATTTTTTACTGCGGGGGAAAGCGCCATGCATCTCTTTTTTTGTACGTCGGGACAGGAATGTTGGGGTCTATTGTCACACAGACCCGCCTTTGACGCAGCCCGAAATCGCGACGAAATACGCCTTCAGATTGAGCATAAAAAGTGGAGGACTTGTAAAAAAAAGAAAAGTTCATTTCTGATTGTCATAAATTGATCACAAATCTGCGGTAAAAAATCCTCGCTAAGAAAATTCCCCACCAGCACGGAATGAATAGCAAAAGTGATGATTAGCGTCTTTCCACAAGACTTCATATAAAGCTTTCACGAAAAGCTTTTAATAAAAAAATGCAGGGTACAAATTCATGAAACGTAATATTCTGGCACTTTTAATTCCTGGTTTACTGATTGCATCAGGAGCTCACGCAGCAGAAGTTTATAATAAAGACGGCAATAAACTGGATCTGTACGGTAAAGTTAAAGGGCTGCATTATTTCTCTGACGCACCCGGCAGTGATGGTGACCAGAGTTACGTTCGTTTCGGTTTTAAAGGCCAGACACAAATTAATGATTTGATCACCGGTTACGGCCAGTGGGAATACAACGTGATGGCTAACCACGCGGAATCCGACAGCAAAACCCCAAGCACCACCGGCACTAAAACCCGTCTGGGCTTTGCCGGTTTGAAATTCGGCAAATATGGCTCTGTCGACTATGGCCGTAACTACGGCGCACTGTACGACGTAGAAGCCTGGACCGATATGTTCCCTGAGTTCGGTGGCGACGGTTACACCAAAGCTGACCGCTTCATGACAGGCCGTACTAACGGCGTCGCAACCTACCGTAACCGTGGCTTCTTCGGCATGGTCGATGGTCTGAACGTTGCCGTTCAGTACCAGGGTAAAAACGAAAATGACAGCCGCAGCAGCAGCACCGCGAACGGTGACGGTTATGCCCTGTCGACCACTTACGCACTGGGTGATACCGGCGTGAGCTTCGGCGGCGCATTCGCCTCTTCTGACCGTACAACCGGCCAGAGCAAGTCCACCTACGGTAAAGGCGATAAAGCTGACGCCTGGACCGGCGGCATGAAATACGATGCAAACGGTGTTTATTTAGCCGCTATGTATGCTGAAACCCGTAATATGATCGCCATTACCGTGCCTGGTGGTATTACTGGTGCGACAGCTGGCAGCGGTTTTGCGAATAAAACCCAAACCTTCGAAGCTGTTGCACAATATCAGTTTGAAAATGGCCTGCGTCCATCCCTGGGTTATGTTCAGACCAAAGCGAAAGATATTGAAAACGTCGGTGATGCAGACCTGGTTAAATATGTTGACGTCGGAGCAACCTATTATTTCAACAAAAATATGTCTGCGTATGTTGATTATAAAATCAACCAACTGTCTGATGACAACAAATTGGCTCTGAATAACGACGACGTAACGGCTGTCGGCCTGGTTTATCAGTTCTGATTTAAGTCAAATACCCTCCCTCATTGTTATTTCTCTGTCTTTGATTTTTTTCGGCCGGACTCACCCTCCGGCTTTTTCATTTCTGCAATTCCCCGGCATATCTCGCGTAATTCATCATTTATCCTTTCACACCCCGCTGAATCTGCTACAGTTTTAACGATTTTCATAAATGCGAATCTTTCTTAACAAGCATAGGGATGACAAATGAACAAAATTTCGCTTTGCACTACCAGTGCGTTGATCATGCTGGCTCTCAGTGGCTGCGCGCAACAAAAGCCGGATGCCCAGCAGAAGCTGAACGACCAATCGGTGATGGCGCTGAACTGGTTCCAGCAATCCGGTGAGTATCAGGCACTGGCGTATCAGGCATTCAACACGGCCAAAATGGCGTTTGACAATGCACAACCGCTGGCAGGACAGAAGAAAGCCGTTATCGTCGATCTTGATGAAACTATGCTTGATAACAGCGCTTACAGCGCGTGGCAGGTCAAAGCGAACAAACCGTTCGACAGCAAAACCTGGTCACAATGGACGGCAGCCCGTCAGGCCGCAGCGGTTCCGGGTGCGGTTGAATTCGCTAATTACGTGAATACCCACGGCGGCACGATGTTCTACGTGTCAAACCGTAAAACCAGCGAATACGCCGCCACCGTCGATAACATGAACCGCCTGGGCTTCACCGGCGCGAATGACAAAACGGTGTTACTGAGCTCCGACACCTCCAACAAACAAGTGCGTTTTGACGCCGTCAAAGCCGCCGGTTACCACGTTGTCCTGTACGTGGGCGACAATCTGAATGACTTCGGTTCCGCCACTTATCATCAGAACAACGATCAGCGCCGCGCCTTCGTAAACCAGAACCATCAGCAGTTCGGCACCCAATATATCGTTCTGCCGAACCCGCTGTACGGTGACTGGGAGAGCGGTCTGGCGAAGGATTACAATAAGTTGTCGCCGGAAGCGAAACTGTCAGTCAGAGAGCAGAATCTGAAGGCGTGGAGTGGGAAGTGATCGCTTTTAGAAAGCTGGCAAACTTTTCCGGTTACACCGGAGCGGGTTTTGGATTATCGCTGGCAGTGAAGGGCTGAACGAGAAGATTTCGGTTTCTCGCGAGCAGTGATCACTTGACGCACTGCACCGAAACCGCCAAAGAGGGAGGAAAGCGCCTCCCTCTTTGATCTCCCACGCTTTTTTCAACAAGCGCTTTCGCTCGCTGGCTATGTTTCAGAAACTCCTGCTATTGCCGCAAACGCCGCCGCTACGCGGTCCTTTCGCTTCGGGTTCGAACCTGCTCGGAAAAAGACTCTCGCTGTTTCTCACCTCTCACTCAACGTCGTTTTGAAAGCGGCCTATGGCTATGTCATTCAAAAGATTCATGCTGGCTGATTTTGATTTGCTCCTTCACCTCTCACGAGGGGAAGGTCGGGATGGGGTGTTGGTTTTCGCAACTCAGTTGCCTGCTAAACCCCCTCCCGGCCTCCCCCTTCGCAGGGGGAGGAGCAAACCAAACCACTGTAATAGGGTGAAAAAGCCTCAAGCCGCTTTCAGAAAGCTTGCCGAACGAAGTGTTTCGAGATCAATGGCTCGAAACCGAGAAAGGGAACCGCGCAGCGGCAAGTTTTCGCGGCAATAACTGTGGCACCTGAAACAGTGCCAGCCAGCGAAAGCGCTTGTTTTAAAAAGACGCGGTGAGTCCAGAGAGGGGCCGTCCTGGCCCTCTCTGGTCGGTTTCGGCGCGAGCCGCTGAGCGATCACTACAATTGAAAAACCGAAACCTTCTCGGTCAGAGCCTCAGAGTCTTCGCGGCCAGCGACAAACCGAAATTATCCCGGTTAACCCTCGCTGCAAGCGAGAAAAAAGCCGCTTTTGCAGCGGCCTCGCTGCAATCAGAAACTATAGTCGATCGCCGCAAAGTACCGGCGTCCGTCCTCGTTATAACTGTAGTCATCCCGGTTCAGGTCTTTATCCGTCAGGTTCAGCACCCCGGCCCGCAGTTTCACGGCTTTATTCACCTGATACGAACCCCCGGTGTTCCAGATGGTGTATCCGCCCGGCGTGGCGTTGCCGTCGGTGACGGTGCGGCTTTGGCCTTTGTAGTTGGCGGAAACGTAGAAACTCCAGGCGTCCCACGGTTTCCAGTCCAGCGTGGCGTTACTGGTATGGAACGGCAGTTCGGACAACGGTTTATTTCCGCCGTTGCTCAGGTCGCGCGCGTCGTTGTAGGTGTAGTTCAGCTTCAGATTCAGCACGTCGGTGACCGGCAGGCTGACTTCGGTTTCCAGACCCCGGATGCGGGCTTTATTGACGTTGTAATAACGGAAGATCGGGTTGCCGCTGGCGTCAAAACCGGCAAAGTTCGCGTAGGTCGGTGCCAGATTACGGTTGGCGGTGCGGATGACGGTGATCATGTCGTCGATGTCGTTCTGGAATACCGTGGCGCTGGCGCTCACATCTTCCAGCCAGCCTTCCTGCCCGGCGTAGTACATGCCGAATTCCACGCTTTCGCTGGTTTCTGCTTTCAGGTCTTTGCTGCCCACCACATTACAGCTGCCGCGGCAGGAAGTACTTTGCCAGTCCGGGCTGAGCTGTAACAGGGACGGCGCTTTGAAGGCCGATGCCCAGCCGCCCTTCAGAGTGACGGTGTCGGTGGCGTTGTAGACCAGATACGCACGCGGGCTCCAGTTGACGCCGTAGTTTTCGTGGTCGTCCATGCGCACGCCGCCGGTCAGCGCGAGGCTTTCGAAAATACGCCATTCGTCTTCGAGGAACAGTGCGTACTGGTTGGCCTGCGTGCTGCCGCCATTTTTCATGTTCACGCCGTCTTCGAGTTTATCGTTACGGTACTCGCCGCCAAACGTCAGGAACTGGTTGTAATCCCCCAGCGGGATCACGACTTTGCCGTCGAGGGAATTATTCTTCGAGGTGATGGTTTCGGCGTTTTTGTTCTCGATGTTTTCACCGTAGAAACGCAGTTCAGTATTCGCCAGCCCCCAACGTCCGTTGTGGCCTACCGAGTAGTTTTCGCGCTCAATACGGTTTTTATCCAGCGTGTCGGAATCTCTGTCCTGACGATCCATTCCGTAACCGAACGTCATATCCTGATCTTCGGTTGGCGTCAGTGAGAATTCCACATTAGCGTTACGCGACGTGTAGCCTTCAATGCGTGGCTGGCTGGTGCTGCCGCTGGCGGAACTGGCCTGATCTTTCTCACGTTTACCCAGCGCGCCGTAGACTTTTACGCCGAGCAGATCGTCAACCAGCGGACCGCTGGCGAAGAAATTTCCGTTGCCGCTGTCGCCGCGATCGCGGTGCTCCTGAACCGTGGTGTCCGCGCTCAATGTGCCGTGCCACGCGGTGCCGACTTTTCGTGTGATGATGTTAACCACGCCGCCCAGCGCATCGGAACCATAAAGTGAGGACATCGGCCCGCGCACCACTTCGATACGTTCGATTGATTCTGCCGGGATCCAGCTTAAATCGAAGTCGTTGTGGCGGAATACGGCGTTGCGGGAATTCACGCGTTTGCCGTCAACCAGAATCAGGGTGTAGCCGCTGCCCAGCCCGCGGATACTGACGCCCTGACGGTTGTCGCTTTCATTGGTGATTTGTACTCCCGGCACATCTTTCAGAACATCTTTCAGGTTCTGAACCGGTTTTTTTTGCAGATCTTCGCGGGTGATGACGCTGATACTGGCTGGCGCATCTTTCAGGTTTTGCTGGATGGCGGAAGCCGTCACCACCATCTGGTCTTCTTTTTCTTTCACTTCAGAAACATCTTCCGCCATCGCAGGACACGCGGCGGCGAACAGTTGAGCGAGCAGCCCGGCTTTGATTGCCGGTGTAAATTTGACCTTAGCCATTTCTTCTCTCCATGAGATAAAACAACCCCGCCGGTGCGGGACGTTGTCATTAAATTCCGTCAAACCGGTAAACGCGGCGCGAACAAACCCGCCCGGTTTATCAGGATGCTTTTATTAGTTTCAGGCTCACAATGTGAAAGGCGGACGCCGCTGCATTGGCGGCGCCCGTTTTTATGTCGTCAGAACTTAAATCGAGGGGTCGCTGACCAGTCCGTCGATGAGGATCTGCGGCGTTCCCTGCGAGCAGCGTTCAATTCTCCCGCGCACACCGTAAACGCGCGCGAGACTTTCCGGGGTGATCACCGCTTCCGGCTCGCCGTCAGCAATCAGATTACCGTCCTTGAGCATCAGCACGCGGTCGCCGTGGCGCAGCGCGATATTGATGTCATGGACCACCACCACCGTCACGATATTGCGTTTTTGCGTTTCCTTGCGCACCAGATCCATCACGTGGAACTGATAGTTCAGATCGAGCGCGCTGAGCGGTTCATCGAGCAGCAGCAGCGATGGCTGGCGGATCAGCGATTGCGCCAGCCCGACCAGCTGTTTCTGCCCGCCGGAAAGCTGATCCAGATAACTCAGCGCCAGATGTTCAATACCGAGCTGGCGCAGCAGCGCCATCACGCTGTCTGTACCTTCGGAGGCTTTTCCTTTACCGCCGGACGCACGCTGCGCCACGATAATGGATTCCAGCACATGCAGATGGACACCGGCGGGCAGCGTCTGCGGCAGATACACCACCTGCTCCGCGCGGCGGGCAAACGGCATCGGCATTAAATCGTGGCCGTCGAGCAGCAACTGCCCTTCCGCCCGGTTCAGCCCGGCCAGCGAACGCAGCAAGGTGGATTTCCCGCTGCCGTTCGGCCCGAGCAGCACGGTGATTTTCCCGCGCGGCAGCATCGGTACGTTCAGATTGCGGATCACAGGACGCTTCGGATAACCGGCGTTGAAATCACGGATTTGCAGCCCCTGCGTGGCGGCATTGAGCAACGTTTGCGGATCGGTTTCGAGCATCGCAGACATCAGACGTTCCCCCTGTGACGAAGAATAATGCTGAGGAAGAACGGCACGCCGACCAGCGAGGTGACGATACCCACCGGAATAATGACGCCCGGCACCAGATTTTTAGACGCCACCGACGCCATCGACAGCACCAGCGCACCAATCAGCGCACTCGCCGGCAGATAGAAACGGTGATCTTCGCCGAACATCAGGCGCGCAATGTGCGGCGCGACCAGCCCGATAAAACCAATCGGCCCGACAAACGCCACCGCCAGCGCGGAAAGAATACTGATACGCAGCAACGTGCCCAGACGTAAACGGCGCACGTCGATACCAAAACTCACCGCGCGATCTTCACCCAGACGCAGCGCAGTCAGCTTCCACGCGCTCATCATCGACCACGGCAGTAAAATCAGAAACGCCAGCAACATCACGCCCAGTTTCACCCACGACGCACGCGCCAGGCTGCCCATCGTCCAGAAAACTAAGCCCTGTAAGGTGTCTTCGGTGGCGATGAACTGCATCAGTGAAACCAGTGCGTTGAAGGTAAAGACCAGCGCGATACCAAACAGCACCACGCCGGAACTGGCGACGCGCGTCCATCGGGTGATGCCGTCAAGCATCAGCGCGGCGAGCAGCGCAAAGATAAAGGCGTTTGCGGAGATAAACCATTGATCCGGGATCCCCGGAATACCGATACCGAGCACGATAGCCAGTGCCGCGCCGAACGCCGCCGCAGAAGAAACCCCCAGCGTAAACGGGCTGGCCAGCGGGTTGTTCAGGATGGTTTGCATTTCTGCACCCGCCAGACCCAGAGACATCCCCACCGCCACCGCCATCAGCGCGTAAGGCATACGGATATCCCAGACAATCACCCGCGTGCCCGGATCCGCCGACGCTGCGTCAAACAGCGTTTTCCACAGCGTACCGAGTGACAACCCCGACGGCCCCATAATGAAATCAATCACCAGTGAGACGATAATCGCCAGCACCAGGATCAGCATGATGAACAGACGGCGGCGGACGATATTCTGATATCGCCCCATCACGCTGTCGTCGGTATTGGCTTTCACCGCCAGCGCGGGTTCGGTCGTTGTACTCATGATTCGCTTCTGTCTCTTTAACGTAAAAACTGACGGCGGAATTACTTCCCGCTTTCCGGTTTAACCGAGTCCGTCCAGTAAGTGCCTGTCGGTTCCACGGCAAGGAACTGCTTATAAAGTTGTTTCTGCGTTTCCTGCGGATCCAAATCCGCAAACTTCGCCGGATAAAACGCTTTGGCAAAAACCTGCACGGCCAGCACGTTATACGGCGAGTTGTAATAATTGTGCCAGATGCCAACACTGCGGCCATCTTCCACGGCTTTCAGCGTGCTGATGCCTTTACGCTGCAACAGCGGCGTCAGGCTGGCACGCGCTTCTTCCGGCGTGGTCTGTGCGCCGAGCACTAAACCGGTTGGCGCAGGATCGCCCGCTTTTGCCGGTTTCCCGCCGCCGCTGACCAGATAAACATCCGGCTGCGCCGCAATCACTTTTTCGAGATTGACCAGACCCAGCGGCCCCGGCAGCAACGGTTTGGCAATATTAACCCCACCCGCCTGATCGATAAAATCACCCATGTTGCCTTTACCGGCAGAACGGCAACATTCATCCGCGGTTGAGGCGCGTAATTCGATAAAAACTTTCGGCTTATCCTGCTCAGGAATGTCTTTGGTCACCTCGGTGACGCGTTTGATGTTGTCCTGATAAAAGCGGATATAGTCCTGCGCCTGTTTTTCGCGGTTCAGCACTTTGCCCAGCAATTCCATGCTCGGCAGGGTATTTTTCAGCGGCGACGTGCGGAAATCCACAAAAACCACCGGCACACCGGCTTTCTGCAACTGTGTCACCAGCGCGCTTTCTTTGCCCGGCCCGTGGCCCGACAAACCAAAAATCGCTAACTGCGGATTTAGCGTCAGCACTTTTTCCGGACTGATGCTGTCCGCGCTGGTGTTACCGATCAGCGGGATTTTGTCTATCTGCGGGAATTTCGCCTGATACGTCGCGTACGTTTGCGGATCGAGCTTACGGAAATCGCCCTGCCAGCCCACAATACGGTCGAACGGCTTCTGGCCTTCGAGCAGGGAAACGGCAAAGAATAAACGCCCTTCTCCCAGCACTACGCGCTGCACGTCATCCGGCACCGTGACCGTTCTACCGGCGATATCCGTGACCGTCACCGCCTGAGCGCTCAGGCTCAACATGCCGAGTGCACATCCTAATAATCCGCCAGCAATTCGTTTACTGAACAGCGTACCGATAAAATTCTGCTGATAATTCATCTTCTTCCGATTCCTTTACGTTTCCCTGAAGTGAGGCTAACAATAAAAGAAATGATAACGATTATCAATGCAGTTTACAGAACCTATCAAGGTTACAGAGAGATCGGGCGCGGGGAAACAGGGCTGAAGTAACAAAGCATTACGGAAAGAAAGGCATAAAAAAAGCGGAGCCTGCGCTCCGCCTTCGCAACAAAATAGCCGATCCGGTCAGTTATTTATCAACGTGTTCCGGGAATTCCATTTCGCTGTATTTCACCACTTTGGTGCCTTTGGTCAGCTTGTAGCCAAACCAGATGATCAGGAACAGTGGCAGACCGATGTACGTCGCCGTAACGCCGCCCCAGTCAATAGTATCTTTCAGGAACGCCTGATAGTTCTGACCCAGCGTGATGATCAGACACAATACAAACGCAAAGACCGGGCCGAACGGGAAGAAACCGGACAGATAAGGCAGTTTTTTCAGGTCAAGACCTTGTGACACATAGCCGCGACGGAAACGGTAATGGCTCACCGCAATACCCAGCCAGGCAATAAAGCCCGTCATACCGGACGTGTTCAGCAGCCACAGGTAAACGGTCTGATTACCAAACATTGAACTCAGGAAGCACAGCGCGGCCACGATGGTGGTGGCGTAAAGTGCATTGCGCGGCACGCCGCCTTTCGACAGTTTGGCAAAAATACGCGGCGCTTTGCCTTCGCTGGCCAGCGTGAACAGCATACGGGTTGACGCGTACATGCCTGAGTTACCGGCAGAGAGCACTGCGGTCAGGATCACGGCGTTCATCACCGCAGCAGCGGACAACAGACCGGCATTACGGAACACCAGCGTGAACGGGCTGACGGCGATATCGCCGACTTCGTTACGCAGCAAGCTTGGATCGGTGTAAGGAATGATCAGGCTGATGACCAGAATCGCCAGAATATAGAACAGCAGGATACGCCAGAAAACCTGACGCACCGCACGCGGGATATTTTTGCCCGGATTTTCGGATTCACCGGCGGCCACGCCAATCAGTTCGGTTCCCTGGAAGGAGAAACCGACGATCATCGCCACGCCTATCATCGAGGCAAATCCGCCTGCGAACGGCGCATCACCGATAGTCCAGTTGTGCCAGCCCGCGGTTTCTGCACCGCGCATAATGCCGGTGATCATCAGCACGCCCACGGCGATGAAGATGATGACCGTGACCACTTTGATCAGCGAGAACCAGTATTCCGCTTCGCCGAAACCGCGTACGGAAATGTAGTTAAGCAGGAAAATCAGACCGAGGAACAAGGCGCTCCAGATCCAGCCCGGCGTGTCCGGGAACCAGTAGTTCATCACCAGCTGCGAGGCCACGAGGTCAACGGCGATGGTCACCGCCCAGTTGTACCAGTAGTTCCAGCCCAGTGCGAAACCGAAACCTTCTTCTACATAACGGGAGCCATACGTGGAGAATGAACCGGACACCGGCATGAATGCCGCGAGTTCACCGAGGCTGGTCATCAGGAAGTAAACCATGATGCCGATCAGTGCGTAGGACAGCAGTGCGCCGCCCGGACCTGCCTGTGAAACTGTCGCGCCGGAGGCGACAAATAAACCCGTACCAATTGAACCGCCGATGGCGATCATCGTTAAGTGACGTGCCTTGAGCTCGCGACGCAGTGTGGGAGCCACCTGCGTATTTTTTGTAGGTTGTTGAGCCATTTTTACCCTATATCCGCTCGTCATTATAAAATTTAAGCGCGGATTGTAGCAAAACCTGCCGCTCTGAATAGCAGGAACGACCTGTTATAAGACACCTTCATAACTGGCCGTGGATCATTAGTGAAAGACCGTAATCAGGATTCGCGACAATAGGTTAAAAACCGTGATAAGGCGTTGGAGATGTGTTTCTGGCGGTGATGAATGAGGTAAAGCTTGCGCACCAGCGGCGCAACCGGCAGCCGGATTTCGACCAGAGAACCACTGCTCAGTTGCTCGGCAATCACACGGCGCGACAGGCAGCTGATGCCAATTCCGTGACGCACCGCGTGCTTGATAGCCTCGGAATTTCCCAGCTCCATGATCAGGTTGAAATCGGGTAACTGCGGCAACAACAGGTGATCCAGCACTTCGCGCGTGCCGGAACCGCGTTCACGCAAAATCCACGGTTCACGCGCCAGCACTTCCAGTGTCACCGTCTGCCCTGCCAGCGGATTTTCCGGCGCAACAAACACCACCAGTTCGTCATCCAGCCACGGCTGGGTGATCAGTTCCGGCAACTGGCACGGTCCTTCGATAAGGCCCAGATCGACACGAAAATCAGAGACGGCGTTAATCACGTCGTTGGTGTTACCCACGTTGAGTTCCAGCGGCGTATGCGGGAAGTCCAGCCGGTAATCCGCAATCATCGCGGGCAACATGTAATTGCCGATGGTGCTGCTGGCCCCGATGCGCAGCGAGCCGTTGTCGTGATTAAACAAACGTTCGATTTCGCCCGCCTGTTCGAGCAGCGCCAGCGCTTTCGGGTATAGCAGACGCCCATGCTCATTAATCACCAGCCGCTTACCGACACGGTCAAATAACTGCACGCCAAGTTGCCCTTCGATATCAGCCAGTGCGGCACTCACAGCGGATTGTGATAATGAAAGCACAACCGACGCCTGCGTGGTTGACCCGCTTTTCAGCACCTCGGCGAAAACTTCAAGTTGTCGCAATGTTATGTGCATAAATGTCCCGCTATCCTCACGCGCCTTACGGCGTCAAGAAATTGGTTCAGAAGAAAAACCGCCGCATAACGCACGCTTTCTCTTTTATAAGTATAGACACGGAGATTGGGGCGACCATTCCGGCCCCGGTTTTCAGCGCATTCTATACCAGTTTTACAGATAGGTTATAAAGTTATAATCAATTTCATTTTTATATAAGCACGGCGTAGCCTTATCGCATCACTCCTGAGATGAGGAAACGACGATGCATACATTGCCGCTCAATAAGCGCGACGCGCTCAAAAATACCGTTCCGCAACCGCTGCGGTTCAGCCGTGTCATTCCCGGCCTGGCGCTGACCGGCGTCATTACCGCAATGGCCGTCTGGCTGAGCGACTTTCCGGCACTGAGCCAGCTCGGGCTCAGTGCACTGACGCTGGCGATTGTTATCGGCATGGTTATCGGCAATACGTTTTATCCTGCCGCCCGGCCATGGTGCGAGGAAGGCGTCACGCTGGCAAAGCAGCGCCTGTTACGGCTCGGCATCATTCTTTACGGCCTGCGGCTGACGTTCGCGCAAATCGCTGACGTCGGCGCAACCGGCATTCTGATTGACGCCATGATGCTGTGTTCCACCTTCGCGCTGGCCTGCTGGCTGGGACAACGCGTGTTTAAATTAGACCGCGATACCTCGATGCTCATCGGCGCAGGCAGCAGTATTTGTGGCGCAGCCGCCGTGATGGCGACAGAGCCGGTGCTCGACGCCAAAGCGGAAAAAGTCACGGTCGCGGTCGCCACCGTGGTCATTTTCGGCACCGCCGCCATCTTCCTGTATCCGTGGTTATGGCAGCTTAACGCGCATTATCACTGGGTGAACTTCACCGCTGCACAGTTCGGTATTTATACCGGTTCGACGGTGCATGAAGTCGCGCAGGTGGTTGCCGCTGGTCAGGGGGTCAGCCCGGACGCTGAAAACGCGGCGGTGATTGCCAAGATGATCCGCGTCATGATGCTGGCTCCGTTCCTGCTGCTGTTATCCGGCTGGATTGCCCGCGGTAAAGGTGTGAAAGAAGCCGGTGAGAAATCAGGTTTACGTAATATCACCATTCCGTGGTTCGCGCTGATGTTCATTCTGGTGGCAGCGTTCAACTCGCTGGATATTCTGCCGCACAGCTGGATCCCACAGCTCATCACGCTCGACACCGTGCTGCTCGCGATGGCGATGGCAGCGTTGGGCCTGACAACGCACATCAGCGCACTGCGTCAGGCGGGGCTGAAACCGATGCTGCTGGCGGCGATATTGTTTGTCTGGCTGATTGCCGGCGGTGCGGGCATCAACGAGCTGGTTCATCACCTTTTTGGCTAATGTTGCGGGTTTTAACACTTCTCTGCTGCGCCTGCCCTGTGCAGGCGCTATCATTCCTGCTTAGATGAAGAATAAATGAGGAGCGGAAATGAAGTTTATAGGAGCACACGTGAGTGCTGCGGGCGGCGTCGATCAGGCCGTGCTGCGGGCACACGAGCTGGAAGCCACGGCTTTTGCGCTTTTCACCAAGAACCAGCGTCAGTGGAAAGCGGCACCGTTGCCGGAAGACGTTATCGAAAAATTCAAAATAGCCTGTGAAAAATACGGTTATCAGAGCAACCAGATTTTGCCGCATGACAGCTATCTGATTAACCTCGGCCATCCGGTCACCGAAGCGCTGGAAAAATCCCGCGAAGCCTTTCTCGATGAGCTGCAACGTTGCGAACAGCTCGGCCTTTCGCTGCTGAATTTCCATCCGGGCAGCCACCTGATGCAAATCGACGAAGACAAATGTCTCGAACGCATTTCCGAATCCCTGAACATCGCGCTGGCACAGACGCAAGGCGTCACCGCTGTCATCGAAAACACCGCCGGTCAGGGCAGCAATCTGGGTTTCCGCTTCGAGCATCTGGCGAAGATCATTGATGGCGTCGAAGACAAAAGCCGGGTCGGTGTCTGCATCGATACCTGCCACGCCTTCGCCGCCGGTTACGATCTGCGTACCATTGAAGGGTGTGAAAATACCTTCAAACATTTCGAAGACGTCGTCGGGTTTAAGTACCTGCGCGGTATGCATCTCAACGATGCGAAAAGCGAATTCAACAGCCGCGTCGACCGCCATCACAGCCTCGGTCAGGGAAACATTGGCAATACAGTGTTCAGCTGGATGATGCGCGACGCGCGGTTTGACGGTATCCCGATGATCCTCGAGACGGTTGATCCGGAGATCTGGAAAGATGAGATCGCGTGGTTAAAGGGGGAGGCGGCGGCTGAAGTCGCGGCTTAAATTTGCAGATAGCCGCTGCAAGTGGCGGCCTTAAAGGCTTGGATCGAGACGATTTCGATTTATCAATGGCGGTGATCGCTCAGCGTCGGGTGCCGAAACCGACAAAGAGGGAGGAAAAGCGCCTCCCTCTTTGATCTCCCACGCTTTTTTAACTGCGCGCTACCGCTCGCTGGCTATGTTTCAGGTGCCACAGCTATTGCCGCGAAAACTTGCCGCTGCGCGGTGCCTTCATTTCGGTCTTCGAGCCTTTCGGTCTCGAAACACTCATTCAGCAAGCTTTCTGAAAGCGGCCAAGGCTATGTAATTCAGCATGCTTTTTGAAAGCGGCCAATGGCTATATCAATCGAAAGTCCAATACCGATTTTTTTGCTTTGCTCCTTCACCTCTCACGAGGGGAAGGTCGGGATGGGGTGTTGGTTTTAGCGGCTCAGTGGTCTGCTAAACCCCCTCCCAACCTCCCCCTTCGCAGGGTGAGGAGCAAACCAACTTACTGTTATCTATAAAAAAAGCCTCCAGCCGCTTTCAAAAATCACGTCGAAACGAGAGGTGGAAAACCGCGTATCTTTTCGCGCGGTTTGTAACCCGAGTGCAGGGAACCGCGCAGCGGCGGGATTTTGCGGCAATAGCAGGAGTTCCTGAAACATAGCCAGCGAGCGGTAGCGCGCAGTGAAAAAGCGAGGAGAGTGCAGAGAGGAAAAGCACTTTCCTCTCTGCTCGGTTTCGGCGCCAGCCGCTAAGCGATCACCGCACATGAAAAACCGAAATTTTCTCGATCCAGCCTTCACTGCAAGTGAAAAACCGAAACTTTCTCGATCCAAGTCTTTAAGACCGTCACTTGCAGCGGCTCTCTGCAAAAAAAAAGCGCGACTCATTTCTAAGTCGCGCTTCTCTCACCTGCTGAACAGCAATGATCAGGCTACTTTAGCCGCCAGCTGCGCATCTGAACGTTTCAGAACCGCATAAGCGCCACCCGCCAGAACCGTACCGGCGATAATCGCCACCAGGTAACCGAGCACCGGGGTGATTGCGCCAGGGATCAGCAGAACAAACAGACCGCCGTGTGGTGCCATCAGCTGTGCATGGAATGCCATGGACAACGCACCGGTCAGCGCACCACCGGCGATACAGCACGGCAGAACACGCATCGGGTCACGGGCAGCGAACGGAATTGCACCTTCGGAGATAAAGCACAGGCCCAGAACCAGCGCCGCTTTACCGCCTTCGCGTTCACTCTCCTCGAACTTGTTACGCGCCAGCAAGGTCGCCAGACCCATCGCCAGTGGTGGCACCATACCGGCAGCCATGATGGCAGCCATCGGTGCGTACACGGAAGAACTCAGCAACGCGACGCCGAAGGCGTAAGCCGCTTTGTTTACCGGGCCACCCATGTCGGTACACATCATCGCACCGAGAATTGCGCCGAGCAGTACGGCGTTCGCAGTACCCAGAGATTGCAGCCATGCAGTCAGACCTGCCATGATTTTTGCCACCGGCGTACCGACAACATAAATCATCACCAGACCCGTAATCAGACTCGCCACCAGCGGGATGATCAGGATAGGTTTCAGGGCTTCCATACTTTGCGGTAACTTCAGCTTGCCGCTGATGGCTTTCGCCACGTAACCCGCCAGGAAACCGGCAATGATACCGCCAAGGAAACCGGCACCGGTGCTCACGGCTAACATACCGCCGATAAGACCCGGCGTCAGGCCAGGACGGTCAGCGATGGAGAAGGCAATAAAGCCCGCCAGAACAGGAACCATCAGCGCGAAGGCAGAAGCGCCACCGATTTGCATCAGCGCGGCCGCCAGCGTGCCTTTTACTTCAAACGCTTTGATACCGAAAACGAAGGAAAGCGCGATACACAACCCGCCCGCCACTACCATCGGCAGCATGTAAGACACGCCGGTCAGCAGGTGACGGTATGGGCCTGTGCCGCCCGCTTCTTTCTTCTTCGCGGTTGACGTTGCGCCCTGTGCATTCGGTGCAAAGACTTCCGCTTCAACCAGTGCTTTATCCAGTTCCTGCTTGGTCTTTTTCAATGCCAGACCGGTAGAGGTGCGGTACATCGGCTTACCGGCAAACTTCGCCAGATCCACTTCGATGTCAGCTGCAACGATGACCAGATCGGCCGCCGCCACTTCTTCAGGCGTGATGGCGTTACCGGCACCGACGGAACCACGGGTTTCGACTTTCACCCACCAGCCACGTTTTTTCGCTTCGCTTTCGATGGCTTCAGCCGCCATGAAAGTATGCGCAACGCCGGTCGGGCAGGCGGTGATGGCAACAATACGTTTTGGACCGGCCGCCGCGGCAGGTGCAGACACCGCAACAGCCGGTGCCACGTAAGGTTTTGCTTCTGTCAGTGCGCGAGCCAGAAATGCCTGAGGATCGCGAACAGCATCCGCCACATCACCGGTATAAACGTTTTTACCTATCAGCGTCGCGTCATTGGGTACGGTTTCACCGGCCACGATCACGACTTCAGCGTCAGCGGCCTGTTCGACCACCTGGTGCCCTGCTTTCTCAGCAGCAGCAGCGAGCAAATTTTTCGCCAGATGGCTGCGAGCCTGTCCCAGCGAACTGTCTATCATCAGCAGCGTTTTCATTCTGCCTCCTGCGGATTAAAAGGGTTTCAGGTCAACACGGGCCATCATCGCCGCGAGTTGCGGACGATCGGTGACACCGACATTACTCTGGCTGACAGCCAGTGCGGCAACAGCCGTTGCCAGGCGGAGCGTATGTTCACTGGATTCGCGCATCAGCAAGCCGTAGATCAGGCCACCGACCATGGAATCACCGGCACCGACGGTGCTGACAACTTCACAGGCTGGCGGTTTGGCGATCCACGCGCCAGACGCGTTAACCCACAATGCGCCTTCAGCACCCAGAGAAATCACCACATGGGCAATTCCCTGATCACGCAAGGCGTGCGCGGCTTCTACCACGTCACTCAGTTCTGGCAATTTACGGCCAGCCCAGATTTCCAATTCGCGGCGGTTAGGTTTAACCAGCCACGGTGCAGCTTTCAGACCGGCAACCAGTGCTTCACGGCTGCTGTCGAAAATGATGCACGGACACTGCGCGCGCAGACGTTTCATCCAGTCGGTGAATGCGTCAGGGTCAACGCCCGCTGGCAGGCTGCCGCTCACGGCGACCATGTCGAACTGGCCCAGCCATGACAGGGAATCTGTCACGAAACGTTCCCAGTCGGCAGGCGTCACATTAAAGCCGGAGAAGTTGAAGTCGCTGACTTCGCCATCTTTTTCGGTCAGTTTGACGTTGATGCGCGTACGGCCATTCACGACCTGGAAACGGTTAGCGATACCCAGATCGCTGAACAGTAACTGGAAGCCGTCCTGATTCTCTTTGCCCAGGAAGCCACCCACGGTGACGTCGATGCCGAGATCTTTCAGCACTTTCGCAACGTTGATGCCTTTACCTGCGGCGTGCAGACCGGTGGTTTGCACCAGATTGACTTCACCGCGTTCGATTTCAGGCACATAGCCCACTAAATCGTACGCCGGATTTAAGGTAATTGTGGCGACTCGACGGCTCATGCGCCCTCCCCAAGACCTTCGGCAATCGCTTCACCGATGGTTTTTAATGCCAGTTCTGCATCTTCACCGCTGGCGGTAAAGCGCAGGTGGTGACCTTTTTTCACGCCCAGCGCCACGACTTTCATCAGGCTGCGGCCGTTGGCAGGTTTACCGCTGCCATCAAGATTGGTCACGGTGATTTCACTGCTGAACTGTTTTATAACATTCACTAATGCCGTGCCCGGACGCGCATGCAGACCATGTTCGTTACGGATAACGAATTCAGCGGTCAGCACGTTGGCTTGTTCTTCGACTTCGCTGGTCAGCAAGGCCAGCACACCCACCGCATCTGCCGTCAGCAAGCGTTCAGCTTTATTGGCAATCAGCAGGTCGCTCAGGTAATTCAGCACGTCCAGCGGCTGGTCGTCTGCGACGGAAATCGTCAGCAGCATAGAAACCTTTTCGCCTTCCAGATCAAATGCCTGCTGCGCGCGGCTGACGGTGGCAGCACTTTTCAGGTTGCCCTCCGTGCTGTCGCTCAGCCAGATACCGTGACCCAGATTCAGCGGTTTACGGCTGATCACATCACTGACGAAAGCGGTATCAACGGCACCAATCTGTTGCAGACGGCCTGCGTTCAGCGCCTGTAATGTGATCAGGCTTTCGGCCGCCACATCAACAGCAATCAGTTGGGTATCAAACAGGAATTCAGCGGCATTTTTCTCGCCCATCAGCAGGCTGCGCAGTTCTTCAGCAGAATCTGTTTTTGCCAGACGCTCAGCCACGCTGTCGTCACTTAAGACGTGCGTCAGCTGACGCAGCAAACCGAGGTGTTCGTCAGAACGCGCCGCGATGCCGATCACGACGTAAGCAGTCTGACCTTCGCCCCACGCGATGCCCTGCGGGAACTGGAAAACCTGGACGCCGGTATCAAGTACCAGATCACGGGTATCGGTGGTCCCGTGCGGGATAGCAATACCGTTGCCAAGGTAAGTCGACGTTTGCAGCTCGCGCGCTAACATGCCGTCTACATAGCCTTCGCTGACGCGACCGGCCTGTGTCAGTGCTGCTGCGACCTGGCGAATGGCTTCCTGCTTATCGCTGGCAGCCGCACCGAGATGAATATCTTGCTGTGACAGTTGGAACATAATTCTCCTCTCCTGCTGAGATTGAATCGTTTCAGCTTTACTGAGAAAAAAGGAGCGCCATCAAATTTCAGGAGAGAAACCGACAACGCTGAAACGTTTCAAGGAGTCTTAATCCGGCCTGTTTTTAAATCAAGCTTTCCCTGATTTGGCGTAACAATTTTTTGATGCCACGCACAGTTTCCTTTTTTAAGACGCCCTGAAGCCCATAACTTAACGCAAATGCTGAAGTCAGGCTGAAGCAGCCAGAAAGAGAATAGCTGAAGTCAGCTGACCGGGTTGAGATTGATGTTCTCCTGTTACCAGACGCGTACTGCTTTGGGTTGTTTTTAACACAATGTGCGGTTTTATTATTCAGTATGGCAAATACACTCCGGTTTACCTTTTTGATGATCAAAACCTGTTTTTGTTTTTTTTAAACTGTCGTAACATTCGCGCAAATTTCGTCCCCCCTCTTCACTCTGGTTCAGCTATCTCATGCGAATTTCTACAACGTCAGCCCGCCGCTTACCCGACATGACGTCGACTGCTTTTTTGATCATCGCCTTTCTCACCGGTATCGCCGGTGCCTTACAGACGCCGACGCTCAGCCTGTTCCTGACCTCTCAGGTGCACGTCAGCCCGTTCATGGTCGGCATTTTCTTTACCGGCAGCGCGGTGATTGGCATTTTCGTCAGCCAGTTGCTGGCGACCTGGTCGGACAAACGCGGTGACCGCAAAACGCTGATCCTGTATTGCTGCATTCTGGGCGCGCTGGCCTGTGTTCTTTTCGCCTTCAACCGCAACTACTTTATTTTGCTGTTTGTCGGCGTTTTATTGTCGAGTTTCGGATCCACCGCCAACCCGCAAATGTTTGCCCTCGCGCGTGAGCATTCCGAAAAAACCGGGCGCGAAGCCGTGATGTTCAGCTCCATTTTGCGCGCACAGGTTTCTCTGGCCTGGGTTGTCGGGCCGCCGCTGGCTTTCGCCCTGTCGATGGGATTCGGATTTACGTTTATGTACTGCGCCGCCATGCTGGCCTTTCTGCTGTGCGGCGTGATGGTGTGGATGTTTCTGCCTTCCATGCCGAAAGCGCGCATCAAAACGACCGCGACGCTGGAGGCCCCGCGCCGCAACCGCCGCGATACCCTGATGCTGTTTATCGCCTGTTCCCTGATGTGGGCGGCCAACAGTATTTATCTGATCAATATGCCGCTGTACGTGGTGCGCGAGCTGGGCTTGCCGGAGAAACTGGCGGGCGTGCTGATGGGCAGCGCCGCCTGTCTGGAAATCCCGACCATGCTGATTGCCGGATATCTGGCAAAACAGTTAGGCAAGCGTTTCCTGATGCGGTTTGCCGTGCTGGCGGGGGTGATTTTCTACACCTGTATTTTGTTCACGACCGGCGCGGCGGCGATGATTGCTTTACAGCTGCTGAATGCGATTTTCATCGGCATTCTGGCCGGTATCGGTATGCTGTATTTTCAGGATCTGATGCCAGGCCAGGCGGGAGCCGCGACAACGTTGTTCACCAACTCGACCCGTGCGGGCTGGATCCTCGCCGGTTCACTGGCGGGCGTGATTGCGCAATTCTGGACGTATCACGCGGTGTTTTACGCCGCACTGGTGATGGTGGCGGGCGCGGTGGTGTGTATCTGGAATGTGAAAAACGTCGACGAACCCGCGAAGGAAACGCCGGAGACCGTGGCTTAAGGCGCGGTATCCGCTTCGAGTTTGATGAGATAAGTCAGTGCCTGGTCGCGGTGCGTGAAGCACATCTCGCGGCTGGCCTGCAGGCTGCCGCAGACTTTAGGCCGCAGCGGCGAGGTGAAAATCTGGCACAGGAAGTTATCGGCCAGATGAATACAGCGGGTATTCGCAGGCTTGCCGTCCGGCATTCCGGGGATCGGGCTGGAAATTGAAGGCGCTATGCAACAGGCTCCGCAATCAGTACGACAGTCCATTAACAGCCTCCTCAGGCCTCATTTTGAGGCGCGACAATAGCAGGCACTGAACAGCGCCACCAGCGAAATATTTACGACTCTTTAACACTGTATATCGAACATTTTTACGACCGGCGGGCAGACCGCAAAAAATGCGTCACAAAGCGGATTTTCCCGACTCTTTTTGCGCTATCTGCTTGCCTGAATTCAGCGGCGCGGGTAACGTGTCGAAAATTATTATTCTCTCTGCTGACAGGTTATTTATATGGCACGTGCTAACGAAATTAAACGCGGCTTCGTTGTGAACTACGACGGCAAATTGCTGCTGGTAAAAGACATTGATGTGCAGAGCCCAAGCGCCCGTGGTGCCAGCACCTTATACAAAATGCGTTTCGCCGATGTACGTACCGGCGGCAAAGTAGAAGAACGCTTCAAGGGTGACGACATTCTCGACACCGTGACCCTGACCCGCCGTAAGGTGAATTTCTCCTACGTTGACGGTGATGAGTACATCTTTATGGATGACGAAGACTTCACGCCTTACACCTTCAACAAAGCGCAGATTGAAGAAGAACTGTTGTTCATCCCGGAAGAAGGTTTGCAGGGTATGATGGTTCTGACGCTGGACAGCCAGCTGCTGGCGCTGGAAATGCCACAGACTGTGGATCTGGAAATTGTTGAAACCGCGCCGGGCATCAAAGGTGCGTCTGCCAGTTCACGAACCAAACCGGCGGTGATGTCCACCGGCCTGAATATTCAGGTGCCAGAATATCTGAGCTCCGGCGACAAAATCCGCATTCATGTTGCTGAACGTCGTTATATGGGCCGCGCTGACTAACCTCATCCGCCCACTTTTTAAGGGAACGCCACGGCGTTCCTTTTTTTGCTCTGCATTTCCCCTCACAAATATCTCAGACACTCGATCTGCATCACAAAATGAGTGGCTATCTGGACTTACCAATTCCCCTTTCTATCATATGACTTTACACTCTAAAGCCTGATTTCGGCTTAAATCGTCGCTTTATCCAGCATATTTTTCCACTGACGGGTAAACAGCTCCAATTTGGCCTGACCAATTTATCAATTTCTGACTTGCCTGGAGTATTGCATGAAAACTATTGCCACAGCGTCCCTGCCAGCAGCAGTGTCATTACCTGGTTATGATCGTGACGTATTGAAAAGCCGCATTGTTCATCTCGGATTTGGCGCTTTCCATCGCGCCCATCAGGCATTGCTGACCAACCGGGTGTTAAACCAGCAAGGCGGCGACTGGGGGATCTGTGAAGTCAGCCTGTTTGGCAATGAGTCGTTAATCAAAAGTTTACGCGTGCAGGATCATCTTTTTACCGTGCTGGAAAAAGGTGCGGAAGGCAATCAGGCGATTATCGTCGGCTCCGCGCATGAGTCAGTCCACGGCGGGATCGACGGACTGGATGCCGTGCTGGCAAAACTCACCGAGCCGCAGGTAGCGATCGTTTCGCTGACCATTACCGAAAAAGGCTATTGCATTGAACCCGGCTCCGGCGAGCTGGATCTGCAAAACCCAAAAATTCAGCAGGATCTGGCCGGGGGTCAGGCCCCCTGCACAGCACCCGGCGTGTTAGTGGAAGCCCTGCGTCTGCGCCATGAGCGCGGTCTGTCCGGCTTTACCGTGCTGTGTTGCGACAACATTCCTGAAAATGGTCTGGTGGTCAAAAACGCCGTTCTGGGTATGGCGAAAGCCCGCTCCGCTGAACTGGCGAAGTGGATCACTGAGAACGTTTCTTTCCCAAGCACCATGGTTGACCGTATCGTTCCGGCGGCCACCGATACAACACTGGAAGAAATCACCGAAGCGCTGGGCGGCGTGACTGACCCGTGCGGCATTGCCTGCGAACCGTTCATTCAATGGGTGGTGGAAGATCACTTTGTTGCAGGCCGTCCGGACTGGGAAAAAGCCGGTGCGCAGATGGTTTCTGACGTTCTGCCGTTTGAACAGATGAAACTGCGGATGCTGAACGGCAGCCACTCGTTCCTGGCTTATCTCGGTTATCTGGCCGGATATCAGCACATCAACGACTGCATGGAAGATGCGAATTATAAAGCTGCAGCCCATCGTCTGATGTTACACGAACAGGCACCGACGCTGAGCGTTGAAGGCGTGGATCTCACAGCTTATGCCGACAGCCTGATTGCCCGTTACTGCAACACAGCCCTCAAACACCGTACCTGGCAAATCGCCATGGACGGGACCATGAAGCTCCCGCAACGTATGCTCGATTCCATCCGCTGGCATGTAAAAAACGGCGGTTCGTATGAATTACTCGCGCTCGGCGTTGCAGGCTGGATGCGTTACGTTGGCGGCACTGATGATGCCGGTCAGCCTGTCGAGATTAAAGATCCGATGGCTGAAACTCTGGCTGAAATTGTGGCATCGACTGAAGATGGCGAGCCGCGTGTCAGAGCGTTACTGGCGCTGACGGGCGTATTTGGTGAGCAATTGCCGCAGGAAGAAAAAGTGGTGCAGGCTATTCTGAATGCCTATGCCGATCTGCAAAGAATTGGCGCGAAGAAAACCGTCGCGAAATACGTGGGCTGAAAATCCATCGTATGAAGAAACGGCTGCTCCGGCAGCCGTTTCTCATTGTGCCACAGGATCAGTCGTTCAGTTCGGACGGCACGGATGAAAACAGGAAGCCGTCAAAAGACGGATCATCAGCATCTGAGACTTTGAGCAGCATATCTTTCACATTTTCCAGATGCTGCCACATCGCCTGTTTCGCGGCTTTGGCATCACGTCGTAATACAGCCTGCAGGATGGCCTGATGATCCAGAAGCCATATCTGACTGTAGTTTTTATCCCCGACGTGCTGATGAATACCCTCCCACATCGCGCTGCGCTGACGGATTTGCCATAAATCATCCACCAGTTTGACCAGCACACTGTTTTGCGATGCCTGCGCCAGGAGGGCATGAAAACGCTGATCTTCAACATCGTCCGAAACACCGCGTGCAATACAACTTTTCTGCGCTTCAATTGCATCACGCATTTGCAAAATGTCAGTTTTGGTGGCCTGCATGGCCGCAAACGCTGCCACTTCGCTCTCCAGCAATTGCCGCGCCTGCAACAGTTCAAACGGGCCGTAGCCACGGTCGGCGTCTTCCGTCGGCAAAACGTCAGGCTGATGCAAGACGTAAACGCCGGAACCTTTACGGACTTCAACGACTTTCTCAAGCTCGAGCATAATCAGCGCTTCACGCACCACGCTGCGACTCACTGAGTAAGATTCAGCAATATCACGTTCCGGAGGCAGACGGTCGCCAGGGGCGTATTTTCCGGCATGGATATCACGGCGCAGATGGCTGCCAATCTCCTGATAAAGTCGCATAGTGTCGCCCCGCTGGTGATGCTATAAAATTGGTCCTACACCTGAAACGGCTTTTTGAGCCGCACAGAATGCCTGATACAGAAGAAAAATTATAACATGCGGGCACAAAGGGGGAAGAACCGAAGGGGAAAACTGACGGCCCGATCAAAATTGGGCCAGCCAGTTTTCAAAGTTGTCGGGCCACTTTCACCTTATTCAACGACTGGGGAAAATGTCCGGCAATAAACTAATCAATAATTCTCATCATTTATCCGGCTTCAGTTGTATGACACCGTCATAATCGCCAGATGAGGATTGTTGTTGACCTGCTGCGTCGTAACGTGTCCTAAAGACAGCGGAAGATTAAAAGAAAGCGGGTTCGAGGTGCTGATTTGACGCGTCTGAGTGACCTGCGCACCGCCCCGCTCACAGTTGCTGACCAGCTGATTTCCACCGGTTTTAAAGTTACACCCACCTTCAACAATTGCGCCATAAAAATGGATAGTACCGGTCGAACCTGCGCTGGCATACTGCATCATCCCTGAGGCCAAAACTCCCAAAAACAGCATCCATTTGGTTCTGTTCATGGTGACACCTCATTTGAATTTACATTTTTAAAATTCACGATACATCCATTTAACATTAATACATCTAAACCCATGCGCACCCTTTTTTGGCGCAAAATAATGGGGTGCCGCGACGTCAAAACTAAGCAATCCATGTTATCCATCGGCACAACGCTGGATTTTCTTAAATCGAAATTGCACATTGGCGTGTGAATTTTTTAAAAAGGACGCGTGAAAATGACCAAAACCAACCTGATCACCGGCTTTCTGGGCAGCGGAAAAACAACGACGCTACGCCATTTGCTGGCTCAGAAGCCTGAGGGAGAAAAGTGGGCTGTATTGGTAAACGAATTTGGTGAGGTCGGCATTGACGGAGCATTACTGGCCGACAGCGGCGCAGTGCTGAAAGAAATTCCCGGCGGATGCATGTGCTGCGTTAACGGCCTGCCGATGCAGGTTGGCCTCAATATGTTATTGCAGCAGGCAAAACCGGATCGTCTGCTGATTGAACCCACCGGGCTGGGCCATCCGAAACAGATCCTTTCTTTATTAACGTCTGACGTTTACAAAAACTGGCTGACGCTCAACGCGACGTTATGCCTGATGGATCCTCGCCAGTTAAGCGATCAGCGCGTCATCAATAATGAAAACTTCCGCGATCAGCTCGCCTCGGCGGATGTCATTGTCGCCAATAAATCTGATGTAACGCAGGCGCTGGACAATCAGGCGCTGGACGCGTGGTTCAGTCAGAATGGCGACGGACGTCAGTTGGTGATTGCCACTCAGGGAGAAATTGACCCCGCCCTGCTCGATTTACCTCGTCGCAATATCGCCGAGTTGCCCGATGGCAAACATCATCATTCGCAGGTTTCTGCGCGCGGGCTGGCCGCGTTGAGCCTGCCGGAAACCCGGCGCTGGCGTCGGGCGTTGAACGAAGCCGACGGTTACACCAGCTGCGGATGGATTTTCGATGCGGACACCGTATTTGAGACGGCAGGCATTCTCGACTGGGTACGCCAGGCACCGGTTGATCGTGTGAAAGGCCTGCTGCGAATTAAAGAAGGGACGTTAATGGTGAACCGTCAGGGAGATGACCTGCGGATTGAAACCAAACCGGCGGCGCCCTCAGACAGCAGAATTGAGCTGATTACTCGCGATAAAGCACAATGGAACACATTACAATCCACCTTGTTGAAGATTCGTTTAAGTTGATCGGATTAAGTTAACGCCGACCAAATTAATACTTACCCTGCTAACAATAGGCTTTCCTGATATGTGGCGCCGTAACATTCCCGCAATCCTGATACTCAACGTATTGGGCGTTGCCCTTTTCTTATCTTTCTATTTACCGGTAAACCACGGTTTCTGGTTTCCGATTGATAAGTCGATTTTTTTCTTTTTCAACCGTCACCTGGCGACAGATGCCGGATTCCTGCACCTGGTTGCAGTGACCAATAACCGGGCTTTCGACGCGATTTCCCTGCTGGCAATGGGGCTGCTCTATCTGAGCTTTTTCCTGAAACAGGACAACGCGGGTCGCCGTCGTTACATTATTATCGGTTTCGTTATGCTGTTTACTGCGGTGGTGCTCAATCAGCTTGGGCATTTGCTGCCGGTCAGCCATAAGAGCCCGTCGCTGAGTTTTGAAGGCGTCAACCGCGTCAGCCAGCTGACCGGGATCCCGACCAAAGATTCGTCCGCGGACAGCTTCCCCGGCGACCACGGCATGATGCTGATTATTTTTACCTGCTTTATGTTGCGGTATCTGAGCAAAACGGCTTTCGTGATTGCGCTGGTGATCACCGTCATCTTCTCACTGCCACGCGTGATGATTGGGGCGCACTGGTTTACGGATATCGCGGTAGGTTCATTGTCTGTGGTGCTGGTCGGCGCAAGCTGGTGGCTGATGACGCCCGCCAGTGATGTATTAATTCACTGGCTGGAGAGAAAGCTCCCCGGTAAAAAAAATCCTAACGCGGTGGCTTAATTTCCCCACACATATTATTTAATTATGATCGGGCAGAAGGTTTTGTTCTGTCTGGTCTTTTTTCCAGACAATTTCCAGATATACTTTGCTGGATTATTGCTCGAAAACCCGCTTGTGATGCGGTTTTAACCCAAATTAGTATAAAAATAACACACCATTTTTAACATGTTTACTTACATCATCTTACATCACAATTTCTTATAAAAAATCCGGTAAAACCTCTCGCAATCCCTTATTCATTACGGTACTCTCCGAAACGCTTGCACAGAAATGTGGCAAAAACACCCTGTTTGAATGAAAAAGCGTGCTCTGACGCACATTTTCCCGGTTAGGTGTTTGTCCCATCTGATCGTGGCAGGTAGTCTCGCTTGGTTTGATAATTTTAATAACGATTTCATCGTTAAGGACAGCAAGGGATAACAACAATAATGGTCAAGTCTCAACCGTTTCTGAGATATATCACGCGGCTGATACCCGCGATTGGCGCAGCAATTATTCTTTCTGCGTGTAGTGGTATACATTCTTCGAACACAGAAAACGCACAAACTGATATGCGTGCAGTAAATGACAAAGACGGTCTTCTACTGCAAGCCTCTCAGGATGAATTCGAAGCAATGGTTCGTAACGTCAACGTTAAATCCAAAATCATGGATCAGTACGCTGGCTGGAAAGGCGTTCGTTATCGGTTAGGCGGTGACAGCAAGCGTGGTATCGATTGCTCAGCGTTCGTACAGGTAACATTCCGCGAACAATTTGGTATGGACCTTCCACGTTCAACGTATGAACAGGAAGAAAAAGGTAAGAAAATCCAGCGTTCTAAACTGCGCCCGGGTGATCTGGTATTGTTCGGCGCGGGCTCAACAGGGCGTCACGTCGGGATTTATTTAGGTAATGATCAGTTTGTTCATGCATCCACCAGTGCGGGTGTAATGATTTCAAATCTGAACGAAACTTACTGGAATAAGCGATACCGCGAAGCAAGAAGAGTTCTGGCTAACGGCTGATTCCGTTACCCCCTGATTTAATTCTTGTTGTCCCATATCAAGCGAATAAAAAAACGTCATCTCCGGATGGCGTTTTTTTATGCCCGTAATAAAGTGTATTTAGCCAATGGTGTTTTTTAACTACGTTATACTTTTACTTCATCAGCGAGAAAAAGGACAAAACACATGGGTTTAAAAACGGCGCTCACACACACCGTATTGCCCAAGCGCCGTTATTTAATACGAAGCCTCCTTTTTTCAGTGCTGTTCTTCATTTTATTCTTTATCGTCACTTTGACGGTCATTAAAGCCAATAACGCCCGCGAGCAGAACCAAATCGTAGAAAGAACAGCGCAATACAGCATCCGCTATTTTCATCAGTTAACCGACACCATGCGCAGGATTGGCCTGCTGACTTCCGAATCCTGCCCTTCGATTGCCAGTGAAATTAACCGTGATGCGGCGTTTAGTATTGGCGTGCGCGATTTTCAGCTGGTTCGCAATGGCATGGTTTTCTGTTCTTCCGCTTCCGGCAACCAGAACATTCCAGCCAACCGCTCACTGCATGATATTGATTTCGATAAAATGATGAGTATTGATTTGCAAATGGGGACACCGGCAGTGCCGAATCGCCCGGTGATCATTGTCTGGCAGCGTAATCCCGGCGCGTCGAATGATGGCGTAATTGCGACCTTAGAACTCACCCTGTCGCCGTATATGCTTTTTGCCCTGCCCGGTGACGGTTATCGCGGTTTTGCCCTGCTTATCGGTGACAGCGCCCTCACGTCTTCCGAAGATGCACTCATTCCTGTGAGTAAATTACCCCAGGACCATTTTACGGAAATCAAGCCCGACACCCTTCCTTTTACGTTGCGCCTTTATACCCCTTCCCTGACCGCCGAGAACATTCGTTTCACCCTGCTCGGCGGGTTGTTACTCAGTCTGTTAGTGTGCGCGCTGATCTATTTCAGCCTGCTCAGCTGGCATAGCGCCGAAAGGGAAATTCTGCGCGGCCTCAAAAACAAAGAGTTTTTTGTCGAATACCAGCCGGTCATTGATGCTAAAACCCTGAAAATCACCGGTCTGGAAGCCCTGCTGCGCTGGCAACATCCGATTGAAGGACGTATTCCGCCGGAAATTTTCATCGGTTACGCTGAAACGCAGGGCCTGATTGTTGAGCTGACGCAGCATATGATGTCGATGGTGGCGACCGACGCGCATCAGTTGCAACATGCGTTTCCTGAGAAATCCAAACTGAGCATCAACATTTCTCCGCATCACATGAACCGGGTCAGCTTCCACGACGACGTTTTGAATTTTATCGAGGCTCTGCCGGAAAACGCGTTTCAGGTGATTTTCGAAATTACAGAACGCGGAATGATTGATACCGAAGGCGCACTGCGTGAATTCAACTGGCTGCGCTTCCACAATATAGAAATTGCTATTGATGATTTCGGGACCGGCCACAGCGCGCTGATTTATCTGGAAAAGTTTACCCTCGATTATTTAAAAATTGATCGCGGATTTGTCATGTCGATTGACCAGAAAACGCTTATCGCGCCTGTTCTGGATACCGTCCTCAAACTCACGGAAGAACTGAAACTCAAGACGGTGGCTGAGGGCGTTGAAACGGAGTTGCAGTCGCAATATCTGCGTAATCACGGCGTGACTTACCTCCAGGGTTATCTCTACAGCAAACCGCTGGGCATCAGCGTACTGATGAATTTCATCCGTGATTTCAACGAGAAAGACGCGACCTACCAGATCTAATCTGCGCGAGCTTTGTCCCTTTTGTTCCACTTTTCTTTTAGCCGTCTGCCTCTGAGTATGATAAAAAGGCCGAAATCAGGGATGAAAACTGGGACTGTTGTGTTACAAGGTCTTAGCGATCAATTGATTACCACTGAACAATAGCCTGCGGCAATCGTGTCCGCACCATGCTGTCGTCATCACAGGAGTGCAGATCCAGGATGTTTTCTCGCGTGCTTGCCGTTGCGCTGTGTTTGCTGAGTCTCAGCGCACAGGCCGAGGTCATACAAGACAGCTACGCGTTCGCTATTTTGGGCGAACCGAAATATGTCTCAAACTTCACCAGTTTTGACTACGTCAATCCCGCCGCGCCGAAGGGAGGACAGATCACGCTGGCTGCCATCGGTACCTATGACAACTTCAACCGTTTCGCCTCGCGCGGCAATCCGGCGATGCGCAGCGGTTCTCTTTACGACCCGCTTTTCACCACATCCAGTGACGAAATCGGCAGCTACTATCCGCTGATTGCCGATTCCGCCCGTTACGACAGCCAGTACCGCTGGGTGGAAGTGGATATCAATCCCCGTGCCCGTTTCAATGACAACACGCCGATCACCGCCAGCGATGTCGAATTCACGTTCAAAAAATTCATGACCGAAGGCGTTCCGCAGTTCCGGGTGGTTTATAAAGGTGTGGAAGTTAAAGCCATCTCACGGCTGACGGTGCGCATGGTGCTGCCGAAAGCCGACAAGGACATGATGCTGGGGCTGCTCGGCCTGCCCATTTTGCCAAAGGCATTCTGGGAAAAACATAAGTTCAATGAGCCGCTGAGCACGCCACCGCCGGGCAGCGGGCCTTATCGTGTCAGCGACTATAAGCTCGGTCAGTTCATCACTTACTCGCGCGTGCCGGATTACTGGGCCGCCAATCTGCCGGTTAACCGTGGCCGCTATAATTTCGATACGATCCGCTACGATTACTATCTCGATGACAATGTCGCCCTTGAAGCTTTCAAATCCGGCGCATTTGATTTCCGTATGGAAACCTCGCCAAAGCACTGGTCAACGCAGTATCAGGGCGGCAATTTCAGCAAAAACTTTATCGTGAAGGCCGATGTGGAAAACCAGGCCGCGCAGGACACGCGCTGGCTGGCGTTCAACATTCACCGTCCTCAGTTTGCTGACCGCAAGGTGCGCGAAGCCCTGACGCTGGCCTTTGATTTTGACTGGATGAACAAAGCGCTTTATTTCGATGCCTACCAGCGCGTTGACAGCTATTTCCAGAATACCGAGTACGCGGCGAAAGATTACCCGAACGTGGCGGAACTGGCGTGGCTCGGGCCGCTCAAGAGTCAGGTTCCGGCTGAAGTGTTCAGCACGTTGTATAAACCGCCGCGCACGGACGGCAGCGGCAATGACCGGACAAATCTTCTCAGGGCGACCGCGCTGCTGAAAGAAGCAGGCTGGGAAGTCAGAAATCAGGTGCTGGTGAACAGCAAAACCGGCAAGCCGTTTACTTTTGAACTGCTGCTGCCCAGCGGGGGGAACTCGCAGTATGTCCTGCCGTTCCAGCATAATTTGCAGCGTCTGGGGATCAATATGTCGATTCGTGAAGTCGACAATTCTCAGTTTGTCCGCCGCATGCGCCAGCGCGATTACGACATGATCCCGACGGTTTATCCGGCGATGTCTTACCCGAGCAGCGATTTACAGATTTACTGGAACAGCAAATATCTGGATTCCACTTACAACAAACCGGGCGTCAGCGATCCGGCCATCGACAAACTCACCGATGAAATCGCCGCCAATCAGGGTAAACCGGACGCGCTGCTCTCGCTCGGCCATGCGCTGGATCGAGTGCTGACCTGGAATATGTACATGATCCCGATGTGGTACACCCATCACGAACGCTATGCCTATTGGGATAAATTTTCGATGCCTGCTGTCACTCCGTCCAACGGGATGGAGCTGGATACGTGGTGGTACGACATGAACCGCGCAGCGCGTTTGCCTGCGCAACGCCGCTGAGGAGCACAATGTGGCCGCTTATCTCATAAGACGACTGCTTCTGGTGATCCCAACGCTTTGGGCCATCATCACTATTAACTTTTTTATCGTGCAGATTGCGCCCGGCGGCCCGGTGGATCAGGCCATCGCGGCCATCGAAATGGGCCAATCCAGCGGGTTGCCGAATTCTGCCGGTAACAGCGGTAACGGAAAAGCGTCGCCCGGCGTGGCACAGTTTGGCGAAGGCCAGTACCGCGGGGCACGCGGGCTGGATCCTGAAGTTATCGCCGAGATTACCCATCGCTTTGGTTTTGATAAACCGCTGCACGTCCGCTATTTCGACATGCTCTCCAGCTATGTGCGCTTTGATTTTGGCGACAGTCTGTTTCGCGGCTCAACCGTCATGGGGCTGGTGAAAAGTGCGTTGCCGGTGTCTGTCAGCATCGGTTTGTGGAGCACGCTGATTATTTATCTGGTGTCGATTCCGCTGGGCATCCGCAAAGCGGTACGCAACGGCTCGCGGTTTGATACCTGGAGCAGCTCATTCATTATTATCGGCTACGCCGTACCTTCGTTTCTGTTTGCCATCCTGCTGATTGTTCTGTTTACCGGCGGCAGTTATCTCGACTGGTTCCCGCTGCGCGGGCTGACGTCGCCGAATTTTGACACGCTGCCGTGGTACGGGAAAATCACCGATTATCTCTGGCATGTGACACTGCCGGTGCTGGCGACGGTCATTGGCGGATTCGCGACGCTGACCATGCTGACCAAGAACTCCTTTATGGATGAGGTGAGCAAACAGTACGTCGTGACCGCGCGGGCGAAAGGGCTGAACGAGAAGCAGATCTTGTACCGACATGTCTTTCGCAACGCCATGCTGCTGGTGATTGCCGGTTTCCCGGCCACGTTTATCAGCATGTTCTTCACCGGCTCCCTGCTGATTGAAGTCATGTTCTCCCTGCAAGGCTTAGGATTACTGGGCTATGACGCCATCGTCCAGCGTGACTTCCCGGTGATTTTCGGCACGCTTTACGTTTTCACGCTGATTGGCTTACTGCTCAATATCGTCAGCGACATCACTTACACGCTGGTTGACCCGCGTATCGACTTCGAGGGCCGTCACTGATGACCGTGAGACTCTTCAGACTCAGCACCGTCACTCAGGCGCGCTGGGCGCGTTTTTGCCAAAACCGGCGCGGTTTCTGGTCGCTGTGGATTTTTATGGTTCTGCTGGTTCTGGTGTTGCTGTCCAACGTCATCGCCAACGATAAGCCGCTGCTGGCGCGTTATCAGGGGCACTGGTATGTGCCTTTCATGGTGAATTACAGCGAAACCACGTTTGGCGGCGAGCTGGAAACACCGGCGGATTATCAGGATCCGTTTGTGCTCAGACAGCTGGAAGATCACGGCTGGGTCCTCTGGGCACCGGTGCGCAGCAGCTATAACTCGATTAATTTCTCGACCACGCAGCCCTTCCCTTCCCCGCCTTCGGCGACAAACTGGCTGGGCACCGACAGCAACGGGCACGACGTGCTGGCGCAGATCCTGTACGGCTTACGGATTTCGCTGTTCTTCGGCATTTTCCTCACCGTGCTGACCTCTGTGATCGGCATTATTGCCGGTGCCACGCAGGGTTATTACGGCGGGCTGATCGACCTGCTTGGTCAGCGTTTTATCGAAGTGTGGTCCAGCATTCCGACGCTGTTCCTGATCATTATTCTGGCCAGCGTGGTGCAGCCCAACTTCTGGTGGCTGCTGCTGATTACCGTGCTTTCGGGCTGGATGACGCTGGTCAGTGTCGTCCGCGCCGAATTCCTGCGCACCCGTAATTTTGATTACATCCGCGCAGCACAGGCGATGGGCGTCAGCGACCGGGCCATTATGTGGCGTCATATGTTGCCGAATGCGATGGTCGCCACGCTGACGTATCTGCCGTTTATTCTTTGCGGTTCCATCACCACGCTGACGTCGCTGGATTTCCTCGGTTTCGGATTACCGCTGGGTTCGCCTTCGCTGGGCACATTACTGATGGAAGGCAAAAACAATTTGCAGGCGCCGTGGCTGGGCATCAGTGCGTTCGTCGTGCTGGCATCCCTGCTGTCCTTGCTGATTTTCATCGGTGAAGCGGTTCGCGATGCCTTCAACCCTTCTGCACATCACGGCGAGGCGCTCTGAGATGACGGACTCTTTACTGCAAATCCGCAACCTGAGCGTGGCTTTTCGTCAGGGAAATCAGCAACGCGAAGTGGTCAGCGATGTCTCCCTGAATATTCATGCGGGCGAAACGCTGGCGCTGGTGGGGGAATCCGGTTCCGGCAAAAGTGTAACCGCGCTGTCCGTGCTGCGCCTTCTGCCTTCTGTCGCCGTGTATCCGCAAGGGGATATCCTGTTTGAAGGCCGGTCGCTGCTCAAAGCCGACGGCAAGGCCCTGCGCCAGATCCGCGGTAACCAGATCTCGATGATTTTTCAGGAACCAATGGTTTCGCTGAATCCGCTGCATACCATTGAAAAGCAGCTGACCGAAGTGCTGACGCTGCATCGTGGTCTGCGGGGTGATGCGGCGCGCAGCGAAATCCTAAGCTGCCTGGATCGTGTGGGTATCCGCCAGGCGGCGTCCCGTCTGCGCGATTTTCCGCATCAGCTTTCCGGCGGCGAACGCCAGCGCGTCATGATTGCGATGGCGGTACTGACTAAGCCGAAACTGCTGATTGCTGATGAACCGACAACCGCGCTGGACGTGTCCGTTCAGGCGCAGATTTTGTCTCTGCTCGACGAGCTGAAACAGGAAATGGGCATGGCGATGCTGTTTATCACCCATAACCTGCGCATCGTGCGGCGTCTGGCGGATAACGTTGCCGTGATGCAACAAGGGCGTCTGGTCGAGCAGCAGCCGCGCGCCATGCTTTTCAGCCAGCCTCAGCATTCTTACACGCAACATATGTTGCAGGCCGAACCGCAGGGGCGTCCGCAGCCGCTGAAAGGTGATCCTGCGGTTTTGCTGGACGTGAAAAATCTCGATGTGGGTTTCCCGATTAAACGCGGTCTGTTACGGCGCACCGTCGGCGTTAAACACGCCGTTAATCAGGTGAGTTTTCAACTGCGACGCGGCGAAAGTCTGGGCGTGGTGGGCGAATCAGGTTCAGGAAAGAGCACGACCGGGCTGGCGCTTTTACGTCTGATGAGATCTCAGGGCGAAATCTGGTTTGACGGCCAGCCGCTGCACACGTTTTCGCGCAAGCAAATGCTGCCGTTCCGCAGCCGGATACAGGTCGTGTTTCAGGATCCCTTCTCAGCGCTGAACCCGCGTTTTACCGTGGAACAGATTATTGCGGAAGGTTTGCTGGTTCACCGGAAAGTGAGTACGCAGGAGCGCGAACAGGAAGTGATACGGGCGATGCAGGAAGTCGGGCTGGATCCGCAGAGCCGTCACCGTTATCCGACTGAATTTTCCGGCGGTCAGCGCCAGCGTATTGCCATCGCCCGCGCGCTGATTTTACAGCCCGAAATGCTGATTCTGGATGAACCGACGTCGTCTCTGGATAAATCGGTGCAGGCACAGATTCTGGCGATCCTGAGCGAACTTCAGCAACGCCACGGCCTGACCTATCTGTTTATCAGCCATGATTTGCATGTTGTCCGGTCTTTGTGTCATCAGTTGCTGGTGCTCAGGAACGGGGAAGTGGTCGAACAGGGAGATTGCGAGCAGATTTTTACCGCGCCGCAGCAGGCTTATACCCGCGAATTGCTGAGTGCGTCAGATGCGTTCGATTCGCAGGCGCAAATCGCCTGACGGTGTTATCAGGCGGTTCAGAATGGATAAAGTGCGGTGACAGATTCCGCGATCGCCGCGCCGATGTTTTTCAGGCAGCAAAGGGTCGCGCTTTCATCTTCACGATGAACGAATAAACACGGCTCGCCGTCGATTTCAACAATCGCCGCTTTGACCTGAATATCTTCTAAGGCATCGGTTAACTGGTGCATCACCTGCCAGGCGAATTCGCCCTCATGGCTGAGCAGTTTCAGGCCGATCAGATTGTTATCTTCCTCGTTACCAGGCAGCGGAATCGGTTCAACTTTGATACCGGCAAAACCTGACAACCAGCGATAACTTTGCGGCAAACGATGTACTACCGAAAGTTGGGTATTATTCACGTGGTTCCCCAGACAATGATGTTAACCAATCATCTACACGATATTTTTACAAAATAGCTACAACTGCACTGATTAAGTTATAGCCGAGACACGGTGCTTTGCCCACTTCTTGCTCAAATAATTAACATTAAATTAACGTTATTCCAGTGCAAGCTTACAGACTCCGCTATTTTTATGACCGCTCCCGATGAATCTGAGAGGCAGATCTCATTTTGGCTTACTTGTAACCTTTTTAGTCTTAATTCACAACCACTTTAATCAAATGACGCTACTTTTCATTGCGTTTTTATTTACATTTAATATACAAATCGACGCTATCAGCCGTCTCATAAACGTCAATAAAAAGCATAAAATCAAACAATTAAAATCAACCCTGACTTTACACACCGCGCTTCACAGGGTTAATTTCATTTTGAAATGAACCAGTTGGTTACAAAATTTACGGCGTCGCATCATACGTTAAAATCTGGATCTAATGTTAATAAATCCGCACAATTTGTTTGCACGATTTCTTCTTTTTTGGCTTATCATCCGCATCGTTATTACTGGTATACCCTATCGCAGAGACAGCCGGTCATCATCAACCTACTGATAAGTCTCGACATTAGCGACATATAATAAGAATCAGATAAGCAAATCCTGAGTTATTTAGTTCACACCCAATCCCAGCGAGAAATGAGATGGAAAACGATCCTTCAATCATGGCAAGCAATAACATCAAAAATGGAACCGGTTTCAGTCGTCGCGAGCTGCTTAAAGGGCTGACCTCCGCAATGGTCGCAACGACCCTGCTCGGCTTTCCCTTCCTGAGCCAGGCGGAGAAAGAAACCGCCACGCAGTCACCGGTGATCTTCGGTCAGTTCTATCTGTTATCACAGGCCATCACCGAGCATAAAAATATCAGCGAAGGAACGTCGGCTCAGATTTTCAATGCCTTCTTCCGCTCGCAGCCTGACTTCCCGGCTCAGGTCAGCAAACTGCACGCACTGGTTAAACCGGGGCAGGCCGCGAAAGATTTGCAGAAAGCCGCGCAGCAGAACGGTCTGGGCGAACTGGTGACGAGCATCGTCACCGCCTGGTATACCGGCACGGTCGGACATGGAATCGATTCCATTTTAGTCTCCTATAAAGAGGCGCTGATGTATCGCCCGGTGAGCGACGGCCTGATCGTGCCGACCTACTGCGGCAACGGCCCGCTGTACTTCACCGCCGCGCCGCCTGATGCCGCCATGCCTGAATCCATGAACGCCGATCGTTTTACCCGTACTTCAGAATCTGATGTGAGCAAAGCCTGATGAAAAAACCTGAATTTACCGCAGACGGCGATGCGTCTGCTGATGTGATTGTTGTCGGTTCCGGCGTCGTTGGCGGCATGATTGCCGATCAGCTGGTCAGCGAAGGCTATTCCGTTCTGGTGCTGGAAGCCGGATTACGCATAGAGCGTGCGCAGGCCGTCGAAAACTGGCGCAACATGCCGTTCGATAACCGTGCGGGCTCTGATTTTCAGGGGCTGTATCCGCAGTCAGAAAACGCCCCGGCGCCGCTGTACTTCCCGGAAAATAACTACGTTCATCTGACCGGGCCGAGTGCGGGCAGCTTCAAGCAAGGTTACCTGCGCACCGTCGGTGGCACCACCTGGCACTGGGCGGCATCCTGCTGGCGTCATGTTCCGAACGATTTCAAAATGAAAACGCTTTACGGCGTGGGCCGCGACTGGCCGATTTCATATGAAGAACTCGAACCCTATTACTGCCGCGCAGAAGAAGAAATCGGCGTTGCAGGCCCGAACGATCCTGAGCTGCAATCCCCTTCTGAACGCAGCAAACCTTATCCGATGGAACAGGTTCCTTACGGCTATGGCGATACGCGTTTTGCCGAGATTGTGAACCCGCACGGTTACCGCTCGGTACCCATTCCGCAGGGCCGAAGCACCCGTCCGTGGAACGGCCGCCCGACCTGTTGCGGCAATAACAACTGCCAGCCCATCTGCCCGATTGGCGCGATGTACAACGGTATCGCGCACGTCGAACGCGCCGAAAACAAAGGTGCCGTGGTGCTGGCCGAAGCCGTGGTTTACAAGATTGATACCGACGAAAACAACAATGTGACGGCGGTTCACTGGCTGGATAACCAGAAAAAATCCCACAAAGCGACCGGCAAAGTGTTCGCGCTGGCCTGTAACGGCATTGAGACGCCGCGTCTGCTGCTGATGGCGGCCAATGACAAAAACCCGAACGGTATCGCCAACTCCTCTGATCACGTGGGCCGTAACATGATGGACCACTCCGGTTTCCACTGTACGTTCATCGCCAAAGAGCCGCTGTGGATTGGCCGTGGTCCGGCGCAGAGCAGCTGTCTGGTCGGCCCGCGCGACGGTGACTTCCGCAAAGATTATTCTGCCAACAAAATGATCCTCAACAACATCAGCCGCGTGATCCCGGCGACGACCAAAGCGTTGCAGATGGGGCTGGTGGGTCAGGAGCTGGACGAAGAAATCCGCCGCCGCTCTATCTTCGGGGTGGACTTGTCCATCAGCCTGGAGCCGTTGCCGGATCCGGATAACCGCCTGACGCTGAGCAAAACCCGTAAAGATCCGCACGGTCTGCCATGCCCGGACATTCATTACGACGTCGGCGATTACGTGCGTAAAGGCGCGGAAGCGGCGCATAAACAACTTGAGCACATCGGCTCGCTGTTTATGGCGGAAGAATTCAACATCACTACCAGCCTGAACGCCAACAACCACATCATGGGCGGCACGATTATGGGCAACGATCCGAAGGATTCCGTGGTCAACGGCGACTGCCGGACGCACGATCATGCCAACCTGTGGTTACCGGGCGGCGGCGCGATCCCGTCTTCCAGCGTGGTGAACAGTACGCTGACCATGGCCGCGCTGGCGCTGAAAGCCGCCGACGATATGTCAAAAAAACTGGCAGGTGCAGCATGAAAAAACTTCTCACCGCCTGCCTGTTAAGTGCGTCCCTGAGCGGTTTTGCCGCCGCACAGGACAATCAGGCTGAACTCGTCCGTCAGGGCCAGGAAGTCGCGACGGCCGCAGACTGTCAGGCCTGCCATACGGCACCCGAAGGGGGAAAACCTTTCGCAGGCGGATATGAAATCCATTCGCCGATGGGCACGATTTACACCACCAACATCACGCCGTCGAAGCCGTTTGGTATCGGGAATTACACCGAAGAACAGTTCACCCGCGCCGTGCGCGAAGGGGTGCGTCCGGACGGTGCAAATCTGTATCCGGCCATGCCTTACACCTCTTACAGCCATATGAGCGATGCCGATATGCACGCGCTGTATGTCTATTTCCAGCAAGGTGTGAAGCCGGTCGAACAGCCGAATACCGAAACCGCCCTGCCTTTCCCGTTCAACATGCGTATTGCGATGGCGGGCTGGAACCTGATGTATCTCGACAGCACGCCGTTTAAGCCCGATCCGACCAAAAGCGAGCAATGGAACCGGGGCGCGTATCTGGTAAACGGTGCCGGACACTGCGACACGTGCCATACGCCGCGTAACCTGATGATGGGTTCGGTGACGGATAAACCGCTGGCGGGCGGCATGGTCGGTCCGTGGTACGCGCCGAACATCAGTTCTGATCCGGTCAGCGGCATCGGCAACTGGTCGCAGGCTCAGCTGGTGGAATACCTGAAAACAGGCCGGACCGCCGGGAAAAACCAGGCCGCAGGCGGTATGGCGGAAGCGGTGCAAAACAGCCTGCAATATATGTCTGACACCGATCTGAACGCGATTGCCTTCTACCTGAAAAACAGCACGCCGGTTCGCGATCCGCGCGATACACAGGCGGCAGATACCTTCGGTAATCCGGTGAATGTGGAAGACGGTCTGCGCGGCGCGCATCCGTTTAACGCGAACAAAACCCTCGACAACGGTGCGGCATTGTTCAGCGGATATTGCGCCAGCTGCCACCAGCCGGACGGCTCAGGCAGCAAGAATCAGGCGTATCCGTCGCTGTTTAACAACACCGCGACCGGCCTCGGAAATGCGTCGAACCTGATTTCCGCCATTCTTTACGGCGTCGATCGTCAGGTGGGCGACCATCATGTTCTGATGCCGAAATTTGGCGTGGGTTCGTATGTAGGTCAGCTCGACGACCAGCAGATTGCGGAGATCTCCAACTATGTGCTGAAAAACTACGGCAACGCAGGCGTTCAGGTCAGCGCGCAGGATGTGGCGGTATTACGCGCAGGCGGCCCGGTGACACTTCTGGCAAAACTGCAACCGTTCATGGCGCCGGCGATGGTCATTGGCGTGATCATTCTGCTGGTGCTGATTTTCTGGCTCGGCAGAAAGCGTAAAGTCAGAAAGGCATAATCAGGAAAGATGAAATGCAAAACGGCCCGGTTCGGGTCGTTTTTTTTAAATGCGGTAAACACAAAGAATCTTAACCCCGCCCGACCAGCGGCATGGCGCTGGCCATCACCGTCATGGTCAGAACGTTAGTGCCCAACGGCAATCCGGCCATAAACGCCACGGATTCACCGACGCGCTCCACCGCAATGACCGGCTCTTCGGCAATATGCCCGTCGGCCTGCATCCTCCCTGCCAGTACTTTATTGCCCATATCCGTTGCGGCGTTGCCGACGTCAATCTGTCCGCACGCAATATTAAATGCGCGGCCATCGAGCGCCGTGGATTTGGTGAGGCCGGTAATGGCGTGTTTGCTGGCGGTGTAAGGGGCGGAATTCGGACGCGGCGACTGGGCAGAAACCGAGCCGTTATTGATAATGCGGCCGCCCTGCGGAGACTGCAATTTCATCAGTTTGACCGCCGCCTGCGTACACAAAAATGCGCCGGTCAGATTGGTATTGATCACCGAAAGCCAGTCTTCCACAGCAAGCTCATCGATGGGCACATCCTTGACGTTGTTTCCGGCGTTATTAAACAGTAAATCCAGCCGCCCGAAGCTTTCCTGAATATCCGCAAACAGCGCGGCGACCGACTGCGGGCTGGTCACATCCAGCTGACGCGCCACCGCCTGCCCCGGTGCAAACTGTGTCACGGCTTGCGCCAGTTTTTCCCTATTGCGCCCCGCCAGAATGACCGTAAAACCAATACCCGCCAGCGATTTCGCGGCGCTCAGCCCGATACCGCTGCCACCGCCGGTGACCAGTGCGATTTTGCTCATAATTTTCTTTCCCATCCCCTAAATCATTCGGGTTGCATCAAGGCGGCAAATGAGTGAATCCCCGGGAGCTTAGATCACTAAGTGACCGGGGTGAACGAACGCAGCCAACGAAGAGGCTGCCTGAAGGATGACGGGGATCAAACTGCGGCCAGCATTCCGCCGTCGATGAACAAAAGATGCCCGTTAACGAAGTCTGATGCTTTCGATGACAGATACACCGCGCCGCCGACCAGCTCTTCCGGATTGCCCCAGCGCGCGGCTGGCGTGCGTTTGCACAGCCATTCGGAGAACTCTTTGTTATCGACCAGCGCCTGCGTCATGTCGGTTTTGAAATAGCCCGGCGCAATGCCGTTCACCTGAATATTGTAGCGCGCCAGTTCGACACACATCCCGCGCGTCAGCATTTTCACCGCGCCTTTGGAGGCGGCGTACGGCGTGATGGTGTCGCGGCCCAGCTCACTTTGTATCGAACCGATATTGATAATTTTGCCGCGCTCGCGCGTAATCATGTAACGCGCAACTGCCTGCGACACGAGGAAAACAGACTTCTGATTTACTGCAATCACGTCGTCCCAGTCTTTTTCAGGGAAATCGGTAAATTTGTGGCGGCGCTGGATCCCCGCGTTGTTCACCAGCACATCAATCGGGCCAATGGTCTTTTCGATATGGTCAATCGCCTGATTCACCGCCTGGCTGTTCGTGACATCAAAGGACACGGCGTGCGCGATAAATCCTTCTGCCCGCAGCGCTTCAACGGCCTTTTGGGTAGATTCCTGCTGCGTGCCGTTGACGATAATTTCCGCCCCGTGCTGCGCCAGCCCTTTCGCCAGCAGGAAACCCAGACCGCGCGTGGAACCGGTGACCAGTATCTTTTTGTTATCCAGTGAGAAGAGATTTGTCATGACGTTGGCCTTATTAAAAAGCTGCTTAGAAAAAGTTAGCCCCACTACAACGGTTTACCCGTCGCCAAACTGTGATGCAGATCACTTTGAAGAATGTTAAAAAACCCTGTTACTCCCGATGTGATCATCATCATTTTGATAACAATCTCCGGCGCTTTCTGTTTCAATAATCAGGTATATTTTAGGGAAATGATCAGGGAAAACCCGCATGAGAAACCAGCGCGTGACATTACAGGACATCGCCCAACTGGCAGATGTGACCAAGATGACGGTCAGCCGTTTTCTGCGCACGCCGGAAAAAGTCTCTCCCGAAACCCGCGAGCGTATTACCAAAGTCATGGAAGAAGTCGGTTATCCGCTGGAAGAAGCCCGCGGACCGGCCAAAGCGCCGCGCATCGGCATTCTGGTGCCCTCTTTTAACAATCAGATTTTCTCCGATTTGCTTGCAGGTATTGAGTCCGTGACGTCCGCGCACGGCTACCAGACGCTGGTGGTGAATTACGATTACAGCAAAGACCGCGAAGAAGAACACATTATCAACCTGCTCGGTTATCAGCTGGCGGGGCTGATCCTCACGGATTCCGTGCATACGCTCAAAGCCGATAAGTATCTGAATGCGGCTGAAATTCCCGTCGCGCAGGTGATGGATCTCGACGATCAGAATGGCCGTATTGCGGTGGGTTTTGATAATCAGCAGGCCGGATATGACATGGCGAATACGCTGCTCGCCAGCGGCAAAGAGCATGTGGTGTATTTCGGTTCGATGTCAGACGCGCGTGACCAGAAACGCTATCAGGGCTACAGCCGGGCAATGACTGAACGCGGGCTGACGCCGGTGCATATCACGCCGAATAAGGTTTCATCGGTGTCTATCGGTGCCGGAATGTTATCGATGGCACGTCAGTTGTATCCCCAGACCAATGCAATTTTGTGTACCAACGACGATATTGCGGTCGGCGTGTTACAGGAATGTCTGAAACTGGGCATCCGCGTCCCGCAGGACATGGCGATTTCAGGTTTTCACGGGCTGGATATCGGGCTGGCGACCACGCCGTTGCTGGCCAGCGTTATTACGCCGCGCTTTGAAATGGGCAAGGTTGTCGCCGAGATATTACTTAAAAAAATCAATAATCTGCCTACCATCGAGCGTGTCGATTTGCACTACCGGATTTCCCTCGGCGGCACGATTTAACCTGTCCTTTTCCGCAATTCCCCGCCTTTCGCTCTGCACGCCAACTGCGGTGCAGGATCACGTTGCGGGTAACACCTTTTCTTAACATAATTCAACGTGACGCCTGTCACGAAATACTTTCCTCAAAATGCTTTTATTAGGTCATCGCCGGATACAAGCACACAGAGGAAAGACGATGAATAATAAAATTCCTAAGGCCCGCTGGTTACGTGTCATAACGCCCATTCTTATCGCCTGTATTATTTCCTTCATGGACAGGGTCAATATTAGTTTCGCCATGCCCGGCGGGATGGATGCCGAATTAGGCATCACCGCCTCAATGGCCGGTCTGGCTGCCGGTATCTTCTTCATTGGTTATCTGTTTTTGCAGGTGCCCGGCGGAAGCCTGGCGGTTCACGGCAGCGGCCGTAAATTCATCGCCTGCTCGCTGATTGCCTGGGCGGTGATTTCCATTCTGACCGGCTTTATCACTAACCAGTATCAGCTGCTGTTCCTGCGTTTTGCGCTCGGTGTGGCGGAAGGCGGGATGTTGCCGGTGGTGCTGACGATGGTCAGCAACTGGTTCCCGGATAAAGAACGTGGCCGCGCCAATGCGTATGTACTGATGTTCGCGCCGCTCGGCGGGATGATTACCGCGCCGCTGTCCGGCCTGATCCTGGATACGCTCGACTGGCGCTGGTTGTTCATCATCGAAGGGGCATTATCTTTCGTGGTCATGCTGTTCTGGTGGTTCACCATCAGCGACCGTCCGGAAGAAGCGAAATGGCTGTCTGAGCGCGAACGCGATTATCTGGTCACCGAATTAAACCGTGAACGCGAAGCCCTGCGGGCGCTGGCACCGGTGAATAACGCGCCGCTCAAAGAGGTTTTTCGCAATAAATCTATCGTCAAACTGATCGTCATTAACTTCTTCTACCAGACCGGGATTTACGGCTACACGCTGTGGTTGCCGACCATCCTGAAAAACCTGACTGGCGGCGACATGAGTTCAGTCGGTATGCTGGCGATTATCCCTTACGTGGGCACAATGCTGGGGATTCTGGCGATGTCCGTGCTGTCCGATAAAACCGGCAAACGCCGCCTGTTTATCGCCCTGCCGTTGTGTGGTTTCGCCGCCTGTCTGGCCGCATCGGTCACGTTTGGTCATAACATTATGGCGGCCTACGGGTTTCTGGTCGGTGCCGGGTTCTTCCTGCAAGCCGCGACCAGCGCCTTCTGGACCATTCCGGGCAAAGTGACCACGCCGGAAGTGGCAGGCAGCGCCCGCGGTGTGATTAACGGTCTGGGGAATCTCGGGGGTTTCTGCGGCCCATATCTGGTTGGCGTGTTAGTCAGCCTGTACGGCCAGAGTACGGCGATTTATGCGCTGGTCGCGTCCCTGCTGATTGCCGCGCTGGTGACGACGCTGTTGCCGAAAGAGTGCGATATGGCGCTGATCCCCGGCGCAAAAGCTAAAGCGATGGCAGATGAATATGCCCGCGCCAAAGCGGCACGCCGGGTTCAGGGGATAAAAGCAGAGATCGTGGGATAGAAGAATAAACTCCCCTTCACCGGGGAGTTTACATCAGGTGGCTGATGTCGCGCCTTTCGCCGGACGGCTGGCGTAAAGATACAGCAATGTGGCGGCAATCACGCAAAACGCCATCGAACCGACCATCGGCCAGGCGCTTTTGGCGGTAAACAGGGAGAGTACCGAACCAATCGCCGCGCCGGTACCAAAACGAATCGTTCCGGCCAGCGAAGCCGCGGTGCCCGCCATGTGCGGGAAGTCATCCATGATGACCGCCATCGCGTTGGAGGTCACCATCGCAATCACGCCGACATAGCCCGCCACACCAATCACCATCGCCCAGAACGGCAGCCCGAACGCGCAGACCACCAGCAGCCAGATGCCCATCGTCAGCTGAACAAACAGGCCGAAGCGGAACATTTTCACCGCGCCCGCACGGCGCACGTTACGGCTGTTAATCAGCGTCAGGATCACCAGCGCCACGATGTTGAGCGCAAAATAGAAACCGAAATGCTGCGGCGAAACGTGATTGAGTTCGATGTAAACAAACGGTCCGGCGCTGAGGAAAGAGAACATACCGGCGAACGAGAAGCCGCTCGCCAGCATATAGCTCAGCACGCGCTTGTGGCGGAACAGGGAGACGAAGTTGCCGATGGTGGTGCGCAGATGGAATTTTTGCCGCCGCTCTTTGGGCAGCGTTTCCTTGATGTAAACGCCCACCAGCGTGGCGGCGATCAAAGCCGCAATCGCCATCGCCCAGAAAATCGCGTGCCAGCTGAAAATCGCCATCAGCAGGCCGCCGAGCATTGGGGCGAGCAGCGGCGCAACGGTCATCACCAGCACCACAAAAGACATCATTCGCGAGAATTCGTCTTTGGTGAACATGTCGCGCATCAGCGCGTTAATGACCACACTGGCCGCCGCCGCCGCTAAACCGTGCAAGAAACGCATCCACACCAGCTGTTCGACGGACTGCGCGAGCGCACAGGCACCGGCCGCCACAGCAAAGACAAGTACGCCCCAGAAGATCACCGGCTTACGCCCGAGGCTGTCTGCCATCGGTCCGTAAAACAGCTGCCCTATCGCAAAACCCAGCACATAGGCGCTGAGGGTCATTTGCACGCTGCCCGCCGCCACACCATATTCCTCGGCGATAACGGGCATACTTGGCAGATACATATCGATAGCCAACGGCATCAGCATCGATATCAATCCCAGGATGAAAATCAGTCCAATGTGGGATACCGGTTTTTCTTGCACTTTCAGCTGCTCCAGTTGACAGAAAAACTAGCGCGTGGGAACGCCAACGCTGGCAATTTCCTGCTCAGTTAAAGGCCGGTACTGGCCCGGTTCTAGATCTTCATCCATCACGATTTCGCCGATCCGCTCACGGTGCAGCGCGACCACGCGGTTACCGACCGCCGCAAACATGCGTTTTACCTGATGGTAACGGCCTTCGCTGAGGGTCAGACGCACCAGTTTCTCTTCGATTTGCTCGAGTGTCGCCGGTTTGGTCAGGGAATCTTCATTATGCAGCTGAACGCCCGCTTCAAACTGCGCGGCGGTGTCGTCAGCCAGCGGATTTTCGAGCGTCACCAGATAGGTTTTCTCACAATGATGGCGCGGCGAAGTGATGCGGTGCGACCACTGGCCATCGTCGGTCATTAACACCAGACCGGTGGTGTCGATATCCAGACGCCCTGCGGCATGCAGTTTGTACGCCACCGGTTCTTCGAGGAAATACAGCACGGTCGGATGATCCGGGTCATCGGTGGAACACACGTAACCTTGCGGTTTGTTGAGCATGAAATAACGCGGGCCGGTGATTTGATCCAGCACATTGCCGTCAAACTCGACGCGCTGTTCAGGGCTGATTTTCATCGAGCCGGTTTTGACGATTTCGCCGTCAACGGTGACACGTTTGTTGCGCAGCTCACGTAAAACGAGCGCGCGGCTTACACCTAATTGCTGAGATAGAAACTTGTCCAGACGCATTGGATAGTCTTGCCTTCGTGGCGATCTGAGTGATCGCGTTACTGATAAAACACAAGACCCCGCCGCTGCAACAGGGCAACTGACAGGGTTCAGGGTTGTTCGATTCGTAATACTGTCAGTTCGTCTGGCTGCAACGAGTGATGATTACTTCGAGGGGGCAGATTGACTGCCGCATTGAGCGAGAGAGTATAGCCGCGCTTGGCTCCGCATCCTAGGAGGAAGAGGAAAATAAGCAGGCTAAACATTCACGGCAGGTGATTTGATTGCAGATCGCCATTGGCCAGATTTCTTGGCATACTTCACCACTGTAGTTATTAACAGTGATCGTTATTAACAGTGATCGTTATTAACAGGCTTTTTTTATCAGTCAGTCTGAGGTGATTCTTCCCGTGACCGCTTTTACCCTTCGCCCCTATCAGCAGGATGCCGTAGACGCCACGCTGCGTCATTTCCGCCAGCACGATGAACCGGCGGTGATCGTATTGCCTACCGGTGCCGGAAAAAGCCTGGTGATTGCCGAGCTGGCAAGGGTGGCGCGCGGACGCGTACTGGTTCTGGCACACGTCAAAGAACTGGTGGCGCAGAATCACAGCAAATACCTCTCTTACGGGCTGGAAGCGGATATCTTCGCGGCGGGTCTGAATCTCAAACAAAGCAGCGGCAAAGTGGTGTTCGGCAGCGTGCAGTCCGTCGCGCCCAATCTGGCGGAATTCAGCGGCGAGTTTTCCCTGCTGATTGTCGACGAGTGCCACCGCATTTCCGACGACGATAAAAGCCAGTACCAGCAAATCATCGGCCATCTCAAAGCGCAAAACCCGCGTCTGCGTCTGCTCGGCCTGACGGCAACGCCCTATCGTCTGGGTAAAGGCTGGATTTATCAGTATCACCATCAGGGCTTTGTGCGCGGCGATTCCAGCAGTCTTTTCCGCGATTGCATTTACGAATTGCCGTTGCGTTATATGATCAAAAACGGCTTTCTGGTGCCGCCGGAACGGCTCGATATGCCGGTGGTTAGCTATGATTTCAGCCGCTTACAGGCCAACAGCAGCGGACTGTTCAGCGAGGCGGATCTTAACGATGAGCTGCGTCAGCAAAAACGTATTACGCCGCACATCATCAGCCAGATTGTTGAGTTCGCACACGACCGCAAAGGCGTGATGATTTTTGCCTCAACGGTGGAACACGCCGGTGAGATTTTCGGTTTGCTGCCCAAAGGCGAAGCGGCGCTGATCAGCGCACAAACCCACGCCATCGAGCGTGACCGGCTGATCACCGCCTTTAAACAACAGGAACTGCGCTATCTGGTGAACGTCTCAGTGCTGACCACCGGCTTTGACGCGCCGCATGTGGATCTGATTGCCATTTTGCGCCCCACCGAATCGGTCAGCCTTTATCAGCAAATTGTCGGGCGCGGGCTGCGTCTGTCGCCGGGCAAAACGGATTGCCTGATCCTCGATTACGCCGGCAATCCGCATGACCTGTTTACGCCGGAAGTGGGCAGTCACAAACCGGCGGGCGACAACAAACCGGTGCAGGTCTTCTGCCCGGCCTGCGGTTTCGCCAATATATTCTGGGGAAAGACCACCGAAGACGGCACGGTTATAGAACATTTTGGCCGCCGCTGTCAGGGCGTGCTGGAAGATGACGACGGCAACCGCGAGCAGTGTGATTTCCGTTTCCGCTTCAAAAGCTGCCCGCACTGCGGCGCGGAAAACGATATTGCGGCGCGGCGCTGTCATCAGTGTCAGGAAATTCTGGTCGACCCGGACGATATGCTGAAGGCCGCGCTGCGCCTGAAAGATGCGCTGGTCTTGCGCTGCGGCGGCATGAATCTTGAACACGGGCGCGACGACAAAGGCGAATGGCTGAAAATCACCTATTACGATGAGGACGGCGCGGACGTTTCCGAGCGTTTCCGCCTGCAAACGCCCGCCCAGCGGATGGCGTTTTTGCATAATTTTCTGCGCCCGCATCAGCGCGCACCGGGCGTGCCGCTGGAATGGAAATCAGCCGCAGATATCGTGGCGCAGCAGGTTTTACTGCGTCATCCGGATTTTGTCGTCGCGCGGATGAAAGGCCAGTTCTGGCAGGTGCGTGAGAAGATGTTCGATTATGAAGGGCGTTACCGGCGCGCCAATGAGCTGCGCGGGTGAGTAAATAACCTGAAACCGGCTATTTATATTGCTGCAAGTGCCCTGCTCCGGTATCATACCGCCCGCTTTCGCCTTGTGTGGAAGCGTGCAGTACTCAACTCGTCACTCGGTCGCAGGTGGCGGGGCTCTTGTTTTAAAACAAACAGTATCTATATAGAGAAACAGACATGTTCACTATCAATGTAGAAGTACGTCCACAGGACGAGCAGGGCAAGGGTGCGAGCCGCCGCCTGCGTTTAGAAAACAAATTCCCAGCTATCGTTTACGGTGGCTCAGCTGCTCCAGTTTCTATCAAACTGGACCATGATTCTGTTAAGAACATGGAAGTTAAAGCGGAGTTCTACTCTGAAGCTATTACTCTGGTTATCGACGGTAAAGAAACCAAAGTTAAAGTTCAGGCTGTACAGCGTCACCCGTTCAAGCCAAAACTGGCTCACATCGACTTCGTTCGCGTTTAATCGCTGACTGAGTTGTTGCGCATCGGGACGCCGTGCGAGAACAAATAAAAAACGCCGCCATAGCAATATAGGCGGCGTTTTTTATTGTCTGCGATTTGCCAGTTTCCTGCTCCTCCACCTGCGAAGGGGGAGGCCGGGAGTAATGCTGATCGTTTAAGAGAACTTGAACGATCCTGCAGTTAGGCGACAATCTGGCTCAAACATCGTTTGAGCCAGACACCTTATGAGCCTACTTTCCGAACAACTTCAGGTTGCCGCCGCATTTAACTACCCTGAATCTATTGATTCTTTTCAAAAAAATATTCCTCTCGAATGGATTGAACAAGCTCTCAGTCAAACCGGCAGAGCGACTGTTCGCAGACGAAGATTTCCCGCTGAACAGGTCGTCTGGCTTGTCCTTGGAATTGCTTTGATGCGTAACCGTTCTATTTCTGATGTCTGCGATAAACTCGATTTAGCCTTTCCTGACAGCCACGGTAATTTCTCGCCCATGGCAACGAGTAGTCTGGTCAAAGCCAGGCAGCGCCTGGGGTTCGAGCCCCTTCGACATCTTTTCTATTCCACCTCTGAGCAGTGGGACAAAGAAGATACGGAAAAATTTGTATGTGGCCTCAAAGTATTCAGCGTCGACGGAACCCAATTCAGAGCCCCGGATACTCCTGAGAATAAATCCTTTGGTTTTGCTTCCGGTAGTAACTCATTCCCTTCGGTTTTACTCGTTGCGCTTATGTCTGCGCGCAGTCATTTGATCACTGATGTTGCATTTGGGCCGGTAAAGAACAGCGAAATATATTATGCACAACAGTTGGTTAGCTCCGTTCAGGAAAACTCACTGACCCTCTTTGACCGGGCTTACTTTTCCGCAGAACTTTTACTTTCCTGGGAAGGCGCAGGAGCGAATACACACTGGCTAACACCGGTGAAAAGTAAAATGAGGCACAAAGTTATCGAGCAGTATTCTGAATACGATCAGCTTATTGAAATGCCGGTTTCTCCGCAGGCCAGAAAACAGTTCCCGCATCTTCCCCACACATGGTTGGCTCGTAAGGTATTGATAATAAAACCTTCTGGAGAGATAAAAGAATTCATTACATCAATGAAAGACCCTGAAAAATATCCTTTCGAAGACATCATTCAAGTGTACTGGGAAAGATGGGAAATAGAACAAGGTTACAGCGAGCTAAAATGCAGTCAGTTGGGAAATACAAATATCTTAAGAAGCCAAAAACCGGCGGGGATCTACCAGGAAATTTGGGGAATATTAATTAGTTACAATCTCGTTCGATTGGAAATGAGGCGAATGGCTGATGACTTCAATGTCCACCCTTTGCGCATAAGCTTCATAAATGCATTGCGGCTGATACAAGAGGAATTTTTGTGGTGTTCAGGGCGAACGCCGGGAACAATACCTAGAAAACTAAGAGACTTACGAGAGTCAGGTAAGCGATTAATCTTACCTGAAAAACGCAAAAGGCCAGCTTATCCAAGAGAAGTACTGGCTCGCCCTGCAAAGTATCCAACTAAAAAGAAAGCCGCTCGTTCTTAAGCGAGCGGCATTAAGGCCGGGAGGGGGTTTTAAGGGCAAACACTCCGTTAAAGTAAACTTAACGCAATGATTCTGCTTCAATACCCCACCCCAGCCCTCCCCTTCGCAGGGGAGGGAGCGGATCGCGCTATCTTCGGGTATTTATTTGCCCGCTTTACGCTGTAACTGATCCCGCAGGTTCGGCGGCGTGCCTTTAATGGTCAGCGTATCGGTCGCCGGATCCCAGAAAATACGTTCGCCCATCAGCATGGCATCAAAATTAATGCTAATTCCGCCGCCGCTGCCGGCAAATTTGGTGAGCTGGCGCAACGTGCTGCGATCGGCCGGGAACGTTTCTTCCAGCTGATAACCTTGCTCCTGCGTGAATTCTTTGAATTTCTTGTCATTCCACGGCGGCAGCTCTTCGGATAAATCATCCAGCGCAATTTCTTCGCCCGCCTGCAACTGCTCGTTGCAGTAGGTATAGACCTGCTGGCGATAATTCTGACGCTCGTTTTTATCGAGCTGCGCTTCGGTACAGAAATCGTCGACCGCCTGTAACAAACCCCGGTTCTGCGCTTTGGTATCCAGACCGACGGCTGCGCCCAGGAAATCCATGAAGAAATCCGACACTTTGCGCCCTACGCGGCCTTTCAGGAAGGTCAGGTAGCGTGTGGATTCAGGATTGGTTTCCCACTCGGTCAGATCAATACGCGCCACGATATCGGCATGGTTGATATCCAGATAATGAATACTGCTGACGTCCAGCTGTTCGTTGACGCGCATACTGCTGCGGCTGTTAAGCACGGCCACCAGCAAATATTCCACGGCCAGGAAACGGTAATGGCAAAACAGTACCACGCCGCCTTCTGCGAACGGATACTTTGCCAGCTCATCACGAAGACGCCCGGTCGCGGCACGGCTGAATGACAGGAAATCATCGTCCCCTTTACGGCAACTGCGCAGCGATGCTGCCAGTTCGCTGTCTTCGTTGAACAGGCCGTACGCTTTGCTTTTCGCGCTGTAAACGCGGTGCAGCTCTGCCATCATTTCATCAACGGCGGCATTCGGCGTCAAAAGCGTATCGCGCAGCACAACATCCAGCGTTTGCTCATCACGTTTATTCAACTGGTGCAGAGCGATCTGCTCAATATCCAGACTCATGGGGACTTTCTCCTGTAAGAATTGCAGCCGTGTAAGAAGGGTTTGCCTGCGGGGCGTATTCAAACACCGAAGCGCCAAAGCCGCAACTGGTTCCCGCATCTGCCACCCGAAGTATGAAGGGGACATAAAAATGCGGAAAGTGGTGGCGTGATCGGCTAAGATATTGGACTTTGTCAGATCAAGAAGCACATTACTCTATGGCACAATCATCCCGTTACAGTGACGAACACGTTGAACAGATCCTTTCCGAGCTGGCAACTGTTCTGGAAAAACACCGCGCCCCGACCGACCTTTCTTTGATGGTTTTGGGCAATATGGTGACGAACCTTATTAATACCAGCGTCGCTCCTGCACAGCGCAAAGCCCTGTCCCAATCTTTTGCTAAAGCTTTGCAAGCGTCGATAAGAGAAGATAAAGCCCATTAATTCACTCATTGCCCAGACCCTCTCATGGTGACAAATAGTCAGCGCTATCGCGAAAAAGTTTCCCAGATGATCAGCTGGGGTCACTGGTTCGCCCTGTTTAATATCCTGTTGATTCTTGGGATCGGCAGCCGCTACCTGTTTGTTTCTGACTGGCCTTCTTCTCTGGAAGGGCGTATTTACGCGCTGGTCAGTTGGATCGGGCATTTCAGCTTTATCGGTTTTTCCGCCTATCTGTTGATTATCTTCCCGCTGACGTTCGTGGTGATGTCGCAACGGCTGTTGCGCTTTTTATCTGCGATCCTCGCGACGGCAGGTTTGACGCTGATTCTGGTCGACACCGAAGTGTTCACCCGCTTCCACCTGCATATCAATCCGGTGGTCTGGGAACTGGTCGTCAACCCAGGTCAGGGCGAAATGGCCCGCGACTGGCAGCTGATGTTTATTGCCGTGCCGGTCATTTTCCTGCTCGAAATGCTGTTCGGCACCTGGGCGTGGCAAAAGCTGCGCAGCCTGAACCGCCGGAATTTCGCCAAGCCCATCGTTGTGCTGTTTATCGTGAGCTTCTTTGCGTCGCACCTGATGTACATCTGGGCGGATGCGAATTTCTATCGCCCGATTACCATGCAGCGCGCGAATCTTCCGCTGTCATATCCGATGACGGCGCGTAAATTCCTCGAAAAACACGGCCTGCTGAATGCCGAGGAATACCAGAAGCGGCTGATTGAGCAAGGAAATCCGGAAGCGCTGGCGGTGGAATATCCGCTGAACAGCATCAGTTTTGCTAAAACCGGCTCGAAATATAATCTGCTGATGGTGGTGCTGGACGGCGTACATGAAGCGACGCTGAATCAGGACATGCCTGCGCTGGCGGATTTTGCCAAACAGAATATTCGTTTTGACCAGCATTTCAGCTCCGGCAACCGTAACGACACCGGCCAGTTTGGCCTGTTCTACGGAATTTCGCCGACCTATATGCAGGGCATTCTGGCCGCACGTAAACCTTCTGCGCTGGTGACATCGCTGGAGCAACAAGGTTATGAATTTGGTCTGTTTGCCTCCGACGGCTTTGACAGCCCGCTGTACCGTCAGGCGCTGCTGACCGACTTCACGCTACCGCCGCCGGTAAAACAGTCGGATGCACAGACGGTTTCTCAGTGGCAGCAATGGCTGAATGTGCGCGGCAACGGCCCGTGGTTCTCGTACGTTAACCTGAACGGCATCAGCAGCACATTGCGTCAGGACGGCGACAGCGTGCCGGTCGGGAATACCTTTATTCATCGTTATCAGCGCGGCGCGCAAAGCGTTGATCAGCAAATTGCGGTCATGCTGCAATCGCTGAAAGAGCACGGTGATCTGGATAAAACCGTGGTGGTCATCACCGCCTCACACGGTATCGAGTTTAACGAGAACGGCACCTGGGGTTCGGGTAATGCGATGAACCGCCGTCAGTTGCAGGTTCCGCTGATTATCCACTGGCCCGGCACACCGGCTCAGAGCATCAGCAAACTGACCGATCATGCGGATGTCATGACTACGCTGATGCAGCGTCTGTTGCACGTCACGACTTCACCGGCAGATTATTCGCAGGGCGAGGATTTGTTTGCGGCGAAACGCCGTCATAACTGGGTCACCACCAGCGACGACGGAACGCTGGTGATCACCACGCCGGACCAGACGCTGGAGCTGGAAAGTGACGGGGATTACCGCGCCTTCGACACGAACGGCAAACGGATTAAAGATCAGAAGCCGGAACTTGGCCTGCTGTTGCAGGTACTGACTGACGAAAAACGCTTCCTGGCCAATTAATCGTTTTGCTAGACACCTGAAAAACCAACCTTAACCGGTTGGTTTTTTTATGGAATCAGCCCCTCCGCTTCCCGTCAAAATCCCCTTCAGTTTATTTGACCTTCTTTATGAAAATTATGTCGTTTATGGGCTGATACAAAACCGCTACGGTAGGTTCATCAACAATAAAAACGCTATCGGAGTACAGCCATCGTGTCGGGACTGGTCAACGGAAAATGGGTAAGCGGCGACGTCGCTAAAGAAGAAATCAAAAACGGTGCCTTTCATCGCGAGGAAACCGCGTTCCGTGAAACACACATTGAGCCAGAAGCCGGGCGCTACCAGCTTTTCGTTTCCTACCTCTGCCCGTGGGCGTCGCGCACGCTGATTTTCCGCCATCTGAAAGGGCTGGAAAAATTCATTTCCGTTTCTATTGCACAACCGGTCATTGGCGAAAATGGCTGGACGTTCGATGAACCGCAAGACGCCGGTGACAAAATCCCGGCTATCCGCCACGTTCATGAGCTGTATACCGCCAGCGATGCACATTACACCGGCAAAGTTTCCGTGCCCGTGTTGTGGGATCGCCAGAAAGGCCGCATCGTGAATAACGAATCCGCCGACATCATCCGTATCCTTAACCACGCTTTTGACGCACTGAACGGCAACCAGGATGACTTCTACCCTGCCCCGCTGCGTGAGGAAATCGACCGCTGGAACGAAGTTATCTATCACGACGTCAATAACGGCGTGTACAAAACCGGCTTTGCGAAAACACAGGAAAGCTACAACGCCGCCGTCACCCAACTTTTTAGCACGCTTGATACGCTGGAAACCCATTTAGGCAGCCACCGTTATATCGCCGGCGAATACCTCACCGAAGCCGACTGGCGTTTGTTCGTCACCCTGGTGCGGTTCGACAGCGCGTATCACGGCGCTTTCAAATGCAATGTACGCCGCATTGAAGACTATCCGAACCTTTCAAATTATTTGCGAGAACTCTACCAATGGCCGGGGATCAGCGACACCGTCAATCTGGCGCATATCAGGCAAGGTTATTACGGCATTTTGTGGCTGAATCCGACCGGAATTGTCCCGGCGGGCCCGGAACTGGATTTACGACGCGCCCATGACCGTGACCGACTGAACAGTCTGGGGATCATACAGAACCTGCGCTAAAAATTGCTTGGACCCGCAAAGATAACACTGTATATTTCAACAGTTATTTTTCTCCCAGCCAGAAAACGAGGAAAGCTATGCGGGTCGAACTGATTTTTGACAAACGGAATGTCGCACGGATCCCTAACGCCAGTGAAAAAATTGAGGCAGAACTGGTTAAGCGGGTACACCGCATGTTCCCTGATGCGGAAGTAAAAGTGAAACCGATGCAGGCCAACGGTCTGAATACGCACGGTGCCAGCAAGCAGGAACGTTCGCAATTAAACCAAATGCTGGAAGAAATGTTTGAAGAAGCCGATGAATGGCTCTCTGTGGAGTAAAAAGGCGCTTTCCCGTTGCACTTGGTTACAAAGGGCAATTGAAATAAACAATCCATTGGTATGGCTTAATATAAGATGTGCGTGTTATACAAAATTCATTATCTATCAGAGCGATGAACCGCCGTTTTATCGGGCACAGCCGGAATTAATGTCATCCGGATAATGGCCCGACGCGACATCGCTTTTCGCTTCACACGCGTCAACGACTTTGCGAAACTGCCATGCCACCGAGCCATAAGAAAAACAGCGCCCAACCTCATTTTTACGCCAAGCGCTTCGCGCTGATTTGTCTCGGGATTGTGTGCTGTCTGGGGCTGTTGCTTGGCCGTGTCGGCTACCTTCAGTTACTCAACCAGCCCATGCTGGAGAAAGAAGCGGATTCGCGTTCACTGCGTTCCAGCATTATCCCCGCCGGGCGTGGCACCATTGCAGACCGCAACGGGCACCCTCTGGCACTCAGCGTCGCCTCGAAAGACATCATCGCCGACCCGTTCCGTATTCTGGAACTGCACAGCGATCTCAACAGTCCGAAATGGCAATATCTGGCCTCGGCTCTGAACGTCCCGCTTACACAATTGCAGCAAACCATCAACAGTGACCCGCAGCGTCGTTTCGTCTATCTCGGCCGCAAAATCGAAGAAGGCATTGCCGCCGACATCGGTCAGTTGCACCTCGGTGGCGTCACCAGCCAGAACGATGACAGCCGCTATTACCCGATGAGTGAAGCCGCCGCCAACCTGGTCGGTGTGGTTGGTACGGATAACGAAGGCCTGAACGGCATCGAAAAAGGGTTTAACGCGCTGCTACAGGGCAAACCCGGCATGCGCCAATATCGTCAGGATCGCCACGGCAACGTGATCGGGATTTTGAAAGAAGTCGCGCCGCAGCAGCCGCCGACCATTAACCTGAGCATCGACAGTTTTATGCAGTACGTGTTGTATTCGCGGCTGCGTGAAGGCGTGTTAGTTAACCAGGCAGAATCCGGCGCGGCCGTGCTGGTCGATGTGAATACGGGTGAGATTCTGGGCATGGCTTCCTACCCGTCTTATAACCCGAATAACTACGCGGGCGTTCAGCCCAAAGACATGCGTAACGTGGCGATCAGCGACAGTTTTGAACCCGGATCCACAGTCAAACCCCTGGTGGTGATGGCCGGTCTGGCACGTCACATGATCCGCCCGGATTCCGTGCTCGATACCCATCCGTACACCGTTAACGGTCACCTGATTAAAGACGTTGGCCACTGGCCGGCGCTGACCATCACCGGTATTTTGCAAAAATCCAGCGACATTGCGGTCTCCCATATCGCACTGGCGATGCCCGCTAACGTGCTGGTTCAGCTTTATCAGTCATTCGGCCTGGGTAAAGCCACCGATTTAGGGATTGGTGGCGAAAGCAGCGGCTATTTCCCGGCGCACCGTGACCGCTGGGCAGATATCGAACGCGCCACATTCTCCTTCGGCTACGGTCTGCGCGTCACGCCGCTGCAAATTGCCCGTGAATACGCGACCATCGGCGCGGAAGGCATTTACCGCCCGCTGTCGATAACTAAAGTCACCCCGCCGGTTCTCGGTACCCGCGTGATTTCCGCCGACGTGGTCAGAACCGTTATTCACATGATGGAAAGTGATGCACTCCCCGGCGGTTCCGGCCTCAGTGCCGCCGTGCCCGGCTACCGTTTAGCGATTAAAACCGGTACTGCCGAAAAAATGGGGGCTGGCGGCAAATATGATGGCGGTTACATCAACTACACTGCCGGTGTTGCACCGGCCAGCAATCCGCGCGTCGCGCTGGTGGTCATGGTCAACAACCCGCAGGCCGGTAAACACTTCGGTGGCTCGGTAGCCGGTCCGATTTTCGGGCACATCATGGGTGAAGTGCTTAACCATATGAATATTGCGCCGGATGCGCTGGTGCCGGAAACACCACCAACCACGGTGATTAATGGCGGACAGAAAACGGATCTGGTGCGTCGCCCGGCAACGGACGGGTAAACGAAGCGTAGAAAAATGACGAAAAAACGCTGACCCGCTGGATCTCATCAGAAGAAGCGGTTAACGTGCGGATGTTTTGTCAGTTGAGGTCCACGCGGAGGAAGAGCGGCGCGCTCTGTCAGAAAAAAATGAAACGGCTTCTTATCGTTTTTCTTGTTTTTGTCGCGGTTTGTCTGGGCATTATTGCGCTCAATATGCAGGGTAGCGGCCCCTGGTAAACAGCGTTCATGAGGGAGAAATCACTGTGCCAACCGGTAAGAACTTTGTCATTATGATCGTTCTTATTCTTGTCGGGATCGTTGTGGTTGACGATGGCATCGCGCGGTTAATTCACTGGATCCTGTTACGTTAACATGATGGCCCGCCAGACGACGCCCGTCGCTCTGCCCACCGGGCCATTTCTGCACATTGCCTGCTACGCCATCAACTGAGCAACACCTGCCACGCCATCATGGCGAAGTCGTGTATAATAGCGGTATTCAACCTTAATACAGACTGGTTATGGCTCAGGACATTCATATCGCTATCGTCTGCGCACTCAGCAAATGGATTGAAGGCCATCTTGGTCGCGTCATCCATCTTGAAGAACTGGCTGAGTATTCAGGCTATTCGCTTTGGCACATGCAGAAATTATTCAAAGAATCGACCGGCATTTCTCTGGGGAAGTACATCAGGGAGCGCCGTCTGGCGAGTGCTGTCTATCAGCTGAGCAGCAGTGAAACACCGATTTTTGATATCGCGATGGATTTCGGATTCGGCTCGCAGTCGCATTTCACGTACATGTTCCGCAAGCGTTTCAATATCACGCCGCATGAATTTCGCCAGAACCCGAACATCGAACTCGACGTTTCTCCCCCGCTTCATCTGATCCACCAAAAATCAGCCTGAGAACCGCCGCAATTTAAGCACAAAAAACGCGGCCATCAGAGGCCGCGTTCTTTTACTGCTGTGACTGCTTGTACCCAATACTAAGCGCTATTCTGTGTCTGAGAAAGGCACGCTTAGAACTGGTACACCAGACCTACCGCAGTCACGTCATCGGTGTTGATACCGGCGTTGTCTGTGAAGGTGCTGCTGTCGATCAGGTTGATTTTATAGTCAACATAGGCCGACATGTTTTTGTTGAAGTAGTAAGTCGCACCCAGGTCGACGAATTTAACCAGATCCTGATCCTGGTAATTGTTGCCCAGACGATCGCTACCTAAATCTTTACCACGGGTTTGGTTATACGCCACGAACGGACGCAGACCGAAGTCGAACTGGTAGCTTGCGTAAGCTTCGAATGCCTGAGACTGGTTCGCATAGCCGTAAGCTTCTGAGTCGGTAGAACCGAAGCGTGAAGCGTTGTAAGCCTGAGTAAACATGGCTGCCAGATAGACATTGTTGGCGTCATATTTCAGACCACCGGTGTAACCTTCGGCTTTTTTACCGTCGCCCATGATGCCGGCTGCGGAGTTTTGCTCGTCGGTACGGTCAGAGTTAAAGAATGCACCCGCCACACTCACGCCCGCGCCAATATCGTAGCTCAGGGACATACCGTAACCGTCGCCGTTCTGAGTCAGCACATTACGTGTGCCAGGTTCAGAACCGCCGCTGTCATTTTTACCCTGATACTGCAGAGCGAAATGCAGGCCATCGACCAGACCGAAGAAGTTGTCGTTACGGTAGGTCGCAACGCCATTGGTACGCTGATACAGGAACTGGTCAGCGCCGTAGGTGGAACCATCGAACTCAGGCTGCATGTCGGTCCATGCGGCAACGTCGTACATTACGCCGTTGTTACGACCGTAGTCGAAAGAACCCATGTCACCAAATTTCAGACCCGCGAAGCCATAACGCGTGAATGACGTGTTGTCTGAGCTTTCGGCCTGATTGGCCTGAACCTGATATTCCCACTGGCCGTAACCGGTCAGTTGGTCGTTGATCTGTGTTTCGCCTTTGAAGCCCAGACGGATGTAGCTCTGATCGCCGTCGTTGCCCGCGTTGTTTGAAAAGTAGTGCAAACCATCAACTAAACCGTACAGGTCCAGTTTATTACCATCTTTATTATAAACTTCTGCCGCACTTGCTGAGCCTGCAACCATCAACGCAGGGATCATGAGTGAAAGAACACGGAGTTTCATTTTTTGTCCTCGATAGGTGTCGGACCGTGCCACTGAATGTGAAGTACACGTTTTTTGACTGCTTTAAATATTGCATAACGCTTGTATGAATTTTGGCCCGACATGGCAAATCCATTCTCAGGATATAATTACTATTAATCCAGAAAGAAAATGATACGAGATTAGTTAAGATATTTCCTATTTATTAGAAGGTGTAACAATTTATCAATTTTGCTCATTTTTAGACCTTGAGATAGATGTTAAAATAAAGCACTCAAAGCTAATTTAATAAATAATACATTAAAAACAATATCATACATGACACGCTCACCGCACTAAGTGATAAAGCCCATCCCGGACAATAATATATACTTCACCTCGCTATCATCATTATTTGTTATTCTATTACCCTCATTCCCCGTCTTGTGGAAACAACAGCCGACCCTTTGTGGTCGGTTTTTTTTATTCTTATGAGAAATAATAACCTAATGTGATATTCATCATTTAATTATATCGCGCTCGAAAAGTACTTTTCTCCATAATTACCTCACAGTTTCTCCATCATTCAGAACCCGATTTTATTAATAGTTGATATCTAATCATTGGAATTAATAAGGAATTTCCGGAATATTATTAATGAATATTGTGGAGAGGGTTTGTTGGTCAGCGACGGTTCAGATCCGTTACTATAGATAAAGTCAGACCAATCCCGCTGATTGCTTCAGGGGAGACCGGTACACTGCCGGTGCAACGCAAGACCATATTTTTCAACTGTTCAGGGAACCCCATGCCACAACAGGACCAGCCAGATAACATTTCCAAAGCCAGAATGCTTCTGGCAACCCGCCGTTTTCTCAAACTCGACGAGTGGCTGTTGTTACACATGCGTAGCTGGCAGAATCAGGGCGAAAGCTACAGCGATTACGGATTGTTAATGCATCCGTCCACGCTGTTTGGCGGGACGGAGTCTCAGACGCTCAATCCGCTGGAGATTCTCAGCGACTGGGCGCAACAATGTCCGCAGAGCTATCACGCGCATGTTTTGCTGGGCATGGTCTGGCACGAAAATGCCTGGATGATCCGCCAGGCACCCAATGAAGAAGACATCGAAGATCACCAGTGGCTCGGCGCTCAGTTATGCTGCGATTACGCCGTGCTGGCCTTCCTGAAAGCCATTGAGCTGCATCCCCGCCCGACGCACGCCTTCCGCCATATGATGAACCTGAGTGGCGGTTTCGGTGAGCCGTACTGGCTCAAGTCGTTATTCGCCGGTGAGATCCCCAAACCGCTGCATGAAAAGTTTTCGATTCAGGGCAGCGAAGTCTGGCAGGCGGGCATCGCCCACATTCACGCGCTCGGTTTTGAACCCGCGACGCACTGGCCGCAGGCTTTACCTGCTGCCCTGCAACAAACCCGCAAAACGGACGAAGATGCGCTCAGTTACTGGCTGCGCATGGCGATGTCGGTACGTCACGCGGACGTCGGCACGATGGAATCCTACCTTTTATTCCATTCCGCATTCTGGGGCGGCAGTGATGAGCAGCAGATGCTGATTATCGACAGCCCGCTGTGTGCGGAATTCAGCGACGATGAACGCAACCAGTTTCGCGCCAATGCGCTGTGCGATGCCTTATCCGGCGAAATCGCAGACCGGGAATCCCCGCGCGCGGCGCAATTGCAGCAACAGCTGGCCGGTTTACTTGCACAACCACTGACCCCCGCCACCCGCATCCGCCTGCTGGATCTGGCCGGAATTTGCATGGCGTACTGGCAGGATGACGATCAGGCGGGGCTGGCGGTATATCAGGATCTCTTCGCGGTTTCCCCGCAGGCGATGCCCGGCCATTTTGCCGCGCTCTTTATTTCCCGAGCGGTGCTGGCGAACGGTCATCAGGAAGGGTTGCCGGTTCTGACGCAGCTACTGACCCGTGCGCTGAGCCAGGCCACCGATCCGGTGCTGGTCAGCTTTGCCGCCGCCGCGTTGCAATATGGTTTGTACGGATTGCCCGCCAGACCGGAACTGAGCAGCGGATTAATGGAACATGCCTGGTCGCTGATGCAGCAATCCGCTGACGAACAGCCGGTGAAAGATCTGGTCACGCTGGCGCACGACATGGCAATCAACGATGATCTGGAGGCCGCCCATTTCCTGATGACCGAAATGGCCCGTCACGGCAGCGCCATTCACTGTTACGAGCTGTACTTTTTCTACCGCAACGGCTGGCATCAGGATGTTCCGGAGCAATTCCACAACGACAGCAACGCGATGGATTGCGTACTCAGCGCGGCGCGTTCCGGGCTGGTTCCGGCGATGTTTACCTGCGCCAACGCCCTGCGCGAAGGCCTCGGCGCAGAGCCGGATTACGAGCAAGCTATGCACTGGTATCAGCGCGCTGCCGACGCCGGACATCTTTCCGCCGCCTACTTCCGCGCCAGCTGTGCGCTGGATAACGGCACAGAAGCGGAAAAACGTCTCGCCACGGGCCAGTGGTTGCCAGAAATTTTGCACAACGTCGCACATCCCGATCGCGCCGAAGCCGCCTACACGCTGGGCATGGCCTGGCTGACGGGCACCGGTACGAAAAAAAACCGTTACACCGCCAGCAAGTTTATTGAGTTTGCTCTCGAGCTGAATCCCGAATCCGAAGCCGCCCGACAGGTGCATCAGGATCTTAACGGTTCACTGCGTGCACGCATGAATTTATGGCAGGATAAACGGAAAGCCGAAGTGGAAGATCCTATTTCAGAATTCCGTCAACCGCAGGAAAACCCTGCAGAAAATTCTTTGGAACCCGTCCCACAATCTGACAACAGCTAAAGCGCTATTCCTCCTGAATAAGATTATTGTGGTTTACAACTTGTAAACCACAATATTACCCCTTATATTGTTCACAGGATGTGAACTCAGGAGCGCTATGCATGTTATCGCAAAGGAAGCATTCGACCAGGCTATACGGCTGCATCCAAACGACAAAACGGCTTTACTGGCAACTTATCGCGCGCTCAAAGAGAGTGATTATCCCACGCCAGAGCATTTGAAATCCGTATTTCCCAGTCTCGATAACTTCCGCTACAGGCCGAAATGGTGGGTTATAAACGTCGGCGGTAATAACCTTCGCCTCATTGCCTATATCAATTTCGTGAACAAACGGTTGTATATCAAACACATCGTTACACACGGGGTTTACGATCAATTGAACAAACACTACAGGACTTACACACAATGATCGCGGAAGCCATTGAAGCCAGCAAAGCGCTGATGAAAGCGGTGCCGTTGCTTGGCGGAAGTACCAGCACGGCCGATTATAAAAGTGCACTCGAGCTGATTGATTACCTGATTGAACACGATGATGAAAACCCGCTTATCGAGTTCCTGAGCGCAAAAATTGAAAGTTACGAGCGCCTTCATGCCGATTTTGTGCCGTTCAATACCGCACTGGAAAATCTGCCCCGCGGCGTGGAAGCCTTGCGCCAGCTGATGAAAGACTACGGACTGAAACAAAGTGATTTGCGTGAAGAGATCGGCGGTAAATCGCTGGTCAGTCAGATACTGAGCGGTAAACGCTCGCTGACCGTGGAGCATATCCGCGCACTTGCGGTACGGTTTAATGTTCCGACAAGTGTGTTCATCGGGTAGAGGATTTGCATGGGCCGATGCATGTGACACCTTTTGGAAAGGTGCAAAATACCTTTTAGAAAGGTGCAAATTTCGGTTTTTCATGTGGGGCTGTCACATGGCCTTTCGCGCCGAAACCGAGCAGAGAGGAAAGTGCTTTTCCTCTCTGCGCGCTGCCGCTCGCTGGCTATGTTCCAGTTGCCGCAGTTATTGCCGCAAAATCCCGCCGCTGCGCGGTTCCCTTCACTCGGGTTACAAACCGCGCGAAAAAAATACGCGGTTTTCCACCTCTCGCTACGGCGTGATTTTTGAAAGCGGCTGGGAGCTTTTTCAAATATAACAAATGGTTGTTTTGCTCCTCCCCCTGCGAAGGGGGAGGCTGGGAGGGGGTTTAGCAGGCCATTGAGCCGCTAAAACCAACACCCCATCCCAGCCTTCCCCTCGTGAGAGGGGAAGGAGCAAATCAAAATCAGCCTACATCAATCATCCGAATTACATAGCCATTGGCCGCTTTCAAAACGAAGTTGAGCGAGTGGTGAGAAACAGCGAGAGTCTTTTCCGAGCAGGTTCGAACCCGAAGCGAAAGTACCGCGCAGCGGCGGCGTTTGCGGCAATAGCCGGAGTTTCTGGAACATAGCCAGCGAGCGGCAGCGCGCAGTTAAAAAGCGCGGGGTCCAGAGGGCGCGCGCGTTAACGCGCCCTTTGGGCCAGTTTGGGCGGCGAGCCCAAGGTTTGCCAGTCTGGATAGCACCCCAATGCTTTAACCTGAAATTTCAGGCTTTTAAAAGCCGTAATAACAGGCGACTTACCTGTTAACTTACCGCTCCCTCAACGACTCCTTCACTTTATTCAGTGGCTTAATCAGATAATCCAGCACGCTTTTCTGCCCTGTCTTGATATCGACGTTCGCTACCATGCCGGGAACGATCGGGAACTGGCGTCCGGCCTTATTGGTCAGGAACGCTTTGTCGGTCCGGACGTAAACCCGGTAGTAATACTGGTCGCGCTTCACTTCATCCTGCAAGGTGTCCGGCGAAACGCCTTCGACTTTGCCTTCGAGATCGCCATAAATCGACGAGTCATAGGCCGAGATTTTGACCGTGGCCGGCAATCCTGGCCGGATGTAGGCGATGTCACGCGGGTTGATGCGCGTTTCAATCAGCAACTGGTCTTCAATCGGGACGATTTCCATCAGTTTGCCGCCCGGCTGAAGTACACCGCCGACGGTGGAAACCTGAATGTCTTTTACGATGCCGTGGACCGGTGAATACAGCTCGGAACGCGTCACCTGATCCTCTTTACCCGCCATGACCTGCAACTCTGCATCCAGATCGGCGTTGTTTTTCACCTGCTCCTCACGCGCACGCACCGCATACTGGTTGGTCGCATCGTCGATTTTGCCGCGCAGTTCGCTGGCCTGACGTTTCAGGCGGATAACCTCCACCTGCCCCGCCGCACCCTTAGCCACCAGCGGCTGGGTCATGTTGATTTCGTCGTTGACCAGTTTGAGTGACTGATTCAGGTTGGTGACCGTCTCGTCACGGTTCTGTTTACGCGATAAATAGAGCTGACGTTCACGCGCCACCAGTTCCGGGGATTTCATGGTTTCCGGGCTGAACTTCAGCGGCGCGCCGGTCAGTTCCGCGCTCAGACGTTCAGAAGACGCACGAAGGGTTCTGACGCGTGACGCCGCTTCACCGTAGTTGGATTGCGAACGGGTCGGGTCAAGCTGCGCCAGAAGCTGGCCGCGGCTGACCACCGAACCTTCCTGCACCATCAGTTTTAAAATCACGCCGCCGTCCAGCGAATCAATCTGCTGCGCTTTGCTCGACGGCGTCACTTTGCCGGTGCCGACCGTCACTTCATCCAGCACGGCGAAACGCGCCCAGACGAAGAAGACCAGCAGGCTGCCGAGCGTCACCCAGATAATCCACGACACTTTCCGGCTTTCGGCTTCGAACTCATCATTCAATGTTACGTGTGCCATGCGGGACCCTTAGCAGCTCAGGCTGCGCCCTGTTTGGTTTCAGCCACCACCGCCGCGGCCGGAGCCGGTGTGTTGGTGGCGGCAGTTGCCAGAATGTGATCCCGTGGCCCGTCGGCCACCACCCGTCCGTTATCCATCACCACAACTCTGTCGACCAGTTTGAGCAGCGCCGGACGGTGCGTGACCACAATCAGCGTGCGGCCAACCAGCCACGCGTGAAGCTGGCGGATCACGTAATCCTCAAGCTGTTCATCCATCGACGCGGTCGGTTCATCGAGCAACACCACCTGCGGATTGCGCAAAATCATGCGGCTGAGCATCACCATCTGACGCTGACCGCCGGACAATCCGCGCCCGCCTTCGTTGATGATTTTGTCGAGGCTGGAGGCGTCGGCCTGCACCATCGACAACGCGCCGCTGATGCGCAGCGCCTGTAACATTTCCTGATCGGTGGCATGGGGATAACCGAGCATCAGGTTCTGGCGCAATGTGCCGAAGAACAGCCGCGAATCCTGCGACAGATAACCAATCTGACGGCGGATATCGGCCGGTTCGACTTTGGTCATGTCGACACCATCAATCAGGATTTTGCCCTGCGACGGGCTGGCCTGGCCGGACAGCAATTTCAGCAGCGTCGATTTACCCGCCCCGACCTTGCCCAAAATCGCCACCCGCTCGCCGGGTTTGATTTCCAGCTGACCAATGCCGAGCACGTTCGGCGAATTCTCTTTGTCGTAGGTGTATTGCAGATTGCGCACGTTGAAATGACCGCTCAGCGTCGGGCAATGCGACAGTTCCGCACCGGCAGGCCGGTCGACCGGTTTTTTCAGCAGTTCATCCAGCCCGCGCATGGCGCTTTTCGCATGTTGCCAGCGGGAAAAGACCATCGTCAGCTGCATTAACGGCGCGATGGTGCGCGAGGAAAGCATGCTGCTGGCGACCAGCGTCCCGGTAGTGATATCGCCGCTCAGCACCAGATAGACCCCGAACACCAGCATTCCGCCGTAGGTTAGCTGCTGAACCGTCGAGGCCCAGCCGGTCAGGCGCGCGCCCCACAAGCGTTGCTTCATGCCCACGGCGGCGCTGACTTCATGAGTCTGCTCCCACTGCCGCTGAAAATACGCCTCCGCCTGCAACGCTTTGATGTCCTCAATGCCTTCGATGGTTTCCACCAGCACGGCGTTACGCAGCGCACTTTCGCGCATCCCTTCTTTCGCCAGTTTTGCCATCGGCCACTGGATCAGAATGCCGGGGATAACAATCAGCGGAATGGCAAGAAGGGGAATAATCACAAGCGGGCCGCCGATGAAGAACATGATGCCGAGAAACAGCAGGACAAACGGCATGTCGGCGGCAGCGCTGACGGTGGTTGACGTCAGCAGTTCGCGCACCTGATCGATTTCACGCAGTTGGGAAATAAAGGAACCGGTGGATTTTGGCCGGTCGTCATTTTTGATGCTCATCGCCCGCACGAAAAACAGCGATGAAACCTTGAGGTCAATCTTTTTGCCCATGAGATCGGAGACCAGCGTGCGCATCAGGCGGATGACGTATTCCATCCCCGCCGCCAGCACCACGCCGAAGAACAACACCCACAGCGTCGGGAAAGATTGCGCCGGGATCACGCGGTCGTATACCTGCATGGAGAATAAGATCCCGGCCAGCGCCAGCACGTTACCCAAAACAGAGGCCAGCGAGATCTCCGCGATTTTGCGCCCGGAACCCCGGAAGTTTTCCCAGAACCAGTGTTTCTGATGCGGCTGCACAAACTGGTCGATGCGCTCGTCACGCCCGCGTGGTGCCACGCCGACCAGAAAGACCGGGCCGGTGCTTTGCTCCAGCAAGACCACCAGTTCCGCCGAGCGCAGCAAATCTCCGCCGTCGCTCAGCCAGTAATCGACGTTGCCGTCGTCATGCAACTGCTCGAGCACCGCGATGCCGCCCTGCTCCAGGGTAATAACCGCAGGCAACACTTCCTGCCGCCAGCGCACCTGATTCCAGCTGACCATACCGATTTGCAATCCCATCAGGCCGCTGAGGCGGTCAAGCTGACGGCGTAACGGCTGATGCTCAAACCAGCGCATTTGCTGGCGAAGAAATAACGGATCGGCTGGCTTACCGAATGTTTCGGCCACGCGCCCCAGGGCGCTTATCCAGACGTCGATCGACAAAGGTGTTGCTGCTTCATTGCTCATTTCAACCTCGTTATCGAATGCTTCTGGCGATTTCCCGTTCTGCCCTTTTCCGTTCTGACCTTTTTCGTTCTACAGATTGGGGATGGTGTCACCGGTTTGTTTCTGACGGTCGATGCCCAGCATGTCGACCAGGTTGTCGACGGCAGCGGCGTAACGCACCGTGGCGTCCCAGCCGTCATACAGCGCGCTGATACGCATGGTGTCGGCCTGAAAAACGTCCTGCTCGACGCTGAGTAAATCATTCAGGCTGCGCTTGCTGAGTTTGTATTCGTCCTGATACACGCTGCGGGTATGCGTGGCGCTGGAATACTGTTCCTCGCCCGCGACCTGCCGCTGCTGTCCGCCGATCATGTCGGCATAAGCGGTTGAAGCTTTCTGGTTGATATCCAGTTTGGCTTTTTCCACATCCGCCTGTGCCGCCTGACGCTGCCCTTCCGCCGCACGCACTTTGGCGCTGACCGCGCCGCCCTGATACACCGGCGCATCGACCGCCAGCTGGAGCTGATCGTCCCAGTACGAACCGCTGCCGCCGTTATTGTCATAACGCGTGCGCCCCGCCTGAACTCTCACCGTTGGCCAGTGCTGGGCTTCGGCCTGATTGACCTGTTCGATCGCCGCCTGTTGCTTGGCCTGTGCCGCGCGCACCAGCGTACTGTTTTCGTAAGGGATTTTGTCGAGGGTGACTTTCTGATTGAGCAGGTTTTCAGGCAGATCCGGCAGGTCGTTGGAAACCACGCCGGTCAGCACCGTCAGTTGTGCCTGTGAGGAACGCGCCTGCGCGCGGTATTGTTCGACTGTCGCCCGCATCCCGGCGATGCGGGTTTCCGCCTGCAAGACGTCAGACTGAGAACTCAGCCCGGCGTCGGCGCGCAGTCTGGCGGTATCCCTGACGCGGGTCAGCGATTCAATATTGTCCTGCGACGCCAGAACCAGCGCCTGAAAACGTTTGACTGACAGGTAGGCCTGCATGGTGCTCAGCGCTACGTCGGTCATCGTGCTGTAAAGTGAAAAACGGTAAGAGTCCGAAAGATACTCCTGCTCGCCGATACTGCCGTTGGTTTTCCCGAAATCCCACAGCAACTGGCTGAGCTGAATGCCCGCCGAACCGCTACTGCTCTGGTCTCCCGAGGCATACGTCTGACGGGATTTCCCCCCCGCGCCCTGTAATGAAACCTGCGGATACCACGCACTTTTCGCCGCATCCAGATTCCCGCCGCCCACGCGGATTTGCGCCGCCGCTTCCGCGATCTGTGGATTTCGCGCAAACGCCCGCAAGATGGCATCCCGTAATGTCAGACTGGCACGCATCTCTTCCGTCGGTGCCGCCTGCCAGTTAAATTCCGGCTGTTTAACCGCCGCCACAACACTGAAAATCCCTGTTAACCCGGTCAGGCACAAGGTGCCCAAGATGACGGCCACTGGCCGTATCACTTTCTTATTTTTCATTACCGACACCACTTAATTACGCCGATAGGTTTCGGCTTGCTCCTTCCTCTCTCACGAGGGGAAAGCTGGGAGTGGGTTTGGCTGGCAACGCCTGAGTCGCCATTAATACCCCACCCCAACCCTCCCCTTCGCAGGGGAGGGAGCAGACCGCGATCCGATTTACAACTAGTTTTGCTGAACGTGTAACCCGTGCTGTACCAGTACGTCTCCCAGCGTATTGGAGGTATCGAGTGAGGCATTGTGATAAACGTCGAAGGTCAGGCCATCCACCGTGCGTTGCCCGGTTTCAGCCCATGCGCCGTCGGCGCCTATTTGCAGATTCACCAGGCTGCCCTCACCCCCTTTGATGATCACTTCGTCCGTCGGGTTGTCCTTCACGCTCAGCGCCTCATGCAGATTCAGCGAGATGCTGTTGGTGCCGGAGTTGCCCAAATCGAAGATGTCGATATGTTCAACTTTCAGCCCGAGCAGGGTCAGATCCAGATGCTGATTGGTGCCCGCCAGCAGCAAGGTATCGACACCGGTTCCGCCGTCGATTTGCGAGAAATCAAGCGTATGAACCGAGATGGTGTCGTTACCGGAACCGCCGATCGCCACGCCGTCCGTTGCCGTCAGGTCGATGGTGACGCCACCAATTGAGAACGCCGTGTCCGCATGAGATGTGGTGTCCGACGTTGTGCTGGTCGTGGTGCTGGTGGTGGACGAACTGGTGTCTGTCGTCACCAGCGCATCGGTCAGCGTGCTGGTGGTATGCGTGGTGGTGTCTGTGGTTGAACTGCTGGTATCGGTGGTGTGGACCGCCGCCAGCGTGTGGGTATCTTCAACCGCCAGAGACTGCACGGCGGCCGCGTTGGTGTCCGGCGGCAGCGTTGAACCGGCCGCCAGCCCGACATGGACGTCAAAGCCATTGCCCGCCGCATCGACCGCTTTCAGCTCAACGATGTTGCCGGTCAGTGCCGCCAGCAGCGTGAGAATGCTGTAGGCACTGAACACGGAACTGCTGAATTTCACCTGCCATGAACCGTCAGCCTGTACCACGCCCTGCAAGGTATTACCCAGCAAGGTGACGCTGACTAACCCGCCCTGCGCGATGTTGCGGCTGGTGCCGGAAAGCGCCAGACCGCCCGTCAGGATCCCACCCAGCAATCCGGTAAGGGATCCCACCGCGTTGAGTGCAGCCAGCGGCAGTTCGTGAGTCAGAACGGTCAGCGGGTTCGAGGAAGTTGCAATGTTGCCCACGGAGTCCGTGACCACTACTGAGACCTGTGTTGAACCGTCGGCCAGCCCTTTCAGCTCTGCGGACGTGAACGGCACGCTCCAGACGCCGTTGGTGATGGTGCCGGTATGCGTCACCGTCCCCACTGTGACGCTGACCGTGCCGTTTGTCAGGTTTGACGTGCCGGTGATGTTGGTATTCGCACCGGCTTCCGCCGCATTCAGATAATGGTCGCCACCGAACAGCGTATTGACCACCAGCGTTGGCAGCGTATGAATGCCCACCGTCGCTGTCGTACTGCCACTCACCGCATGACCGGCGGCGTTAGTGACAGAGGCAGCAACGTTCAGCGTGCCGTCCAGCAGGCTCGAAAGCGTGAGTTGCGGAATGGCCACGCTGAAGGTGCCGTCGGCTTTCACCAGCGCGGTCAGGATGTTACCGCCGACGTTAATGCTGACCGTCGAGCCCTGCGCGTTAGTGGTGGTCCCGCTGATGGTCTGGGTGAGCAACGCATCGGCGGCGTTGAGCAAACCATCACCAAACGGCGTGTTCAGCGTAATGGTTGGCAGAGACTGCGCGACCACGCTCAGTACACTGGTCACCGACGCCGGGTTGCCGGTGGCATCCGTCAGGCTGGCAATCACGTTTGGCGAGCCATTGAGTATGGTCTTCAGATCCACCACCGGAACGGTGACGCTGAATACGCCGCCGGTGCCGGTTGTCGCCACATAGTTTTTGCCGTTCAGTGAAATCTGTACCTGAGTTCCCACCGCCACGTTGCTGGCGACACCGCTGATGGTCTGGCCGGTCAGCAGGTCAACGACGTTCAGCACGCCATCGCCAAAGATTGGGTTAAGAACAATCGATGGCAGATTGTGGATCCCGACGTTGATACCCACAGTATTCGATGCGGTGTTGCCCACCGCATCGGTCACCGAGGTGACGATCGTCAGGCTGCCGTCAAGCAATCCGGCCAGTTGCAGCGGGGAAAGTGACGCGGAGAATTTACCGTCACTGCCCACCGCCGCCGTGAGGGTTAGCAAGCCGTTACCGATGTTGATGCTGACCGTTTCACCGACGTGTCCGTTCGTGACGGTTCCGCTGATGGTCTGCGCGAGCAGCGCTTCGGCGGCATTCAGAATTCCGTCACCGCCGAAGATCGGATCCAGCACGATTTTCGGTATCGCGTTGACGATGGAGGTCAGCGAGGAGCTGACAGAGCTGGTGTTGCCGCTGCTGTCTGTGACCGAAACGCCGACCGTAAAGGTACCATCGCCCAGGGCTTTCAGGTCGCCCGGTTGCAGGGTGATGCTGAAAGCTCCGGTGTTGTCGGTCACGCCGAGGTAGGTTTTCCCGCCGAGCGTTACCTGAACCTGCGTGCCGGTCGCCACACCACCGATCGTCCCGCCAATCACCTGCGTAGTCAGGGCATCAGCGGCACTGAGCAGCCCGTCACCGAGCACGGACGTCAGGTTGATGACCGGTCTGACGAGGTCAAGCACGGCGTTGGCCGCCGCGCTTCCAACGTTACCCGCCGCATCCACAACGCTGACGCTCACAGCCGCTGTCGTACCGGCCAGTGTACTGAGAATATCCGGCGTGACCGTGACCAGGAAATGCCCCGTCGCATCCACCACGCCATTGATAGTCTGCGTTCCGACCTGCACCACGATCGCCGTACCCGCTGCGACGTTCAACACGGTTCCGCTGATCGTCTGATTGACCAGCACATCGGCGATATTGAGCACGCCATCGCCAAACACGGTGTTGAGCACAACGGTTGGCAGGTTGTGGATGGCGATCCCCACCGGAATATTGGTGCTGGTGGAGTTGCCCGCCGGATCAGTCAGCGTAATGCCAATGTTCAGATTGCCGTCGAGCAGCGTCGCCAGATCGCCCGGCTGGATGCTGATATTCCAGGTTCCCGCCGTCACCGTGGTGTTGTAGGTTTTACCGCCCAGCGTCACGGTGACCAGCGTGCCATTGACGGCCGTTGCCGCTCCGCCGATCGTTTGCGCGGTCAGCGCTTCGACCGCATTCAGCAGGCCGTTGCCGCCAAAGATCGGGTCGAGCGCGCCGAGTACCGGCAGCGTTTTCAAGACGTTGATGTTCAGCGGTTCAACTTTAACGTTACCGGCAGCATCGGTGATGGTCAGGTTCAGGACCTGCGCGCCATCCCCTAATGCCCCCAGCAGCGTTGCCGGAATGGTGAAGGCCCACGCCCCGTTGGCCCCGACGATGGCAGAGAGCGGCGTGCCGTTAATGACGGTAGACACCACTGAGCCCACGCCTGCGCCCGTTGCCGTCCCGCTGAGGATTTGCGCGACCTGAGATTCCGCCAGATTGAGGTAACCGTCGGTCAGCCCCAGTCCGCTGGCCACGCTGACGTCCAGCAGTTTGTTGAAGAAGATATCCAGACCGGTTGAGACGCTGGTGGTGTTACCTGCCGCGTCCGTTACCGTCGCCGCCAGGGTCAGGGTGCCGTCGTTAAGCAGCAACATTTGCGCCGGCGTCAGGTTCAGCGACCAGGCTCCGCCCGGCTGAATAAGTGCCGTCCCGATGGTCGCACCGCCAAGTGTCACCGTCACCGTCTGACCATCAGCACCGGAGGACGTCCCGCCAAGCACGACGTTGACCAGTGATTCAGCCAGATTAATGATGTTGTTTCCGGCAACCGCGTTAAGACCGAGCAACGGCGCGGAAGTATCAACCGTAATCGGATGTGGAACCGCAGCCCCCAGGTTACCGGCGGCATCCGTCACCGTGGCGGTGATGGTGTTACCCGTGCCCTGCGGCAGCACCTGCAAATCGGCAGCCGGTACGCTGACCGACCAGACACCGCCCGTTTGCACGGTCGTGGTGTAGGTTTTGCCGTTCAGGGAAACGGTCACCACACTGCCCACATCATTATTGTTGTTATCAACCACCGTCCCCGAAATGGTTTGCGCCGATTTCGATTCAAGGTTGTTGATGGTGTTGTCGGCAGTAAAGTTGTTGATGGTCACCACCGGCGCACTGGTATCGACCAGTACGGTTTGTGTGGCGTTAGCCGGTGGAATAAGTGTGGTTGCGGTGACCGTCGTGGTGGAGCCGTTCACAAATTCAGAAGCCGCCACATCCACTGTCCAGACATTTCCTGTCACGTTTGCGGTATGCGAAGCGCCACCGACACTGATTATGACCAGCGTGCCGTCCGGCATATTGAGGGTTTTACCGGACACTGTGATGGTGGTCGGATTGTTATCCGCCACATTAATGACGTTATCGCCGGTAACCGGATCAATTGTCAGCGTTGGCGTAACCGGCGGCGTCAGGTCGACAACGATCGCTTCAGGGGCTGGCAAGGTTGCCGGGTTACCGGCCAGGTCGCTGACCGACGCGGTAATGGTATCCGCTGAAGTCAGCGTTACCAGTTCTGTTGGCGTCAGCGTTACAGTCCAGGAACCGTCAGCCTGCACCGTAGCCTGATGAGTTATCGTGCCGACAGTCACGGTCACCTGTTGCCCGGCCTGTACATTCACGGTGGTACCGGTAATGGTTTGCGGATTCTGGCTTTCTGCGTAGGTCAGATCAAAGCCCGTACCGGCGAATGACGTCACCTCAATGGCAGGCAATTGCGTCACCGCAATCCCGGCTTCCGTGGTCGCCGTGCCGCTGTTGCCGCCACCGTCAGTCACGGTCACCACAATCGCCTGCTCGCCCTGCGCCAGCGTTGCCATTTCGGCAACGGTTAATGTCGCGGTCCAGCGACCATTGATATCTACCGTCACGTCAGTCAGTGCCTGGCCGCCAACGGTCACCGTCACAACCTGCCCGAGTTCGGCCGTTCCGGACAATCCGGTGGTCCCGGTCAGATGCTGGGTGATCAGTGCGTCCGCCGCATTCAGATAACCGTCGCCAAACGGCCTGTCGATAGTGACATCCGGCACGGTCAGGAAGCTGGTAAACGGATGAGACACCGACACGCTGTTGCCCGCCGCATCGGTGACGGTGACGTTGATGTCATGCGCACCGTTGCCCAGCGAGTTGAGTACGCCCGCAGGTAATGTCACCGACCAGTCACCGGTCAGCGGATCCACCGTTCCGGTATACGTCGTGCCGCCGACATCAATGGTCAGTTTGACGTTCTGGTTGTTGCCGAGGATACCGGTTGTCCCGGTAATCGTGTTGATGGCCGCCGCTTCGGCGATATTGAGAATGTCGTTACCAAACGCCAGGTCAATCCCCGGAACCGGTGCAGACAGGTGCGAGGTAAAGCTCAGCGTGGCATCCGTATGGTTACCGACGGAATCCGTCGCGGTCACCGTGATGACATGCGCCGCTGTTGCCAGCCCGAGGGATGCCAGTTGGGTTGGCGTCAGGGTCAGGCTCCAGTGTCCGGTGGCATCCACCGTCGCTGCGAATGGCCCGCCGGTGATCCCGGCAATCGCCACGCTGACCGTTTGCCCCGCGCCGGTCACACCGGTAGTGCCGGTGATCGTCTGTCCGCCAACGGCCGTGGATTCCGCAATGTTCAGCGTACCGTCGCCGAATGGCAGGTCAATGGTCGGGGCTGGCAGAGTATGGATCTGCACGCCCACGGAAACTGGCAGCACAGAGGAGTTCCCGGCGCTGTCTGTCACGGTCACGACGACCGGCCACGTACCGTCCTGCAAGCCAAGCAACTGGGTTGATGTCAGCGAGACGCTCCAGGTTCCGGCAACAGAATCGACCACAACCGGCACGGCGTTACCGTTAATGACCACGGTGACGGTCTGGCCCGGACTGGTGATCCCGGTAGTACCGGTGATGACCTGACCCAGAGGGTCAGACGCTTCGTCGAAGTTCAGAACGCCGTCGGTAAATGGCGTATTGATGCCAGCCACCGGCAGTGTGTGCGTCAGTGCGGTGAAATCAAGGGTTCCGGCAGTACTGACGTTGCCCGCGCTGTCGGTGGTGGTTACGCTGATGGTATGTGAACTATCCGCCAGCCCCTGCAACAGACCCGAAGGCACGGTCGCCGTCCAGACGCCGTTATTGCCGACGGTTGCCAGCACAGGCACGCCATCTATTTTCACCAGAACGGTCTGGCCTGCGCCGGTGATGCCGGTAGTACCGGTAATCAGCTGAGTGGCTGCCGCTTCGGTCGCGTTCAGAATGCCATCTGTGAATGGCGTATTAATCGTCGGCACCGGCGGTGCGCTCAGTTCGATATCCAGACTGGCACTGGAAGACGCCGGGTTACTGGCCACATCCTGCGCCGTCACGGTGACCTGCACCACGCCGTTTGTCAGCCCGCTGAGCGCGCCCGGCGCAACGGTTGCAGTCCAGCCAAGTCCGTCCGGATTGACCGTCCCCGACACCGGCGTTGCCAGCCCCGGAATGGTTACCAATACGGTCGACCCCGGTGCCAGCCCGCTACTGGTGCCGGTGAGAGTGATCCCGGCAGCCGCCTCACTGATATTGAGGATGCCGTCGGTGGCGATCACGCCCAGCGTCAGCACCGGAAGTGCATGGATCGCCAGCGTGAAATCAGCGGTATTGCTGGCGGTGTTCCCGGCTGCATCGCTGACGCTGACGCTGACCGTTTTGTTGCCGTCCGTGGTGATGGCCTGAAGATCCAGGCCCGGAATTGTCAGGCTCCATACGCCGGATCCGTTGGCTGTACTGAAGTAATCCTTACCGTTAAGCGTGATTTTGACCACCAGATTCGGGTCAGTCAGACCGGTAAGCGGAAGCCCTGCCACGGCCTCGGCCAGATTGATGTAACCGTCACCGCCGGTATTCACCGTGACGCTCAGCGTCGGTGCAATCAGATCCACCGTGACGTTTTGCGTCGCGGTCGCCACGTTTTGCGCCACGTCGTCCGCCGTGACGGTGAAGGTGTTATTGCCTGCCGGCAGTTCCTGCACCTGCGCCGCCGTCAGCGGGATACTCCAGCTGCCATCAGCCTGCACGGTCGCGGTGTAGGTGTGGGAGTAACTTTCACCGGTAATAACCAGTGTGATGGTGCCGCCCACCGGAACATGGTTCGACGTCCCGGTAATGGTCGTCGCCTGATTGTGTTCGATGATATTGATGTTGCTGTCACCGGACACCGCGTTGATGGTCACCGTTGGCAAATCGCCCGGCTGGGCAATCACGGTGGCATTATGCGATGCCGTCGCCGGGTTCAGGGCTACGTCGGTGACCGACGCCGTGACCGTCAGCGGCCCGTCGGACAGCGTCGTTAAATCTTCTGCCGGAACGGTTGCCGTCCAGCTGCCGTCAGCCTGCACGTTGGCTGTGTACGTGTGGCCATTGAATACCACTGACACGATTTGTCCGGCTTCGACGTGCGTCGTGGTTCCGGTAATCGGGATCGGCAGACCTTTCTCGCTGGCATTAATGTAGTCATCGGTCGAAACGGCGGTAATGGTCAGCGTTGGCAAATCAGCCGCCGCGGCATCCACATTAAAGGTATGCGTTCCGGTTGTGACGTTCCCCGCCGCATCGGTGATGGTGGCCGTCAGCGTATACGTGGTATCCGTCAGCGCCTGCACCACACCACTTGGCAGCGTGAAACTCCAGTTGCCATCCGGCTGGACAACGGCGTTGTAAGTCACGCCATTGAAGCTCAGTACGACAGATACCGTCTGACCGGCATCCGGCAGATCGGCGGTGCCGCTGATCACCACCGGCTGCAATGCTTCGGCGGCATTGATGATGTTATCTGTCGCCACCGCATTGAAGCTCAGCGTTGGTGGGGTGAAATCGACCGTGATCGCACTGCTGGTGTTGCCTGCGTTACCGGCGCTGTCCGTGGCGGTAACCAGAACGGTCTGCACGCCTTCGCCCAAGCCCTGCAAGGTCAGTGCGTCAAGACTAACGCTCCAGTTGCCGTTGGCGTCCACTGTGGCCGGGTGATCCACACCCTGAATATTCACCACCACAATCTGGCCTGCGCCCAGTACGCCCGTGGTTCCGCTCAGGGTTTGCGCAGAATCGGCTTCATTGCGGTTGAGGAAGGTATCGCCAAACGGTGTATTGATGCTTGGAACAGGCGGATGCGCGGCAACCACGGTGTACGTTTCCGTCGTTGTCGTGGTATTTCCCGCCAGATCTTTCAGCGTGGCAGTCAGCGTGTAGGTGCCGTCTGCGGTGCCTGTCAGTGCGCCAGCCGGAACGTTGACGTTCCACGTACCGCCAGATTGCACGATGGCCTGATAGGTCTGCCCCCCGAATTGCAGCGTGACCGTCTGCCCGGCCTCGCTGTTACTCGCCTCCCCGGACAGCGTAATTGCACCGGCCAGTTCCAGCGCATTAATGACGTTATCGCCCGTCACGCTGGCGAGTACCAGCGTCGGCGGTGTGAAGTCAATATTGACCGAACCGGTCGTGGTGCCGGTGTTGCCCCCGGCATCGGTCACGGTGACCTGTACCGGTGTTGGCCCTTCCGCCGCACCGGTCAATGTCCCGGCAGGCACGGTGACCGTCCAGGTGCCATTGCTGGCAACGGTACCGGTCAGGGTATGCCCGTCGATCACGACCTGAACGGTCTGGCCGTCGCCTGTCAGGCCGGTCGTCCCGGTGAGAATCTGCGCGGCAGCCGCTTCGGTGGTGCCCAGCTGACCGTCGCCAAACGGTGTGTTAATCGTCGGAACAGGTTCCTGCGTGTAAATGCCGATATCAATGGTGCTGGTCACCGTAACAGAATCGATGGTGACGGTAGTCGCAATCACATGGCTGGTGCCATCCGCCAGACCCGCAAAGGCGGATGACGGAATATTCACTGACCAGTGACCGGCGGCATCAATGACCGTTGTCGGGTAATTCTGCCCGCCCAGCGATACGGTGACGACTGTGCCAACCGGCACGTTGCTGGTGGATCCGCTGACGGTAATTCCCGCTGCGGCCTCTGCCACGTTGACGTTGTTGTCACCCGCGATGGTGTCAATGGAAATACCGCCCAGCGTGGAGTTCACGGTGATCGGATCACTGTTGCTTGCCGGGTTACCGGCTTTATCGCTGACGGAAACATTGATGGACGCCGCGCCGTTGTTCAGTTCCTGCAAATCAGCCGCCGGAACAGAAACACTCCATGCACCGCTGGCCAGCACGGTGGCGTTATACGTGTGCGTACCCAGCGTAATAATCACCGTCTGACCGGCTTCCACGTGGGTGGTGGTCCCGCTGATGAGCTGCGCGGTCTGGCGTTCTGCGCCGTCGAGCGTATTGTCACCGGCAAAGGTGTTAATGGTAATGGCAGGAAGCAGCGCAGGATCCGCCACGATACTCACCGGCGTGCTGCTGCTGCCGGTATTGCCTGCCGCATCGGTAATACTGGCGGTCAGGGTGTACTGACCGTTAGCCACGCTGTCCAGCGCGTCAGCCGGAATATTCACCGTCCACGCACCCCCGGCATCCACGACACCGGTATAAGTATGCCCGCCAACAGAAACCGTCACGGTGCGCCCGACTTCGGCCACGCCAGTGGTGCCGGTGACCGCAATCACCGCGCCTGCTTCTGCCGCATTAATGATGCCATCGCCAGCCACCGGATTAATTGAGACAGTTGGCGCGACGGTATCGACCGTGACCGGAACCGTGATGTTACTGGTATTGCCCGCTGCATCGGAAGCCGCGACCTGAACGGTTGTCGCCCCCTGACCCAGCGCGGAAAGCGCCGTGGACGGGACGGTCACGGTGAATGAACCGTCACCGGCAACCGTCGCAGTGTAGTTTTCGCCACCCAACGTCACGGTGACGGTCTGGCCGTTGCCGGACACGCCGGTATTCCCGGTCAGCGTCTGGCTGACGCCGGTTTCAGCGGCATTGAGAATGCCATCGCCAAATGGCGGATTGAGGGTAACGGCTGGCAGATGATGAATGATGACGTTCAGCACATCGGTGTTGCTGACCGGATTCCCGGTCGCATCCGTCGCGCTGACGCGGATGGTGTTCGGGCCATCGCTGAGCGTTGCCAGATCGCTGGCTGAAACCTGCGCACTCCAGGCTCCGCCCGCGCCGACAGTGGCGGTGTAGGTTTTCCCGTTCAGCGTAATAGTGACCACGCCGTTGACCGGAACGTTGACGGAGGTTCCGCTGATGGTGACACCGGCAGCCGCTTCCAGCGCATTCAGCTGGTTATCGCCGGTCACCGGATTGACGGACAGACCGCTTTGCAGATTATTGACGGTGATCTCTTCTGCGCCGTTGGCCAGGTTCCCGGCTTTGTCGAGCACGGTCGCGCTGATTTGCAGCGTTCCGTTGGTCAGCGCCGTCAGTGCTGAAGAAGGGATGCTGGTGCTCCAGCTGCCATCGGCATGAACGGTGGCGGTGTAAACAATGCCGTTGAGGGTAATCGAAACAATCTGACCGGCTTCCACATGCGTGGTCGTACCGCTCAGGGTCTGCGCCGCTCTTTGCTCCGCGCCATCGACAATGTTGTCACCGGCAAAAGCGTTGAGGGTAATGGTCGGTGCATTGGCCGGATCGGCCACCAGTTGAACATTCGAGGTGACAGTCGTGCTGTTACCGGCAGTGTCAGAAAGCTGCGCGGTCAGCGGATATTGCCCGTCAGCCACGCCGGTCAGCGCACCGGCGGGCACCGTCACGCTCCACTGCCCGTTTTCGCCGACAACGCCGGTGTATGATTGGCCGTTCAGCGTGACCGTGACCGTGCGGCCCGCGTCCGCAATCGAAGCGGTCCCGGTGACGGCGATATCTGCTGCCGATTCACTGATATTCACGTAACCGTCGCCGGACACCGGATTAATGGTCAGTGTTGGCGCGGTCAGGTCAACCGTCGCGGTGCCGTTCAGCGTTGCGGTGTTTCCCGCCGCATCCGTGGCATGAACCACAATCGCGTTCGCGCCAGCTGGCAGCGCCTGCAAATCAGCGGAAGGCACACTGACGGTCCATGCACCGGTGTTGCCATTCACCGTTGCCGTATAAGTATGCCCGCCCAGCGTGACGGTCACGGTCTGCCCGTCGCCGGTTTTGCCGGTAGTACCGTGCAGGCTTTCAGCGGTTGAGGCTTCGGCAATATTGAGATAACCGTCGCCAAACGGCGTATCCAGTGTCGGAACCGGCGCAACATTATCGACACCCACGGCAACGCTGTTGCTCAGCGTAGTGCCATTGATCGCCAGAACGCTTGCCGTAAAGATCAGCGTGGTCGGATCCAACGATTGTAAATCGGTGTGTGACAGCGCCATCGACCAGCGGCCATCCGGCTCAACGATAGCCAGACGGATCAGGCCGCCGAACGTCACGGTCACCAATGAAAACGGTGCGACACCCAGCGTGGTGCCCGTCACCAAAATACCGTCGGCCGTTTCAACGGCGTTAATCACGTTATCGCCGCCGACAGGATCGATAGCAATCCCGCTCTGCCCGGAATCCACCGTGAAGGTGTCAGAGCCTGGTGTCGCGACGTTGCCCGCTTTATCAGAAACCGTGGCGGTAATGGTTTGCTGACCATTTGCCAGCACAACCACATCCGCCGCCGGGATGATCACACTCCAGTTACCGCTGGCACCTACTGTGGCGGTGTACGTGTGCCCGTTCAGGGTGATCGTGACAATCTGCCCTTCTTCGACGCGTGTCGTTGCACCGCTAATGGTTTGCGCGGTCAGGCGCTCAGCCCCGTCAACAATGTTGTCAGACGCGAACACATTGACGCTGATTTCAGGTGGCTGGAGCGGATCGGAAGCGACGTGGATCGTGCTGGTATTGGTGGTGGTGTTCCCGGCGGCATCCGTCAGCGTCGCGGTCACGGTGACATCCTGGTTGAGATTGCTCAGGGAACCGGCCGGAATGTTCAGGCTCCAGGTGCCGTTCGGCTGAACCACTGCGCCGTCATAATTCACGCCATTAATCGTGATAACCACCGGACGACCGGCTTCAGTCACCGACGCCGTCCCGGTCAGGGTCATGACGCCTTCTGCTTCTGCCACGCTGATGTAACCGTCACCTTCCAGCGGGTTGACCGTCAGTGTTGGTGCAATGGTATCGACGTTAAACGGCGTGGTGATGGCATTATGGTTGCCCGCCGTGTCCGTCACGGTCACCGTAATATTGTTCATGCCTTGCGGCAGATTGCCGAGCAACGAAGGCGGCACGCTGACGGTAAAACCGCCATTGCTGTCCACCGTGCCGGTCAGTTGCTGCCCGCCGATGGTGATCGTGACGGTTTGTCCGTCGCCTTTCAGGCCGGTGTTACCCGTCAGTGTCTGCGTCGTGGTGGATTCGGTAGCATCCAGGGTGTTGTCATCACCAAACGGAGAGTTCAGCGTCGGCGGTACACCGTGAATGGCCACATTCAGATCTGCGGTCTGGCTGATGGTATTGCCCTGCGCATCGACCAGACTGATGGTCAGCGAGGTTTCACCGTCGGTCAGCGCCTGTAACGCGGAGGAAGGCACACTCAGGCTCCAGCCGCCGTCAGCATTGGTGGTGGTGTGATAGGTCACGCCGCCGAGAACCACCGTAATTTGGGTACCGGCCGCGACATGCAATGTTGTCCCGGTGATCACCAGTGTGGACTGCGCTTCGATGGCATTAAGCTGGCCGTCGCCGGAAATCGGGTTGACGGTCAGGATGCCCGCGCTGTCATTGACGACAAAGCTTTCCGGCGTGGTAGTGGCGTTACCGGCGGCATCGATCAGCGAAGTCGTCAGGGTATAATTCCCTTCCGCCAGTGCAGAAACGACGTTGGCCGGAATGGTCACTGACCAGGTGCCTTCGGCGGTAACGGTGGCGCTGTAATGCACGCCATTAAGAACGACATCCACGGTGCGCCCGGCTTCAGAAACCGAGGCGGTTCCGCTCACCACCAGCGGTTGCTGATGTTCGATGGCGTCGATGACGTTGTCGCCATCCACCGGATCCACCGTCAGCACCGGCGGCGTGGTATCAACCACGACGGTGATGCTTTTGGTCACGCTCTCGCCGGTGGTGTTGGTCACGGTCACGCTGACCACGTAGGTACCGTCAGCCAGCGTATGCAATTGTTCCGCCGTCAGCGGAACGCTCCAGTTGCCGCTGCCGTCAACGGTCGTGGTATACGTTTTGCCATTGATGGTCAGCACGATGGTGCTGCCAGCGGCGGCGTGAGTGGTGGAACCAGTGAAATTCTGGGTGCTTTCTGCGGCGGATTTATTGAGCACGTTGCCGTTGGCGAAAGTCGCCAGCGTCAGCGTGGGAGCTTCATTGGTCGTTCCGCCGTTGTTGCCGCCGGTATTACCGCCAGTGTTTCCTCCGGTATTTCCCCCGTTGTTGCCGCCATTACTTCCGCCGTTATTACTGCTACTGCCGCCACCACCACCACCGCCGCCACCTGCGGCAATGGCGATGCCTGCGCCGAGCGCAACCACGCCCAGAACCGCGGCTAATACCGCAGGGTTAAAGTTGGAGGAATCTTCGAGTAAAACGCCGATATCCGGGATGGTTTGATAAGCGGGAACAATCGGAACGGCACCGGCGGTGGCACCGGTATCAATGAACGCGGCGTGTTCGATAGGGTGAACACCGTCATCGAACACCAGTTCGCTGTCTTCGCCCTTGCCGTCGGTGTTAAAGAAACTGTGGTAGCGGACAGTACTGCCGTCTTTCATGTGAATAACGAGATCATTGCCCACGCGCTCATAGCTTGACACCGCTTCATGGGTGCCGTGAACGCGAATTATGCTGGCCTGATTGAGGGTAACATCCTGACTGGCACTGGAAACCTGAGAGATTACTGCACCATTTTTACGAGAGAGAATATCAATAACAACGCTACCGTTCTGAGCCATGTTGTACCCCTATAACATCCAGTTGAGACTCACACACGCGTGGCCCGCGCTTTCCGGTTCCGGAAAAGGGAGGTTCAGCAGGTATGAAGACCATTACGAAAATGGGTTAACTTCCAACTGGTGTTAGGGATTGCCATAGACTGCAAATGGAGCAATTAACAAGCATCTCAAGATAAAAATGTTCTTTTTATGTAAACGTTTCGGTAACTTTTCGTCCGAAACTCCATAAGTTATATGCATGATTTAAGTTAAATGCATAAAAAAAAGATAATCTTTAAGATAAAAAAAATTAATCGATTGAAGTCGAAATATAAGTTTGACGAAGGATATTTCATGTTCTAGCTCATACACTGAAAAATCAAAACCATGAAATATAAGCACATTACAACTATTGATTAATGAATGAGCGAGATCATTATTAATAAAATCAAGTATTAGGCAGCCAAAAAACTCATCATGCTGACTTACCAATTGTGTGATCCTTCCTTAGATTTTCTGGCACTAATGTATTACACCGGTAAATAATTCAGACTATGCGCAATCACTGTGGCTTATGCTTTCTGATAAAATGCCCGGTGAGTACGTCTGTATATTCCCCCGGAAACCCGACGGCGATGCCTGCCAGCCTGGTCATCGCCTCCGTGACAACGTTGAGTTATGCAGGTATTTTGGCGGGTCGCGCGCCTGACTTGAGGCGTTTTATCGCGCAACTGAACACTTTATCCGTCGCACCGGGCCTGATGACCGCTATGATGTTATGTGTCACGGCCTGTGCCAAAGCCGTGCTCCGATATAAGAGTGATAACAAGAATGAAGGAAAAGACTCATCATCATGGCTGGTAAATATTTATCGCTGACATCAACCAACATCACGCGATTCTTCTGGTTGTTCATTCTGCTGCTGGTGATAGGGCTGGGTCTTTACGGTTACAATTACACCAACGCGTACATGAACGACAAACTGCACACCACGCAGACCCTTGCCGATCTGTTGCAAAAGCGTATCGATAAATACCGTTACATGACCTACCAGATTTACGACAATTTCACCGGTCAGCCGCTGACGCCCGATGCGGTGAATGCGCAGGAAATCCGCCTGCGCCAGGATATGTTCTTCGTCTCCAAACCCCACAAGAAAACCGATGCGCTGATCTTCGGGACACACGACAGCTCAACGCTGGATCTCACCCTCAAAGTGTCGGCATTTCTTGACGACCAGTGGGGTTCAACCACCCTGCCTTATTCGCTGTACTACCTGAACGGTCAGGACAACAGCATGATGCTGATCACCACCGTGCCGCTTCAGCAGCAGGATTCGCGCCTCAAAGAAAACTATTTCACCAGCACGCTGCAATCGCGTCGCGCTGAAATGCTTCAGCAGGCCAATACGCTGGACGAACGGGAAAGTTATTCTCCGCTGCGCAAATTACGTCAGAGTAATGATTATTCATTCTCACTGCGCACAACGTTCAATAACCCGGGCCATCTGGCGACGGTGATTGCCTTCGATTTGCCGATGGGCGATCTGATCCCGGTGAGCATGGCCCGGGACAATTTCCAGCTCAACGGCAATACCACCGACGTCAACGAGGGTGATCAGAGCGAAGACGGTGCGGCGAGTACCATTACGCTGCAAGGCTGGTCGCTGATCTTCACCGTGCCATTGAATAATTCTCCGTTGTCGCTGACCTACCATGTGCCGCTGGTGAGTCTGGTGGTCGATCTCTCGCGCAATAACTTCTGGCTGATCCTCATCAATGTCTTCCTGATGGGGCTGGCGATGACCAGCATCTATTTCATCCGCCATCTGTACATCCGCCCGAGCGAAAATATGGCGGCGCAGTTGCAGATGCAGCAGGCGCTGAATCAGGAAATTATCTCCGGCCTGCCGCTCGGTTTACTGGTCTATAATTTCAGCAACCACAGCGTGATCCTGAGCAACAAGATTGCCGATCAGCTGTTGCCGCATCTGAGCCTGAATAAAATTGCCAATATGGCCGAGCAGCATCACGGCACCATTCAGGCTACCGTCAATAATGAAGTGTATGAAATACGCATGATCCGCAGCCAGATCTCGCCGGAAACTTACTTGTTTATGCTGCATGATCAGGATAAAGAAGTGATGGTGAACCGGACGCTGCAACAGGCCAAACGCGAGTTCGAAAAGAATCTGCAGGCACGTAAACTGATGCTGCATAATCTGGGCATTGAGCTGAATCAGCCGCTTCAGGAGCTGAACGGACTGGCGCTGGCGCTGACTGAAGAACCGCAGCCGGAAGCGCGCCAGACGCTGGAAGCCAAACTGCTGATTGAATCGCGTAACGCGCTGACGCTGGTGGATAATATTACCCTGCTGACGCGTCTGGAAACGCAGGACTGGCAGCCTTCCAGCGACAGCTATGTTTTGTCGGCAATGGTCGATGAACTGTTGCTCGACGCCCTGCCACGCCTGAGCCAGAAAGGGCTTGGTTTGCTCAATCATTTCCAGATTGCGCCGGAAGCCACCTTCGTGGGCGACATGCAGGCGGTGAAGAAAATTCTGTCGCTGCTGCTTGATTACGCCATCGTTACGACGTCGCTGGGTAAAATCACGCTGACCAGCGAACAGGACGAAGATCGCCCGGATCAACTGCTATTCCACATTAACGACACCGGCAGCGGAATTTCGAAGGAAGAATTGAGCAATCTGAATTATCCTTTCCTCAGCCAGACGTTAGTCGATCGCTTTAATCACGGGTCCGGACTGACGTTCTTCCTGTGCAATCAGCTGTGCAAGAAGCTCGGCGGTCAGCTCGAAATCCGCAGCAAGCTGAATATCGGTACCCGCTATACCGTCCGCGTGAAGCAACGCCCGCAAGCGCAGGAAGTGGAAGCTGAACACGAGAAGTTGCTCAATGATGTCACCGTTTTACTCGACATCACGTCTGAAGAAGTGCGTGGCATTGTCACCCGGACCATGAATGCGTATGGCGCAGTGTGCATCGTGGCCGATGAGCGCCAGGTGGCGCGAGAGTACGATGTTCTGCTGACCGATAATGCGCAAAACAGCGACAAATATACGCTGCTGCTGACCGACGATGAAGCCGGTTTCCAGCCGCTTGAAAAGCATTATATCCGCGTCAATTACAACATCAGCAGTGCGCTGATCGACGCAACCTTACTGTTAATCGAACAGCAATTTTCTGTTTCTGATGACAGTGTTTCACCCGAAGAACCCGGAGAAGACTCTCCCGACCATTACGAAAAGCAGTTAAAATCAAGCGATTACTATCAGCTTTTTGTCGAGACAGTACCGGAAGATCTTGAGAAACTGTATAATGAAAACCAACGTCGTGATTTCACATCACTGTCACAAACAGCACATCGCCTCAAGGGGGTATTCGCTATGCTGAACCTGACTCCCGGCAAGCAAATGTGCGAAGCGTTAGAACAATACATCGCAGACGGCGATGCATTACAGATTACTGAAACCATCAATCACATTGATTCTTTTGTCTCCAGACTGCTCCAGCAAGGTAGCTAATCACATGAATAATATGAACGTAATTATTGCTGATGACCATCCTATCGTCCTGTTTGGTATTCGTAAGTCCCTTGAACAAATTGAATGGGTGAACGTTGTCGGTGAGTTCGAAGACTCGACAGCACTGGTTAACAGCTTAAGCAAACTTGACGCCCATGTTCTGATTACCGACCTTTCCATGCCTGGCGACAAATTCGGCGATGGCATTACGCTGATCAAGTACATCAAACGCCACTATCCGCAGCTGTCCATTATTGTTCTGACCATGAACAATAACCCGGCGATCCTGAGCTCTGTTTTGGATCTGGATATTGAAGGGATTGTCCTGAAACAAGGCGCGCCAACCGATTTACCGAAAGCGCTGGCCGCGTTGCAGAAAGGCAAGAAGTTCACGCCTGACAGCGTTGCCAAACTGCTGGAAAAAATCAGCGCGAACGGTTACGGCGACAAGCGTCTGTCTCCAAAGGAAAGCGAAGTTCTGCGTCTGTTTGCAGAAGGTTTCCTGGTGACTGAGATTGCGAAAAAGCTGAACCGCAGCATCAAAACCATCAGCAGCCAGAAGAAATCTGCGATGCTGAAACTGGGTGTGGAAAATGACATCGCCCTGCTTAACTATCTGTCCTCCGTCAGCTCGCAGCCGGTAGACAGAGACTAACGTTTCAACGGGTTAGTCTTGTTGTTCAACGTTAAGACATGAAAAAGGCACCTCCGGGTTAATGCTGATCGTTTAAGAGAACTTGAACGATCCTGCAGTTAGGCGACAATCTGGCTCAAACATCGTTTGAGCCAGACACCTTATGAGCCTACTTTCCGAACAACTTCAGGTTGCCGCCGCATTTAACTACCCTGAATCTATTGATTCTTTTCAAAAAAATATTCCTCTCGAATGGATTGAACAAGCTCTCAGTCAAACCGGCAGAGCGACTGTTCGCAGACGAAGATTTCCCGCTGAACAGGTCGTCTGGCTTGTCCTTGGAATTGCTTTGATGCGTAACCGTTCTATTTCTGATGTCTGCGATAAACTCGATTTAGCCTTTCCTGACAGCCACGGTAATTTCTCGCCCATGGCAACGAGTAGTCTGGTCAAAGCCAGGCAGCGCCTGGGGTTCGAGCCCCTTCGACATCTTTTCTATTCCACCTCTGAGCAGTGGGACAAAGAAGATACGGAAAAATTTGTATGTGGCCTCAAAGTATTCAGCGTCGACGGAACCCAATTCAGAGCCCCGGATACTCCTGAGAATAAATCCTTTGGTTTTGCTTCCGGTAGTAACTCATTCCCTTCGGTTTTACTCGTTGCGCTTATGTCTGCGCGCAGTCATTTGATCACTGATGTTGCATTTGGGCCGGTAAAGAACAGCGAAATATATTATGCACAACAGTTGGTTAGCTCCGTTCAGGAAAACTCACTGACCCTCTTTGACCGGGCTTACTTTTCCGCAGAACTTTTACTTTCCTGGGAAGGCGCAGGAGCGAATACACACTGGCTAACACCGGTGAAAAGTAAAATGAGGCACAAAGTTATCGAGCAGTATTCTGAATACGATCAGCTTATTGAAATGCCGGTTTCTCCGCAGGCCAGAAAACAGTTCCCGCATCTTCCCCACACATGGTTGGCTCGTAAGGCATTGATAATAAAACCTTCTGGAGAGATAAAAGAATTCATTACATCAATGAAAGACCCTGAAAAATATCCTTTCGAAGACATCATTCAAGTGTACTGGGAAAGATGGGAAATAGAACAAGGTTACAGCGAGCTAAAATGCAGTCAGTTGGGAAATACAAATATCTTAAGAAGCCAAAAACCGGCGGGGATCTACCAGGAAATTTGGGGAATATTAATTAGTTACAATCTCGTTCGATTGGAAATGAGGCGAATGGCTGATGACTTCAATGTCCACCCTTTGCGCATAAGCTTCATAAATGCATTGCGGCTGATACAAGAGGAATTTTTGTGGTGTTCAGGGCGAACGCCGGGAACAATACCTAGAAAACTAAGAGACTTACGAGAGTCAGGTAAGCGATTAATCTTACCTGAAAAACGCAAAAGGCCAGCTTATCCAAGAGAAGTACTGGCTCGCCCTGCAAAGTATCCAACTAAAAAGAAAGCCGCTCGTTCTTAAGCGAGCGGCATTAACCTCCGGGTACCTTTTGCTTTTCTACGCCTGCTCGCTTTCACGTTTCTTACGGACCAGCGCGCTGTAGTAACTCAGCGTGCCGCGCAACGTATCCAGCGTAACCGGTTTCGACAGACAGTTATCCATTCCCGCTTCCAGACAACGCTGACGCTGTTCCGCCAGTGCGTTGGCGGTCACACCAATCACCGGCAGCGTATGACCCAGTTCGCGCAGTTTTTGCGTCAGGCCATAACCATCCAGCCGCGGCATGTTCACATCACTGAGCACAATATCAATGTCGTGGGAACGCATGGCATCCAGCGCGTCCATCCCGTCATTGGCGGTGACCACAATGTATCCCATCGTGCCCAGCTGATCGGCCAGCAGACGCCGGTTGATCGGATGGTCATCCACCACCAGCAAGGTGATATCGCTGTAATCCTGCACCACTGCCACTTCGGGTGCAGGCAGGCCGCCCTCTTCCGCTGACGATTCCAATTGATAAATCCGGTTTAGCAGCGCAGTGATTTCCAGCGGCGTCGAGGTGCTGTGAACCCAGTATCCCGGACGCGTCTCAACCGGCGGCCCAATGTGCGCGATAGAAAACTCAATTTGCGCCGCCAGTTCACCGTTGTGGATAAGCGGCGTGTCCGTGATCAGCACATCGTCATGCTGGCTTTGCAATCCCGCCTCACAGCGCTGGATATTTGCGCCGTGGTAGCGCAGGAGTTGCATCAGGTAGCTTTCGAGATAGGCGTTTCGCACATCCAGCCAGACCGTTTTGTCCTGCCAGTTATCCAGCGGCTCTTCGGACGGGAACGTGGCGTTATACAGCGGAATACGCACGGTAAATGAACTGCCCAGCCCCGGTTCGGATTCGACGTCAATATCGCCATCCATCAGGTTGATCAGCTTTTCACAAATCGCCAGCCCCAGCCCGGTGCCCTGGAAGTGACGCTGCACGCCGGTTCCGACCTGGAAGAACGGGTCAAACAGCCGCGTGATTTCCCGCTCCGGAATGCCCACGCCGGTATCGCGCACCTGGAATTCCAGATAATTGCCGCACGTTCTGACATTCAGAACGATGCAACCGGTGTCGGTGAATTTGATCGCATTATTCAGGATGTTGGAAATAACCTGCTGTAAACGCACCGGATCGCCGTTAAACGACAGCGGCACGTTGTGTTCAATAAAGCAGTAAAGGCCGAGGCGTTTCTTCACCACCAGCGGCAGATAGTTACCTGCAATGTGGGTGATCACTTCGCGGCACGAGAATTCCTGTGGTTCGATTTTCAACTGCTCGGATTCAATCTTCGAGAAGTCGAGAATATCGCTGATGATTTTCAGCAAAAGCGCGGAGGAGTTATTCATCGCCGTCACCAGACGATCAACGCCCTGCGGCAAACCCTGCGTTTGCAGTAAATCCAGGTTACCGATAATCCCGTAGAGCGGCGTTCGCAATTCATGGCTGACCGTCGCGAGGAACATGGATTTCGACTGGCTGGCCTGTTCCGCTGCATTGGCCATTTCCTGAAGCGATTCCTCCATTTTCACCCGCGAGCTGACATCAATCAGAACGCAGATCGCCACGTCTTCATTACGGTAGCGCGAATGAACAAAACTTAGCTGGATATTGTTGTTATTCTTGGTAATTACATCGACGAAATTGACCTGCTGGTCGCAGATGATCCGCGTAATACGCTGGCGATCTTCCTGCGTCAGCATACTGATATAGTTATGCGCCAGTTCGTTGCTGAGAATATTCACGCCATCGCTGATACGCAAAATCGAAATCCCCACCGGCGCGGAGGCGACAATTTTATGGTTAAACTGCTCATGTTCTTCCAGCCGGAAAGCATTCTCTTCCGCCGGTAAAAACATCTTGCGCTCAAACACCCAGGCCAGAATAAACAGCAGCAGACCGGAGAAAATGTTCAGCAATACGGCGTTGAAAATCAGTATCTTGAACCGTTCGAGTAGCGTATTGAACGGCATGGAATACACCACGCTCAGCGTGGAAGGTGCCAGCGGCTTTTTATAGATAAGGTCTTTATAGCCATTCGTGTAGCCAAAATACGAGCTTTCCTGCGGATAATTCCCCAACGTCGCCGTGTTTCCGTCATCTTCAGAAATGCTCAGCAGCGGCTGATCGTCTTCATCCAGCAGCGTCACGCCGGTGTGTTGTGCGTTCGGGTTAAGCAGATCTTCCAGACGCAGATTTTGCTGGATCCCCATCAGCGCTTCGAGTTTGTTACCGACATAAATGGGCGTTAATACATACAGATAGCCGGAATCTTTATTGGCGGACTGCGACACCCAGTACAGGCTGTTAGCTTTGTCCTGATTCTTGCCGTTGCGGTATTGCAGAATTTTTTCGTGCAGCGATTTCAGCTGTTCCTGACTTTCACGCTCCATCGGTTCGCTGCTAATCCCAAAATCGACCAGACACAGATTCTCGCCACTGATAAAGAACACGCGGTTCAGATCGTATGAATCCGAAAAGTTATCTTTCCAGTAATGGATCATGTTGCCGAGCGAGGCCAGCGAATTGCGGTAACTGTCATTTATCTGGGTACAGTCGGACTCTGGAAACAGCGAAAGATAGGTTGGTGGCGTATTTTTGGTGCTAATCATCCCATTGATGATATCCAGCCCGTTCATGGAATCGCTGAGCCGTTTTTCGGCCATAAACTTTATGCTGTGCATGACGTCATTGGAATTTTTGACGTAGCTCTGCGCCAGATCGTAGTTGAGGTTATCCTCATCGCGGATCTCGGATTCTTTGTTGTGGAAGATATTCAGCACATAGAAGGTGGTCAGCAACACACCCAGTGTCCACAACATAAGCGCCAGCACCCGGAAAAGGTAACGGGAGATTCTCAGCGTTGTGCGAAACGAAGCAAGATATTTCAAGGATTAACCATTGGTGTAGCGGCTCGGTGAGCAGAATGTAGATCAGAATACACTATTGATCGGCTTTCTAAAAAGCGTTGGGGAAATAGGCTGGTGTAAACGGAATGCGAGCCAGGTGATCGCTGACCACATAATGCAGCTGACCTTTTTCACTGCGTGCGAGAGGCGTTAATGCCCCCGGTTCATACAGCCAGTGAATGCTTTCTTCATAAGCCGGGATACCGTCGTTGCCCCCTGTACGCCATCCGGTGCCGGTGATGTTCAGGTTGTCGTCGTAACTGAACATCTCCAGCCGCGGCTGTTCACCGGTTTGTTCCGCGTGGATTATCTGGTCGTTGCTGTTGTAGTGATAATGGGACGCACCCCAGCGGACGTCGTCATTGGCAACTTGGGGCTAAAGTCAACATAGAGAATTTCCAAAGCGCAGCGCTGGCATATCGTCGGTTATATTCCGAACAGGGGCGATACCAGTACGCCGAATATTCATCTTATAGGTAAATGGTTACGCGAGGCGGGATTTTAGACGGGCGCACATCTTACCGTGAAAATATCAGACGGCTGTATTGTGCTTATTCGGTACAGCGAGGAAGTGGACGGCCTGAAGCATGAGCAGGCGTTACTTCGTCAGCAACTGCGGGATGTTAAGCAGGTTAACTTGCATATTAATAGCCTTCTGTGCGGAATGACTAATCAGGTGAAAAAATCCGGAAAAATCTGGTGATCTTTCCGGTTGTTATATTATTTTCGCATATAAGCAGTTATAGATTCAATATCTATAAAACTTGCTTTTATTCCTAAATTAAGATTAGCGCTTCTCACATTCAAACATACCTTTTCATTTGATTTTTCAATGGTAAGGTTCGCAATATAGTTAGTATCAACCCATCCTGACATGCTTACATCGTAGATATCGACAAAGGTCAATATAATCTGAACTGTATTGAATTTTTGTTCGACCCACTTAGGAGGCGGGCTGACTGGAAATTCATTCAAATTCATTCGAATAGAAATCTTTGGGCCATCTCTATGAAAAATAACCTCATGAATATCTACATTATGTAAACTCGGTTTATCTTTGTGATAAATAGAATCAATGTATTTCGAGTTAACAAGATAATCTGTCCATGGTTTCATGGTTTCTCCTAAAATGGGTAGTGTTCAAGCGTACCATCTATCTGACCATTTCTAGTGTCACTTTTCGGCCTTACATTTATATGAGAGCCTTGATTCCCAGGTGTACCATCTGGACCATAAATATGTCCAGGGGAGTGATCCTGAATAATAATATCTTCTTTCCCTGGTCGCGTGAATGTATATTCTCTGGTTTTAATTGGTTTATAATCTTCACCAAGTATATTGTGCCCATTACGATCTGTTAAATTAACCATGTCAACCTTTGACGGCTGTTGCCCCATCGGTACTCCCGCATCCCTTTTAGCTGCCCTAAATGCCTCATTCCTTGAATAAAATTTAGGCGGGCAACAAGCCAACCCCAGCGGATCCACCCAACTCAGCGGATTATGCACATACCCGTAAGGGTTCAACCCGCCCGCTAATCCTATCGGGTCAGGACTGAGATATTGCCCCGTTTCACTATCATAGTAACGGTGCCGGTTGTAATGCAACCCGGATTCTTCATCGGCGTATTGCCCGGCAAACCGCAGGTTACACGTCGGGCGGTCATCATTGGCGGCCAGACGGTAGCGGGTTTCTTTACCCCACGTGCTTAACCGGTTTGCCCATGCAACATCGCCTTTTTCGGTCAACAGCTCGCGGGGCGTGCCCAGGTGGTCGCTGACGACATAATGCAGCTGACCTTTTTCACTGCGCGCTAGTGGCGTTAATGCCCCCGGTTCATACAGCCAGTGAATGCTTTCTTCACCGGCAGGGGTGCCATCGGCGTAAACCGGCGTTTCTTCGATAAGCTGGTCGCCGCTCCATAAATAATCGTACCCTGCGGGTTTGTTGCCGTTGCCACCTTCACGACGTTTGCTGATGCGTCGTCCGAAAGCATCGTAGGCGTACTGCCAGCGTTCGCCATCGGGAGTGATGAGTCCGCACAACCGGTTTTGCGCATTCCACCGGTAGCGCCACACCTGCGGGCGAAAACCGGGTATTTCGGTTCGCCTTTCCTCCAGCTGTCCGGCGGTATCGTAGCGGTATTCACCGTTCCCTCGCCGTACTACCCGCCCGGCGTGCTGTACCTGATTTATCCGTTCAGGGATGCCGTCGTTGCCCCCTGTACGCCATCAGGTGCCGGTGATGTTCAGGTTGTCGTCGTAACTGAACAGCTCCAGCCGCGGTTGTTCACCGGTTTGTTCCGCGTGGATTATCTGGTCGTTGCTGTTGTAGTGATAATGAGACGCTCCCCAGCGGGCGTCGTCGATGCGCCGCACGTTGTACGCGCCGTCGTACGCCCAGCGGCGGTTCACTGCCGGCTCGCGTCCTGCGGTTTGCTCCAGCAGCATCCCCGTCGGTGAAAAACCTTGCGCTTGCGCAAACCCGGCGGCGCTGTACCGCCGGGTTTCACGCCCGAGCCTGTCGTATTCCATTTTCAGCGGAGTGAAATCATCTGCCCGCATCTGTTCCAGCCTGCCGCTGCAGTCGTAGTCAAACGACTACGACTGCGCACCGTTTTGGCGTGATATCGCCCGGCGCGTAAGCCCATCCCACCCGTGAACTACGTCGCGGCCATTGATACGTTCGCACACAAGATGGCCGCTGGCGTCGTATTCAAATTCCACTAGCGCGTCGTCGCTGTGTGCCTGCGTCATCCTCCCCTGAGCATCGTATTCATAGGCCGTGGTCGCGAGCAGCGTGGACTGCGTCGCGTCTTCCCGCCAGACCTCCTCGCGCAGCAATTCATCACGAACCGACCAGTGCCAGCGCACTTCACGCTGGTCGGCATGCCGCGCCAGGATCCGCCTTCCGGCGGCGTCGTAGCCGTACTGCGTCACGCGGCCGGTAAAATCAGTTTCACTGATCACCTGTCCGGCAGCATCACGCGCGTAGTGATAGGTTTCGCCACGGGCATTCGTGACCTGATTCAGCCGGGTCAGCGGATCGTAGCGGGTTTCCCGCCCGAGGGGATCGGTGTGTGACACTTTGTTGCCGCGATCCCAGCGCGTCAGCGTGATGCGGCCCAGCGGATCCGTTTCCTTCGTCACCAGCCCGAAAACGTTGTATTCGCAAACCGTGCGGCCACCTTCGCCATCGATACAGGTAGCGCGTGCGTACCAGGGCGTGATAAATCCTTTACCGACCGGGTTGTTCTCACAAACGCTGTGCGCGAGCGGTAAGTTTTCTGAATCGGGATGGCTGGCTTTCTGGATATCGGTCAGACGATCGGCCTTTGGGACAGAATCAGCCCCGCTATCTGACTCATTTATCCGGCACTCACCGCCAAATGCCGCTTCCCAAATAACAGGCTGGCGGATAAACGGTTCGGGTTCTGTCAGTGACCATTGTTTTGTGATTTTATTTTTTAAGAAATCCCGTTTTCCATTAACGGTTAATTTCTTTTCTAAAATAGAATGCCCGGATGCATTATTAATCTTTACGCTGACAGTCTGCTTTAATACCGGAGAGCCGTTATCTGCACAGGCACTTCCGGAAATAATGATATCGCAGGCGGGTTTGAAAGGAGCCAGATCACTTTCCTGTATAACCGAAGAGATATTCATATTACCCAGATATTCATCCTGAATGCTGAGCACTGCGGCATCATCATCCCTGACCCGGACGCGGAAACCTCCGCTGGCGTCAGGCTCCAGCCGGTAACCCACCTTCATTACCACCACATAATTTTCATTATCTTCAAGATCGAGCATTTTGAACTGCATCGCCGCAAAGGGCGTCAGATTTCGGAATTCCATTTTAAATACATCCTTTAATTTTCATCTTGTTTTAAATAAGACGCAACTGACCTCAGACTTAACAAGGATAAGAATAAAAGGAATAAATATTTTTCACGAGGTTAATTATCGTATTTTTAAAATAACGGTGTTAATTATGAAAATAATAACATCATGACAAAAGCAAGGCATATAGTTTGACTTCTTATTATTACCTCAGTGAATAGGCATTAATATTCATAAAAAATTAAATAAAAAAAGGGCATAACCAAAGTTATGCCCTTCATTCATCCGACTACGAAAACTTATTCTTCTTCGTCATCTGCTGGCTGATCGTCTTCACTTTCTGCTTCGTCTGGCAGATCGGCTGCTTGTGCCGCTTCCAGTTCGCCCGCTTCGGTGGCTACGCCATCCAGTTCTTCGTCTTCTACCGGTTCTGCAACACGTTGCAGGCCGACCACGTGTTCTTCTTCTGCCGTACGGATAAGCGTAACACCCTGGGTGTTACGGCCTACGGTACTGACTTCGGAAACACGGGTACGCACCAGCGTACCGGCGTCGGTGATCATCATGATCTGATCGGCTTCATCTACCTGAATCGCGCCAACAACCGGTCCGTTACGCTCACTCACTTTGATGGAGATAACGCCCTGCGTTGCGCGGGATTTGGTCGGGTATTCGGTTGACTCGGTACGTTTACCGAAACCATTTTGCGTCACAGTCAGAATACAACCGTCGCCGCGTGGGATAATCAGGGAGACAACGCTGTCGCCTTCGCCCAGACGGATACCGCGAACACCGGTCGCCGTACGGCCCATCGAGCGGACGGCTTCTTCGGAGAAGCGCACCACTTTACCGGCTGCAGAGAACAGCATGACTTCATCTTTACCGTCGGTCAGGTCAACACCAATCAGCTCATCACCCTCGTTAAGGTTGATGGCGATGATGCCGGCGCTGCGCGGACGGCTGAAATCGGTCAGGGCGGTTTTCTTCACCGTACCGCTGGCAGTTGCCATGAACACATGACGGCCTTCTTCGTACTCGCGTACTGGCAGAATGGCGGTAATACGTTCGTTTGGCTCAAGCGGCAACAAGTTGACGATCGGACGACCACGGGCACCGCGGCTGGCTTCCGGCAACTGATAAACTTTCATCCAGTACAGACGTCCGCGACTTGAGAACATCAGAATGGTGTCGTGGGTGTTGGCCACCAGCAGACGGTCGATAAAATCTTCTTCTTTAATACGGGCGGCTGACTTGCCTTTACCACCGCGACGCTGCGCTTCATAGTCGGTCAGAGGCTGATATTTCACATAACCCTGATGCGACAATGTCACCACAACGTCTTCCTGATTGATCAGGTCTTCGATATTGATGTCAGAAGAGTTCGCGGTAATTTCGGTACGACGCGGATCGTTATACTGATCGCGGATCGCTTCCAGCTCTTCACGAATGACTTCCATCAGACGATCAGGGTTGTTAAGGATGTACAAAAGCTCGGCGATTTGCACCAGCAGCTCTTTGTATTCATCCAGCAGTTTTTCATGCTCAAGGCCGGTCAGTTTCTGCAGACGCAGATCCAAAATCGCCTGTGCCTGCTGCTCAGTCAGGAAGTATTTACCGTCGTGAATACCAAACTCAGCTTCCAGCCATTCAGGACGTGCAGCGTCATCACCGGCACTTGCCAGCATTGCAGATACGTTGCCCAGATCCCATGAACGCGCAATCAGGCCCGCTTTCGCTTCAGCCGGAGATTGTGCAGCACGGATCAGTTCGATAATAGGGTCGATGTTCGCCAGCGCGATCGCCAGTGCTTCAAGGATATGCGCACGGTCACGGGCTTTACGCAGTTCGAAGATGGTACGGCGCGTCACCACTTCACGGCGGTGACGGACAAACGCGGACAGGATTTCTTTCAGACCCAAAATTTTCGGCTGGCCCTGGTGCAATGCCACCATGTTGATGCCGAAAGAGGTCTGCAACTGCGTCAGTGAGTAGAGGTTATTCAGAACCACTTCACCGACTGCGTCACGTTTGATTTCAATGACGATACGCATACCGTCTTTATCGGATTCATCGCGCAGTGCGCTGATGCCTTCGACGCGTTTTTCTTTCACCAGCTCGGCGATCTTTTCGATCAGACGGGCTTTGTTCACCTGATACGGGATCTCGTGAACAATAATGGTTTCGCGACCGGTTTTGGCATCCGCTTCCACTTCAGCGCGGGCGCGGATGGAAATCTTGCCACGGCCAGTACGGTAAGCTTCTTCGATGCCACGGCGGCCATTGATGATTGCCGCTGTCGGGAAATCAGGCCCCGGAATGTGTTCCATCAGCCCTTCAATGCTGATGTTTTCATCTTCGATGAACGCCAGACAGCCGTTGATCACCTCGGTGAGGTTATGCGGCGGAATGTTGGTCGCCATACCGACCGCGATACCTGACGAGCCGTTGACCAGCAGGTTAGGAATACGCGTTGGCATAACGGCAGGAATTTGCTCAGTGCCGTCATAGTTAGGCACAAAATCGACCGTGTCTTTTTCTAAATCGGCCAGCAGTTCGTGTGCAATTTTTGACATGCGGATTTCGGTATAACGCATGGCGGCGGCGGAGTCGCCATCCACCGAACCGAAGTTACCCTGCCCGTCCACCAGCATGTAGCGAAGTGAGAAAGGCTGAGCCATACGAACGATGGTGTCATAAACTGCGGTATCACCGTGTGGGTGATATTTACCGATAACGTCACCGACCACACGGGCCGATTTTTTGTAGGCTTTATTCCAGTCGTTACCGAGGACATTCATTGCGAAAAGTACGCGGCGGTGCACCGGTTTCAAACCATCGCGCACATCGGGTAACGCACGTCCGACAATAACGGACATCGCATAATCCAAATAAGAGTTTTTCAGCTCTTCTTCGATGTTAATCGGTGTGATTTCTCTGGCAAGGTCGCTCATGGAGCTGCTATCCCTCTACTGATTATTCATGGCCGCTGCCCACGTAGGCATATATAGCGCAAAGGTGTAAAACTATACCACAAACCAGCCAAACGTGGAAAACTACCGCCCCCTTTTGCGCAGTATTATCCAACATGATTCAAACCTTTGCGCAAACCGCGTGATTTCGTACAAACATTAACCACGCACGACAAAACTGAACCAAAGCAGGCGGAATATGTATAATCCGCGCATCAGGACATAAGGAGTTCATCACGCTCATGACAACCACACCGGCCGCTAAGGCACAGAATATTGACCACGAAGAAATCGCTAAATTCGAGGCCGTCGCCTCGCGCTGGTGGGATCTGGAAGGCGAATTCAAACCGCTTCATCGTATCAACCCCCTGCGCCTGAATTACATTCTTGAGCGCGCCGATGGCCTGTTCGGGAAGAAGGTTCTCGACGTCGGTTGCGGCGGCGGAATTTTGAGTGAAAGCATGGCCGTGGCGGGCGCGGAAGTGACCGGTCTGGACATGGGCGGCGAGCCGTTGCAGGTTGCGCGTTTACACGCACTGGAAAGCGGTGTGAAAGTCGGTTATGTGCAGGAAACGGTCGAAGCGCACGCCGAAGCCCATCCTCAGCAATACGACGTCGTCACCTGTATGGAAATGCTGGAACACGTCCCGGACCCGGCGTCTGTGGTGGCGGCCTGCGCCCGTCTGGTGAAACCCGGTGGCCACGTGTTCTTCTCCACCATCAACCGCAATAACAAAGCCTGGCTGATGGCGATTTTCGGCGCGGAATACGTGCTGAAGATGGTGCCGAAGGGCACGCATGACATCAAAAAGTTCATCAAACCGTCAGAGTTGCTGAACATGATTGACCGCACGTCTCTGTTTGAACGTCACATTATGGGCCTGCATTACAACCCGCTGACCGACCATTTCAAACTTGGGCCGAACGTGGACGTCAATTACATGATTCACACGCAGGCAGAAAATAACGCTTCGGCCTGATTGCCAAAATCAAGCCCGCGTCAAGCCCGGAAAATGCGTTCCGGGCTGAAACACGCAGACTTTACGCTGACCGCCCTGCTCTGAATTTTACTTAAACCTTAGTTTTTAGGGCGTTGGTGTTCCCGGCTGCGGCAACATGTTTTTTTAGAATAGTTATCCAGATCAATATAGCGTTTTTTTCTAACGTTTAATAAACCGGCAGTCGATCACCTTTCGCAAAAATATAAGAAAATCGTATCTGAGATATTGACAGGTTTGTCGCGCCAGCAATGACGGACTCCTCAGCCTTGGCGTAAAAAATTCTCCCCAACTTATCCACAAAACTGGCGATTTTGTTCACTTGCCAAAGGGCCATTCAGTCACTATCTTGTCATCAGAAAATAACAAACCCACAATATATTGTGTTTATATCCTGACCAGCACACAAGGGAGCCTTTGTGCTGTCGCGCGTGTTTTCACGGCCCGGTCAGCCCTTTATAAACCTTTGAGGTATCGCCCCGAATGAACCAAAGTCTGCTTGTTACTAAACGTGATGGCCGCACAGAACGCATCAATCTTGATAAAATCCACCGTGTCATTGACTGGGCAGCGGAAGGTCTTCAAAACGTATCAGTTTCTCAAGTAGAACTTCGTTCACACATCCAGTTCTATGACGGGATCAAAACCGCTGATATTCATGAAACGATTATCAAAGCGGCTGCCGACCTGATCTCCAAAGATGCCCCGGATTATCAATATCTGGCTGCACGTCTGGCGATCTTCCACCTGCGTAAAAAAGCCTACGGTCAGTTTGAACCACCAAAACTGATCGACCAGGTGAAACGCATGGTTGATATGGGTAAATACGACAAGCATCTGCTGGAAGACTACACGGCTGAAGAGTTCGAGCAGATGGACAGTTATATTGACCACTGGCGCGACATGAATTTCTCCTACGCAGCGGTAAAACAGCTCGAAGGAAAATACCTGGCGCAGAACCGTGTAACCGGCGATATCTACGAGAGTGCGCAGTTTCTGTACATTCTGGTCGCTGCCTGTCTGTTCTCCGGCTATCCGCGTGAAACCCGTCTGGACTACATCAAACGTTTCTACGACGCGATTTCGACGTTCAAAATTTCTCTGCCTACGCCAATCATGTCTGGCGTGCGCACCCCAACCCGTCAGTTCAGTTCCTGCGTTCTGATTGAATGTGGCGACAGCCTGGATTCCATTAACGCGACGTCCAGCGCCATCGTGAAATACGTTTCCCAACGTGCCGGCATCGGCATCAACGCCGGTCGCATCCGTGCGCTGGGCAGCCCGATCCGTGGCGGCGAAGCGTTCCATACCGGTTGTATCCCGTTCTATAAGCACTTCCAGACGGCGGTGAAATCCTGCTCTCAGGGCGGCGTTCGTGGCGGCGCAGCCACACTGTTCTACCCGATGTGGCATCTGGAAGTGGAAAGCCTGCTGGTGCTGAAAAACAATCGGGGTGTTGAAGGCAACCGCGTCCGCCATATGGATTACGGCGTGCAGATCAACAAACTGATGTATCAGCGTCTGGTGAAAGGCGGCGATATCACGCTGTTCAGCCCGTCCGACGTGCCTGGCCTGTACGATGCGTTCTTCGCCGATCAGGACGAGTTCGAGCGTCTGTATGAAAAATACGAGCAAGACGCCAGCATCCGTAAGCAGAAAGTGAAAGCGGTTGAGCTGTTCTCCCTGATGATGCAGGAACGTGCTTCAACCGGGCGTATCTACATTCAGCACGTTGACCATTGCAACACCCACAGCCCGTTTGATCCGGCTATCGCGCCTGTTCGCCAGTCCAACCTGTGTCTGGAAATCGCGCTGCCAACCAAACCGCTGGACGACGTGAACGACGAAAACGGTGAGATTGCGCTGTGTACGCTGTCTGCCTTTAACCTCGGCGCGATTGAAAGCCTGGACGATCTGGAAGAGCTGGCGGTTCTGGCCGTTCGTGCGCTCGACGCCCTGCTCGATTATCAGGATTACCCGATCAAGGCCGCAAAACGCGGTGCGATGGGCCGTCGTACTCTGGGTATCGGCGTGATCAACTACGCTTACTATCTGGCCAAAAACGGCGTGCGTTATTCTGACGGCAGTGCCAACAACCTGACGCACAGGACGTTCGAAGCCATTCAGTATTATCTGCTGAAAGCCTCCAACGAACTGGCGAAAGAACAAGGCGCGTGCCAGTGGTTCAACGAAACCACTTACTCGCAAGGCATCATGCCGGTCGATACGTACAAGAAAGATCTGGATGCGATTTGCAATGAACCGCTGCATCTGGACTGGGATTCCCTGCGTGAAAGCATTAAAACCCACGGCCTGCGTAACTCCACGCTGTCCGCGCTGATGCCTTCCGAGACGTCTTCGCAGATCTCCAATGCCACCAACGGCATCGAGCCGCCGCGCGGTCACATCAGCATCAAAGCATCAAAAGACGGCATCCTGCGTCAGGTTGTGCCTGAGTATGAGCGTCTGAAAGATCAGTACGAACTGCTGTGGGACATGCCGAACAACGACGGTTACCTGCAATTGGTTGGCGTGATGCAGAAATTCATCGATCAGGCGATTTCGTCGAACACCAACTACGACCCGTCACGCTTCCCGAACAGTAAAGTGCCGATGAAACAGTTGTTGAAAGACTTGCTGACGGCCTACAAATTCGGCGTGAAAACTCTGTACTATCAGAACACCCGCGACGGTGCTGACGATGTGCAGGAAGACATGAAAGCGGAAGTGGCTGACGACTGCGAAAGCGGTGCCTGCAAAATCTAATCATTTGTTTTGATTTATTATTTTAAACAAAGCCCCTTAACCGGGGCTTTTGTCCGAGGACAATATGGCTTATAGCACTTTCTCTCAGAACAAAAATAACCAACTGCTGGAACCGATGTTTTTCGGCCAGTCAGTCAACGTTGCCCGTTTCGACCAGCAGAAACATGAAATCTTTGAGAAGCTGATCGAAAAGCAGCTGTCCTTCTTCTGGCGTCCTGAAGAGATTGATGTGTCCCGCGACCGTATCGATTTTCAGGCGCTGCCGGATCATGAAAAACATATCTTCCTGAGCAACCTGAAATACCAGACGTTGCTCGATTCCATTCAGGGCCGCAGCCCGAACGTGGCGTTGTTACCGCTGATTTCCATTCCTGAGCTGGAAACGTGGGTTGAAACCTGGGCGTTTTCAGAAACGATTCACTCCCGCTCTTACACGCACATCATCCGTAACATCGTCAACGATCCGGCGATTGTGTTTGACGATATCGTCACTAACGAAGAAATCCTCAAGCGCGCGAAAGACATTTCCGGTTACTACGACACGCTGATCGAAATGACCAGCTACTATCACCTGCTGGGCGAAGGCACGCATCAGGTCAACGGCAAAACCGTCGTGGTAAACCTGCGTGAACTGAAGAAAAAACTCTACATCTGCCTGATGAGCGTCAACGCGCTGGAAGCCGTGCGCTTCTACGTCAGCTTTGCCTGTTCCTTCGCCTTTGCGGAACGCGAACTGATGGAAGGGAATGCGAAAATCATCAAGATGATCGCCCGCGACGAAGCGCTGCATCTGACCGGCACTCAGCACGCGCTGAACCTGCTGCGTTCAGGCCAGGATGACCCGGAAATGGTGGAAATCGCCAAAGAGTGTGAGCAGGAATGTCATGACCTGTTCGTACTGGCGGCGCAACAGGAAAAAGACTGGGCGGAATATCTGTTCAAAGATGGTTCCATGATTGGCCTGAACAAAGACATTTTGTGTCAGTACGTGGAATACATCACCAACATCCGCATGCAGGCCGTGGGTCTGACCGCACCGTTCAAAACCCGCTCTAACCCGATCCCGTGGATCAACGCGTGGCTGGTTTCCGACAACGTGCAGGTTGCGCCGCAGGAAGTGGAAGTGAGCTCCTATCTGGTTGGTCAGATTGACTCTGAAGTTCACGCCGACGATTTGAGTGATTTCGAGCTTTAAATGACGGACAGGACGATCACACTTTCAGCAAGCGGCCAGCAACTGGCCTGCAAATCCGGCCACCGGAATTTGCTGGAAGTGTTTGAACATCATCAGGTTGAAGTAGAATACCAGTGCCGGGAAGGTTACTGCGGATCGTGTCGGATGAAGCTCGTTCGCGGAACGGTTGAGTACAGTGAGAAACCGCTGGCGTTTGTGGCTGAAGGAGATGTCCTTCCATGCTGCTGCTTGCCGGTGGGGGATATTGAAGTTGAATTTTAGCGGGCTGCTGCCCGTACCCGCTGTTGAGATTGGCTTCCGGTTTAAATTCAAAATCTAAATCTAAATCTAAATCAAGGTCGTGGGCGTCGGCCCACACCGACTTGGGGGCGGCTTATCGCCGCCGCCCCCAAGACCCCCTGGCTCTTTCACTACGCGCTATCGCTGGGGCGATGGACATGTTCTGGCACAACCGAATGTGGCGCGAAATTTTGCCGCTGCGCGGTACCCTCCCTACGGGCTTCGAGCCTTGCGGTCTCGAACCCTCGGTCAGCAAAATTTCTGAGCGCGCCATCTCACCTTTCAAAATAATCGATTATAAGATTTCTTGGATTTTAAATGATGAATGGCACGCGAGGTTGTGAACTAAAAAGCCAGTGGCCGCTTTCAAAAATCACGCCGTAAGGAGAGATGGAAAACCGCGCATCTTTTCGCGCGGTTTGTAATCCGACGGGAGGGAACCGCGCAGCGGCGGGATTTTGCGGCACTCGCCGGAGTTTCTGAAACGTAGCCAGCGAGCGGTAGCGCGCAGTTAAAAAGCGCGGGTGTCCAGAGGGCGCGCGCGTTAACGCGCCCTTTGGGCCAGTTTGGGCGGCGAGCCCAAGGTTTTGCCAGTTTGGGTGGCAACCCAAGGTTTTGATCTTAGCTTTTCAAAAGCTAGACCTTCCCGACGCGGTCGAGCCACGGATAATCCGCCACGACCTCCCACCCGTTCAGATAACGACGTAACATATCCATCGCGACCATCGCCATCGTCTCCTGCCGTAACGTCAGTCCGTGACGTGTGGCGGTATAACGAATCGTTAATCCACGTGTGCCGGAGGGCGTATGCAAGGCAAGGCTAAGCTGATCGCCGGATATTGCGCCGACAGCCAGCGCGAGTTGTGCACCGGTTTTTTCCGCCAGACACCGGGCACGCGCCAGCAGGCTTTCGAGGGATTTTTCCGGAGATGCCTCTTCGCTGTGCGCCAGCAGTTCTCCTCCGGCCAGCGGAACGCCTGCGCTTTGCAGCCGCCAGTTCAGCAGGCCGCCAGTGAAACTTTCACTCACCGCAAGACGCAGGTTTTGTGCCAGCAGACGCTCAGCCAGACGATCCGGCAAACTCCCCAGACCTTCAAAAATGGTGCTCTCGCCCGCCACTTCGCGAACACGTTCGAAGGCTTTACGCATCGCCGCTTCCTGCGAACGCGGGCCGGTGACTTTCAGTTCGATAATGGGTGACGATGAGCGATAGCCCATCACCACGCCTTCCGGCAGTTCGAGTTTATCCAGTTCAGTGGCGAGATCGCTTTCACCGCGCCCGAAGGTGGTCAGACGCAGACACAATGGCGCTTCGAGTGCAGGGAATTGTTTGTGAAGGCGCGGAACAATTTGCTGCTCAACCATCACTTTGAATTCGGAAGGTACGCCCGGCGTGAAGAAAATCTGGCAACGGTTGAGCCTGACGCTGAATCCGCAGGCTGTGCCAACCGGGTTATCCAGCAGTTCGGCATTGGACGGGATCTGCGCCTGTTTACGGTTGGATTCGGCCATCGGGCGGCCACGTTCGTTAAAGAATGCCTGCATGGTTTTGATCCACCCGGCGTCTTCAACCAGTTCAACGCCGCAGGCTTTGGCGGCGGCCTGCGCGCTTAAATCGTCCGTTGTCGGCCCTAAACCCCGTTTACGATTAACACATCTGCGATATGACTGCGCTCTTTCATAACGCTAACCAGTTCGTCCAGACTGTCGCCCACCGTTTCACGACTGGTCATCGGAAGGCCCTGGTCAAACAGATAACTGGCCAACCAGGCGGCGTTTGAATCCACTATTTGACCGTGAAGAACTTCCTCGCCGGTACTGAGCATCTCAACCCTAAGCATCACTTTCTCCTCTCGTTTTGTCCTTCTACTGTAGAAAAGCTCACGCTGAAACACAATCGCTCAGGCACAAAGTGAAAGTACAGACGAAAAAAAAGCCCGCTAAGCAGGCTTGAACACATTATTCCTCGAAAGATAAAGAGGAATTAGAAATTAACAGCGCCGCCGACATACGCGCCATCGGCGACGATGTTGTCTCGGTTACCGTCTTTGCCATCCAGCGCCATGTAGCGGTAACCCACGCTCACGGTCACTAACGGAATCGCCGTCAGACGCACGCCCGCGTTGGCTTCTTTATAGTTGCCAATGCCGCTGGACAATGAATCCGGAGAATAATAGTAATCGCCGTACAGGGTGAACAGTTTAGCGATGGGCAATTGCAGGCCGCCGCCGACTGCCGCTGCGTAACCTTCGTCGCCGTCTTTCGGATTGGTATAAAGACCTTTACCACCGACAGTGGCCATAAACGGACCCAACGGGATGTTGTAGCCCAGACCCAGACCTGCGACATCGCCGTCGTCGTCGTTATGCGTCCAGTCACCGCTCAACGCCAGGCCCGGAGAGGTGGTGCCAAAGCCCACGCCTAAGTGGGTGTAATGCTCGCCAACTTCACCATTCACGCTGATTGCATTGGCAGAAGCCGCCGCGAACATCAGACTGGCAGCAATACCAGCGACAAGAAACTTTTTCATTATTTATCCTAAATAATTGCTAAACGACAATGATTCTTCCGCCTGAAGTCTAAAGCAATTCACTCTGCTGTAACAACTTTTTGGAACTTTAAAACATTCGCGAAAAGGCGGTAAATTGTAAGAAACATCGATTTCATTGATGAAACGAAGGTTTCTAATCGGAATGATAACTCCAGCCTATTTGCCCCTGATCAATATAGGGTTTATTACTAGTGGGTAGAGTGAATTTTGCTTAGGAAAGCAACCCTCAGACAAGGACTGTAAAAAGGCTACCACAGCCCCTTTTACCCCCCACCCGTTTCAAACTGGAAGGAATTGTCATGACGAAGAAAGGATTAACCACAGCCGCTGGCGCACCCGTCGTCGATAATAACAATGTCATCACTGCGGGCCGGCGTGGCCCGCTGCTTCTGCAAGATGTCTGGTTTCTTGAAAAATTAGCCCACTTCGACCGCGAAGTGATCCCTGAGCGTCGTATGCATGCAAAAGGTTCCGGCGCGCACGGCACGTTCACCGTGACGCATGATATTACGCAGTACACCCGCGCTAAAATCTTCTCTGAAATCGGCAAGCAAACCGACATGTTTATCCGTTTCTCTACCGTTGCCGGTGAGCGCGGTGCAGCGGATGCAGAACGTGATATTCGCGGTTTCTCCATGAAGTTCTATACCGAAGAAGGCAACTGGGATTTAGTCGGCAACAATACGCCGATCTTCTACCTGCGTGATCCGCTGAAATTCCCGGATCTTAACCACGTCGTAAAACGTGACCCGCGTACAAACCTGCGCAACCCGGCCTATAAATGGGATTTCTTCTCGCATCTGCCGGAAGCGCTACATCAGTTGACCATCGACGTCAGTGACCGTGGCTTGCCAACGTCTTACCGTCATATTCACGGCTTCGGCAGCCACACTTTTAGCTTTATCAATGCAGAAAATGCGCGTTTCTGGGTGAAATTCCATTTCCGCTGCCAGCAGGGTATTGAAAACCTGATGGACGATGAAGCCGAAAAACTGGTGGGCACCGACCGCGAGAGTTCACAGCGTGATCTGTATGACGCCATTGAACGCGGCGATTTTCCGCGCTGGAAACTGTTCGTGCAAATCATGCCCGAAGCAGAAGCTTCTGAACTACCGTATAACCCGTTTGACCTGACCAAAGTCTGGTTGCACAGCGATTACCCGCTGATTGAGGTCGGTGAATTCGCGCTGAACCGTAATCCGGAAAACTACTTTGCCGAAGTTGAACAGGTGGCGATGAGCCCGGCGAATGTGGTGCCCGGTATCGGTTTCTCACCGGACAGAATGTTGCAGGGCCGCCTGTTCTCTTACGGCGACGCGCATCGTTACCGTCTGGGCGTGAACCATCATCAGATCCCGGTGAACGCGCCAAAATGCCCGTTCCATAATTATCACCGCGACGGCGCGATGCGTGTTGACGGCAACAGCGGCAACGGCGTGACGTATGAGCCCAACAGTGCAGGGTTATTCCAGGAACAGCCAGACTACAGCGAACCACCGCTGACGATTGAAGGCGCGGCAGACCACTGGAATCACCGCGAAGATGACGATTACTACACGCAGCCGCGTCTGCTGTTCAATCTGCTTTCTGCCGAAGAACATCAGCGTATGTTTGCGCGGATTGCGGGTGAACTGAAACATGCATCACCTGAAACGCAAAAACGCCAGCTCGACCTGTTCTATAAAGTCGATCTGGCATATGGCGCGGGTGTCGAAGAAGCGCTGAAAGCCTGATCCGGTTAACACCGTAAGCAATGATAAGGGCCGCGCGATGCGGCCCTTTTTTCGTCTACGCGGTCAGCGTTTCAATCCACTGCCGGATGCGCAGCCGGGAGATTTTGATACCGCCCTGCGCCAGCGTTTCGGGCAGCGCGTGATACGCCACCGGCAACTGGAAATGCGGCAATTTCCGGCTCAGCCAAAGATTCAGTTCCGAATAAACCAGCCCGGCCTGTGCGTCGAGCACCGCCACCGGACGATGTCCGAACTGTTCATCAGCAACGGGAACCACAAAAGCCTGTGAAACCTGAGGATGGCTGACCAGCACTTTTTCGATATCTTCCGGCTGAATGCCTTCGCCGCCGCTGAAAAACAGGTTATCCAGACGCCCGGCGATAAACAGTTCTCCGGCATGCCACCCGCCGCGATCGCGGGTATGCAGCCAGCCATCGGCACCCGTCAGCGGCGTCAGACCACCGTTTTTCCAGTAACCGGCCGCCAGGCTGTCGGCACGGATCAGGATTTCTTCGTCAGAAAGACGGACGTCTTTTCCGGCCAGCGGCATACCCACACCCGCCGACGCATCAGCGCGTTTGGCCGTGACCGTGGACGCCGTTTCCGTCATCCCGTAACCGCACCAGCACTGAACGCCCGCATGTTCAGCCTGCGTGGTGAGTTCCAGCGGGATCTGCGCGCCACCAAGCAACACATGCCGTAAGGATATCGGCAAGGTCTGCTCTTTCAGCAGCCGCCAGAGCTGCGTCGGCACCAGCGATGCGTGACTGCATTCTTTCAGCGCAGACCCGATACTTTGATCGCCAGCCAGCACCAGCGAGGCACCGGCGGTAAGCCATCGCCAGATAATCCCCTGCCCCGAAACATGAAACTGCGGCAGCGAAAGCAGCCAGCTGTCGTTGTGTGTAAACGGAATCAAGCCCAGAACGCCGCGCGCGCTGGCAAGATGAGCGGCAACGGTGTGTGCAGCGGCTTTCGGCAGCCCGCTGGAGCCAGAAGTGAGCGTCATTGTTGCAATACGCTCCGGCTGCCATGGAACACTATTGACCGAAAACGCGTTACGCAAATACAGAGGCGTCTGGCTCAGGGACAGCGGTTGTCCGGTCAGATCCAGAACAAAACTGACGTCCAGCTGTGGCAACAATTCTTCGCAAAGACTCTGCGGCAACTGCGGATTCAGCGGCAGTAAACGGGCGCCAACCTGCAACAGCGCCAGATAACTGAGCAGCGCTTCGAGGCTGTTTTTACTGCGCAGTACAACACCAGCACCTTCACTGACACCCTGCTCAATAAAACCGGATGCCAGTGCATCGACACGATGCTGCAAATCACGCCAGCACCAGGCGATATCCCCGGCTTTCAGCGCTACGGCAAACGGCGAACAGTTCGCCCGTTCACGCCACGGCCAGTCACTGATCATTTGCTCTGCCATACAATATCCAGTTGAGAAACATCCGTCAGCGGCAATGCGGAACCCGGCCATTGCCGGATGAGTTGCGTCTGCATCAGATCCAGCGTATCGAGCCCCGGCACGGCGTCCGGCGTCAGCCATTGCGCGATACGCGCCAACTGGGTCAGCGCGAGACTGGATTCAATAGACGAACTGATGACCGCTTCCAGCCCCGCCGCGTGAGCCTGCGCTATCAGCTGCCGGCAGCGCAACAGGCTTCCCGTCAGCGTAGGTTTGATGATGATCGCCGCCAGACCCGGCTCAACCTGAACGGTAAAACCCGGCTCGCGCACGCTTTCATCCCAGGCAATCCTGATGCCCGTAGTGCGGGAGAAATCGCGGGATTGTTCACGCGTCAGGCAAGGTTCTTCGATAAACGCAATGCGCGAACGCAGCTGTGGTGCGACGTGACGGGCAAACCCTTCGGCTTTGACCGGCGTCCAGCTGCGGTTGGCGTCGAGGCGTAAATGCAGCTCCGGCAACGCGTCCAGCAACATGCTGACATTCAGCCCGTCGCCCACCGATTCGTACAACCCGACTTTCACTTTGGCCACTTTCTTGCCAAACAAATCACCCGGCAATTCGCCCAGACGCGCATACAGTTCGTTCGGATCACCGTGGCACAACGGCGCACAGCGCAAACTCATAACTTCCGGCAATTCACCGCGCAATTCCGCGTCGGCGCAGCTCAGGCCGAACGCCACGGAAGGCAAACTGCTGAACGCTGAGGCCACCGCCGTCAGCGATGCGCCCTGCACCCACTGGCTCAGTCCGTGCTGAACGGCATCCTGCGCCTGCGGCAACGCTTCCTGACTAAAACCGGGCAGCGGCGCAATTTCGCCCCAGCCGGTTTTATCGTCCTGCCACAGGGATACCAGCAAACCGTCACGTGTTTTCAGACGCTGATTGCGCAGCACCACGCCCGCCTCCATCGGCAGGCTATACCGGTACACCGTGGCGCGGCGCATTACGGATTACGCTTAAATTTGCTGAAGTCCGGCTGGCGTTTTTCATTAAACGCGTTGCGGCCTTCCTGACCTTCGTCGGTCATATAGAACAACATGGTGGCGTTACCCGCCAGTTCCTGCAACCCGGCCTGACCGTCGCAGTCTGCATTCAGTGCGGCTTTCAGGCAGCGCAGCGCCATCGGGCTGTTTTCCAGCATTTCACGACACCAGCGCACGGTTTCTTTTTCCAGATCCGCCAGCGGAACCACGGTATTGACCAGACCCATTTCCAGCGCGGATTTGGCGTCGTACTGACGGCACAGGAACCAGATTTCGCGGGCTTTTTTCTGGCCGACGATGCGCGCCATGTAAGAAGCCCCCCAGCCGCCGTCGAAGGAACCCACTTTCGGGCCGGTCTGGCCAAAGATGGCGTTATCGGCAGCAACTGTCAGGTCGCACATCATATGCAGAACGTGCCCGCCGCCAATGGAATAACCGGCCACCATCGCCACAACCGGTTTCGGGCAGGTGCGGATCTGGCGCTGGAAATCCAGCACGTTCAGGTGGTGAACGCCGCTGGCATCCTGATAACCGCCGTAATCGCCGCGAACTTTCTGGTCGCCGCCCGCGCAGAAGGCTTTATCGCCTTCGCCGGTCAGCACGATCACGCCGATACCTTCGTCATTACGGGCATCGTCCAGCGCACGGATCATTTCTTTGACAGTCAGCGGGCGAAACGCATTACGCACCTGCGGACGGTTAATGGTGATTTTGGCGATGCCATCGAGCGATTTGTGATAACGGATATCTTCAAATTCGCCGGTACAGTCGCGCCATTCAACCGGCGCATAGAGTTCTTTTTCATCAGGATAAATCATGCTCAACTTCCTTTAAGACAGGTGAATTAATGAACGCCAGCGCCTGACGGGCAAATTCCGCCGGATTGTCACGATGGGCGTTATGCCCGGCATTGGCGACGGTACGCAGTTCGAAACCGGACTGCTGTGCGAGAGGGATAAATTTGGTGTCGGCGCTGCCACACAGCCACGCCAGCGGGCAGGCAAGCAAATGCAATTCCGGGCGCAAATCCGGCTGCACCGACAACGACGTGGAGGCCAGCATCGCGGCAACGGCGCGGGGATTATTGCCCCGACGCAATAAAACCAGCTCCGCGCGCTGTTCGTCCGTCAGGCTGGAAAACACCGGCTGCTGATACCAGCTGGCGAGCGTTTGTAGCCAGGATTGCTTCGTAAAACGGGCGGCCCATTGCTGATCGTGATGACGGCGTTGTGTGCGTTCCGCCTGACAGGTCAGCCCAGGATGCGCGCCTTCCACCAGCACGCCCTGTAAGCCGGACCTGTCACCGTGACAGGCGTGATACAGGCTGATGCGTCCGCCCAGCGAATAGCCGATCAGCCAGTAAGCCGTAATGCCCTGCGCATTCAGCGTGTCGGTCAGCAACTGGCTGACGTCGGCAAAACCGGCGGCGGTAATCGCGGCGGAACGCCCGTGCCCCGGTAAATCCAACAGTAAGCACGGCCATCCGGTCAGTGAAGGCAACAGCGGCTGCCAGTCTTTGGCGCTGCCTAACAGACCGTGGAGAAAGACCAGCCACGGACGCCCCTGGGCTTCACTGTTGAGCCGGGTGCAGGCCAGCGTCATGATGCGCTGACCTCGCTGACTAAATCGCGCAGACACTCCGCGCCTTCCGTTTCACTGACTTTCAGCTCGATCAGTTTTACGCCGCCATGCTGCCAGCATTGTCTGACGGCTTCTCGCAATGCGCTCATAGAATCCGGACAGGCGTAATCCAGACCAAACATCGCAGCCGCATGGCTGAATTCGACATTCTGCGGCATGCAGTAAAAACGCTGACGCTCGGCCTCAGGCGTCGGCAACAGAGAGAAAATCTGCCCGCCGTTATTGTTCACCACGATGATGACCGTGGGTGCAGAACACTGACGCATCAGCGCCAGTGCGTTTAAATCGTAAAGTGCGGAGATATCGCCGAGAAGCACCAGCGTGGGTTTGCAGGTTGCGCGCTGGACACCGGCGGCGGTCGAGAGCAGGCCGTCAATTCCGCTGGCACCGCGGTTGGCGAAAACCGGATAACCGGCAGGCAACTGCGCGAAAGCATCCACAAGACGGACAATCAGGCTGTTGCCGAGGAAAAGCTGGCCGTGCTCCGGCAATAAAGCAGGCAGCAGCCACGCCGCAGCGGCTTCGCCAAAGGTGCCTTCCAGACGGTTTTCCACGGAGTTTAACGCACGCTGGGAACACTGTTCCAGCTCTTCAGCCCAGTCCGGCTGAGGCTGCGCGGGGTGCGCCAGAAGCCACTCAGCGACGTTGGCCTGAATACGGCGGCCACGGTGCTGCGCCGGATCCTGCCTGCCGGGCAAGGCGTCAATCAGCCAGTATTCCTCCGGCTGGCACGCGGCCTGCCATTGCAGTAAGCGTTTACCCGTCAGCCCGCCGCCAAACTGCATCACCAGTTGCGCAGACGCCAGCACACCCTGCGCCTGCGGTGACGCCAGCCACAAATCTGCGCACGGCAACGGATTGCCGGTCGATGCCTGAACGTCGCTGACCAGCGGCCAGCCAAGTTGTTCCGCCCATTGCGCCAGCAGTTCGCTTTCGCCGGCAGAAATGCGGCCGGCGATAATCACGCCGCGCTTTTGCCGCCATGAAAACCAGTCGGGCTGTACCGCCGGATGTTGCACCGGCGGATACGTCAGCCAGGGCTGAGTTCCCTGCCACCAGTCGCCCAGCGTTTGCAGCCAGTCCTGATGTTCGCCGTTATCTTCGCTATACAGCGGCTCGGCAAACGGGCAGTTCACATGCACAGCGCCGTGCGTTTGCTGCGCCAGCGCGTTATCGAGCGCCGACACCAGCCAGCGGGCGCTGATTTCCGGCGTCGGGCGCGGTAAATCCAGTGTTTCAACGGGATGACTGGCAAACATGCCGGTCTGGCGGATAGCCTGATTCGCGCCGCAGTCGATGAGTTCGGCCGGACGATCGGCGGTGAGCAACACCAGTTTTTCACCGGTCAGCCCGGCTTCAATCAGCGCCGGATAGAGATTCGCGACGGCGGTGCCGGACGTCACAATCACTGCCACACGTTGCCCGCTGGCTTTTGCCAGACCGAGCGCCAGATGGCCAAGACCGCGTTCATCGAAATGGGTATGGCAGATAAGGTGCGGATGCGCCGCGGCCGCAAGGGTCAGCGGCGTGGAACGTGAGCCGGGAGCAATACAGACGTGCTGCACCTGATGGCGGGTCAGTGCTTCAAGTATCAGCGTCGCCCAGCGACGGTTAAAAACGGCAACAGACATGTTCGACTCACTCCGGCAAAGGATTATCCGGCCTGAACGGCAGGCGTGTAATGCTCTTCCAACAAAGTCCGCAACCCTGCGGCTTTGTTTTCGATTTCCTGCCATTCCTGTGCAGCGTCTGAACCGGCGACAATCCCCGCCCCGGCGTAAAGTTCCAGCTGATATCCTTTTACCGCTGCAGAACGTAATGCCACGGTAAATTCACTTTGTTCGGTGCTGAGATATCCGGCAGAACCGGCGTACCACTGGCGGTCAAAAGGCTCATAACGGGCAATAAATTCACGCGCCGCCTGACGCGGTAAGCCGGCCACCGCCGCTGTCGGTTGCAGGCGTTGCAGGCATCCGGCGTCATCAGCTTCGGCGAGTTCGCCGTGAATGCTGCGGCGCAAATGCTGGACTTTACGCAACCGCAAAATCTCAGCGGGCATCACATCCAGAGAATGCGCCCCGCCCTGCAAACGCTGGCAAATATCATCAACCACCAGCAGATTCTCGCGCTGATTTTTGCCGTCATTGAGCAGCCATTCGCCCAGTGCTTGTGCTTCATCATCATCAGGATGATTGGCGACAGTGCCTGCCAGCGCTTCTGTGAATAATTCAGTATGGTCGCGCAGGAAGAGACGTTCCGGGCTGGAGCCCAAAAAAGCCTGCTGCGGTGTAAACGCCAGCATGAAGTGGTAGCAGTGATGATTCACTTCGCGGCTGGCGGCTAGAAAAGCGCAGGCGTTCAGCGGCTGGCTGAGCGTTAAGGTAGTTTTGCGGGCGAGAACGACTTTGTCGAATTGCTGCTGTTCAATGCAGGTCAGCGCCTGTGAAATCAGTTCGTTCCACTGCGGCTGAGCGGGCAGATGCTGGTGCTGTATGACGCGGGATGCGATCGGCGGTAAATCCCGGCTGGCGACCAGCGAGCGCAGGAACAGACGGGTGCGGCGCGCTTCATCACGCAATGAACGGCTACTGAAAACGGTACAGCGCAGCCAGTAGGTCGTGCCTTTACGGCAGAGTTCAATGCGTGGCAGGAAGAGTGCGTTGGCGGCAAAGTCGGCGTCATCATTGTCTGCGTTGAACGCGTTTAGCCCCCAGAGATGTAAATCGGGAACATCCTGATGCTCGCGAATAAAAGCCTGCGCCTGCGACATGTTGCCAAATGCGCAGACATCGCCACACACGGCGGCTTCTTCATTGCCATCGCGCTGCTGCCAGTAGAATTTGGGATAGCACGGTTGTGCGGACAACCATTCAAGCAGGCCGGTGTCAGGCTGTTTTTGCAGGGAATAACTGAACTGCCGGATACCCGCGGTATCAGGCCATTCGCCTGCGAGCGCTGTATCAAGCTGTTCAATGATGGCTGATATTTGTTTCACCGCTACCTCGGGCCATACCGGATGTTTTGTGACGGGCAGAAATACCCTTCTGGATCAAAAAACGGGTTGGATCAATTACGGATGAATTATGCGGTGATACGAAAAATGAAAATATGCGACAGATCAAGCTGAAGTGAGTGATGTTAGCTAAGAGGGAGTATAGGAGGAGGGAAAGGAGTAATCAAACGTGAGGCAGCAGGAGCAGCGAGAACCGCTCCTGCTCGGCGGGATTAGCGACGCAGAAGGAGGCCAACCACCAGACCTACGGCCGCGCCAACACCGACGCCGTGCCATGGGTTTTCGCGCACATAGCTGTCAGTTTGTTCTGCAACGACGCGGGCTTTTTTACAATAAGAGCGAGCCTGCGGATCGATGCGTGATTTGATGTCTTTGAGTGCATTCTCCGCACGGGCTTTGATTTGAACATACTTCTCATCAGCTTTATCACCGGAAGATTTCAGCACTTCTTCCAGCGTTTCAGTCAGCATACGCAAATCGTCATCTAACGAGTTCTGCTGTGTCTCAAATTGGTCAGCCATGGTTATCTCCTTATGAGGTGAAAGTTCACACTGCTTATAACCCTAGCGCAGAATGGGAATAAATGCCCGCCGGATCCGCATAAACTGCCGTAAAACCGGAGGTTTTAAGAACCTTCTGACCCTTTGGTTTTCGTAAAAACAGCGGTTTTTTCCGGCTGCGCACGCGATTTTTCACGCTCTTTTGCCAGCCATAATCCACTGTTTTTCATCGCATAACCGAATACTAGCCCGATCAGCAGCGAGAGCACCACCTGACGCCAGTCGCCCTGCGCGGCAAATGTCGCACACGCGCCGATAAAGGTGCCCGGCACAAAAGCCAGCCATTGCTGCCAGGCCTGAATACACATGAGGAAAGCAACAACGCCGGTCAGCATATAACCGAGAATGCTCAGTTCCGGACGCATCGCGCTGCCCGCAATAATGACGACTGCCCAGAAGACGCCGCTCATGCAGGTCAGCGTGCTGATCACGAGTCCGCGCAATCCGCCCTGCGGGCAGGCGAAGTACGCCGTGCAGCCCAGGAAACCTGCCCAGCCAATCAAACCCAGACTGACAGCGACCCAGCCCCAGAGACCGGAGAGGATCCCGGTGGTGATTGCGATCATCACTAAAACATTCATGTTTAAAACCTGCACAAATTTGAACAAGCGCGCAGTTTACGCATTGATGGGAAGAATGGAATGGGGAAGATCACAAAATTGATGTAATGATTAGCTGAACGTACATATAAATGTGATTTGCATCACATAATTAAAGCTTTTCGATTAAAAAAGCCGCTCAGGTGAGCGGCTTCGTCGTTTATCGCACGGGCTGTCAGAGCATCGGTTGGGCCATCTGCACCAGCGAAATCAGCGGTTGCGGGAAGATACCCAGCAACAACACCAGAATCGCGGAAATCAGCACCACCACGCCGCCTGCCGTTAACGCCCAGTTGTTCGGGGTGTCACGGACCAGCGTTTCCGGCGCGCTGAGATACAGGCTCACGGTCACGCGCAGGTAGTAGTAAAGACCAATCGCAGAACCGACAACCACAGCGCCGGTCAGCCACCACAGATGCGCGGTCACGCCGGTCGCAATCACATAGAACTTACCGATAAAGCCGAGCGTCATCGGGATACCGGCCAGTGACAGCATCATCACGGTCATCACCGCTGACAAAATCGGTTTGTGCCAGAACAGGCCACGGTAGGAGAACAGCGATTCAGCGTCCGGGCCTTTATACGGGCTGGACATCAGGCTGACCACGCCAAACGCGCCGAGGCTGCTGAACAGGTAACCGGCCAGATACACACCGACAGTTTCCATCGACAACTGATGCGTTTGCACGGCAATCAGCGCCACCAGCAGATAGCCCAGGTGAGCGATTGACGAGTAACCGAGCAGACGCTTGATGTTGCTCTGGCTGATCGCCATCAGGTTACCGACCAGAATCGAACAGAAGGCGATAATGCCCAGAACGATGCGGATGGCCTCGCTGTCAGCCACCGGTGCGTACAGGAATAAACGCATAACCACGGCAAAGATAGCGATTTTGCTGGCAGTCGCCAGGAAAGTCGAAACCGGTGCCGGTGCGCCCTGATACACGTCCGGTGTCCACAGGTGGAAAGGAACCAGTGACAGTTTGAAGCCCAGACCAACAATCATCATGCCCAGACCGGCCATCAGCAGCGGCTGATGCAGCATCTGTCCGTCGCCCAGATTTTTGCCCAAGGATACGAAGGACAAATCACCGGATTGTGCGTAAAGCAGCGCCATACCGAACAGCAGGAATGAAGAAGCAGCCGCAGACAGCAGCATGTATTTGATGGCGGCTTCGAGCGAACGTTTCTGGCGATAGGCGTAACCGATCAGGCCAAACAATGGCAGGGAAATCAGTTCGATCCCCAGGAACATTGACGCCAGATGGTTAGAGCAGGCCAGCAGAATGCCGCCCATGGCCGCGATGAGTACTAACAGGTAGAACTCTTCACGGTTGTCCGGATAACCGGCCAGCCACGGGTAAGCAAACGTACTGGTTGCCAGACTCGCCAGCAACACCAGCCCGATGTAGAACATCGAATAACCGTCAACACGCAGCAGCGGTGTGACATCCTGCGGCCCGACCTGCCCAACGTAGTAAAGGGAAAGTAAGGCAACGTTCAGCCCGATGACTGTCAGTGTGGCATTGAGAAAATGGTCGCGTCGCCACGCAATGGACAGCATCACCACCACCACCGTCAATCCGACGATCATCAGCGGTAACAGTGCGATCAGATTTTGAAGTGTAAATGTCATGGCGAGTTACGGCCTTGTCGTTGAAATAGTGGAAACTGAAGACCCGAACCAGTGCTGAATGTTGCTCATCGCGGCACCCGAGGTATCCAGAATTGGCTGCGGGAACAGACCCAGCGCCACCAGTAATACCACCAGTAACAGGATGATCGACAGTTCGCGTGAGGTCATGCCTTGCAGCGGCTCGTCGGATTTTGCTTTGCCGTAGTAAGCGCGCTGCATCATCACCAGGGAGTACACCGAAGCGAACACCAGGCCGAAGGTCGAGATGACAGTGATCACCGGGACAACCGGGAAGCTGCCAAACAGGATCATGAATTCACCCACAAAGTTACCGGTACCCGGCATCCCTAAGGTCGCCACGGCAAAGAACAGTGACAACGCGGGCAGGTATTTAATGCGTCCCCACAATCCGCCCATCTGGCGCATATCACGGGTATGCAGACGTTCGTAAAGCTGACCACAGATGATGAACATCCCGGCTGCGGACAGACCGTGTGCAATCATCTGAATCACTGCGCCCTGGTACGCCAGCTGGCTGCCGGTGTAAATCGCAATCAGCACGAAGCCCATGTGCGAAACCGAGGTGTAAGCAATCAGACGTTTGATGTCGGTCTGGCAGAACGCCATCCACGCACCGTAGAAGATACCAATCACACCCAGCCACATGGCAATCGGCGCGAACTGATGAGAGGCTTCCGGGAACAGTGGCAGACAAAAACGCAACATCCCGTAGGCCGCGGTTTTCAGCAAAATACCCGCTAAGTCAACGGAACCGGCGGTAGGTGCCTGGCTGTGAGCATCCGGTAACCAGCCGTGCAAAGGCACAACCGGCATTTTCACCGCGAAGGCGATGAAGAAGCCCAGCATCAGCAGATATTCAACGTTATGCGACATCGGCGTTTTCAGCAGGTCGGCATAGTTGAATGTCCATACACCGGTGGCGTTGTAGTGCACGAACACCAGTCCGAGGATGGCAATCAACATCACCAGACCACTGGACTGCGTATAAATGAAGAATTTGGTTGCTGCGCTGATACGCGTTTTACCGTCTGATGCTTTGTGACCCCACAAGGCAATCAGGAAGTACATCGGCACCAGCATCATTTCCCAGAAGAAGAAGAACAGGAAAAGGTCGATGGCCAGGAACACGCCGATCACGCCGCCGAGGATCCACAGCAGGTTCAGGTGGAAGAAGCCCTGATATTTCTGGATTTCACGCCACGAACAGAGGATCGCCAGCACGCCCAGCAGACCGGTCAGCACGACCATCAGCAGGGACAAACCGTCCAGCGCCAGATGGAAACTGATGCCAAAACGTGGGATCCACGGCACCGAGAATTCGGACTGCCATTGTGGAATGCCCGCAGGCGTCGTTAATGAATACCCTCCCTGCAACCACAATTGCACGGAAAGAGCCAGCGTCAGCCCCATCGCAATTAACGCGATCCAGCGCGGAACTTTGCTCCCAAAGCGCTCAGTCTGCCAGCACAGCAGCCCGCCGATAAAGGGGATAAATATTAGCCAAGGTAATAGCATGGCGTGTCGTTCCCTTCTTTTATGCCCGAAGGCTATTTCACTTGCCGGCCCGTTACACCAACGGACCGGCATTGACAGTTACACCCGTAATGCAGGCTTAAATCACCAGCAGCAGCGCCAGAACAATCACTGCACCGAGCCCCATTGACGCGACATACCAACGCACCTGACCATTTTCACTCAATGTCAGACCGCGGTTACCCAAACGGGCAAAGATCGCAGGCAAATTCATCATTGAGTTCAGCGGGTCACGTTGCAGGAGTTTCGCCACCAGCAGATACGGTTTGACGAAAATCATGTCGTACAGCCAGTCGAAGCCCCAGGCATGGAACCACCAGGTCGTGAAGAACCGGCCCGGTGCGCTTTTCGCGATGCTGTTAACCAGTGAGCGTTTACCCAGGTACAGGGCAGCCGCCAGCAGGATACCGGCAATCGCAATCACGCCAGAGGTGATTTCCAGGGTCAGCACGCTGCCATGCGCCAGCTCAGTGGTTTCCGGCAGAACACCTTTCAATGGCGGAACAATCATCGCGCCAATAAAGGTGGACAGAACCAGTAACACCAGCAGCGGCAGGTGGTGAGTGATGCCTTTACCCGCATGCGCTTTGATTTTCTCTTCGCCGTGGAACACGATGAAGATCATGCGGAAGGTGTACAGCGAGGTCATAAACGCCCCCACCAGACCGGCAACCATCAGGTTCAGATGGCCGTTAGCCAGCGCACCTGCGAGGATTTCGTCTTTACTGAAGAAGCCCGCAGTGATGATAGGTAAGGCGGAAAGTGCCGCGCCGCCAACCAGGAAACAGATATAAACAAGCGGAATGGATTTACGTAATCCCCCCATCTTGAAGATATTCTGTTCGTGGTGGCAGGCCAGAATGACCGAACCGGAAGAAAGGAACAGTAAGGCTTTAAAGAATGCGTGCGTCATCAGGTGGAAGATGGCGGCATCCCACGCCTGAACGCCCAGCGCCAGGAACATGTAACCAATCTGGCTCATGGTCGAGTAGGCAAGAACGCGTTTGATGTCGGTTTGCACCAGCGCCGCAAAACCTGCCAGCACCAGCGTCACCGCACCAATAATGCCGACCAGATGCAGAATCTCCGGTGCCATCAGGAACAGGCCGTGAGTACGTGCAATCAGGTAAACACCGGCGGTTACCATGGTCGCGGCGTGGATCAGCGCGGAAACCGGTGTCGGACCGGCCATGGCATCTGCCAGCCAGGTCTGCAACGGAAGCTGTGCAGATTTACCCACTGCGCCACCCAGTAACATCAGGGTTGCCCAGGTAATTGCCGTGTCGCCAACCGCCAGTTTCTGCGGTGCCAGCACCATCAGTTCACGGAAGTTCAGCGTACCCAGTTCGCGGTAAAGGATGAACAGTGCAAAAGCCAGGAACACGTCACCGACGCGGGTCACGATGAATGCTTTCATCGCTGCCGCACCGTTAGCCGGATTGGAGTAGTAGAAACCGATCAACAGGTAACTGCAAAGGCCCACACCTTCCCAACCGAGGTACATCAGCAACAGGTTGTCTGCCAGTACCAGAATCACCATGCTGGCGATAAACAGGTTGGTGTACGCGAAGAAGCGTGAGTAGCCTTCTTCACCGCGCATGTACCAGGACGCGAACATGTGGATGAAGAAACCGACGCCGGTGACCACGGACAGCATGGTCATCGACAAACCGTCGAGCGTCAGCGTCGCGGAAATGTTGAAATCTCCGACCTGCATCCAGTTCCACAATGTCTGGTTGAAGATTTCAACGCCCGCCGCTTTCTGGCTGAGGAAGTTGATGCCGACATAAACAGTGGTCAGTGCAGCCAGACCAATGGAACCCACGCCCACCGTTGCCGACGTGTTTTCAGACCAGCGACCGCGTGAGAAGGCCAGCAAAATAAAGCCAATCAGCGGGAACAGAATTGTTAAATAGAGTAAGTTCATCCGCGCATCTCACTGACAGTATCAATATTCAGGGTATGGCGACGGCGATACAGTTGCAGCAGCAATGCCAGACCAATACTGGCCTCCGCCGCAGCCAGACTGATGGCCAGAATGTACATCACCTGCCCGTCCGCCTGACCCCAATAGCTTCCCGCCACGATAAACGCCAGCGCTGCCGCGTTGATCATCACTTCCAGACTGATCAGCATAAACAGCAGATTACGGCGAACCAGCAGACCGGTCAGCCCCAAAACAAAGAGAATTGCAGCCAGAATCAGGCCATGTTGTAGAGGGATCATGCTCTCTCCTCCGTTTTTCTTTTTGCCATTTCTGTCGTGACCGGTGCATCACCAAAGACTTCGCCCGCTTTGTGTTCACGACCAATATGGAACGCTACCACCAGACCGGCCAGCAGCAACATGGACGCCAGTTCAACCGCCAGAACGTAAGGCCCGAACAGTGCGATACCCACAGCTTTCGCGTCAATCATGTCGCCTTTGATGCCGTGTTCATGCAATCCGAGAATTGACATGATCATGACCACCAGAAGAATGACCGACAGAATGGAAGGCCCGATCCAGGTCGCGGGTTTCAGCCACGCGCGTTCCTGTTCCTCGACGTTGCCAAGGTTCAGCATCATCACCACGAACACGAACAGGACCATAATGGCCCCGGCGTAAACGATGATCTCCAGAGCACCGGCAAAGTAAGCACCGAGCGAGAAGAAGACCGCAGCAATCGCCAGCAGAGAGACGATCAGATACAGCAGTGCATGCACCGGATTGGTGTGCGTGATAACACGCAAAGTCGCCAATACGGCCACCAGGGCTGCAATATAAAATGCAAATTCCATGCTTGCGGCTCCTTAAGGCAACAGACCTTTGACGTTGATCGGTTTGGCTTCGTTTTCCGCTTCGCCTTTCGGCTTACCGTCAACGGCCATACCGGACATCCGGTAGAAGTTATATTCCGGATATTTACCCGGCCCTGAAATCAGCAGATCTTCTTTTTCGTACACCAGATCCTGGCGCTTGAACTCACCCATTTCGAAGTCCGGCGTCAGCTGGATGGCTGTTGTCGGGCACGCTTCTTCACACAGACCGCAGAAAATGCAGCGTGAGAAGTTGATACGGAAGAATTCCGGGTACCAGCGACCGTCTTTATGCTCTGCTTTTTGCAGAGAAATACAGCCTACCGGACAGGCTACCGCACACAGGTTACAGGCAACGCAGCGCTCTTCGCCGTCCGGGTCGCGCGTCAGCACGATACGGCCACGGTAACGCGGAGGTGGATTGACCGGAACTTCAGGGTACATCTGGGTTTCGCGCTTGGCGAAGGCGTGTAAGCCTATCATCCACAAGCTGCGAACCTGGGTACCGAACCCGACCACTATGTCTTTCAATGTCATGGTTTCATCACCCCTTATTGCGCGTTGTACAAGATGACCGCAGCGGTCGCCAGCAGATTAAGCAAGGTCAATGGCAGGCAAACTTTCCAGCCAAATGACATCACCTGGTCGTAGCGGGGACGCGGTAAAGCCGCACGGATCAAAATGAACATCACCATGAAGAACGCTGTTTTCAATGCAAACCAGATAACCGGATACAGGAACGGTCCCTGCCAGCCACCGAAGAACAAGGTGACGATCAGCGCAGAGACAGTCACGATACCGATGTATTCCCCCACGAAGAACAGACCGAATTTCATACCGGAATATTCAATGTGGTAACCATCGGCCAGTTCCTGCTCGGCTTCCGGCTGGTCAAACGGGTGACGGTGACACACCGCAACACCGGCAATCGCAAAGGTCACGAAACCGAAGAACTGCGGAATGATATTCCACAGGTGCGCCTGCGAATTCACGATGTCTTGCAGGTTGAATGACCCCGCCTGCGCCACAACGCCCATCAGCGATAAGCCGAGGAACACTTCGTAGCTCAGGGTCTGGGCTGATGCACGCATCGCACCCAGCAGCGAGTATTTGTTGTTACTGGACCAGCCAGCGAACAACACCGCATAGACGGTCAGACCGGCCATCATCAGGAAGAACAAGATACCGATGTTCAGGTCTGCGGCGAACCAGGTCGGGCTGACCGGCACGATCGCAAAGGAGATCAACAGGGACGTAAACGCAATCATCGGGGCCAGCGTAAAGATGGCTTTGTCGGTGAATTTCGGAACCCAGTCTTCCTTGAAGAACATCTTAATCATGTCAGCCACGAGCTGCAGGGAACCGCCCCAGCCGACACGGTTTGGTCCGTACCGGTTCTGGAACAGACCCAGCAAGCGACGCTCGCCGAAACTCATGAAGGCCCCGCAGGTCACGACGACCAGCAGGATCACAATGGCTTTCAGGATAGCGATCAACGAATCGATCACAACAGGTGTAAACCAGCTCATTGTGCTGCCTCCCGCAGATTTTCAACCGTTGCGCCAACCAGCACCGGCGGAATACCCGGTAAGCCCAGCGGCAGGCCAAGCTGGCCCGGATTGAGGGTTTCACTCAGACGAACCGGCAGTTTGAGCTGCTGACCGGCACAGGTGAATTCCACCTGAGAACCGGCATTCACGCCTAACTGAGCGGCATCGGCCGGGTTAACCATCACATAAGGTTGTGGCATACGCTGCTGAATAACCGCAGAACGCTGAGTCATTTCTTCACTGCCAAACAGGTGATAGTAAGGCGCAACACGCCAGATATCACTCTGCGCAGTAAAGGCCGCCGGAATACCGGTGAAGTAGTCGAGGTTACCCTCCCCTGCTTCAATCAGACGCACACCCGGATCACCGTGGCGCAGACTGCCGCCCACTTCGCTCTGGAATTTGTTCCAGGCTTGCGGTGAGTTCCAGCCCGGTGCCCAGGCGAATGGCACCTGATTGCGGTTGGCTGTCGGGCTGTTGTTCCCTTCCATCGAGAAGGCAAACATGGTGTCTTTATCCTGCGGCTGACGCGGTTCGTGCACGCTGATGTTGGCGCGCATTGCGGTACGGCCACTTGAGCGGTGCGGAGAACGTGCCAGTTTCTGACCACGAATACGGAAGCTGGCGTTTGGCGCGGCTTCCACCATGCCTTTCAGCTGTGGAAGTGCTTCAACGCAGGCGTCGATAACGTGGTCAAGCTGAGTCCAGTCCACATGACGGCTGTTGATGGTGGAATGCAGCGAGTGCATCCAGCGCCAGCTTTCCAGCATGGAAACGGTGGTGTCGTAGTAAGCCGGGTCATAAACCTGGAAGAAACGCTGTGCGCGGCCTTCCTGGTTCACCAGCGTACCGTCGCTTTCGGCAAAACTTGCCGCAGGCAGGATCAGGCTGGCTTTATCCATGATGCGGGTGCGCTGATGGTCAACGACCAGCAGGTTTTGCACTTTCGCTAATGCCGCGTCCACGTTCGCTGCCGGAGCCTGACGGTAAAGGTCATTCTCCATCACGATGGCGCTGTCAGCGTCGCCGCGGGTCAGAAGCTCAAGGGCGTCATCCAGCGTGCCGCCGCCAATCATCGACAAACCGATGCTGTTGGCCGCAGAAGCCACGAAGGTGATGCCGACATTGCTGCCCGCCACTTTCAGTGCTTTCGCGATATTGGCTGCCGCTTCGATAATCGCATCAGAACCGGCGTTAGAACCGGTGATGATCAGTGGCTTGCGGGCACCTGTCAGCGCCTGCACGATCACGTCGATTTTCTTGTTCAGGCCTTCAGCCAGATCGGTAACCGCCGGTGCAGAATTATCCAGCGCATGGGCGATAGCAAAGCCGAAACGCGCCTGTTCATCGACCGGCGCACGGTAATTGTAAGCCGCGATATCATCAAGCTTGGTGTTGTCCACGTTCGTGATGAACAACGGATGCTTGGCGTGCTGGCCGATGTTTTGCACTGCCGCGATTTGCCAGTCGGCAACACGTTGTGCCGCCGCCATCGCGCGCGCTTTACCTTTCACCGCCTGACGGACAGACAGCGCGATACGTGCACCGGTCTGGGTTAAATCTTCGCCCAGCACCAGAACCGCATCATATTCTTCGATTTCACGCAGCGCTGGCGTGTGAACGCCGCTGTTGCGCAGAACGTTGAGCATCAGTTGCAAACGCCCTTGTTCTGCCGCGTTAATGCCTGTGTAGAAGTTTTCTGCCCCAACCAGTTCACGCAGCGCAAAGTTGCTTTCCAGGCTGGCACGCGGAGAACCGATACCGATGGTTTTCTTCGCCTGACGGATGATATCCGCCGCACCCTGCATCGCCTGTTCAGCGTTCAGTTCGATCCAGTCGTTACCCCGCAATTGCAGGGGTTTCTTCGGACGATCTTTCAGGTTTACGTAGCCATAACCGAAACGACCACGGTCGCAGAGGAAATAGTGGTTTACGGTACCGTTGTAGCGGTTTTCGATACGACGCAGTTCGCCATAACGCTCGCCAGGGCTGGTGTTACAGCCAACAGAACATTGCTGGCAGATGCTTGGCGCAAACTGCATGTCCCATTTACGGTTGTAGCGTTCGGAGTGCGTTTTATCGGTGAACACGCCGGTCGGACACACTTCTACCAGGTTACCGGAGAACTCGCTTTCCAGCGGGCCATCTTCCGGGCGACCGAAATAGACGTTGTCGTGCGCGCCATACACACCCAGATCAGTGCCGTCCGCGTAGTCCTTGTAGTAACGGACACAACGGTAGCAGGCGATACAACGGTTCATTTCATGCGAGATGAACGGACCGAGATCCTGGTTGTTATGGGTACGTTTGGTAAAGCGGTAACGGCGCATACTGTGGCCGGTCATCACCGTCATATCCTGAAGGTGACAGTTACCGCCTTCCTCACACACCGGACAGTCATGCGGGTGGTTGGTCATCAGCCATTCCACGACGCTTTCACGGAATTCTTTCGCTTCTCCGTCGTCGATGGAAATGAAGGTGCCATCAGACGCTGGTGTCATACATGACATCACCAGACGACCGCGCGTGTCTTCCGCATTTTGGTATTGCTTAACCGCACATTGGCGGCAAGCGCCGACGCTTCCCAGCGCCGGATGCCAGCAAAAATAAGGAATATCGAGGCCGAGAGAGAGGCAAGCCTGTAACAGGTTGTCCGCTCCGTCTACATCGTATTCTTTGCCGTCTACATGAATCGTAGCCATAGTCAGCATGCTTCCACGTGGCCCACCTGACGGCGGGCGTTAATCAAAAATTCTTGCCGGGTTGGCGTCTGTCCTGTTGGCAGCGCGTCCCTTGTTCCGGGAATTCGCGCACAGCGGGCTCACGTCCGCCGTCTGTTGCCTTCACTACCAGCGTTGTTTGAGCAGGTTGTTTGGCTGAATACCGCCAATCGCCCGCGCATTGTTGTAATGCTGTTTGGCGATACCCGCCTCGAACTCTTCCCGGAAATATTTAATCGCACTCTGCAATGGCTCCACGGCACCCGGCGCGTGTGCGCAGAAGGTTTTGCCCGGACCCAGCTGGCGGCAAAGCTGCTCAAGGGTTTCGATATCCCCTGGCTGGCCTTCGCCACGTTCCAGCGCGCGCAGAATTTTCACACTCCACGGCAAACCGTCGCGGCACGGTGTACACCAGCCACAGGATTCACGGGCGAAGAACTCTTCGAGGTTACGCACCAGCGGGACCATGCCGATTTCGTTATCCACCGCCATCGCCAGCGCCGTACCCAGACGGCTTCCGGCTTTACCAATGCTGGCAAAATCCATCGGCAGGTCGAGATGGTCAGCGGTCAGGAAGTCAGTCCCTGCCCCGCCCGGCTGCCAGGCTTTGAAGGTTAAACCATCGCGCATGCCACCGGCATACTCTTCGAGGATTTCTCGCGCCGTCGTACCAAATGGCAGTTCCCATACGCCCGGATTTTTCACCCGGCCAGAGAAGCCCATCAGTTTGGTCCCGGCATCTTCACTTTTGCCCGCAGAAATACCTTTGTACCAGTCCACGCCGTGCTCAAGGATTGCAGGCACGTTACACAGGGTTTCGACGTTGTTGACACAGGTCGGTTTACCCCAGGCACCGGCAGAAGCCGGGAACGGTGGTTTGGAACGCGGGTTGGCGCGACGGCCTTCCAGCGAGTTAATCAGCGCGGTTTCTTCACCACAGATGTAGCGACCCGCACCGGTGTGAACGATAAGTTCAAAATCAAAACCGGTGCCGAGGATATTTTTACCCAGCAGGCCCGCAGCTGTGGCTTCTTCGATTGCGCGACGCAGATTCACGGCGGCTTCGATGTATTCGCCACGCAGGAAAATGTAGCCACGGTAAGATTTCAGCGCGAACGCGGAGATCAACATGCCTTCCACCAGCAGGTGCGGCATTTGCTCCATCAGCATGCGATCTTTATACGTGCCCGGTTCCATCTCATCGGCGTTACACAGCAGATAGCGGATGTTCATGCTTTCGTCTTTCGGCATCAGGCTCCACTTCAGACCCGTGGAGAAACCTGCACCGCCGCGCCCTTTCAGGCCTGCGTCTTTCACCAAATTGACGATTTCTTCCTGCGCCATGCCTTTCAGCGCTTTTTCCGCACCGACGTAACCGTTTTTGCTACGGTATTCATCAATCCAGACAGGCTGTTTGTCATCGCGCATACGCCAGGTCAGCGGATGCATCTCTGGCGTGCGTTCGATATGTCGGGGTGTATAGGTCATGCGTAGCGCTCCAGTAGCGAGCCGATCGCTTCTGGCGTCAGGTGGCTGTGCGTGTCCTCATCAATCATCATTGAAGGGCCTTTGTCACAGTTCCCGAGGCAGCAGGTCGGCAGCAGGGTGAAGCGCCCGTCTTCGGTCGTTTCGCCCGGCTTGATGTGCAACTGTTGTTCAAGAGCAGCCTGGATCCCCTGATAACCGGTGATGTGGCACACCACGCTGTCACAGTAACGGATCACATGGCGGCCCACCGGCTGGCGGAAGATCTGGCTGTAGAATGTCGCCACACCTTCAACGTCGCTGGCGGGAATGCCCAGAACATCGGAGATCGCGTAGATTGCGCCGTCTGGTACCCAGCCACGCGCTTTCTGCACGATTTTCAACGCTTCGATAGACGCCGCGCGGGCATCTTCGTAGTGATGTTTTTCGTGTTCAATCGCTTCACGTTCAGCATCGCTCAGCACGAACACCGGCGGCGCAACAGGCTCGCTGACGTTGATGTACTGAACTTCTGAGTCTTTGTTGATATCTGTCATCGTTAGCGGTCCACATCTGACATTACAAAATCGATACTGCCCAGATACACGATCAGGTCGGATACCAGGCTGCCACGGATTACGGACGGGATCTGCTGCAAATGCGGGAAGCTCGGCGTACGGACGCGCGTGCGGTAGCTCATGGTGCTGCCGTCACTGGTCAGGTAGTAGCTGTTGATCCCTTTGGTGGCTTCAACCATCTGGAAAGACTCTTGCGCAGGCATGACCGGCCCCCACGACACCTGCAGGAAGTGCGTGATCAGGGTTTCGATATGTTGCAGCGTGCGCTCTTTCGGTGGCGGCGTGGTCAGCGGGTGATCCGCCTTGAACGGGCCTTCCGGCATGTTTTTGTAGCACTGTTCCAGAATGCGCAGGCTCTGACGAAGCTCTTCCACTTTCAGCATCACGCGGGAATAGCAGTCACTGACGCCATCGCCGGTCGGGATTTCAAAGTCGAAGTTTTCGTAACCGGAGTATGGACGCCATTTACGCACGTCGAACGGAATACCCGTTGCGCGCAGGCCAGCACCGGTGGTGCCCCAGGCCAGAGCGTCGTCAGCGTTATACGCCGCCACGCCTTTGGAACGGCCAATTAGAATGGTGTTTTTCAGTGCCGCTTTGACGTAGGAATCCAGACGCGCTGGCATCCAGTCAAGGAATTCACGCAGCAGACGATCCCAGCCTTTCGGCAGGTCATGTGCAACGCCACCAATACGGAACCAGGCCGGGTGCATACGGAAACCGGTGATCGCTTCCACCAGATCGTAGATTTTCTGACGATCGGTAAAGGCGAAGAACACGGGGGTCATTGCGCCCACGTCCTGAATAAACGTAGAGATGTACAGCAGGTGGCTGTTGATGCGGAACAGTTCAGACAACATCACGCGAATCGTGTTAACGCGGTCAGGCGTCACGATACCGGCCAGTTTTTCAACCGCCAGAACGTAAGGCATTTCGTTAACACAGCCGCCAAGATATTCGATGCGGTCGGTATACGGGATGTAGCTGTGCCAGGACTGGCGTTCGCCCATCTTTTCAGCACCACGGTGGTGGTAACCGACGTCCGGAACGCAGTCGACAATTTCTTCACCATCAAGCTGCAATACGATACGGAACGCACCGTGCGCAGACGGGTGGTTTGGCCCGAGGTTGAGGAACATGAAGTCCTCGTTGTCGGTACCGCGCTTCATGCCCCAGTCTTCCGGCTTGAAGGTCAGCGATTCCATCTCGAGTTCTTCTTTTTGCTTAGTCAGCTCATAAGGGTCGAACTCGGTGGCGCGCGCCGGGTAATCTTTACGCAGCGGGTGACCTTCCCAGGTCTGCGGCATCATGATGCGCGTCAGGTGCGGGTGGCCATCGAAGGTAATACCGAACATTTCCCAGGTTTCGCGCTCGTACCAGTTGGCGTTCGGGAACACCTTGGTGACGGTCGGAACATGGAGATCGTTTTCTGACAACGCCACTTTGATCATGATGTCGCGGTTACGCTCGACAGAAATCAGGTGGTAGAAAACGGAAAAATCCGCAGCCGGTAAACCGTCGCGGTGTGTACGTAAACGCTCATCAAAGCCATGCAAGTCGAAAAGCATGACATAAGGTTTTGGCTGTTTTCGTAAAAAGGTAATCGCTTCCAGTACCTGTTCGCGCTTGAACCATACCACGGGAATTCCGGTACGGGTTGCCTGAACAGTAAAGGCCTCTGGCCCAAAACGGTTACGCAATTCGCCGATAACCGGATCATCGAGATGATCACGGGTATGCCATGCTGGCAGGGCTGAATCTTGCGTCGTCAAATCTGTCATATTTTTTTCACCACACTAAATGGTCATTTATGCCGTAAGGGGGACACCTCACCCCTCAGGGTTGACTCTCAGACCGCAGTGTTAAATCTCGTCCGGCGAACGCAGATTTGTCACGGCAATACGCTCAGCACGTTTACGCTCTTTTTCAGACTGCATATTCGCGCGGTAAACACCCTGATCGCCGACAACCCATGACAATGGGCGACGTTCTTTACCGATAGATTCCTGCAGCAGCAGTAATGCCTGCATATAGGCTTCCGGACGCGGCGGGCAACCCGGGATATACACGTCGACAGGCAGGAACTTATCCACGCCCTGCACCACAGAGTAAATATCGTACATGCCGCCGGAATTCGCACAGGCACCCATCGAAATCACCCATTTTGGTTCCAGCATCTGGTCATATAGGCGCTGAATAACCGGGGCCATTTTGGTGAAGCAGGTCCCTGCAACCACCATGAAGTCAGCCTGACGGGGTGATGCACGCAGAACTTCTGCCCCAAAACGCGCAACGTCATGCACCGCAGTGAATGACGTCACCATTTCGACGTAGCAGCAGGAAAGGCCGAAGTTGTAGGGCCAGAGGGAATTTTTGCGTCCCCAGTTCACCATGCCGTGCAGTGATTCCTGGAGATTTCCCATGAAAACGCTGCGCTTAACCTGCTCCTGAAGAGGATCGCCGACGACCTCCTGAGACTGCAGAGGGTAACGGTCGTTCTCACCGTCCGGGTCTATGCGGGTGAGCGTATAGTCCATCTTAATGCCTCGCTATGACTGCTTACTGAGGGTGATTGTTGGTATTAATTGCCGGGCTTGGTTTCACAGGTCCTTTCGAACGTGTTGGCGTCCAGTCGAGTGCGCCAATTCGCACCAGATAGAACAAACCGGCCAGCAGTACCAAAATGAAAATGGTGGCTTCAACGAATCCCGTCCAGCCGCTTTCGCGGATTGACGTTGACCATGCATAGAGATACAGGGCTTCAACGTCGAAGATGACGAAAAACATTGCGACCAGATAGAACTTGGCGGAAAGGCGCAGACGGGCAGTGCCCACCGAGGCGATACCTGATTCAAAAGGCGTGTTTTTGTAGCGTGCTCTGGCTCTCCCGCCAAGAAACGCGGCGCCCAGTAACATCAGGCAGCACAGCCCAACGGCAACGATAAGAAAAACGGCGAACGCCCAGTGTTGAGCGATGACTTCAGTGGCTGTTGACATACTCATTGCTTACTCATCAAAAGTGGCACTTTGGCATCTGCTCTTAGGGTCGGCAGTTTGCGCACCACATCGATTCAAGGGAAGGATTAATAACCACACAGTTCACGGCTCAACAAGGCATTAAGCCAGTGATTTGTTGTGGGCTTTTTACCCTTTTCTATAACCTTTTGTCAACTTTGACAAAGGTATCTCCACACTAGTTTACATGCTTAGCATTTAATTAACATATCATGCGACGGTACATAAGCTAAATCGTGTCAGTTAAATACCGTGATAAAGCATAAGCCTGGGATGGGAGTTATGACATCTTTCGGACTTTCCTATTGTCGCAGGAATAGTCAGCGCTTCCACTCTCTTAATGGGGGTATTTTTTTGATCCATGTCAGAGTTCTGTCAATTTTGGGAGAAAAAAGGCCACACATTTAACAAGTTTTGTGGATTTTCAAAAAACGACAAGCGAATTGCGGAAAAAATTGATGCAATTTTTTAACCTAAAAAAACTCAGGATTTTGCGTCATTTAGTGAAGTGATAGTCAACGAAGATGACAGTCATAGCAGGAAATAAAAGGCATTAATGCAGGAAAAATCAAGTTTGAGGAGAGTTATTAAATGAAAGTGCTAAAAATATGACTTTTCTACCTCTAAAGAGGGTGAAGCCTTTACCCCCGCCCCGATGCTCGGAGGCGGAAGGTAAAGCCGGGGTTATTTTTAACTTTGAGAGTCTGTCAGGAACTCATGATCGTCATCCACAACGGGACGCGGACCATAGGCACTGAGAGAATAAGGATCATTCCCTTGCTCAACAGCGTTGAAAATCGCCATCGCCAGTTCATTTTCGCAACGGGCGTTTTTGTACAGCACGTACTGGGTGTCCGGCAGCCGTGGCAAACCATCCTGCTCGCCCAAAACACGCAGTTCCGGGCTCATCATTTCAATCGGCCGTGCGGTCACACCTAACCCTGCACGAACGGCGGCACGGATTGCAGACAGTGTTGACGCGACATAAGCAATACGCCATGGGATGCCCGCCTGATTAAGATGCTCTATCGCCATCATACGATACGGGCTGGGCTCATCAAGCACCACCAGCGGGACACTGTCCCCTGACGGATAGGCGAAATCAGCCGAGCAGTACCATAATGTTGGCGAAGTCCGCAGGACGATGTGCGGATGGTCGGTAGTGGTCATCGTCGTGATGGCCAAATCGACTTCCTCACTTTCCAGCATCGACAACATAAACGGGCTGCGTTTGACGCGAACATCAATAGACAGCTTCGGATAGACCGAGGTCACGCGGCTGAGCAGGAAAGGTAAGATAGTGTCAGCCGTATCGTCTGACGCACCAATCGTTATCCCGCCCTGAATATTGCTGTACATCAAAGAGGTGCAAGCTTCGTCGTTGAAACGAAGAATTTTCCTGGCGTACCCCAATAACTGAATACCGTGTTCAGTTAATAATTTATTGCGTCCATGTCTGGCAAACAGTTCTTTTCCAACGAGTTGTTCTAGACGTTGCATCTGTTGGCTGACCGCTGACTGAGTACGACACACGGCAGCAGCAGCCGCAGCGAACGTATTTAAATCAGCAACAGCTACAAATGTCCTCAACAGGTCAAGATCGAGATTGAGGATTGGACGATTTGCAATTGTCATAGTTTTTCTTCACTTTATAGAATCTAATAACAAGCTACCCTGATGGTGCGTCAAAGTACCCGCAAAAAGCAGAATACCAGATATGGCAGATACTCACGCATTTGATAAGTGAAATTGAGAAATATTTGTGCATGAAAGTTTTCCACTTTGTGAGCATCGAACCATTAAAAGCGCACACAATAATTCTGCACAAAGCATGAATGATTAGAGCGTCTTATTTAATATAGCCTCTCCCTGCAAAGCGTTCCACAAACCTCACGCCACCGCCCGTCATTGACAAAGACCTGACAATGGCGCGGCTTTCCTCAACAAAACATAAGCTAAATTAACTAATGAAACCGGGATATAAAAATATAATCTAATAAATTCATCAAGTCATGTGAATAAGCTTTTCATGCTTCACGTCATTAGTTGAATGAACATTAAGATTTTTCTCGTTTTATCAAATTTTGTTTATAGCGATTTTTATTAAATATATGTCAGAAAGCATTCACTTATTCTAAAAAGAATAGGATTCAGATATTCCCATGTCATGATCATTTATCCAGCACTTACTATTAATCATTAGATAAATAAAACTAATTCTCGTTAAGCTTTTTTCACTGATAATCACGAGGTTACATTTTTTTTTCAGAATTAGTCGAGCTTTGGTAAGTTTTCATGATGTTCTGTTCAATAAAAAGGCAATCGCTACTTTTAAACGGCGATCACAGTGCAGCAAAAACAGTGAATTTATCGGTTACAAATCGACCATTTGCCAAATAAAAAATCACCAAAACAAAAACAATAAGAATTAAACACCATTTACCATCCTGTCAGCCAAGGTAAAAACCCACCTCAGACTGCATTACTGCTGTTTTTCACCAAAACAGTGCGCAGCCCTTCTCACACCCGCTCCGGGGGAGTAAATTGAGTCCTTCGCACTGTTCTACGGTTGCTACGCGCCAGGGAAGAACAGGCTTTACTGCAAAAGGCTCCCATTTACATGTCCCCGATTGAAAAATCCCACAAACTGGACAACGTCTGTTATGACATTCGCGGCCCGGTGCTCAAAGAAGCAAAACGTCTTGAAGAAGAAGGCAACAAAGTCCTCAAACTGAACATCGGTAACCCCGCCCCGTTCGGTTTTGACGCGCCTGATGAAATCCTGATTGACGTTATCCGCAACTTACCGACCTCACAGGGCTACTGTGATTCAAAAGGCCTGTTTTCTGCACGTAAAGCAATCATGCAGCACTATCAGGCGCGCGAGATGCGCGACATCACGGTTGAAGACATTTACATCGGTAACGGTGTTTCTGAGCTGATCGTTCAGTCAATGCAGGCATTGCTGAACACGGGCGATGAAATGCTGGTGCCTGCCCCCGATTATCCGTTGTGGACCGCTGCGGTTTCTCTCTCCGGCGGTAACGCGGTGCATTACCTGTGCGATGAAGGCGCCGACTGGTTCCCGGATATCGCCGACATTCGTGACAAGATCACGCCGCGCACCCGTGGCATTGTGATCATCAACCCGAACAATCCGACCGGCGCGGTTTACAGCAAAGAATTGCTGATGCAGATCGTCGAGATTGCGCGTGAACATAACCTGATCATTTTTGCCGACGAAATCTACGACAAGATCCTGTACGACGAAGCGCAGCACATTTCCATTGCATCGCTGGCACCGGATTTGCTGACCGTGACCTTTAATGGTCTGTCAAAAACCTACCGCGTTGCCGGTTTCCGTCAGGGCTGGATGGTGCTGAACGGCCCGAAAAAGCACGCCAAAGGCTATATAGAAGGTCTGGAAATGCTGGCCTCTATGCGCTTATGCGCCAACGTACCGATGCAACACGCCATTCAGACGGCGCTGGGCGGTTACCAGAGCATCAGCGAGTTCATTCAGCCAGGCGGGCGTCTGGTTGAGCAACGTGACCGCGCGTGGGAACTGATTAACCAGATCCCTGGCGTGTCCTGCGTGAAACCGAAAGGCGCGTTGTATATGTTCCCGCGTATTGATGCGAAGCGTTTCAATATTCACGATGACCAGAAAATGGTGCTCGATTTGCTGCTACAGCAAAAAGTACTGCTGGTTCAGGGTTCCGCATTTAACTGGCCTTACCCCGACCACGTCCGCATCGTCACGCTGCCACGCGTGGACGAACTGGAAATGGCAGTGAACAAGTTTGGCCGTTTCCTCGAAACCTACCGTCAGTAATGATCCGGGCGCAGATATCTGCGCCCTTTTTTCTTTCTGCGTATTTCCGCATTTGCATAACGGTTTCGCACTGCTCACAATGGACTTTCATTCACCGTTGTTATTGAGAGTGCTATGAGTCAGAGCCATTTTTTCGCCCACCTTTCCCGTCTTAAACTGATCAGCCGCTGGCCGCTGATGCGCAATGTCCGCACCGAGAATGTGTCCGAACACAGCCTCCAGGTCGCCTTTGTGGCTCATGCATTAGCCGTGATCAAAAATCGTAAATTTAGCGGCAATCTCAGTCCCGAACGCGTTGCCCTGCTGGCGATGTACCACGATGCCAGTGAAGTACTGACCGGCGATATGCCGACGCCTATCAAGTATTACAATCCGCAAATTGCCCACGAATACAAAAAAATCGAGAAAATTGCTCAGCAAAAGCTGATAGAAATGCTGCCCAAAGAATTGCAGGAAGATTTTCGTCCGCTGATTGACGAGCATTACTATTCGGAAGAAGAAAAACTGACGGTAAAACAGGCCGATGCCCTGTGTGCTTACCTGAAATGTCTGGAAGAATTGTCTGCGGGTAATAACGAATTTACGCTGGCAAAAGCGCGTCTGGAGAAAACACTGGCCGACAGAAAAAGCCCGGAAATGGATTACTTCATGGAAGTCTTTATCCCGAGCTTCAGTCTGTCACTGGATGAAATCAGCCTCGATTCCCCGCTCTGATAACCTTCTTCAGGTCAGAAAGGGAAAAGTACCGGCACCAGAAAAATGCTGACGGCCATCACCAGCAGCGTAAACGGCACGCCTATGCGGATGAAATCACCGAACTTGTAGTTGCCGGGCACCATCACCAGTGTATTCACCGGTGATGAAACCGGCGTCATGAACGCCGCCGAAGCGGCAATCGCGATAATCATGGTAAACGGATAAGGCGAAACCTCCATCTGATGCGCCGCCGCAATCGCGATCGGTGCCATCAGAACAGCCGTTGCTGTGTTGGAAATAAACAGCCCGATACCGGCACAGAGTACAAACAAACTCAGCAACATCATGTACGGGCCATACCCTCCGCTCACCTCCATCAGACCTTTCACGATCAGTGCCACGCCGCCGGTTTTTTGCAGCGCCAGAGCGAAAGGCATCATCCCGACGATCAGCAGCAGACTCGGCCAGTGAATGGCTTTATACGCGCCCTCCATTGTGATGCAGCGGAATTTCCCCATAAGGATACAGGCAATAATGGCCGCGATGGCATTCGGCACATCGTCGGTGAGCATTAACGCCACCATCAGCGCCAGACAAAACAGCGCATGCGGTGCCTGACTGAGCGCGGGCGCGACTTCATCCACTTCGGCGGGCAGATTGAGCACAATGAAATCATGCATCTGTTGCTGTAACTGGCGGATAAGCTTCCAGTCGCCAATTACCAGCAGCATATCGCCCAGTTGTAAGACTTCATCAACCAGCTTGCCGTCCAGCGCTTCGCCCTGACGGCGAATACCGACCACGTTCAAACCGTATGTAGAGCGGAACGCTACGTCGCGCAGCGTTTTACCCAGCAGTTCAGAGTCGGGAATGAGTGAAACTTCCGCCATACCGACATCCCGTGACTGCTCGGAAAAATACTCGCCACGTAACACCATTGGCTCAAGCATTTCATCGGTGCAAAACTGGCGGACAGAAACGTCGGGATCGGCCATATCCAGCAGCAATACGTCGCGGGCAAACAGCTCGGTGTTCCCGGTTGCGCTGATCATGACACGGCGGAACTTGCGCCAGCGCTCGATACCGACCACGTTTGCGCCGTAGCGGGAACGCAGGTGCAAATCGTCCAGCGTGCGCCCGACCAGCGGGGAACCGGGACGGATGGTCATCCGGCGCGCGCGGCCGGTCAGATGATAATCGCGAATCAGGTCGCGAAAAGTACGGCGTTTCCAGCGTTGCTTATCCTGCGAGGCGTCATCGGATGATAACCAGCGGCGGGCAACCAGCATATATCCCACGCCCATCACCAGTACCACCAGCCCCACGGGCGTTACGCCAAAGAAACCGAAACCGTCAAACCCTTCGCGCAGTAACTCACTGTTAACCACCATGTTGGGCGGCGTGGCGACCAGCGTCATCATTCCGCTGATCAGCCCCGCAAAGCTCAGCGGCATCATCAGGCGGGCGGGAGAGATTTTCATGCGGGCAGAAACACTGATAACAACGGGGATAAAAATCGCCACTACGCCGGTTGAACTCATGAACGCGCCCAGCTCGGCAACGGTCAGCATTAATAAAACCAGCATCCGGGTTTCGCTGTTACCCGCGACTTTCATCAGCCAGTCGCCCACCTGATAAGCCACGCCAGTTCTGACCAGCCCGTGTCCGACGACAAACAACGCCGCAATCAGAATCACGTTCGGGTCGCTAAATCCGGCCAGCGCTTCATTGATGGTCAGCGTTCCGCTCAGCACAAAAGCAATGATGACGAGTAACGCCACGATATCCATCCGCAGCGTATTGCGCGCGAATAACACCATAGCGATCACCAGAAGTATCACTACCCAGATTAATTCACCGGTCAAAACAAACTCCTTTTGCGTTGAGATGGCGGGCATAAACTCAGTGAATACCCCAAATAATTCAAATTGCATCAAGGCGGCAACGGAATAAATCCCGGGAGCTTACAAGAGTAAGTGACCGGGATTTGTGAAGGCAGCCAACGCAGAGGCAGTTTGAAGTATGACGGGTATCAGGATGGCATAAAAAAACCCCGCTGCTGCGGGGTTTATATCAAGTAAAGGCGTTAATTGTACTTTTTATGCGCTTAACGCAGGCTGACGGTCACACCGTTCTCGGAAGGGTTAAGCATCAGAACGTCCAGCGAGGAAAGATCGAAATCTACGTCTTCGATTCCCGGTGTGTCTGACGGCGCGTTAACCGCGATCACTTTGCACCCGGCGGCAAGACCGGCCATCACACCCGCTGCGGCATCTTCCACCACCACACAATCTTCCGGTGCCAGCCCCAGACGTTCTGCGCCCAGCAAATAGGCATCCGGCTGAGGCTTGCCGTGTTTGACCTGTTCCGCCGTGATGAATACTTCCGGTTCAGGCAAATTCGCGGCTTTATGACGCGCGCTGGCCACTGGCATAGAACCCGATGTCACAATCGCCCAAGGAATGTTCATGCGGTTCAGTTCGCTCAGAATAAGATGAGCGCCCGGCAGAGCCGTCACCCCTTCGGTGTCCGTGGCTTCAATCTGTTCCAGCTTATCGAACTCTTCCTGAATCTTTTCTTCACTTGCGCCTTCCATGAAATGACGTAAAGAAGTGATTGCCTGTTTGCCGTGAATAAATGCCAGCACATCCCGCGGGTTAGCCCCCCAGCTGAGTGCCCAGTTAATCCAGGAACGCTCTACGGCGGGCAGTGAATCCACTAACGTTCCATCAAGGTCGAACAAGAAACCTTTGCACTCCACAGGCAATTCCTCTTTAGTTATCTCAATTTAGGCATTGATAATTTGCGCTATCTCTACGGCGCTCAAATGGTACTGACGAGGACAAGATTGCCATACCGCCAGCATCCGCTGGTACTTTTCCCACATTTTGGTCTGTGCGTTAAAGCCGTGCGTCCCCGCATCAAAATCAGTGTAACGTCCTTCGGTATTCACCATAAAGCGGACATAGCTTAAATAGCGGGATTCTGTGGCGGCATCAAAACCGAGGAAATCAATACGACGACGGTCCAAATCCTGCGTGTCTTTCAGATTTGTCCATGAAACCTGCATCGCATGGTGCATTTCCATAATGTTAATGACGGTGCGGCAGGTTTCTTCCGGCAATTCGCCAAAATCCCTGTCCAGCTCGCGCATTTGCAAACCAAAGCCCCGTTCGATCACCGTTTGTAAACGGCGATATCGCTCCGCGTTATCAGGATCCAGCATGGTCATCATTTTATATTGATTCGACAAAATCAGGCGTTGAGCGTTCGTCATTTCCATCGTGAAAATCCTCATGTCTGCATAATGAGCAAAGCATGGCATAGCGCAAAGTTCTGCGAAATCGCAAGCACACCATTCTTTGATTTGGGTCTGGATCTCATCTGAAATAATGGCCGGAGGAGATGTTCCTCCGGTCAAAATGCGGCGTAAAGCGATGGTAATGACGGGACGGGCAGAATTACAAATCGTCTAAAAAGGTTTTATCGAGCTGTTTGAAAGCCCGTTTGAGCACATCGGCCAGCGACTGATATGTTGGCGTGCCTTCAATGGGCGCTAATGCCTGCCCGGCTTCGACGAGTTTATTGCGCACATCGTGAAACCAGCTCATCAGCGTCGGCGGCAGCGGCGTCAGGGAGCGGCGGCCGAGCCACCACAACCCTTGCATCGGCAGGCTACAGGCAAAAATGGCGGTCGCCACGGCCGGGCCCAGTTGTCCGCCCATGGCGATTTGCCAGCTGAGCGTAAAGACGGCGACGGCGGGCATCACACGAACGGCAAATCGGGTGGCGCTGGAAATCCGGTTTTCAGGGAACACCGGAGCCAGGCGTTTATCTGACGGCCATGTTTTCATATAGTGCTGACCGCGCTGGAAAACCTGGAACCAGCCTACGGAGCCTGTTGGCTTACTCGTCATAGATGCACCTCAACTTCACGTATAAAATTTAAAATTTATTTGTAAAACACAAACTGGAGTTTACCACGATAAAATATATTTTGTTTTTGCTGGCGCCTGTCGGTATTCTATCGCAGCCTTGCATACCTCTCAGCCGACAAGGTCAATATAAAGTTGGGGCGGGAACGCGAAATTGCAATGTTCTCTCCCTACATTAAGCATAGTGCCTTGCGTCGGGTGGTTTTGTAATTAGTTATTGTATTTTTTGTTAGTGTTTTTACTTATTAGCAACATTCTGAAGAGGCATAACAGGAACGTTTTCGTCTGCAAGACAGACGTTTCACCGTTATCCGGGAGATTATAAAATCTGTTCCCGGCGATTCTTCAGCTTTTTCATCGTCATGCCTGTTATGGCTCTCTGGCATGATGTTAATCATAATTGTCGCCGCCATTATGCGCTACGCTTGATGTCAGACTGACGATTTATTAACCACGTGTATTGTTTTTTTTAAACAGCACCAACAATAAATAGGTACTTCCATGTCGAGTAAGCTTGTACTGGTTCTTAACTGTGGTAGTTCTTCCCTTAAGTTTGCCATCATTGATGCAGCAAACGGTGAAGAACACATTTCAGGTTTAGCCGAATGTTTCCATCTGCCAGAAGCACGCATTAAATGGAAAATGGACGGTGGCAAAGAAGAAGCCGCTTTAGGTGCGGGTGCCGCACACAGTGAAGCGCTGAAATACATCGTTAACAACATTCTGAGCCAAAAACCTGAACTGTCTGCAGAGCTGGTAGCAATCGGCCACCGCATCGTTCACGGCGGCGAAAAGCTGACTAAATCCATGCTGATCACCGACACGGTCATCGAGGGTATCAAAGAATCTATCCCGTTTGCACCGCTGCACAACCCGGCTCACCTGATCGGTATTGATGAAGCACTGAAATCTTTCCCTAAACTGGCTGACAAAAACGTTGCTGTCTTTGACACCGCGTTCCATCAGACCATGCCTGAAGAGTCTTACCTCTACGCGCTGCCGTACAGCCTGTATAAAGATCACCACATCCGTCGTTACGGCGCACACGGCACCAGCCACTTTTATGTGACGCAGGAAGCCGCGAAAATGCTGAACAAGCCAGTGGAAGAAGTGAACCTGATCACTTGCCACCTGGGTAACGGCGGTTCTGTCAGCGCAATCCGTAACGGTAAATGCGTGGATACTTCCATGGGTCTGACCCCGCTGGAAGGTCTGGTCATGGGTACCCGTAGCGGTGACATCGACCCGGCAATCATCTTCCACCTGCACGATTCTCTGGGCATGAGCGTTGATCAAATCAACAAAATGCTGACCAAAGAATCCGGCCTGCTGGGCCTGACTGAAGTCACCAGCGACTGCCGCTATGTTGAAGACAACTACGCCACCAAAGCTGACGCTAAACGTGCAATGGACGTGTTCTGCCACCGTCTGGCGAAATACATCGGTGCGTATACTTCACTGATGGAAGGCCGTCTGGACGCTATCGTGTTCACCGGTGGTATCGGCGAAAACGCAGCGATGGTTCGCGAATTGTCTCTGGACAAACTGGGCCTGCTGGGCTTTGAAGTTGACCACGAGCGCAACCTGGCTGCACGCTTTGGCAAATCCGGTGCGATCAACAAAGAAGGCACCCGTACCGCTCTGGTTATCCCAACCAATGAAGAGCTGGTGATTGCCCAAGACGCCGCGCGTCTGACCGCATAAAACGACCCTAAACTGCCAGCGAAAGCTGGCAGTCTTTTTTCTACTATCATCAAAGGCAAACGCCGCCCGTTTGGACGCACCGCGCAGGATAATCATCGCGCTTATGCTGATCATTATCCCCTCTGCACAAACCTGCGAATGTTCTTGCCTGGCAACCGTCAAAGAGGTTTAGCCGTGTCCCGTACAATTATGTTGATCCCAACAGGCACCAGCGTAGGTCTGACCAGCGTCAGCCTGGGTGTCATCCGTGCAATGGAACAAAAAGGCGTCAGCCTGAGCATCTTCAAGCCTATCGCGCAACCGCGAGCTGGCGGCGATGCACCTGACCAGACCACTACCATCATTCGTGCTAACTCCACCGTGACCGCAGCCGAACCGCTGAAAATGAGCCACGTTGAAGCCTTGCTGAGTTCAAACCAGCAAGACGTGCTGATGGAAGAAATCATCGCGCGTTACCATGAAAACACCAAGGACGCTGAAGTTGTCCTGGTTGAAGGTCTGGTTCCTACGCGTAAACACCAGTTCGCGAATGCCCTGAACTATGAAATCGCCAAAACCCTGAACGCAGAAATCGTCTTTGTTCTGGCGCTGGGCAACGATTCACCGGCACAGCTGAAAGAGCGCATCGAACTGGCGAGCAGCAGCTTCGGCGGCAGCAAGAACAAAAACATCACCGGCGTTATCATCAACAAACTGAACGCGCCGGTTGACGATCAGGGGCGTACACGTCCTGACCTGTCTGAAATCTTCGATGATTCGAACAAAGCCAGCGTTGCAAACGTTGACCCGACGCAGCTGTTTGCCAACAGCCCGCTGCCGGTTCTGGGTTGCATTCCGTGGAGCTTCGAACTGATTGCCACCCGCGCAATCGACATGGCGAAACACCTGAATGCCCGCATCATCAACGAAGGCGATGTCAAAACCCGTCGCGTGAAGTCCGTGACTTTCTGTGCACGCAGCATTCCTCATATGCTGGAACATTTTCGTCCGGGTTCACTGCTGGTGACGTCCGCAGACCGTCCTGACGTGCTGGTTTCCGCCTGTCTGGCCGCGATGAACGGCGTTGAAATCGGCGCAATTCTGCTGACCGGCGGTTATGAAATTGATGACCGCATCAACCAGCTGTGCGAACGTGCTTTCCAGACTGGCCTGCCGGTCTTCATGGTCGACACCAACACCTGGCAGACTTCCCTGAGCCTGCAAAGCTTCAATCTGGAAGTGCCTGCGGACGACCATCAGCGCGTTGAGAAACTGCAACAATACGTGGCGTCTCACATCAATGCTGACTGGATCAACTCCCTGAGCGCGCACTCCGAGCGTTCACGTCGTCTGTCTCCTCCGGCCTTCCGTTATCAGCTGACCGAACTGGCGCGCAAAGCCGGAAAACGTATCGTTCTGCCAGAAGGCGACGAGCCACGTACCGTGAAAGCGGCTGCGCTGTGTGCTGAACGTGGTATCGCGGAATGCGTTCTGTTGGGTAACCCTGACGAAATCAAACGCGTGGCAGCGGCTCAGGGCGTGACGCTGGGTAAAGGCATCGAAATCGTTGATCCGGTGGTTGTGCGTGAAGAATACGTTGCACGTCTGGTTGAGTTGCGTAAAAGCAAAGGGATGACCGAAGTGGTTGCCCGCGAACAACTGGAAGACAACGTGGTTCTGGGCACACTGATGCTGGAACAGGGTAACGTTGACGGTCTGGTTTCCGGTGCTGTTCACACCACCGCAAACACCATTCGTCCTCCGTTGCAGCTGATCAAAACCGCACCGGGCAGCTCGCTGGTTTCTTCTGTGTTCTTCATGCTGCTGCCTGACCAGGTTCTGGTTTACGGTGACTGCGCGATCAACCCGGATCCCACCGCTGAACAACTGTCAGAAATCGCAATCCAGTCTGCGGATTCCGCGGCTGCATTCGGTATCGAACCGCGTGTTGCGATGATCTCCTACTCCACCGGTAACTCCGGTGCAGGCAGCGATGTTGAGAAAGTGCGTGAAGCGACCCGTCTGGCGCAGGAAAAACGTCCTGACCTGATCATCGATGGTCCGCTGCAATACGACGCCGCGATCATGGCTGACGTTGCGAAATCCAAAGCACCTAACTCACCGGTTGCGGGTAAAGCTACGGTGTTCATCTTCCCTGACCTGAACACCGGTAATACTACGTATAAAGCGGTACAGCGTTCTGCGGATCTGGTCTCTATCGGGCCGATGTTGCAGGGTATGCGTAAACCGGTTAACGACCTGTCCCGTGGCGCGCTGGTTGACGATATCGTCTACACCGTTGCCCTGACTGCGATTCAGTCTGCGCAGGCAGATGAGGCGGCAGCAGCGAAATAAGCTGAAGCCCCTGAACGTCAAACGCCGGTCTTTTTGACCGGCGTTTTTTTTGGCGCAAAATAAATCACAGCAACGCTTTTGCCGCTTCCAGAATATGCTCCGCCGTCAGGCCGTACTCCTGCTGTAAAAACTCCTGCGTTCCTACCTGGCCGTAACGCTCTTTCACACCGACACGGCGCATCGGCACCGGGTGGTTTTCTACCAGCACTTCCGCCACGGCAGACCCCAGACCGTTATGAATACTGTGGTTCTCACAAGTCACGATTTTGCCCGTTTTGGCGGCGTATTTAATGATGATGTCTTTGTCGATAGGTTTGAGTGTGAACATGTCGATCACCGCCGCGCTGACGCCTTCGCGCTCCAGCATTTCTGCCGCCTTCAGCGCTTCTGCCACCATAATGCCGTTGGCAATCAGCGTCACATCGCTGCCGTCGCGCAGCAGATTCGCCTTGCCGATGGTGAACGTCGAACCTTCCTTATAAACCTGCGTGGCCTGTTTGCGGATAGTCCGCACCCAGTAAAACCCTTTCAGATCCATCAGCTGCAGCAGGATATTGCGGAACATCACTGCGTCAGTCACTTCCATCACTACCGAATTTGCCAGCCCGCGCACAATGCCCATATCTTCAAAAGACATGTGCGTGCCGCCGTTGTGGCAGGCGCTGACGCCCGCATCTGAGGCGATAATTTTGACGTTATTCTTCTGGTAATCCAGCGACATAAACAGCTGATCGAAACAGCGGCGGCTGGCAAAAGCGGTAAACGTATGCACAAACGGCACGCGCCCGGTCAGCGATAAACCCGCCGCCACACCGATCACGTTGGCTTCCATGATGCCGCAGTTAATCACGTGTTGCGGGTGATCTTTATGCACGCCGTCCATTGCCATCGAGCTCATCAGATCCGCTTCAAGCGCGATAATAGGCGTGTTCTCGACAATCTTCTCGCGCACGGTATTGGCGTAGACTTTGCGCATTTCAACCGCATCTTTCTGCAATTCCAGCGTGACTTCAAACATGGGCGGCCTCCAGCTCGGCAATAGCATTTTCAATTTCCAGTTTTACATCAGGCGTTAAGCGCAGGTGATGGGAGTTCGCCAGTTGTTCGAGATACTTCACGCCCTGCCCTTTTATGCTGTCGAGGATCACCACCAGCGGACGCTGCTCGGCATGGCGAACCGGCGTCACGGCTTCACTTATGGCCTCCACGTCATCGCCTTTAATGGTCTGAACATCAAATCCGAATGCACTGAATTTTCCTGCCAGATCGAACGGCTTAATCACTTCGTCCAGGGTGCCGTCGAGTTGCTGTTTGTTGTAATCGATGAACAGCGTCAGGTTATGCAGATTGTGGTGAGCGATGAACTGGAAGGCTTCCCAGCACTGCCCTTCATTAAGTTCGCCATCGCCAAGGATGCAGAAAACGCGATTGGAGCGGCCTGCCAGTTTATGCGAAAGCGCCATGCCCGCCGCGATGGAAACGCCCTGCCCGAGAGATCCGGTTGTGGCATCCACACCCGTGGTACGCAGACGATCCGGATGGCTCGGCAGGCGGGTGCCGTTCTGGTTCAGCGTTTGCAACTCACTGACCGGGAAATAGCCTTTCAGCGCCAGCGTGGCGTAAAGCGCCGGGCCCGCGTGGCCTTTGGAAAGCACGAAATAATCGCGTTCCTGCCAGTCCGGTTTAGTCGGGTCGATACGCATCACATCGCCGTACAAAACGGCCAGCGTTTCCACCACTGACATACTGCCGCCGTAGTGCCCGAACCCCAGACCGGTCAGCATTTTCAGCGTTTCGATGCGGATATGGCGGGCCAGTTCACGAACCTCCTGGACATCTTTCATCTTGATGGGTCCTTATTTTAGTGAGCACTTATCCTGGCCTGTTATTGCTAACAGGCAGGATGAGTGTTTCCCGGTTGGATTAAAGAAACGTATTGATGCAGGGAATTACTTCTCAGTGACTTCTTTGTCAGTCACCGGTTTTTTGCCGAGATAGTTCCAGGCGACCAGTACCGCGAAGATGCCGACAATCAGCGCCATGATGCCTTCCTTCGACATGAAGCGGGCCAGATTACCCAGCAGGATGCCGATAACACCGAAGTCCGCATCAGAGAACGTCGCGTTGGCAAAGCCCAGCGCGCCAAGTACCGGCAACAGCAGAACCGGCAGGAAGGTAATCAGCACGCCGTTGGCAAAAGCACCGACCATCGCGCCGCGACGGCCACCGGTTGCGTTACCGAACACGCCCGCCGTTGCACCGGTAAAGAAGTGCGGTACAACGCCCGGCAGAATCAGCACCAGATGCATCTGGCCTAACAGGAACAGCCCGACCAGACCGCCGAGGAAGCTGAACAGGAAACCAATCAGCACGGCATTCGGGGCGTACGGATACACCACCGGGCAATCCAGCGCCGGACGGGCATTCGGCACCAGTTTTTCGGAGAAGCCGACGAACGCCGGAACGATTTCTGCCAGAATCAGACGCACGCCTTGCAGGATGATGAACACACCGGCCGCAAAGGTAATCGCCATGATGATGGAGTACACCAGATAGTTCTGGCCTGAACTGTAGGTTTGCTCGACGAAAATCTGCCCGGCAAATACCGCCATTATCAGGTAAATGATGATCATGGTAAGCGAGATGGAGATTGAGCTGTCGCGCAGGAAGCTGAGGTTTTTAGGCAGATTCATCTCTTCGGTTGAGCGTGAACCCTTACCGACTTTGCTGCCGATCCAGCCCGATAACACATAACCGATGGTGCCGAAATGGCCGAATGCCACATCGTCGCTGCCGGTGATTTTGCGCATATACCGCTGCGCCAGTGCCGGGAAGAACGCCATGATCAGACCCAGCGTCAGGGAACCGGTGAAGACCAGCGCCACCCCTTCAAAACCAGCAACGGTCAGGATAACGCTGATCATACAGGCCATATAAAACGTGTGATGCCCGGTCAGGAACACATATTTCAGACGGGTAAAGCGCGCCACGATCAGATTTGCCACCATACCGAACGCCATAATTAATGCCGTCGGCGCACCGAATTTCTCCAGTGCGATGGAAACAATGGCTTCGTTGTTTGGAATAATACCCTGGATATTAAAAGCGTGTTCAAACATGCCGCCGAGTGGATTTAATGCCCCCACTAATACGGTGGCCCCGCCAGCCAATACTAAAAAGCCCAGTATTGTTTTAACGGTTCCCTTGACGACATCTGAAAAGTTTTTCTTTTGCGCGACCAGACCAATTAATGCAATAAGCCCGACCAGCACAGAAGGCACTTTTAATATATCAACCACAAACTTGAGCGTCTCTTGGATAAACATATCCACCTCGTTATTCCCCGTCATACTTCGAACTGCAGATGCGTTGGCTGCGTTCACTCACCCGAATCACTTACAGTAGTAAGCTCACCGGGATTCCTTCACTTGCCGCCTTCCTGCCATTCGAATTATTTAGGGGGAAATATTAATTTTATTAGTCAGGTATGTTCAGTGCCAATCAGGACACTGGGTGTTTTTCAAAATGCGCAATCAGTTTGGTTTCAAGCTCATTAATATCGATAATGTTGGTGATGACCACCAGCTGGTTTTCCGGAATGCTGGCGCTGGCGGCAATGTCCTTCGCCATGACGAACAGATCCGCTTCACCCGGAATCGCCGATGACAAATCCGAGTGCTGGACATCGGCCTGAATGTTTAATTTTTTCAGGACTTTCTTGATATTGATTTCTACCATAAAGCTGCTGCCTAAACCGGAACCGCAAATCGCCATAATCTTCATAAATTCACCTGATCTTTATCTGTTTTTAAACGCGCAGGGAACACGTATCCGCTGCGCAGGATAATGCCTGTGAAAAACACTTTTTTTCTGAGACCGAAATCGTTAGTCAGTTTTATTTAACGCAATGACGCTTAACCTAAATTAATAACGCGCAATGACTTCCTGTATTTCCTGTAACGCTTTGGCCTGAAATATTTTCTGCATATCTTCTTCGCTGGAGAACAATTCAGCCAGTTCGGAAATAAGCTCAATGTGACTGTGCTTATCCGGTGCAGATAACATCACCACCGTATACACAGGGTCGTTATCTTCCGAATTAAACTTCACTCCGTGCGGCAATGTCAGTAAAGACAGTCCTAATCCGTTAGCGCCTTCTTCCGGCCTGGCGTGTGGCATCGCAATACCGGGTGCCAGAACAAAATACGGGCCCAGTTTTTCGCGCTGAGCAAAAATTGCCGTCAGGTAGTCGGGTGTAATCGTCCCTTCTTTCAGCAGCGGTTCAGCACTGACTTCCACGGCCTCACGCCAGTCAGTGATATCTGTTCTGATCTGAATCCTCTCAGAAGTCAGCCAATCATTCAGCATTGTTATGGCTCCGGTATATTTTTATTAAGATGGCAGGTCGAATTTCCCCCAGACACCACCAGCGATCCAGACTCTACTTCAGCGATAGCGTTAACATCTGTGATACATCTCACAAAGATAGCGCTACCAAGCTTCTATCATTGAGAACTGTGATAGCGCTATCAAAAATAGTCGCGCTGCGTAACCATCCGCCTTCCGGTCACACAAATAACGGTATACTTTGTCGGGAAATTGCCGATAATTTACCGAATTCTGCCGTGGTTCCTGTTCGATACCGGTCCTGCTGCGGCCTGTTTTTTTCGCTATGCCTGCGGGTATAATTTGTGCGCAAGATGCGCAGTCAGGATCGTGAATGTCCATCAACAAAAAAAGACGCAGTACCGGAAGAGTGACGCTGGCCGATGTCGCGCAACTTGCGGGCGTGGGAAGCATGACTGTTTCCCGTGCGCTGCGAACGCCTGAACAGGTCTCCGATAAACTGCGGGAAAAGATCGAAGAAGCGGTCAGCCAGCTGGGCTATCTGCCTAATCAGGCTGCCAGTTCACTGGCTTCGGCCTCTTCCAATACGATTGCGATGATTGTGCCGAGCCTTTCCGAATCCGGTTGCGCCGAGATGTTTGCCGGTCTGCAAAAAGTACTGCAACCCGCCGGATATCAGATCATGCTGGCCGAATCCCAGCACCGGATCGAGCGTGAAGAAAAGCTGCTGGAAACCCTGCTCTCCTATAATCTGGCGGCCGCCATTTTGCTGTCGGTTGAACACTCCGCCAACGTGCGCCAGTGGCTGGATAATCTGACCATACCGGTCCTTGAAATCGGTGCGCTGACCGATTCCCCGATAGACATGAACATTGGGATTGATTACGTCGAAGCCATGTTTCAGCTCACGCAAACCGTGGTGGCGAAGGGTTATCAGAACATCGGCATGCTGTGTGCCAATCAGGAACAATGGATTTTCCAGCAGCATCTGCAAGGCTGGCGTAAGGCAATGCTCAAGGCGCATATGTCGCCGCATCGCGTGATTAACGCCGCTGAACCGGCCAGCTTCTCAACCGGCGCACAGCAGTTGCCGGAGTTCCTGCTCGCCTGGCCGGAAATTGACGCGCTGGTGTGCGTTTCCGACGATCTGGCGTGCGGCGCGCTTTACGAATGTCAGCGCCGGCGCATTAAAGTGCCGGACGATTTGGCCGTTGTCGGTTTTGGTAATGCAGATGTGAGCAAAGTCTGTCAGCCTCCGCTGACGACGATTGCGATCCCGCACAAAGAAATTGGGGTACGCGCCGCGCAGGCACTGCTGGCGAGAATTCATGACGAAGATTGGGAAGAAGTGACGATCGCATCGTCATTGTGTAAGCGGGACAGTTGCTAGAAAAGTGGCGGACGACTTAACATCGCCCGCCGGTTGCCTTACTCCGCGTCACCTTCAGAGTGCGCGCTGTCTTCATTGTGCTCGCTTTCCGGGGCTAACGCAGACGGTTCGCGCGTCAGCGGTTTACCGTGTTCTTTTTCGTTGTTGCGCGTCATCCACAGGGACAATGCTTTCAGGGAATCCGGGGTGAATTCGTCACAACGTGCCGTAATTTCTTCCGGCGTCATCCAGCGAACGGCATCAATCTCTTCTTCCTGCAAAGCGAAAGGCCCGTGTGAAACGCAGCTAAACAGCGCGCCCCAGACGCGGCATTTATTTTCTTCTTCGAAGTAGAACTGCCCGTGATCTGCAAAGGGAACACCGGCAATGCCCAGCTCTTCTTCCGCTTCACGGCGGGCAGAATCAAGGATATTTTCACCGCTTTGGACCACGCCACCGGCCGTGGCATCGAGCCAGCCCGGATAGAAGTCTTTGGTTTCAGTACGACGCTGAACCAAAATATTGCCCATGCCGTCATGAACCACAATATAGCTGGCACGGTGACGCAGGACCTGAGCGCGCATTTGTTGTCGGCTGGCCTGGGCAATGACCTCGTTTTCTTCGTTGACGATATCAACCCATTCATCCGTACTGATGTTTTGCTCTTGTTCTGACATCCGATGAACCTTCTCTTTTAAGCGCGGGTCTGTGCGCAATAAGTCTGTGCGCAGTCATTTTGCAACACGTCGATAATGTTCGGAGATTCTATCTGGGTCTGCAGGGTGGCTTCAATAGCTATGGATGCGTTGATGCAAGCTAAAAGCTAAGTTACCACGGAAAGTTTGCCATCAGACAACTCCGACTTAGACTGCTATTCACTCACGTTATGATACCCTATTAAGTCAGATAAAAAGCTTGTGATCAGCAGTAACACATAGGCGCATTTCGCCCCGCAAATCGCCAAGAGTGATTAAAACAACGCAGGAGGCAATATGATTGATCTTTATTACGCACCAACCCCCAATGGCCATAAAATTTCTCTTTTTCTTGAAGAGAGTGGCCTGCAATACCGGCTCCACCGCATGGATATCAGCGCAGGAGACCAGTTCAAACCAGAGTTCCTCGCCCTGTCCCCGAACAACAAAATTCCGGCCATTGTCGACAGCCAGCCTGTTGACGGCGGTGCGCCGGTCAGCGTCTTTGAATCCGGTGCCATTTTGCAGTACCTGGCAGAGAAAACCGGGAAATTCCTGAGCAAAGAGCTGCGCGAGCGCACATCCACACTGGAATGGCTGTACTGGCAGGTGGCCGGATTTGGTCCGATGCTCGGCCAGAACCATCACTTTACGCATTACGCTCCGCAGCCGGTGCCTTACGCTATCGAACGTTTCCTCCAGGAGACGCGGCGTCTGTACGGCGTACTGAACCGTCAGCTGGAGAAAAACGCGTATATCGCCGGTGATCATTACAGCATCGCGGATATCGCCACGTACCCGTGGGTGGTGGCGCACGAGCGTCAGCGCGTTGATCTGGCTGAATACCCGGCCGTCCGCAACTGGTTCGAACGTGTCAAAGCGCGTCCTGCAACCCAAAAAGCCTACGCACTGGCCTCCGTGCAATAAGCGCTCTCGCCTCCGGTGCTTGCCGGAGGCGTTCTGATTTCAGCTGAAAAAATAATTCCTAATTGTGCTCCATATCGCGCGTTAATGGTGATGACTCATCTATGATTAGAGACAGTTCATCCGCGTATTCAGACAGTTAAGGATCACGATATGAAGATCTTGATTACCGGCGCAACCGGGCTCATTGGCCGTAAACTGACGGAACGGCTTCTCGGGCAATCTCATCAGATTACCGCGTTAAGCCGTGCGCCTGAACGTGCGGCGAAACTGCTGGGGCCACAGGTTCAGATCTGGGAAACCCTTGATGGAAAAACATCGCTGGACGGTTTTGACGCGGTGATTAATCTGGCGGGCGAGCCGATTGCCGACAAGCGCTGGACGAAAGAGCATAAAGCCTTGTTGTGCGAAAGCCGCTGGCAGCTAACAGAAAAACTGGCGACGCTGATCAACGCCAGCCATACGCCGCCTTTGGTCTTTATTTCCGGCTCTGCCGTGGGTTATTACGGCGATCAGGGTCAGGCATTGGTGCCCGAAGATGAACCGCCGAATAAGCAGTTTACCTGGCAACTGTGCGCCCGCTGGGAAGCGCTGGCGCTGGCCGCCGAAAGCCCGCGCACCCGCGTTTGTCTGTTGCGTACCGGCATCGTTCTGGCTGAAAAAGGCGGTGCACTGGCCAAAATGGTGCTGCCTTTCCGCGCCGGTCTGGGCGGCCCGCTGGGCGATGGTCAGCAATATATGCCGTGGATCCATATCGATGACATGATTGATGGCATCGTTTTCCTGCTGACGCACGAAACGCTCTCCGGCCCGTTCAATATGGTTTCGCCCTATCCTGCCCGCAATGAGCAGTTCAGCGCCCTGCTCGGTGAAGTCCTGCACCGCCCGGCGTTTATGCGCGCACCCGCGCCGGTGATACGTTTGCTGATGGGGGAATCAGCGGTGCTGGTTCTCGGCGGGCAGCGGGCGTTGCCGAAGCAACTCGAAGCGGCGGGATTTACCTACCGGCATAAGGAGTTGAAGGAAGCACTCGAGGATTTGCTTAAGTGAAGGGCTTGCTGCCCTTCGACCCGCTCGGAGGATTTTCACTTGCAGTGAGGCACGCTAAAGGCTAGACCGAGAAAGTTTCGGTTTCTCAATTGCGGTGATCGCCCGGACATTCTCGCCGAAACCGCCCAAAAGAGGCCAGGACGGGCCTCTCTTGGATCTCTCGCGTCTTTTCACTGAGCGCTGCCGCTTGCTGGCTATGTTTCAGGAACTCCGGCTAGTGCCGCAAACGCCGCCGCTTTGCGGTGCTCTCATTTCAGGTTCAAACCAGCTCGAAAAAAGACTCTCGCCGTTTCTCACCGTTCATTCAACGTCGTTTTGAAAGCGGCTTGAGGCTATGTAATTCGAAAGATTAATGTTGGCTGATTTTTGATTTGCTCCTTCCCCTCTCACGAGGGGAAGGCCGGGATGGGGTGTGGGTTTTAGCGACTCAGTTGCTTGCCAAACCCCCTCCCGGCCTCCCCCTTGGCAGGGGGAGGAGCAAAGCAAAACATTAGTTATGTTAAAAAAAGTTTCTGGCCGCTTTCAAAAAGCTTGCCGCACGAAGTGTTTCGAGACCAATGGCTCGAAACCGAGGAAGGGAACCGCGTAGCGGCAAGATTTCGCGGCAATAACTGTGACACCTGAAACATAGCCAGCAAGCGATAGCGCGTGTTGAAAAAGCGGGGAGAGCTCCAAGAGAGGGAACGCACTTCCCTCTCTTGGTCGGTTTCTGCACGAACGGCTAAACGATCACATATATTGAAAAACCGAAACTTTCACAATTCTATATTTAACCGGCCCAGCCGCAGGCCCTACTCCTTTATATCCGTCTGATAAAAGACATGTTTCCCAAACGGGTCAATCTCATATCCACTCACTTCCTTACGAACCGGTTCGAAAATCGTCGAGTGCGCGATCATCACCGCCGGAGCCTGATCATGCATCATCTGCTGGGCCTGCTCGTAGAGCGCGACACGCTTCGCATGGTCGGTGGTTTCCTTGGCTTCGGTAATCAGTTGGTCAAACGGCGGGTAACACCATTTCGCGGAGTTTGAACCACCCTTCGCCGCATTACAGGTAAACAGCGGACCGAAGAAGTTATCCGGATCACCGTTGGCCGTCGTCCAGCCCATCAGCGCCGCCATGTGTTCGCCGTTGCGTATGCGGGTCTGATATTCACCCCACTCAAAGCTGATGATGTGCGCTTTCACGCCAATCTTCGCCCAGTCGGCCTGAATCATCTCCGCCATGCGGCGCGCATTCGGGTTATACGGGCGCTGAACCGGCATCGCCCACAGATCGATATCAAAACCGTCCGGCATTCCGGCTTCTGCCAGCAACGCTTTGGCTTTTTCCGGCGAATAATCGTAATCGGCAACCTTGTCGTTATAACCCCACACACCCGTTGGCAGCAGCGTTTTGGCTGCGGTGCCTGTACCGCGGAACACCGCTTCAATGATTTGTGGCTTATTGATCGCCATGCTCAGCGCCTGACGCACTTTCACATTATCCAGCGGTGGTTTCTGGGTATTGAATGACAGGAATCCGGTATTCAGGCCGGATTTGCTCATCAGATTAATGTCTTTGTTGGCACGCAGACGATCCAGATCGGCCGGGTTCGGGAACGGCATGACCTGACACTCGTTTTTCTCCAGTTTGGCGAGCCGCATCGCCGCATCCGGCGTGATGGTGTACACCAGACGGTCGATTTTAGATTTGCCCTGCCAGTAATCCGGGAACGCCTTGTACAGCAGACGCGTGTCTTTCTGATATTGCACCAGCTCAAACGGGCCGGTGCCGACCGGGTTCTGATCCAACTTCTCCGGCGTACCGGCTTTCAGCATCTGATCGGCATATTCTGCCGAGAGGATAGACGCGAAATACCAGGCCAGATCGGCCACAAATGGCGCTTCCGGGCGGGTCAGATTGAAGCGCACGGTGTAATCATCCACCTTGTCGATACTGCCAATCAGATCACCCAGTTTCAGGCTGTCGAAATTCAGATACGTGCCGCCGGAAATTTTATGGTAAGGATTATTTTCGTCTTTCTGGCGCATGAACGAGAAGATAACGTCGTCAGCATTAAAGTCGCGGGTCGGCGTGAACAGCTTGCTGCTCTGGAATTTCACGCCTTTGCGCAGATGGAACGTGTAGGTTTTGCCGTCCGGGCTGACATCCCAGCTTTCTGCCAGACTTGGCACCAGCTCCGTCGTGCCGGTTTTGAAATCCACTAAACGGTTGTAGATCGGCACCGCGCTGGCATCCACCGAGGTGCCCGAGGTGTAAAGTTGCGGATTGAATTGCTCAGGCGAACCCTCAGAGCAGTAAACCAGCGTTTTCGCCGAAGCGCCGCCGGTGATGGCTAATGCCAGTAAACCTGTGCTTATTTTTAAGATGTTGTGTTTCATTCTTTTCCCTATTTTCCCTGTCCGGAGAGTGTTTAGATCTTCTTCATCGTGGAACATAAAGCCAAAACAGATTAACATCTGGATAACACCTAGTAATGCTTTGTTATATATGAAAATCTTATAACAACACACCTTATTGGCGATCATTCAGAGGTCAAGATGTCGACACCAATCGCAAAACAGCTTACCGAACGTTTCTACCGCTATCTCTCCGTAACGTCACAAAGTGACGCCAGCGCGACTTCGCTGCCGAGCACGCCGGGCCAGCATGATATGGCGCGTTTACTGGCCGATGAGCTGCACCAGCTCGGTCTGGAAAACATTCAGATTGATGAACACGCGACCGTTACCGCCGTCAAGCCGGGCACGAAAAAAGGTGGCCCGCGCATCGGTTTCATTACGCATATTGATACCGTGGATGTGGGTCTGCGCCCGGACATTCATCCGCAAACGCTGCGCTTTACCGGCGGGGATTTGTGTCTCAATAAAGAACAGGATATCTGGCTGCGTCCGGCGGAAAGGCCGGAAATTCTGCCGTATCTGGGCGAAGAGATTATTTTCAGCGATGGCACCAGCGTGCTCGGTGCGGACAATAAAGCGGCCGTCACCGTAGTGATGACACTGCTGGAGAACCTCGGCGCAGAGCAGGAATACGGCGATATCGTGGTAGCCTTTGTGCCTGACGAAGAGATTGGCCTGCGCGGCGCAAAAGCGTTGGATCTCGCCCGTTTTGACGTGGATTTCGCTTACACCATCGACTGCTGCGAACTTGGTGAAGTGGTATACGAAAACTTCAACGCCGCCGCCGCCGAAATAACCTTTACCGGCGTCACCGCGCACCCGATGTCCGCCAAAGGCGTGCTGGTGAACCCGCTGCTGATGGCGCAGGATTTCATCAGTCATTTCGACCGGGCTGAGACGCCGGAAAACACCGAAGGCCGCGAAGGTTATGTGTGGTTCAACGGCATGAGCGCCTCGCAGCAAGGGGCTACGCTGAACGCGTCCATCCGTGATTTTGACAGCACCAGTTTTGCCGCGCGTAAGCAGAAGATTCAGGATGTCGCGAATGAAATTGCAGCGCAGTATCCGACGGCGAAAGTGTCAGTTGAAATCAGCGACACTTACAGCAACATCAGCAGCGCCATCGGCGAAGACCGTCGCGCGATTGATTTGATTTTTGCGGGTTTGAAAGAGATTGGTGTTGAGCCAAAAGTGATCCCGATGCGCGGCGGCACCGACGGTGCAGCGTTGTCAGCGAAAGGTTTACTGACGCCAAACTACTTCACGGGCGCACATAATTTCCATTCGAAATATGAGTTCCTGCCGGTGAAATCGTTTGTGAAATCCTATGAACTGACCGTACAGCTTTGCCTGCTGGCCGCGAAAATCTGATTTCCCTCAGGTAAAACCCACACCCCATCCCAGCCTTCCCCTCAGAGAGGGGAAGGAGCGTACGGATATTACTTCAACGCACCGGACAGGAACTGCTGTAAACGGGCGCTTTTCGGATTACCAAAGACTTCACCCGGATCACCCTGCTCTTCGATAACGCCCTGATGCAGGAAAATCACATGGCTGGAAACGTGGCGGGCAAATTCCATTTCGTGTGTGACTACCACCATGGTTTTCCCCTCTTCCGCCAGCTTTTGCATGATGCGCAAGACTTCGCCCACCAGTTCCGGATCGAGCGCTGACGTCGGTTCATCGAACAACAACACTTCCGGCTCCATCGCCAGTGCACGGGCGATAGACACGCGCTGTTGCTGACCGCCTGACAGGTTCACCGGATATTTCCCCTGCGCGCGGGCGTCGATACCCACTTTATCGAGGTATTTCACCGCACGTTCACGCGCTTCGGCTTTGCTCAGTCCCAGCACCTGAACCGGCGCTTCCATAACATTTTCCAGCACCGTCATGTGGCTCCACAGGTTGAAATGCTGGAAGACCATCGTCAGTTTGGTGCGCAGCAGTTGCAGCTGTTTTTTGTCGAAGACTTTCAGTTGCCCGTCGGTGTCGCGCACCATACGGATATCCTGATTATTGACGCTGATCGAACCTTCGCTCGGTTTTTCCAGGAAGTTAATGCAGCGCAAAAAGGTACTTTTCCCGGAACCTGACGAACCGATAATGCTGATGACATCGCCCGCATTCGCAGACAAAGACACGCCTTTCAGCACTTCGTGGTCACCGTAGCGTTTGTGTAAGTCGAGAACCGCTAATTTGTTTTCTGGCATAATATTTATATCCGCAATGGTTATTTTTATCAGTGGCTTGACTGAGGCTTAACGTGCGCCAGCCAGCGTTTTTCCGCCTTGCGGAACAGACCAATCAGGACAAAAGAAACACAAAGATAAATCACCGCCGCAATCCCGAATGCGTAGAAAGGCTGATAGGTCGCGGAGTTAATATCGCGGGCGATTTTCAGCACATCCGGCACCGTGGCGGTAAAAGCCAGCGCGGTGGAATGCAGCATGAGAATCACTTCGTTACTGTACGCGGGCAGCGCGGTACGCAAAGCCGATGGCAAAATAATGCAGGTGTACAGTTTAAAGCGCGAGAATCCGTAGGCATTGGCCGCTTCAATTTCACCGTGCGGAACAGAACGGATCGCGCCGGCAAAAATCTCCGTGGTATAGGCACAGGTATTGAGCGTCAGCGCGAGGATCGTACAGTTCAGGCCGCTGCGGAAAAACGCATTGAGAAAATCTGTGCCACGCACGATTTCCAGGCTGTACATCCCGGAGTAAAACACCAGCAACTGAACGTACAGCGGGGTGCCGCGAAAAATATAGGTATAGAGCCAGATCGGGTAACGAATGAATTTGTTGGAGGAAACCCGGCCAACTGCCATCGGCACCGCCAGCAATCCGCCCATTACCACGGAGCTGATCAACAGCCACAGCGTGATCGCCAGACCGGTAAAACGGTAACCGTCGCTGTACAGCAAGGACATGCCGTATTGTTGTAAAATTTCGATCATAGGTCCGCCCTCTTCACACCCAGCGAATAACGGCGATCAAGCCAGACCAGCACGCCGTTCGACAGCGTGGTGAAAATCAGATAAACCACACCCGCAACAATCGCGAAGTAGAAAGGCTGGTACGTGCCTTTGCCTGCCAGCTGCGTCGCTTTCACCACGTCATTCAGGCCGAGCAGGGACACCAGCGCTGTGGCTTTCAAAATAACCTGCCAGTTATTGGCAATTCCGGGCAGCGCAAAACGCATCATGGCCGGGAATAAAATACGACGAAAAATTTGCGAGCCGCTGAAACCAAACGCCGTCGCCGCTTCAATCTGGCCGCGGGGAACCGCCATAAAAGCACCACGAAATGTCTCGGTAAAATAGGCACCGTAAATAAAGCCCAGGGTAATAATACCCGCGCTCATAGGATCGATATCAATCTGAGAAAAACCGAGGGATTCAGTCAGGCTGTTAAGCGCAATCTGCAATCCGTAGAAAATGAGCAACATCAACACCAGGTCAGGGACGCCGCGAATAAGCGTGGTGTAACAGCCAAAAAAACCCGAAATAACCCGGCTCTTTGACAGTTTCCCGCCAGCCCCGATAAGCCCGATCACCAACGCTAAAATCACTGACGAAATCGCCAGCTCCAGTGTCACCAATGTGCCCTGGATAATTACCTGGGAATACCCATACAGCATGTAGTTTTCCTGTCTTCAGTGGATCCCGGCGCAGGCCAAATTCAAGCCTGCGTCAGAACCGCAGGGAGCGGCGCACCGCTCCCTTTGGCACATCTCACAGCGCAAATCAGCCGCCGTAAACGTCAAAGTCGAAGTATTTTTTGGCCAGTTTGTCGTAAGTGCCGTCTTTACGCATGCTGTCGAACGCTTTGTTCAGCGCAGCTTGCAGATCGGTTTCGTTCTTACGCAGACCCATACCTGTGCCTACACCGAAGAATTTGTCGTCTTTCACGGAAGGGCCCGCGAACGCGTAATCTTTACCGGCAGCTTGTTTCAGGAAGCCTTCGCTGCCTGCCACTTCATCCTGGAAAGCCACATCCAGACGACCCGAGGCCAGATCGGCGTAGATCAGGTCCTGGTTCTGGTAAGCCACCACGTTGATGCCTTTTGGCTGCCACATTGCGTTGGCATAGGCTTCCTGAGTTGAACCCTGCAACACACCCACGTTTTTGCCTTTCAGCGCGTCCAGGGTTGGCAGAATTTTAGAGCCTTTCGGCGCGATCAGACGGGCGTTAGCGGCGTACAGTTTTTCTGTGAAATCAATTTCCTGCTGACGTTTTTCAGTGATCGACAGGGAAGAGATGATCGCATCAATTTTCTTCGCTTTCAGGGAAGGGATCAGTGCATCAAAATCACTTTCAACGTAAGTACATTTGATGGCTGCGCGCTTACACATCTCGTTAGCCAGATCGATATCAAAACCTACCAGCTTGCCGCTGGAGTCTTTTGATTCAAAAGGGGCATAAGTCGGATCAGTACCGATATTAATTGCTTTAGGCGCGGCAGCAAATGCACTACCTGCACTGGCTAAGACCAGAACCAGCGGAAGAACCTTGAACAACTTTTTCATACATTAGCCTCAGTGATTATTCATCTGTTGTGGTTGTGTGTGCGTGAATGAACGTCTTTTTATAGTTTGCTGAACGGCGCAAATGGCTTTTTGGCCAGGTTTTCTCATGCACGTTCCGTGCCGTTTCTTCGTAAGGTGATTTTCATCTCATGAAGAACGAAAACCGTTCAAAAAAGCATCGGGATAATGAAAGTTTTCAAAGGTCTGAAGAAAGAATAGCTGAAGCGCTCGCGAACATTGCACCTCAATGAATCAAATTGTGATCATCGTTGGTGCAATGTAACGGAATTGCGCGAAAGAGGTGCGTAACGCGGTGGGAAAGTTTAGTGGCTGCCCTGCCATCGAACAAATAAGTCTTCAGGCAGGTCAATATCAAACTGGTCGATCACCCGGTTAACGGTCTGATCGATGATATCTTCCACCGTCGCCGGGCGATGATAAAAGGCCGGAACCGGCGGCATAATAATCGCGCCCAGTTCGGCGGCCTGCGTCATCAGCCGTAAATGCCCCAGATGCAGCGGGGTTTCACGCACACACAGCACCAGACGGCGGCGTTCTTTCAGCACGACGTCAGCCGCGCGCGTCAGTAAGCCATCGGTGTAACTGTTCACAATGCCGGAAAGCGTTTTGATTGAGCACGGCAAAATCACCATGCCCATCGTTTTAAATGAACCGGAGGAAATACTGGCGGCGATGTCGCGGGAATCATGCACCACGTCGGCCAGCGCCTGAACATCACGCAGCGTCAGATCGGTTTCCAGCGTCAGCGTCTGACGGGCGGCGTTGCTCATCACCAGGTGGGTTTCAATATCAGGCACGCTTTGCAGCACCTGCAATAAACGGACGCCATAAATCGCGCCACTCGCGCCGGAAATACCGACGATAAGTCGTTTCATAAACACTGCCTCAGGAAATTTGCGCGAAACAATCAGTATGAATGAACTAATCAATATGAATAAGTATACACGCCGGAGAATGGGTCTGACTTTGCCGGAATGCCGGGGAATTGGCAACCTTAAGGCACAGGAATTTGAACGGGGAAGACAGGCGGAGAGCATAACAATAACGCGCCCGCCCGGCCTTTCAGCCTGAGCGGGCGCATTGCAAAGGCTTTAGCCTTCGTTATGCATTTCGAGGTTTTCAGCTTCCTGCTGGCCACGTAATGCCTGAGCATCATCGTTGCGCAGCGCTTCGAGGTATTCCAGATAGTCCTGGTCAACGTCTTTGGTGACGTAAATCCCGTCGAAAACGGAACACTCAAACTTCTCGATGTCGGTATTGTCTTCTTTCACTGCGGCGATAAGGTCGCTCAGATCCTGGAAGATTAACGCATCGGCACCAATGATCTGATTGATTTCGCTGACTTCGCGACCGTGTGCAATCAGTTCGTTAGCGCTTGGCATATCGATACCGTAGACGTTCGGGAAACGAATTTCCGGCGCAGCGGAGGCCAGATAAACGCGTCGCGCACCGGCTTCACGTGCCATCTCAACAATCTGCTGAGAGGTGGTGCCGCGCACGATAGAGTCATCGACCAGCAGAACGTTTTTACCACGGAATTCAGCGCGGTTAGCGTTCAGTTTACGACGTACAGATTTACGGCGTTCCTGCTGGCCCGGCATGATAAAGGTACGGCCCACGTAGCGGTTTTTCACAAAACCCTGACGGTACGGTTTATCCAGAATACGCGCGATTTCCAGCGCGATATCGCAGGAGGTTTCCGGGATCGGAATGACCACATCGATATCCAGATCTTCCCATTCACGGGCAATTTTCGCGCCCAGCTTTTCACCCATACGGACACGGGCGCTGTAGACGGAAATTTTGTCAATGAACGAATCAGGGCGTGCGAAATACACGTATTCGAACAGGCACGGATTGTACTGCGGATCATCAGCGCACATGCGGGTAAACAGCTGGCCTTTTTCGGTGATGTACACCGCTTCGCCCGGCGCGACATCACGCAGGAACTCAAAGCCCAGCGTATCAAGCGCCACGCTCTCCGAGGCCACCATGTACTCGTTGCGGCCATCTTCCAGCGTACGTTTGCCGATAACCAGCGGACGGATACCGTGCGGATCTCGGAACGCCAGCATGCCGTGGCCGATAATCATCGCCACACAGGCATACGCGCCACGAATTTTCAGGTTCACGGCAGCCACGGCGGCGAAAATGTTGTCAGCTTCCAGCGGGTAATGCTGGAAACGGTCCAGTTCACTCGCCAGAATATTGAGCAGAATTTCAGAATCGGAAGTCGTGTTCACATGACGGCGCTGGCCTTCGAACAGGTTGCTTCTCAATTCGTGAGCATTGGTCAGGTTACCGTTGTGGGCCAGTGTGATGCCGAACGGAGAGTTGACGTAGAAAGGTTGAGCTTCTGAGGCACTGGAACTGCCAGCCGTTGGGTAGCGAACATGGCCGATACCCATGTTGCCTTGTAAGCGTTGCATATGGCGGGCTTCAAAAACATCTTTCACCAGGCCATTGGCTTTCCGTAAACGGAAATTGTTATTGGCATCGATGGTGGTGATGCCAGCAGCATCCTGCCCACGGTGTTGTAACACCGTTAACGCGTCATAAATCGACTGGTTTACCGGCATGAAACCGGCGATACCGACAATACCGCACATGTTGTCTTTTCCTCTTCAGCGCTGCCAGAACTAAATATGTTTTGGCAAGAAACTCGACGTGCTCTGCAGGTAGTCAAAGAACCACCTGATGATATAACTGAACTGTGGGATCAACTGGGATTGTTTCCAGTCGTCACTTTGCGAAAAACTGGTGAAGGTATCCAGGAAGAACAGCATCGCGGAGACGATAAGTACACCACGCAGCGCGCCGAAGCACACACCTAACACCCTGTCAGTGCCGGACAACCCGGTTTTTTCAACCAGTGAACTGATCACATAGTTGACAATTGCACCTACGATCAACGTCGCGATGAACAAGATGGCAATTGCGATCCCGTTTCGAACTAACTCATCTTCGAAACGCGTGAAGTAGATGGCGAGATACGGGTAATAATGACTGGCGACAAAGAAGGCGCAAGCCCAGGTAACCAGTGATAAAGCCTCGCGAACAAAGCCACGGATTAAACTGACTAAGGCAGAAAATCCGATAACCGCAATGATGACGTAATCAATCCAGACCATTAACAATTCCAGTGTCTAATCTAGTCGCGTCTACCCCGGCATCCAAATCGCTGCGAATTCTAACAGAAAAAGAAAACGTTTGCGTAGCGGAAATCAGCCGGTCAGACAAATTAATAATAGCGATTAAAAAAACCTCAACCGCAGCATAAACCTATAAAATCTTAACCGGCAGATCTTATAGAAAAAGGGCACAAATCGCTTGTGCCCTCCCTGGTATTTTTCGTGTTTTTAGTGCCTTCCGGCCTCCACGCTCTCACGGGGAACCGCAAGATTAGTGCGCCGAGTAAGAACGCACCTGCCCACCTAACCCGCTAAGCTGTTGCAGCTGAGGGAGTGAAGCTTCCAGTTTTTGTTTTGACGCATCCGGACCCACATAAAGCCGCGTGATTTGCCCCTGCACCGGCGTCGCCGGAACGGAATAAGCACGGAATCCTGAAAGCCGCAAAGTCGCGACAATCTCAGTAGCCTTCGCCGCATTTTTCAATGCGCCGAGCTGAACGACATAAGACTGCCCCGCCGGTGCTTTTTCTTCCGGCGCAGGCTTAGGCTGCTCAACCGCTTTCGGTTGTTCGACCGGCTTAGGCTGCTCAGCAACAACTTTAGGTTGTTCAACCGGCTTCGTCTGTTCGACTGGTTTCGGTTTCGCCACCGGTTTAGCTTCCGCCAGTGGTTTAGGTTCGATCACTTTCGGTTTCTGAGGCGCGGGTTTAACCTGAGCCGGTTTCGCTGGCACCGTTTGCACCGGCTTCTTCTGTTCCGGCAGCGTCGTGACCGGCGGTGCTTCGACCGTCGTATTCCCCGGCGCTACGTTGCCATGATTGGCGGCATTGGTGTTGGTCGCCGCATTATCGATGTCCTGCGCCCCGTTCATGGCCTGATTCGCGCCTTCCGGCGGCTGAGCAGGTAATGATTGCGTCACAGGCGGTATGGCATCCTGCTCCTCAACATCCCCCGCTTTTGGCACCAATGGAATAGACGCAAATTCGTCTTCGTAATGCTTTTTCTTGCCGTCGAGTAAACCGGGCAAAATGATCACGCCCAGCGCCACCAGAATGACCGTCCCGACCAGGCGGTTTTGAAACTTACTAGCCACTGGTTTTCCCCGTATCTATAGCATCCATGACGTGCGCTACGGTGTGGAACGAACCGCAGACAATCACAATATCCTGAGGAGCCGCCTCCTGCATAGCCTGTCTCCAGGCAGACTCCACATCATCAAACCGGTGCGCCTGAGGCAGGTGCGAGGCCAGCTCTTCAACGCTGGCACCGCGCGGCCCTTGCAACGGTGCGCAATACCATTCATCCACCTGAGGCGACAGGCAAGCCAGCGTACCGGCAATATCTTTGTCTTTCAACATACCCACCACCGCACGCACTTTCCCGCCATTGCGCGGCTGTTCAGCCAGGCGTCCGGCCAGATAAGCCGCAGCGTGCGGATTGTGCGCCACGTCAAGAATAAGGCGCGGCGATTCACTCACCGTCTGGAAACGTCCCGGCAGCGCCGCACGCTGCAAGCCGCTGCGTAAGGCCTCTTCAGGGATATCCAGCGTCGAATAATGCAGCGCGGCCAGCGCCGTGGCAGCATTCGGCAGCGGAACGTTTGGCAGCGGCAATTCGTCCAGTATGGTGACTTCTTCGCCATCCTGCAAAGCCGTCCAGCGCCAGTTTGCGGGACTTGCCGCGAAACTCCAGTTTTCACCCCGGCGGTACAAATCTGAATGTTTCTCTTTTGCCACATCGGCAATGGATTGCGGCATATCCGGCTCGCCGACTACGGCTGGCGTGCCTGAACGGAAAATGCCGGCTTTCTCGCGGCCAATGCTCTCGCGATCGGAACCCAGCCAGTCAGTATGATCCAGCGCGATGCTGGTGACGACCGACACATTGGCATCGACAATATTCGTGGCATCCAGACGCCCGCCCAGCCCGACTTCGAGGATAACAATATCCAGCTTCGCCTGTTTGAACAGCTGTAACGCCGAGAGCGTGCCGTACTCGAAATAGGTCAGGGAAATATCGCCCCGCCCGGCTTCCAGCAGCGCAAAAGAGGCGCAGTGCGCAGACTCAGGCAACTCTTCGCCCTGAATACGAACGCGCTCGGTATAGCGGACAAGGTGCGGGGAACTGTAAACGCCCACACGGTATCCTGCGGCCATCAGAATGGCTTCCAGCGTCGCACAGGTGGTGCCTTTGCCGTTGGTCCCTGCGACGGTGAAAACGCGTGGCGCAGGTGTCAGCAAATCGAGTTGAGTCGCTACCGCTTTGACCCGGTCAAGGCCAAGCTCGATAGCCTGAGAATGGAGGTTTTCGAGATAATAAAGCCACGTGGCCAAAGGCGACGTGGCTTGAGGGATAAGTTGATTTTGCATGAGTCCCGTTCAACCTGCGTTAGGTTCACTTCGACACTACATCACCAGACTGTGATAGCAGGCAATGCCCTCTTTGTCAGAACTGACGAAGAGTAAAAGCACAGCCAGGAGGTGCCGGGCGGCATAAAACAGGTTACCGCCCGAAAAACTGACCGGCTTTTACCTCGTCCGGTCAGGCATCCTGATGATGGTCAGCGGCAGAACCGTCGACAGCAGAATGGACGTCAGACACATTCGGCTCCGGTTGCCCGGTCAGTTTTGCCAGAACGCTGCCGAGTTTGGCGCGCATGTCCGGACGACGCACGATCATATCAATCGCGCCTTTCTCAATCAGGAATTCACTGCGCTGGAAGCCCGGCGGCAGTTTTTCACGAACAGTTTGCTCGATAACGCGTGGACCGGCAAAACCGATCAGCGCTTTCGGCTCAGCGACGTTGATGTCACCCAACATGGCGAGGCTGGCAGAAACGCCACCCATGGTCGGGTCAGTCAGTACAGAAATGTACGGCAGACCGCGTTCCTGCAATTTCGCCAATGCGGCACTGGTTTTTGCCATCTGCATCAGCGACATCAGCGCTTCCTGCATACGCGCACCACCACTGGCAGAGAAGCACACCAGCGGGCAGCTGTCTTCCATCGCCTGTTCTACGGCACGCACAAAGCGAGCACCCACCACGGACGCCATTGAACCGCCCATGAAGGCAAATTCAAAAGAAGCCACCACGATTGGCATACCAAACAGCGTGCCTTTCATGACGATCAGGGCGTCTTTTTCGTTGGTCTCTTTCTGTGCAGCAACCAGACGATCTTTGTATTTTTTGGAATCTCTAAACTTCAGAACATCTTTAGGCTCAAGCTCGCTGCCTAATTCAACCTCACTACCCTCGTCCATGAAAGTGGACAGACGCATACGCGCGGTAAGGCGCATGTGGTGGTCACACTTAGGGCAAACCATGAGGTTGCGCTCAAGCTCGGCGCGGTAAAGAACCTGCCCGCAGCTGTCACATTTAGTCCAGACGCCCTCAGGAATACTTGCCTTACGGGTTTGCGAGTCAGTGCTCTTACTAAGAATTCGTTCAATCCAGCTCATCGATAACCTTTCTGTTTGAACCCGGCCGAAGCCAGTCCGCTGTTCATGCAGTAACAAGTCCCCTGAAACCTACCCAAAAACGCCTGCGCACGGAGTGTCAAAAAACCTCACACACCGCATCGCAGAAGGGTTGTTCGCAGGAACAGACCATAAATTGTCGCTCATTAAACCATAATGGCCAGACACTGTGGATAAAAAACTGGTCCACCCTCTGGTTTAATGCCTTAAATTTTAACGCGCTTGCGCAAAAATTCGCCGCAGATTAATCCTGCTGACGCTTTTCTTTCGCCGCTGCGCGTTTGTGCCGCCAGATTTCTACCACACCCGGCAGAATCGAAACCACGATAATCGCAACGATCAGTAATTTCAGATTTTCCTGAACAATCGGCAGATCGCCAAAAAGGTAGCCAGCATAGGTAAATAACAGAACCCAAACCAGCGCACCAATCACGTTATACGCCGCGAAATGGCGGTAGGACATATGTCCCATACCGGCCACAAACGGTGCAAACGTGCGGACGATCGGCACGAAGCGCGCAAGAATAATCGTTTTGCCACCATGTTTCTCGTAAAACTTGTGGGTCTTGTCTAAATAACTGCGGCGGAAAATTTTTGAATCCGGATTGCTGAACAGCCGCTCACCAAACACCCGTCCGATAGTGTAGTTCACCGCATCACCGAGGATCGCCGCAATGGCCATCAGCAACACCATCAAATGCACGTTCATGTCATTACTTGGCAATGCCGCCAGCGCGCCCGCCACGAACAGCAGCGAATCGCCCGGTAAAAACGGCGTCACCACCAGACCCGTTTCACAAAACAGGATCAGGAACAAAATCCCGTAAACCCAGATGCCGTACTGGGCAACCAGCTCCGCTAAATGCACATCAATATGAAGAATAAAATCAATAATAAAGTGGATAAAACTCATTTGATTTACCGTCCCATATGTTCTTTAAAACGTGGCGTAAAAATCACGTGTACTGTTCCCTAATCTTCCAGGAACAAGGGGCCCATACTGACCTGAGGTAATGCAAATTTCTCAGGGTAATCAACAGATACCAGATACAACCCTTCCGCTTTGCCGGTCGCCGCAGCGAGATTGCGATCTTTCGCTGCCAGCAGTTGCGCCATCCAGCCCACCGGCTGATTTCCGGCACCGATTTCAACCAGACTGCCCACGATATTTCTCACCATATGATGCACAAAGGCGTTCGCCTTAATATCCACCACCACATAATGACCGTGGCGGCTGACATTCAGGTGCATCATGTAACGCCACGGCGTGCGCGACTGGCACTGGGACGCACGAAACGACGTAAAATCGTTTTCCCCGAGCAAGGCCTGCCCGGCGAGCTGCATTTTTTCGACGTCAAGCGGCATGTGGACGTGCGTGACGCCGGTATGCAAAATCGCCGAACGGTAGCGATTATTGTAAATCACATAGCGATAACGGCGTGCCGTGGCGCTAAAACGTGCATGAAAATCTTCAGGGACACTGGCACACCAGCGCACGGCGATATCTTTCGGCAGATGGGTATTGACGCCCATCGTCCACGCGGCGTCTTTGCGCAAAACCGGCGTATCGAAATGCACTACCTGCCCGGTGGCACTGACACCCGCGTCGGTACGCCCGGCGCAGAGCACCACAATCGGCGCATCCGCCACGCGGCTCAGGGCTTTTTCCAGACACGCCTGGACGCTCGCCGCGCCCTGTTGTTTCTGCCAGCCATAATATTCACTGCCGTTGTACTCAATGCCTAACGCCACGCGCCCCGCAACAACCGGAGCCACGACGTCAGCAATCACTTCATCGGACATGATCAGTACCAGTATTCGTTAATCAGTTTTTCTGCGGTCTCAACCGCCATCAGGGCACCGCCGAAACGCACGTTGTCAGCCACTGACCAGAATTGAAGTAACTCAGGCACCCCGTAGTCATTGCGGATACAACCAATGCTCAGGTTCGCGTTACCGGAAGCGTCGCTGACCTGCGTCGGGAAATCATCTTCTTCGCTGAGGCTGATATCATCGATACGTTCGAGTTCAGTACGCGCTTCTTCCGCTGACAGCGGACGCAAACCTTCGAGATGCACAACCTGCGCATGGCCGTAAAATACCGGAGACTGCACACAGCTGACGGAAATAGGCAGACCATCATTTTGCAGGACTTTGCGAACCTGATCGACCAGACGACGCTCCTGAAGAACGCTGCCCTCTTCATCGCTCACCAGCGGCAACAGGTTAAACGCCAGCTGCTTAGTGAAAATACCTTCTTCTGCCGGGATACCGTTAAGCAGACGGGCGCTTTGGCCGGCCAGATCGTCCACGGCGGCTTTACCCAGCGCGGAAACGGACAGCAGAGAAGTAACATGCAGACGGGCAAGCCCGGCCTGTTCGGTCAGCGGCTTGATCGCCGTCAGAAGCTGGCTGGTCAGGCTATCGGCAACCGCCACGATATTACGGTTACGGTAATGGGACAGCGCGTCCGGGTTCACGCCCGGCACCACCAGCGGAATATCGTTTTCGAGGGAGAACAGACCGCTGCTGTCGATCACCAGACAACCCTGATTTGCCGCTTCTTCGGCATACAGCGCAGAGGCTTCGTGGCCGGCAACAAAGAACGCCAGCTGAACCTGTGACCAGTCAAACCCGGATGCCAGCTGTACGCGCAGACTTTTGCCATTAAAACGCACGGTCTGACCCGCACTGCGGTCACTGGCCAGCGGGAAGAGCTCACCAACCGGGAACTGACGTTCAGCCAATAATTCCAGTAACGCATCACCGACTGCGCCCGTCGCGCCAAGCAGCGCAATATTCCAGCCATCAGACATGTTGGTTTTCTCCAGAAAATAAAAGTACAAAGACAAGGGGCGATGAATAATCACCGCCCTGCTTTCAAATAGTTATCGCGTCACTGTAGGCTAAAAAGCTTAAGGCCGTGTTAAGACGGGTTTAAATCAGCCAGGCTGGCTGTTAAATCCGAGCTTTTTCAGGACGTCTGCCGTCGCTGCATCATCGCAAATAACACGTAAAGACGACCACTCGCGGCGTTCTTCATAGAACTTGCGCAGCTTATCGAATTCGCCCGGTTTCCCGGCAACACGGCGCAAAGGCCGGTCATCGCGGCGCACATCATACACTAAGTGGATAAGCCGCAGCAGTTTGGCTTCGCTGAGCGCGCCGCGTAAAGTGACTTCGGCGAATTCCGGCGCAGGCAACAGGGATTCCAGCGGCACAGTTTGCGGTTGTCCGATGAACTGGCTGAACGCTTCGAAAACCTGCGTGGTGCCACGCGCTTTCCCTTCCAGACTGTAACCGGCAATGTGCGCGGTTCCGATGGCAACTTTATCCAGCAATGCCAGCGACAAATCAGGTTCCGGTTCCCAGACATCCAGCACGGCGGTCAGTTTTTTGCTTCCGTTCAGCGCATCCAGCAGCGCGGCGTTGTCGACAACTTCACCACGGCAGGCGTTAATCAGAATACGGTCAGCCGGCAGACGCGCCAGTAAATCCGCATCCACCAGATGATGCGTGGCATACGGGCCAGACATATTCAGCGGAGTATGGAACGTCAGAATATCGGCTTCGGCGACCAGTTTTTCCAGCGGCCAGAATTCACCGGCATCGCCGCGATCGGCGCGCGGCGGATCGCAAAGCAGTGTACGGATGCCCAGCGCTTCCAGACGGGCGTTCAGGCGCGAACCCACATTACCGACGCCAATGATCCCGACCGTTTTGTCGCGCAGTTGAAAACCGTCGCGCTGCGCGAGGATCAGGAGTGAAGAAAAGACATATTCCACCACCGCAATCGCATTGCAGCCCGGCGCCGCCGAGAAGCCAATGCCCTGCGTGGCAAGCCATGCGTCATCAACGTGATCGGTACCCGCCGTTGCGGTACCCACAAATTTCACCGGTTTTCCCGCCAGCAAACTTTCGTTCACTTTCGTCACGGACCGCACCATCAGTGCATCAGCATCATTGAGCGCATCTTGTGGAATTGGGCGGCCAGGCACGGCCTGTACGTTCCCCAACCGGCTAAAAAGCTCGACGGCATACGGCATATTTTCATCAACCAGGATTTTCACGTTTGTCTCCGGCAGCAAGGCCTAAGAAAGAATAGAAAATAAAGAGGACACTGATTTTGCCACGATATGAAATGAGATCCCAACCGGGTTTACCTGTCGTTACGAAAACGTTGTGGCGTGGTGCCGGAAATGTGCTGGAACATGGCGATAAACGCCGACGCCGAGCTGTATCCCACATCCAGCGCAATCTCGTGTACGGTTTTGCCCTGCTCTAACAACGAGATGGCATGCAGAAAGCGCAACCGCTGACGCCATTCCGCAAATCCCATGCCCAGCTCCTGCTGGCAGCGGCGCGATAGCGTCCGTTCGGTGGTGTAAACCTGCGTCGCCCATTGCGCCAGCGGCGTATTATCCGCCGGATTTTTCTCCAGCGCACTCAGCACCGGTGAGAGTAATTTATCTTCGGAAGTGGGCAGATAGGTATTCTGACGCGGTGCCAGACTGATTTGATCCAGCAACACGCGGCACATGCGCAGGTCCGCTTCGGTGACCGGCTCCGACATATTGCGCGAAAAGCAGTCATCGGCAATCGCATTGAAAATGGCCGTCGGCGTCAGCAAACATGGTGTGGAAGGCAGATCTTTATCCAGCGCCGGGGCGATATCAATCGCACAAAATCGCGTGGTTTTGCGGTTATAGCTCGAATGCTCCACACCGGCAGGCACCCAGATCGCAAACTCGCGCGGTGCCAGATAGCGTTTTCCGGCCACCCGCATCGCCAGAACGCCGGATTTCACGCAGATAATCTGGCTCCACGGATGTGAATGCTGCACATACTCGGAATTCCCCTCGACAATCTCGCCGCGAAACAGCAGTGTCACCGGCGTTTTTTCCGGCAAGGGCGGATAATAGCGGGGAGAGGACGGATTCGGAGATGAAACGCGCGGAGCTGGCATAAAATCCTTTTGTCTGTAAGCGATATTGCGATTGTCTTAATTGCGGAAACAGTTGTCTGATTATCGTTATATCTAACAAATAAGACAATCGTACACTTGCGTTACGATTTACTCAGGGACAATTTCCAATGAATGTACTTTTTCCGCTGCTGGCCGTGCTGATCTGGTCACTGAACGCGGTCGTCAGCAAGGCCGCATCCAGTGCGATAGATCCGGCCGCCATCTCTTTTTACCGCTGGCTTCTGGCGCTGGTAACGCTGACGCCTTTTATCCTGCCCGGCGTTCTGCGTAACCTGCAAGCCGTCAGGCAATACTGGTGGAAACTGCTGATCCTCGGTCTGCTCGGAATGGTGCTTTATCAGAGCCTGGCGTACTACGCGGCGCACAGCGTCAGCGCCCTGTTTATGGGGATCCTTAACTCCCTGATCCCACTGCTGACGGTGCTTATCGGCCTGTTTGTCCTGAGCGTGGTACCCACGGTTGGCGTGGCGGTCGGCAGTATTGTTTCTCTCGGCGGACTCATCTGGCTGGTGAGCGCAGGGGATCCGGCGCAGTTGCTGCAACACGGTATCGGCACCGGGGAGCTGATGATGTTTGCCGCGTCCGCGTCTTACGCGCTGTATGGCGTACTGACCAAGCGCTGGGCGATCCCGCTGCCTAACTGGCAATCGTTGTATGTGCAGATCATTTTTGGCGTCTTACTGCTGCTGCCTAACTTCCTGATGGCGAAAGATGTCAGCCTGACCGTACACAATATTCCGCTGGTGCTTTTCGCGGGGATCCCGGCGTCAATCATTGCGCCTTATTTGTGGATCCAGGGCGTTATCCGCCTGGGTGCGAACAAAGCCTCTATTTTCATGAACCTGTCGCCGATTTTCACGGCCATCATTGCCGTATTATTCCTGCACGAACAGCTGCAAAGCTATCATCTGATTGGCGGCGGTATCACGCTGGTCGGGGTTATCCTCGCGCAACGCCTGCGAAAACCGTTGTTTGGCCACAAGCCGGACGGATTCCAAAAAGAAACACGTTAAATCTGGCTGTCATCCGCCATTCAGGTGGATGGCACCTTCCCCTTTTACGCTTTTGCGTAGAGTAAGATGTTTTTACCCGCCGTTTTCAGAAACAATATCCCCATGAATGTTCACCGGGCTGCTATTCACGGTGTCCGTTAAAACACTTTGCAGGTATGATGAGGCGCTTCTGCGCTCTGCGCCGCGCTTTCTCATCAAGCGACGTTTACATTTCCAGCGAAGGACGGTGATATGCAACCTTTGAGCGGCCCGGGCATGCCGGTTGGCGACAACAGAACACAGCCCCAGGGTCAGACCGTTCCGGTTAAACCGGGAGGCGAATTACCGCTCACACCGGCACAGCGCACCACGCTGGAAAAGCTGATTGTGAAACTGATGGCGCTGACGCCCATCAAATCTGCCGAGATCTGGGCTAATTTACGCCACGATCTTTCTCTGCCTCATGATGCAGAAATCACTTCATCACAATTTCCTCAGGCACAGACGTTGTTGCAGGGGAAACTGACTCAGGCCCAAGACAGCCACGCGACCCGCCAGCTGATGTTGCAGCTGACCGAGCTGTTGCCGCAGGGCAATAACCGGCAGGCCGTCAGCGATTTTATTCGCCAGAACTTTGGTCATACCGTTCTGAGCCAGCTGACGCATCCGCAACTTCAGCAAGTGCTGGATCTGATCCAGACACGTCAGATGAATATTCCGCAACCTCAGCAGACGCCGGTCACCGATCGCCCGTTGCTGCCTGCGGAACATAACAGCCTGCAACAACTGGTCACACGCCTCAGTGCGGCGACCGGCGAAGCGCCGGTCAAAGTCTGGCAGCAACTGTTCAATCTGGTGGGCGTAAAAGTTGGCGATTCGATCCCGGCAAAGCATTTTCAATTGTTGAGCCAGTTCATGCAGGTGAAAGCATCACTCAGCCAGCAAACCACTGCGCCGACGCTGACCACGCTGCTGAGCGTTCTGAAACAACCGGCCAGCACGCATGAAATACGTCAGCTCACCGAGTATGTCGAAAACCGTTTCAGCGCGACGTTATCCACGCCACTGACGCCGGTTCAGGTCAGTGATCTGATTGGCGTATTGTTCAGCCAGCGCGTTGACCGTTCGCCGCGTGCGGAAAACATCGATGACAGCTTTACCACCGTGTCGCGCACTGATCCTCAGCCAATCATGAATCCTTTCGTGGCCATGTTGCCGCCTTCCATGCAGGCGCTTGGCGGCAAGCCGTTGTTGTTTATCGCTTTTGTGGTGGTCGTACTATTACTGTGGGCGGTTTTTTAAACCACTGCTCACGCACAACCGCAATCATCTGGGGCGAAGTCTGCCGGATAGACTCCGCGCGCTTCGCCTTCCACCACCGGATGCCGGTCGCGGATCCAGAAATCCAGCCCGCCGATCATTTCTTTCACCCGGAACCCCAGTTTCGCCAGTTTGTACGCGCCCTGCGTAGAGCCGTTACAGCCAATCCCGTCGCAATACGTGACATACACCACGTCTTTACTCAGGCCGCAGGTGCTTTCTGCCGTCATATTCTTATGCGGAAAACTGACAGCACCGGGCACATGACCGCGCGCATAATGTTCAGCAGAACGGGTATCAATAACCACAATACCGGCCACGCCATTTTGTAAATCGGCTGCCACATCCGCGGCATCGGTATAAAAACTCAGCTTCGACAGCAAATAGGCTGCGCTGACTTCGGGAGACGGCGGTTCGTAAGCCAGAACATAAGACGTCTGTGACATAAAATTTTCCTCTGCAATTCACTGTGTTGAAAACAGGTTCATCATCTCTGTTTTTGGCCTTATGATTAATACCAATTTCAGCCCATCAATAAGACCCATTATGGCTAACCTGTCTCAACCGTCGGCTTTGATTACGCTTTTTGAAAACGCGGACAAAACGACCGGCCTGCGCGACCGGCTTTGCGCGGTGCTGCGGAAGGCCATTAATACCGATGCGCTGGCTGTCGGGCAGCGGCTTCCTTCTTCACGAATGCTGGCTGCCGATTTAAAAGTCTCACGCATTACAGTGGAAGCGGCCTATGCGCAGATAGAAGCCGAAGGGTATTTGCAGCGCCAGACCGGAAAAGGGACATTCGTCAGCCAGTCACTTCCCCGCCCTTCTGCGACACGAGCAAAAGGGCACACACCCGCGAAACTTTCCACGCTTTCAGCGCGGGGCCGGGACATTGTGGCAACCGGCGGCTGCAACGACCCGCAATTCCCCACGGCTTTCGCAGCAGGCTCCCCCGATTTACGCGCGTTTCCCCTGAAAATCTGGAAGCAAATCACCGCTAAACAATTGCGCACGCAAGGCGAACGTTTGCTGGGTTATGGCGATCCGCAGGGATATTTACCCCTTCGCCAGGCGATTGCCGGTTATCTGCAACAGTCGCGCGGCGTACTGTGTTCCGCTGATCACATCATGATCACCACCAGTTCCCAGCAGGCACTGCAACTGTTGTCGATGTTGCTGATTGATCCTAACGATACAGTCTGGCTTGAAGAACCCGGTTATCCGGGAGCCCGTAATGCGTTTACCAGTGCCGGTGCGCGCCTTTGTGCGATACCGGTGGATGAACAGGGCATCAGTCCGGCTGACGACTCTCCTTCGCCGCGTCTGATCTATCTCACGCCTTCTCACCATTACCCCACTGGCGTAAGCCTGAGTCTGTCCCGCCGTCTGCATATACTGGATTACGCCAAACGTCAGGAAAGCTGGATCATTGAGGACGATTACGACAGCGAACTGCATTACGACGGACGCCCCCTTCCGGCCATGCAGGGGCTGGACAAGCACCAGCAAGTTATCTATCTGGGCACCTTCTCAAAGGTTTTATTCCCCTCGCTGCGTCTGGCTTACATCGTGCTGCCCCCGTCACTGGTCGCACCGATGGTGACGCTGCGAACCGTCAGTGACGGTCATTCTTCACAGCTGATGCAGGCGGTGACCGCAGAATTTATACAAAGCGGTCATTTCGCCTCGCACCTGCGTCTTTCCCGCCAGCTTTATCAGAGCCGCCGCGATCATCTGCTGGAGCAAATCCGGCAAAAAATTGACTGGCTGACCCCGCAGGTTGCGGCCGGGGGCTTACAGATCGCGGCGCATTTGCCTGCCGGACAAGAACAGCGACTCAGTGCACTGGCCGCCAAAGCGGGCATCGAAACCCCACGCCTTTCCCCGCTGTTTCTCAATCAGAGCGAACTCCACGCGCTGCATCGCGATGGCTGGTTGCTGGGCTTTTCTGCCCTCACGCCCGCAGAAATTGCTTCCGCCGTTAACCGGCTGGCCGCTATCAATACCGGCGCGTTCAACTGATTAACGGGAGCAGGAACCAGCCAGCAACACCGCTGAACAGCAGGAACGGGAACGAGTAAAAGTGGAATTTCAGCCAGATCGTTTTGTCATTTGCCATGCGCAATGCAATCAGGTTAGCCAGCGATCCCATCGCCAGACCAAATCCACCGGCGTTCACGGCGTAGGCGAGTAGCGGGCCGGAAGGCAGATAGTTAATCATCAGGATCGTCGCCGGCACGTTGCTGATGACCTGAGACAACCCGATGCTCAGCAAATAATGTCCGTAATCTGGCAGCCCGTGAATTCGCGCGAAAACCGGCTGTAAAACGTCTAACCCGACAATCAGACGCACATCGATGAACATCACGATAAACACCAGGATCAGCGGCCAGTCGATCCGCAGCAGGACTTTTCGCGCCAGCAGCAGGAAACACAGGATCACCGCGAGTAATCCGTACAACGCCAACCCCAGATCCACGCAGGCAATAAAGACGACGTACAGAACGCCACAGCTGGCTAAAAGACGCTTCTGGAACGGGTAGCCCTCATTGTTTGCCGTTTTTTTAAGGCTGCGCGACGGGAAACAAAAGCCGGTGACAATCAGCAGTGCTAGCAGTGTCACCAGCGCCAGCGGAGCCATCTGCCCGATAAAATGCAGAAAGGACTGGCCGGATTTATTCCATAAAAGGATATTTTGCGGATTACCAATCGGTGTCAGCAATGAGCCCGCATTCACCGCCAGCGCTTCAAATATGATCAGCCGCGTAACCGGCAGAGACGTCAGCTTTTTCAGCGTAATCGTCAGCGGGATCACGATAAACAGCGCGACGTCATTGGTCATAAAGGTGGAAAGCACAGCTGCGGCCGTGACCAGAAAAAGCGCCAGCCTGCGTTCGTTGTCGATGGCGTTAATCATCCTACGGCCAACAAAATCAAAGTAGCCGCTGACTTCAACGCCTTTGGTCAGCATCAGCAGACCGAGCAAGGTGATGATGGTGTCCCAGTCGACAAACTGTGGAAACTGCATGATTTTCTCAGTCTGGAACAGCGTCAGAATGACGCCCAGCAACACCAGAAGATGCAAAAATCTGTCGCGCAGAAAGGGTTTAAACACTGTGCTGAAAGCCGTTGTAAGCATGGTTTTTCTTAATTAAAAAAGCCGGTTATCCGATGCGCTGACGTTACCCGAAGAAATTAATTGCTGCCACTCCAAAAGTGATTTCCCCGAGGCATCGCGCAAATAAAAAGGGGCGCATACAGAGCCCCGGCAGCCGTTTGCGGCATATCCCGCAATAACATCAATTGCCGTCATTTTCACCTTGCTGCTGCAAAGCTGACGGGTAGACTCTTGATTATTCTTTCAGCACCCAGATGTGGTACTGACCGTTTTTGAACTCTGCGCCTTCAAGCTCTTTTTCGAAGCCGGGGAATTTTTCCCCCCACTGCGCAATACTGCGGATATAACTGAGCCACGGATCGTTTTTTGCCCCAAAACTTTCGCCAGGCATAACGATAGGAATACCCGGCGGATAAGGGATAACACCCACCGCAGAGACGCGCCCGGCAAGCTTATCCAGCGTCAGGTGTTCACAACGTCCGGCCATGTGATCCTGAAAAGCGGCGCGCGGCAACCGGACAGGAACCGGAATTTTCGCGAAAGCCTCGGACTGAAGTTTATCCATCTGGCTGGTTTTCATGTAGGCAAACATTTCATCACAAAGATCCTTCAGCCCGATGCCGGAATAACGTGTCGCATGGGAGGAAACCAGATCGGGCAGGCAAAGCGTCAGCGGGCTGTTGTCATCGTAATGCTGTTTGAACTCCAGCAGAACGTTGATCAACGTCCCCCACTTTCCTTTAGTAACGCCCACTGAAAACAGACAGAGCACCATGAAATCAGTGGTTCGCGAGGGGACAATCCCGTGCTGGGAAAGAAAGGCCGTCACCATTGCGGCAGGTATCCCGGTCTCGAACATTTTGCCGTCATCGCCCATTCCCGGCGACAGGATGCCCGCTTTTATAGGATCCAACATGCACCAGTCATCATCAAGCTGATCGAAACCGTGCCAGCTTTCTCCCGGTCGGAGCACCCAACAGGCCGGGTCGGTCGTCAGTTGTTCTTTGGAGGCATTAATGAACGGAATTTTTTTACCGGTTTTCACATCGATCACATCAGGTGCATTCCACGGCGAAAAGAACCATTCCCCCTGTGCAGCAAAGGCAGCATGGACTTTTGCCAGCGCCATGCGGAAATCAACGGCTTCGTTGATGACTTCCTGGGTCAGCGATTCCCCCTGTTTACCGTCCATCATTGCTGCCCCGACTTCATTGGCGGCAATGATGGCGTACAGCGGCGACGTGGTGGCCTGCAACATGTAGGACTCATTGAAGCGTGAGTGCTCGACAGGTTTTTTACCGTTTCGGATATGGATGTAGGATGCCTGTGAAAGCGCTGCCAGCAACTTATGGGTGGAGTGCGTGGCAAATACGGTCGGCCCGTCCGGATCATGGTCAGCGGGATTTCCGCGCATCGCATATCTGTCGCGATAGAACGGATTGAAGCGCGCATAGGCATACCAGGCTTCGTCAAAATGGATGTTATCAACGCTTTTCGCCAGCAAGTCTTGTGCCTGTTTAGCGTTATAACACATGCCATCGTAGGTACAGTTGGTGACAACCGCGTAAATGGGCTTGGGATCGGAGGCCAGCTTTTTAAGCGGATGTTCGTCAATTTTCTGCTGAATGGACTCCGCCAAGAACTGCGATTTCGGGATCGGGCCAATGATGCCAAAACGGTTACGTGTCGGAATAAAAAAGACCGGGATGCCGCCGGTCATGACTAATCCCTGCTCGATAGACTTATGGCAATTGCGATCGCACAACGCAAACTGTCCATCGCCTACCACCGCGGTCATAATTGCGCGGTTAGACCCCGAAGTCCCGTTAAGTACCGAGTAAGACTGATGAGAGCCAAAAACCCGTGCGGCATAGGTTTCGGATTCTTTTATCGGACCGCTGTGATCCAACAGAGACCCCAGCGCACCGCGTTCAATACCGGTGTCGGTTCGGAATAAGTTCTCACCGAAGAAGTCGAGAAATTCGCGGCCCACCGCCGTTTTAGTGAACGCAACGCCGCCCTGATGACCGGGGGCGGCCCACGAATATTCCGGTGAATGCTGGGTGTAATTGAACAAGGCTTTGGTAAATGGCGGGAGGAGCTGATCATAATATTTTTCGATCAGAGCAACAGAGCGCGCGGCGATGAACTCAGCGGTGTCCTCGTGCATCCAGACAAACTCATTGACCATTTTCATGGTATCGAGCGTCAGCGTGTCGATACAAGAATGTTCCGCCATCAGCAACACCGGCACGCCTTTATTGCGGCGGCGGATTTCCTGCAACAGCGCAAAGGCCTGACTGTGCGAAGCGTCGTCGTTACCGCCGGACGTCCAGTCAACAAACACACAGCAAATTGATGCATCTGATGCGACGGTGGCAATCCCATCTTCAAAGGTCACCGCCGGGATGACGTTCAGGTTATTGTCTTCAAGCGCTTCAATTAACTCGCGAACAGCACGTCCGTTCGCGGTATTCACATCCGTAATATTACTGTCGACGACCAGTACTTTACGTTTTTTATGGCGATTTAATTCAATCATTTACCTCTCCTTATCATCCTGAATTGAGCATTAATCGGGGAGTCAATCAGTCCAGTTCCAGGGGCTTACCCAATGGATAAGCGTTTTTATGGCGGCGGTTATAGTTGAAGCTGTACATGGCAGTGATCACCATGAGCGCGACAAATGACCACATCACCTCCTCGGCACCTGAACCCACGACCGCCCAGACGCAATACACGAAGGCGATCAGGGTGATGAAGCCATACATTCCCGCGCGGTTGCCCAGGTGACCGTGCCCGACCAGCATTAACGCAGCACAGGTATAGAGATAAGGGACTAACGTGAAAATAACGGAAACCGATGAGACCAAAGCAAACTGCGCTGTAGCATCTGGCGAAATGGTTGAAACCTGAAAGATGGTCATCAGAATACCGAGAACGATAAGCCCTTTAACCGGCACGCCTTTTTCGTTGACCTTGGCAAAAATAGGGGGGAAAAGCCCGTCGTCGGCGGCGGCTTTTGCCGTCTGACTGGCCAGCAGCGTCCAGCCGCCCAGCGAGCCGAGACAACCGGCAGCAGCGCAAAATGTCACAATGGCCCCTGCGGTGTCCCCCATCGCCATGCGTGCCGCATCACCAAACGGCGAGGTTGAGAGCTGCAATGCGGCGTTGGGGATCATCCCCATAATCGCCGTGGTTGAAAGCACATAACAAACCGCAGCGATAAGCACTCCGCCGACGGTGGCAATCGGCACATTCCGTTTGGGGTTTTTAACCACTGCCGCCGCGACCGAAGCACTTTCAACACCAATAAACGACCAAAGCGTGACGCTTAACGTGCTTTGAATGGCCCCAAAAGTACTCTTACCGCTGACGTTCCACGCTTCCATGTAGGTATCGCTTTTAAACCAGAACCAGCCAAAAATAGCGATAGCCAGAATCGGGATCAGCGCCAGAACGGTCGCCACAGCCTGAACCCGGGTAATCATCTTCGCCCCGACAATATTCAGGATGACGAAAAGCCACAGCACGGCGACGCAGGTGAATGTCAGAACCAGAGGTTCTTTTAAAATCGGGAAGAAATAACTGAGATATCCGACGCCGATAACCACCATCGCAATATTGCCCACCCAGCAGGCCAGCCAGTAAAGCAGGTTAGTTTGGTAGCCAAGATAAGGGCCAAATGCCCGGCGTGCATAAGCGTATGACCCGCCCGGGCTGTCATCAAGAGAAGACATTTTGGCGTACACCATGGATAACGCCAGCGCCCCGATGATAGTCACCAGCCAGCCATAAATTGCCACACCGCCGGTTGAAGCCAGATTGGCAGGCAAGAGAAATACCCCCGACCCCATGATGTTGCCCGAAACCATCAGGGTGACCGGGATTAAACCGACTTTTTGAGCCTCTGAATCAGTTGCCATAGATTACCCTTACTAAAAGTAATGCATTAATTTTCAAGGGAATAGCGAATGAGAACGGAAAGGACTTAAGACTTTTCTGACGCAAAGGTAAGACTAGTAGAAAATTATGCAGCACGTGATAAATAGCGAAGTAATTTAAATCAATGATTATAAATGCTGAATATAATCAACATAATTATCAGTCCGATGGTGAACATACGGAGAGTGCGAAACCATCATCGGGGACTAAAAAACCGGCGCTGCAAATATTGCAGCGCCGGAAAAGGGTTACCTGAAAAAAGCCGGAATTCAGCTCAGGGCTGAGGCCGTTTTCAGTGCCTTTTTCTGACGCTGCCAGCGCAGGGTATCAATGAGCAGGAAAATAACCAGGCTGCCACCCATGACCGGCAACGAAATCGCTAACCCTAAAGTGACCAGGGCTATCGGGCATTGCAGGGCAAAAGGCACACGTTTCCAGGTTTGCAGCATGGTGATGGCCGGGCTGCTGCTGACATCGCCCTGACGGCGTAGCCACCACAGCCGGTATCCCCAGGCAATCATCGCGCAAAGCCCGGTGCCAAAGACAACCAGAATGACCTGATTCCAGACGCCAAACAGGATGCCCATGTGAGCATCAACGCCCCAGCGCGTGAGTTTCGCCAGCAGCGGGAAGTCCGCAAAACGAACGTGATCGGTGATCTGTAATGAAGCCGGATCGACGGAAACGGCATCAACCTGTGTTGGCCATCTGCGGTCAACTTCCGTCACTGTCCACGCTTTATCCGCGGTATAAGCCGGGCGGATTTCTATCCGGCGGGCTTCAATACCTGAAGCTCTGGCCGCCTGAACAACGCTATCGAAAGTTTGTGCGGAAACCGCCACGGCAGCAGGCGCAGCGGGCATCGCATCAGCCGACATATCCATGCGGGGCATATCCGGCATTTCAGCCATATGCGCATGATGTTCCGCATGTTCATCCACCGGAGCTGCCACCGTCTCAGGAGACAAACTGGTTTTGACCGCCGGCGTCATCCAGCCCATATACGCACGCAAGACACCGATATTGTCCCCAGCCCACTGCGACCACGTCAGGCCCGTCGCGGAAAAGAATAACAGCCCGGCCAGCAGAATCACCCCCAGCGTGCTGTGCCAGTGGCGGCTGCGCTGCTGCTTTTCAATTCTTTCGCTCAGCTTGCGTGGCGTGCGGCTTTTTCTGCGTCCGGTGAACCAGAGCACAACACCGCCCAGTGCGGCGACCCATAACCACGAGGCGGCCAGTTCGCTGTACACGCGACCAATATCGCCCAGTAACAGCCCGCGATGTAAATCATCCAGCCAGGTGCGGAACGGCAAAATTCCGCTGGTTCCGTAAACGGTCATATCGCCTTTTACCGCCAGCGTCACCGGATCGATGAATATTGCCCGGCTTTTGGACGCGCCCAGTTGCGGATCCGAGAACATCACCCGCGTGGAATCTCCGCGTTCCGGTGCGGGTCTGACGGCATAAATTTTTGGATTTATCCCCGCGACTTTTATCGCCGCGTCGATCTGGTGTGAAAGCGGCTGCGACGCGCCCTGTGAATCGGTAAATAACGCATCCGCGTACAGGTAATTTTCGAACTGCGGGGTCAGCACATACAGCGTCCCGGTCAGCGCGGCGACGAAAATAAACGGCCCGACAAACAGACCAATATAAAAATGCAGACGCCGCAACAGGGCGAGAAAGGCGGTTTGCGCAGACAGTTTTTCCCCCGCGTTTACACGCAGGTTTGCAGGCTGGTTCATAAATCTGATTTCCTGAATTTCAAATAGCACATCGCTAACGGCGAAAAATCGTCGTTAACCAGAAAAGGATTGGCTTAAAAAGGGAATATCAGAAAACTGGCGGGGCGCGGGGTTGCGAATCGGTAAAGAACAGCGAAGGAACAAGGCGTTGTTTCAGAGAACGCGGAGGCGCACGGCTGGAAAGCTCCAGCGACCAGAGCATCGGCATGGCCTGCAAATCGAGCAGCGGTAAATGCGCCAGCAGCACACAATAACCGCATGCAGCATCACTCATGTCGCCGGAAAGCAGCCCTTTCACGGTGTCATGTTGTGCCGGTTCACAGGCTTGCGGATGGCAATATTCACCTGATGTCCCAGTGTCTGACATGTCCATGCCAGACATTTCCCCGTCCGGCATGTCCATATCGGACATCACCATTCCAGGCATCATCATGTGCTGCGCACCCTCAGCCACCCGTGATTTAGAAATCACCGGTGCGATAAACAACATCAAAATCGCCACAATACCCAGCCAGGCCGGGAAGTGCCGATGTCGGTGATGAAGGTGTTGGAGTGAGAGCATTATGTCAACAAGGTGAAAATAATAAGCGGCGAAATTGTACCTGAAATGTTGGATTAGATATCCAAAATCATTCGAGTTGCATCAAGGCGGCAAGTGAATGAACTCAGGGAGCCTACTGAAGTAAGTGACCGGGGCGAACGAACGAAGCCAACGCAGAGGCGGCTTGAAGGATGAAGGATATAAAAAAGCCCGCTCGAAAGCAGGCTTAGTTTTTAGCTTAACAACAGAAATTATTTGTCGTTTTTCAGCTTACGCATCACCAGCGTGGCGTTGGTGCCGCCGAAGCCGAAGCTGTTGGACATCACAGTCGTCAGCTCGCGCTGAGTCGGTTTAGTGATGATGTCCATGCCTTCAGCCTGCTCATCGAGGTTTTCGATGTTGATGCTTGGCGCGATGAAACCGTACTCAGCCATCAGCAAGGTGTAGATGGCTTCCTGCACGCCCGCCGCACCCAGAGAGTGACCGGTCATGGCTTTGGTGGAAGACAGTGCCGGTGTTGTAGAACCGAACACTTCACGGATTGCACCCAGTTCTTTTACGTCGCCGACCGGTGTAGAGGTCCCGTGAACGTTAACGTAGTCGATTGGGGTATCCACGCCGTTCATTGCCATTTTCATGCAACGTACAGCGCCTTCGCCAGATGGAGCCACCATGTCTGCGCCGTCAGACGTTGCGCCGTAGCCAACGATTTCTGCGTAGATGTGTGCGCCACGTGCCAGAGCGTGTTCCAGCTCTTCAACCACCACCATACCGCCGCCGCCTGCAATGACGAAACCGTCACGCGCTTTGTCATAGGTACGGGAAGCTTTTTCAGGGGTTTCGTTGTAGCTGGTGGACAATGCGCCCATCGCGTCGAACTCACACGCCATTTCCCAGCACAGTTCTTCACCGCCGCCGGCAAAGACAACGTCCTGTTTGCCGAGCTGAATCATTTCTACCGCGTTACCGATGCAGTGAGCAGAGGTTGCGCAGGCAGAGCTGATGGAGTAGTTAACGCCACGAATTTTGAACGGGGTTGCGAGGCAGGCAGAAACGCCGGATGCCATCGCTTTGGTCACCATGTAGGGACCAACGCCGCGCAGGCCTTTGGCACGCATGCCGTCGGAACCCGCAACCTGGTTGCGTGGAGAACCGCCGCCGGAACCTGCAATCAGGCCGGTACGTTCGTTAGAGACCATTTCAGGGGTCAGACCGGAGTCTTCAATCGCCTGTTGCATGGAAAGGTAAGCGTAGATCGAGGCATCACTCATGAAACGCACAATCTTACGATCGATAAGGCCTGCGGTGTCTAATTTGACATCACCCCAGACGTGACTACGCATCCCGGCATCTTTCAGCTCTTGCGAGAAGGTGATCCCAGAGCGACCTTCCTGCAGAGATGCAAGAACTTCCTGCTTGTTGTTACCGATGCTCGAGATGATACCCAGGCCAGTAATCACTGCACGTTTCATTTAAATACCTCTTGTACTATTCACCATTTGGGATTTCGTCACGCACTCTAGCGTACAGTTGTACGCCGAACAAGTCCGATCAGCAATTCCTTGTGTAAATCGCGGTAAATTTGCGCGAGGTCAAACGCAGCGCTAAACTCCGGCATCGCCTTGAACTGAGAGAGTTTCACGTGAGCCATAACCCGATCACGCCGGCTGAATTAAGCTGGAACGAACAGGGTACACCTGTTTCCCGACATTTTGATGACGTCTATTTTTCCAATCAGGACGGCTTGTTGGAAACACGTCATGTCTTTCTGAATGGCAACCATTTTCCGGCACGTTTTTCCGCCCACCCTCGCCCGCTTTGCATCATTGCCGAGACCGGTTTTGGCACCGGGCTGAACTTCCTGACGCTGTGGCAGGCGTTCGATGCTTTCCGCGCCGAAAGCCCGGATGCCACGCTGCAACGTCTGCATTTCATCAGCTACGAAAAGTTTCCGTTATCCGCCAGCGATCTGGCCGCCGCCCATGCGCAATGGCCGGAACTGACCGCGTATTCCACCGAACTTTGCGAACAATGGCCGATGCCTTTCGCCGGTTGTCACCGCCTTTTACTCGCGGGCGGACGCATCACGCTCGACCTGTGGTTTGGCGATGTGACTACCCTGCTGCCCGCATGTGACACCAGTATGAATCAGCAGGTGGATGCCTGGTTCCTGGACGGATTTGCGCCCTCAAAGAACCCGGACATGTGGACGGAAGATCTGTTCCGTTCAATGGCCAAAATGACCCGCCCGCAGGGCACGTTCGCCACTTTCACCGTCGCTGGTCTTGTACGCCGCGGCTTGCAGGATGCGGGTTTTGACATCGCGAAAGTGCCCGGTTTCGGCGAAAAGCGGCATATGCTATCGGGCGTTCTACCCGCAGGAATTGATATTCCGCACCCTGCGCCGTGGTATTTCCGCCCGCCCGCTAAAAATGCCACTGAATTTGCGATTCTTGGCGGCGGCGTCGCCAGTGCCGTACTTTCGCTGGCGCTGTTGCGCCGTGGTTATGCCGTTACGCTGTACTGCGCCGATGAAAAACCGGCGCTGGGCGCGTCCGGTAACCGTCAGGGCGCGGTTTATCCGCTGCTCAATGGCCGGGGCGACACGCTGGAACAGTTCTTCGCGCACGCCTTTACGTTCGCCCGCCGCCAGTATTTCCAGCTGGAAAAGCTGGGCGTGCCTTTTGATCACGGCTGGAGCGGTGTGACACAGCTGGGCTACGACGAAAAAAGTCAGGGCAAGATTGACGGGATTATCAGCGGTAACTGGCCGGAGGGGCTGGCAAAAGGGCTGAGTGAAGCCGAGGCTGAAGCGTTATGCGGATTGCCTTGCGGCAGCGGTGGCGTGACGTATCCGCTCGGCGCATGGCTGTGCCCGGCGGAGCTGACCGCCTCGCTGATCGCACTGGCGCAAACACAGGGATTAGCGGTGCATTATCGTCAGCGGGTTACGGCCTTAAGCCGCGACGCAGACGAATACTGGACGCTGAAGTTTGCTGACGGATATGAAGCCCGTCATCAGGCCGTGGTACTGGCGAACGGTGCGGATATCACTGATTTCACGCAAAGTGAAAAGCTGCCGGTTTACGCGGTCAGCGGCCAGGTTTCACATATTCCCACAACGCCGGAACTGAGCAAACTTAAACAAGTGCTGTGCTATGACGGCTACCTGACGCCGGTGAATCCGCTCAACCAGCATCATTGCATCGGTGCCAGCTATCATCGCGCCGATAAATGTACGGATTATCGCGAAGACGATCAGCAGGAAAACCGTCAGCGTTTGCTGAACTGTTTACCAGAGCAAAACTGGCCGAAACAGGTGGATGTCAGTGACGCGCAGGCGCGCAACGGCGTGCGCTGCGCCACACGCGACCACCTGCCGATGATCGGGTCGGTTTCTGATTACGATGCACTTTTGGAAAGTTATCAGAAGTTAGATCTCGACATTCAGCGCCATCGCCCGGTTGCGAATGCGCCGGTGCATGAGAATCTGTTCCTGTTTGGCGCACTCGGTTCGCGTGGCCTGAGTTCTGCGCCGCTCGGTGCCGAAGTGCTGGCCGCGCAGATTGCCGGTGAGCCGATGCCGCTGGACAGTGAAACGCTGGCTGCACTGAATCCGAACCGGATGTGGGTGAGAAAATTACTCAAAGGCCGCCCGGTCGAATCCCGCTGATTGCCCTTTTCAGGCAACAAAAAAGCGCAGCCGGAACACCGTGCTGCGCTTTTTTTTACTGAAATACCAGCTAGTTTGGTAAAGAAGCCTGATAGAGAGTCTCCCACATCCCCTGAACCAGAGCCTGATCGCGCGGTGATAATTCACCGGCTTTGATGGCTTTATCCAGGCCATCCTGAACACGGACTTTCAGCGCTTCGGCGGTATGCTCGCCATTCTCTTCTGCCTCGGCAACCGCGACGGTCAGATGGCCTCGCAGATAGCCACTGGCAAATAATTCATCGTCGCTGGCGCTTTCGACCATGTCGTCGATCAGCGTTAAAATTCGCGTTTCAAATTCGGCGATCATCACTCTTCCTCGTATCCGGACTCTGTTTTTTTATTCAATCGGCTGCAACGCAGGGAAATCTGCAGGCGTCAAAGGGGCGGTATTGTAAAACGATTGTAACGCTTTAATAAAGCGCGCCGGTCTTTCAGGGATGCCCTGATCCAGCATGCGGAGCACTTCTTCACGTACTTTGTTCTGGAAGCCCACACGGTCTGGCTCACAATCGCCGCTCAGGTTGTCACAGCTCACGTTGAAATTAAAGCCGGCAGCGGCGCAAAACAGCCATTCATAGGACTGAGGTTTGATTTCGACTTTTTCGAACTCGCTTTGCGTTTGCGCGTCACGGCCATCCGGGCAATACCAGTAACCGAAATCCACCAACTTATGGCGTTCAGCACCTGCAACGCACCAGTGGGAAATCTCGTGCATCCCGCTGGCGTAATAGCCGTGTGCAAACACAATGCGGTTAAACGGTTCCTGCTCATCGGCGGGCAGATAGATGGGTTCGTCGTCGCCTTTCACCAGGCGCACGTTGAATTCCTCAAAGAAACAGGAATCAAAAATATCCATCAATTGTTGATAGTTATGTGTTGCAGTCGAATCAGACATATTGGCTGTGAAACTCTGTAAGTAAGATCAGGGGCGACAATATAACCCTGTTATAACTGTCAATTTCATGACTTCAGGCAAGCATTGGGCAGCTTCAAAGATGAAGGGTAAGCCATTGATGGATTTGCTCACCATGATTGTCATAGATAAGCTTACAGCTCATGACAACAGACACCACGACCACCATCGGGCGGATCATCTTCTGGCCTTTGCTGAGCACCATTCGCGCGCCGAGACGAGCGCCGATAAACTGCCCTGCCATCATCACAAATCCTAATCCCCAGACCACTTTACCGCCCAGAATGAAGAACAACAGGCCACCAAAGTTGGAGGTGAAGTTCAGGACTTTAGCGTGCGCCGTGGCTTTCGCGAGGTTAAAACCGCATAACGTCACAAAGCCTAATGCGTAAAACGAACCGGCACCGGGACCGAAGAAGCCATCATAAAAGCCGACGCAGCCGCCACCGACCAGCGCATAAGGCAGCGCAGAGAGGCGTCTCTGACGATCGTTTTCGCCCAGTTTCGGGGTCAGTAGGAAATACAGCCCGATGCAGATGATCAGCAGCGGCAGGATCTGGCGCAGCATATCGGCCTGTAAGCGCTGGATCAGGATCGCACCCAGCACTGAACCCACAAACGTGCAGGCAATGTTGAGCTTCTGATCGTTAAGATCCACCACTTTCCGGCGCACAAAATACAGGCTGGCGGAGAAAGAACCGCCTACCGCCGAAAGCTTGTTGGTTGCAATCGCCTGAGCCGGAGAAACCCCGGCTGCCAGCAATGCAGGCAGGCTGATAAGGCCGCCACCGCCAGCGATTGAGTCAATAAATCCCGCCACTAACGCTACTAAAAACAGAACACCTACTACCCAGGGGGCAACAATCAACCAGTCCATTTTTCTATCAGTCCCGCTTTACGTGGCGAAGAATTATTGAAACGTTGTTAGAGAACGTGTTTGTCCAGCAGCGCCTGACAAGTTGGCGGCAGCGGAGGTGGCTCAGATTTCACCGGGTTACCTGTTGGAGGTTTCGGTGGCAGGAACCAGCTTTGCAGCTCGGCACCACATCCGTCACCCGCTGGTGGCGCAGCCTGGTTCTCGCATTCAGTACTGCCCACCGGGCAACGCAGACGCACGTGCATGTGCGCACGATGGCCAAACCACGGACGCACTTTGTGCAGCCATTCGCGATCAGCGCCCGCATCCTGACAAAGCTGTTGTTTGATTGCCGCATTCACAAAAATGCGCACCACGTCTTTATCCTGCGCCGCCATTTTGATCAGCGTTTCGATACGCGGCTGCCACTGGCTCGGCACTACAGATTTACCGTTGGCACTGACCAGATCGATAGGCTGCGGTTTGAGCAACATCTGCTCGCTCCAGCGCTGACGAGGCAGTTGCAGCCAGATATCCACATCCAGCCCGGACTGATGGCTGGCATGGCCGCTGCTGAAACGCCCGCCCGCTGGCATCGCCATATCGCCGACCAGCATGGTTCCCAGCCCTTTTTGCTGCGCCTGAGTGCCGAGTCGCGTGATGAACGCCAGTAAATCCGGCTGGCCGAAATAACGGCGCTGATCGGTACGCATCACCTGATAATCCGGTGAATTCAGCGGCAAAGGCTGTGCGCCAATCTGACATCCGTTGGCGTAGCTTCCCACCGCCTGCGGCGCGCCGGAAATCGGTTGAGTAATCTTCTGCCACGGCGTTGCCGCCATAGCCGGTGCGCAAAGCGCGAGCGCCAGAAGACTGGCGCAGGCGGTTTTAAACGCTGGAACGTTGCGTAAGAATTTCATCGAAGGCTTACCAGCGTGGCACGGTGGAGTGGACGTCGCCGTTCTGGGCACGCTGACGCAGCAGGTGATCCATCAGCACAATCGCCATCATCGCTTCAGCGATCGGCACGGCGCGGATCCCGACACACGGATCGTGACGGCCTTTGGTGATCATCTCGACCTGTTCGCCTTCCCGGTTAATGGTGCGCCCCGGAACGGTGATGCTGGACGTGGGTTTCAGCGCCAGATGGGCAACGACCGGCTGACCGCTGCTGATCCCGCCAAGAATGCCGCCCGCGTGGTTGCTTTGAAAACCGTTTGGCGTAATTTCGTCACGGTTTTCGCTGCCACGTTTGCTGACCACGGCAAAACCGTCACCAATTTCCACGCCTTTCACGGCGTTAATGCTCATCAGCGCGTGCGCCAGATCGGCATCAAGACGGTCGAATACCGGCTCACCAAGGCCAACCGGCAGATGCTCAGCGATAACGGTAATTTTGGCACCAATCGAGTCGCCTTCTTTTTTCAGGCTGCGCATCAGCTCGTCCAGCGCGTCGAGTTTGCTTTCATCCGGGCAGAAGAACGGGTTGGTTTCGACCAGATCCCAGTCTTTCAGCTCGCAGTGAATGTCGCCCATCTGGGACATAAAGCCGCGCACTTTCACACCGAATTTTTCGAACAGGTATTTCTTCGCCACCGCGCCTGCGGCTACGCGCATGGCGGTTTCACGGGCTGAAGACCGGCCACCGCCGCGATAGTCGCGCACGCCGTATTTTTGTTCGTAGGTGTAATCGGCATGACCCGGACGGAATACGTCTTTGATCGCGCTGTAATCCTGCGAGCGCTGGTCGGTATTCTGGATAATCAGGCCGATGCTGGTGCCCGTCGTTACGCCTTCAAATACGCCGGACAGGATTTTGACTTCATCCGCTTCACGGCGCTGCGTGGTGTAACGCGAGGTGCCCGGACGACGACGGTCGAGGTCGTGTTGCAGGTCTGCTTCTGTCAGCGAGATGCCCGGCGGTACGCCGTCAATGATGCAGCCGAGTGCCACACCGTGAGATTCGCCGAAGGTGGTGACGCGGAAAAACTGCCCAATACTGTTCCCTGCCATCACGGCTCCTTAACCATTAATAAGTTGTTATTTTGCAAAATGACCGGCTGAACAACAGCCGGTCAACAGGATGTTTAGTCGCGGTAAGCGCGGAACTCTTCTGCACAATCAAGCAGTTGCTGTTTAGTCAGCATGAAGACACCGTCACCGCCGTTTTCGAATTCCAGCCAGGTGAACGGGATCTCAGGATACTGATCCATCAGATGTACCATGCTGTTGCCCACTTCACAAATCAGCACGCCGTCATCGGTCAGGTAATCCGGCGCGCAGGCCAGAATGCGGCGGGTCAGTTTCAGGCCATCGCTGCCGGAGGCCAGACCGAGCACCGGCTCGTGGCGGTATTCCTGCGGTAAATCGGACATATCTTCTTCGTCAACGTAAGGGGGATTCGTGACGATCAGGTCGTATTGCAGCGGCGGCAGTTCACGGAACAGGTCTGAACGGATTGGCGTAACCCAGTTCTCAATGCCGTGCGTATCGATATTGCGCTCGGCCACGGCCAGCGCGTCCGCAGAGATATCCACGGCGTCCACTTCCGTTTCCGGGAACGCGTAAGCACAGGCAATCGCAATGCAGCCACTGCCGGTACACATGTCGAGGATGTGCTCGGGTTTGTCGTGCAGGATGCCGGAGAAGCGGTGGCTAATCAGTTCACCAATCGGCGAACGCGGCACCAGAACGCGCTCATCGACATAAAACTCCATGTCGCAGAACCAGGCTTTGTTGGTCAGATAGGCGACCGGAACGCGTTCATTGACGCGGCGAATCACGCGCTCAACGATACGGTGACGCTCGCTGGAGGTCAGACGCGCCGTGTGCATATCTTCAGGAATGTCGAGCGGCAAAAACACACTTGGCAAAACCAGTTGCACGGCTTCGTCCCACGGATTATCGGTGCCATGACCGTAATAAACACCGGCCGCGTTCAGGCGGCTGACGGTCCAGCGCAGCATATCCTGAATGGTATGCAGTTCACTGACCGCTTCGTCGACGAAAATTTTGTCCAATTTATTTCTCCAGGCAGTACAGGGTTTTTAACAGACGTTTAACCCGTAATTTCCGCATAGTTTGCCACGAAGCCCGGCACAAATCAGCAGCTAGTCAACGCACTTGCGCGATGCCTCGAAGAATTTAACCCTGAGTTTTCTTTAAACCGCAGGGTGACGGAAGGTACACTGTCGGCATTGAGCGAAAATGACGATAAAAAGATGAAGAAAAAACACCGGCTGAGCCCGGAGGAAGCGGCCCTGTTTCGTGAAGCCGTTCCGGGCGTCAAGCGCCTGAAAAATGACACAATTACTCACCGTCCGCTGCGGAAAAAAGTGTCAGAACTGTCGCCGAAAAAGCTGATTCAGGAGCAGGTAGACGCCAGTTATTATTTTTCTGATGAATTCCAGCCGATGTTGCAGGAAGAAGGCCCGGTTCGCCACATCCGGCCTGACGTCAGCCATTTTGAATTGAAGAAATTGCGTCGCGGAGATTATTCCCCCGAGCTGTTTCTGGATTTGCACGGTTTAACGCAGAAAGAAGCCAAGCAGGAATTAGGGGCGCTGATCGCCGCCTGCCGCCGCGAACACGTACACTGCGCGTGCGTCATGCACGGCCACGGCAAGCATATTCTCAAGCAGCAAACTCCGCTGTGGCTGGCCCAGCATCCTGACGTTGAAGCCTTCCATCAGGCACCGAAAGAGTTAGGCGGCACTGCGGCGTTGCTGGTGCTGGTTGAGCTGGATGACAAAATCAGCTGACCCCGTTGGCGAATAACAAAAAGCAGAAAGGCACAGCGCGTTTACACGGCTGTGCCTTTCTTTTGTTTAATATTCCGTCCCGGAAAATTAAACCTTTGCCATCACCTGGCACGGACTAAACTGCCAGTCAAAGCTGCCCTGCCCTGTTTGCGCATTCAGCTCCACGCTTGCCATTGCAGAGGTGGCGAACATCGGCGGGCAGACTCCCGGACACAGTTCTGCGACCAGGTAACCAACCAGCGGCAGGTGGGAAACCACCAGTACCGCATTCACGCCCGTCTGCGCCAGATGTTGCAGCTCACTGGCGACCAGAGCAGGATCACCGCCCGGCGTCAGTTCTTTCAGAATATCAATTTCAACATTTTCAGGCAGAGCCAGACACTGGCGAACTTTTTCGAGTGTCTGTTGCGCACGCAGGTACGGACTGACCAGAACGCGGTCAATGTTGATACCCCGGCCATTCAGCCACGCCGCCATATGTACTGATTCGTCACATCCACATTCGCTTAACGGGCGAACCGAATCGCTGGCAGCTTCAAGAACCGCATCACCGTGACGCATGATTACAACTTGCATATTGCACCGCTTTTGTTAACAAAAATAGCGCTATACAGAAACGCCTTGCGTGCTGTATTACCCATTGCCCAGCCTTTATGATCGCCGTTTGGACGACCCTTCTCATGACAAGATAACTGTAAGGCAGTACATCCACTTAACACGCCGTGCCCACAGATTCTGTCTGTACAGGAACAGCGGTCGGGCATTTTGCCTGAAAGTTCGCGTAAAGAAAACGCTGTTTTTTACACCAACCCTGACAGCTTGTAAACTGCTCAGGCGAATATTTAACCACTCGGGTTGTAGATCAACCGCTTGGGATTGTTCTTGAACAAAGTCAGTCTCACCATAAAAAAGATCCCGCGCGCTGTCGTCAGGCTGCAAGCAGGATCTGATCCAGATTGTCGTGAAACTCAGCATTAAGCAGTGACGCGGGTCACACTCCGCCGACCTTTTCACGCGCCTCTTTCAGGGACAGAAACGCTCGCCCTGCTCTGCCCGCCGCCGCAGACCTTCGCACGGCGTAAAATGTTCGCCATAGCGTTGTGCCAGTTGTTCCAGCGTTTTCACCACGCTGGCAGCACCGAGCGTGTCGATGTAACGGAACGGCCCGCCGCGAAACGGCGGAAAACCAATGCCAAATACTGCGCCGAGATCACCATCACGCGCGCTGCGGATCACATTTTCATCCAGGCACCGGACGGCCTCGTTCAGCATCAGCATGACGCAGCGCTGTGCGATCTCTTCGCCCGACTGCTGCGCTTTTGGCGTGACATTCAGTAAACGATAGACCGACGGATCGACCTGCTTTTTCTTCGTCCCGCGCCCTTTCTGACCGTAGAGATAAAAACCTTTGCCATTCTTACGGCCTTTGCGGTCGTCTTGTAAAACGGCGTCAAAGCCAGACGGTGCAGCAAAGCGTTCACCAAACGCTTCCACCAGAATCGGGCCGATTTTCGTACCGACATCAATGCCCACTTCGTCGAGAAGCTGAACGGGCCCGACAGGGAAGCCAAAGTTCACCAGCGCATTATCGATATGATCGACAGGTTCACCGGCCAGCAGGCAGCGCGCCGCCTCGTTGATATAAGGCGCAAGAATGCGATTTACGTAGAACCCGGCGCTATCGCCCACCACAATCGCCGTTTTCCCCTGTTTCTTCGCCAGCGAAACGGTAGTCGAAATCGTCTGCGCGCTGGTGCCCGCATGGGGAATAACTTCCACCAGCGGCATTTTGTCTACCGGGCTGAAATAATGCAGGCCGATCACCCGCTCAGGCCTTGTAGCCTTCTCCGCAATCTGATGAATCGGTAAAGAAGAGGTGTTTGAAGCGAATATAGTGTGCGGTGCGGCATTTTTCTCGATCTCCGCCACCATGGATTGCTTGAGTTTCAGGTCTTCAAATACCGCTTCCACCACGATATCAATCTGCGAGAAACCGCTGTAATCCGTGGTGCCGGAAATCAGCATCATCTGCCGCTGCTGCTCGTTACGGGTAAGCCTGCGGCTGCGGACTTTTTTCTCCAGCAGATCCCAGCTGTATTTCAGCGCATGGCGTATGCCTTCGTGATTAATGTCTTTAATACGCACCGGCAGCCCGGCGCGGGTCGCGGTGACATTCGCAATGCCGCCGCCCATCAGCCCGCCACCGAGGATCCCGACGCGACTAACCGGCAGCGGCTCAGCGTCAGCGCCTTTTTCTTTTTTCAGCGCCGTCGAGGCAAAGAATAAACCGCGAAGTGCGGCGGATTGCGGCGTCATCACCAGTTCGCCAAAAGCCCTGGCTTCGGCCTGATAGCCGTTTCCGCTGCCCTGATCGAGGCCGGTTTTCACCACATCAATAATTTTTTCCGTGGCCGGATAATTACCGTGCGTTTTTGCGCGGGTCTGTTTGCGTACAAAATAGAACAACAGGCTTTTCCCCAGCGGACCGCCCGCCAGCCGCGCCTGCCACGGTAAAGGTGGCCGGGATCTACGGCCTTTGGCGACACGTTCCAGCGCGGTTTTCAGCAAAATAGAATAAGGCACGGCGTCGTCCACCAGCCCCATTCTCAGCGCCTGTTTCGCACGAATACTGCGCCCGGTAAGCATCATATCCAGTGCTTTCGGCGCACCGATTAATCGCGGTAAACGCTGCGTGCCGCCCGAACCGGGTAAAAGCCCCAACTGAACTTCCGGCAGGCCGAGCTGCGTTTTATCATCCAGCGAGCAGACCCGCGCATGGCACGCCAGCGCCAGTTCGAGCCCGCCGCCAAGACAGGCACCGTGAATAGCCGCCACGACCGGCACGGAAAACGACGCTATCTGCGACATGACCGTCTGGCCTTTTTGCGCTAACTGGCTGGCTTCAACCGCTGTTTTGCAGCCGGAAATCATCGTGATGTCGGCACCGGCAATAAACGAGTCAGTTTTGCCGGAAACGAGCACCAGACCTTTCAGATTCGGATACTGCTGCGCTTTTTGCAAAATAGCGCAGATTTGCTGAGCAAATTCAGCCTTCAGGGTATTCACTTTTTCGCCGGGAACATCAACGGTGATGATGCCGACATGTTCTGCCGTAAACATCAGCGAGAAAGCGGAAACCGGCTCTGCTGGCGTGATTTCCGGAATGTTTGGGTTTTCCATGTTGTCTCTCATTGCGCTGCCTCCACAATCATTGCCGCGCCCAGACCACCGGCGGCGCAGGCCGTTGTCAGCCCGTATTTTCCGCCGCGACGGCGTAATTCATGCAGCGTCTGCGTGATCATGCGCGCTCCGGTTGCGGCAAACGGATGCCCGTATGCCAGCGAACCGCCTAAAACATTGAATTTATCCCAATCTATTTCGCCAACTGCCTGACTGCGCCCCAGTTTTTCGCGGGCGAATTCGTCGCTGGCCAGCATTTTGATATTCGCCAGCGTCTGTGCGGCAAAGGCTTCGTGCATATCAATCAGATCCAGATCCGCCAGCGTCAGCCCGGCGCGATCTAACGCCAGCGGCGTGGCGTATGCCGGGCCGAGAAGCATGTCTTCCCAGACGTCGATAGCCGAAAACGCAAAGCTTTTCAGATAGCCCAGCGGCTCAAGCCCTAATTCACGGGCGCGGGATTCGCTCATCATCAGAACAGCAGCCGCGCCGTCGGTGAGCGGCGTACTGGTTGCGGCAGTGACGGTGCCGTGTTTACGGTCAAACGCCGGACGCAGTTTCGCGTACTGCCCGATTTCCGAATTGAGGCGGATGTTGTTGTCTTTTTGCAGCACTTCGCGATAAGGCGGAACCTGCGCTGCCATCACCTGTGAGTTCAGATAGCCCTGCTCCCACGCCAGCGCGGCCAGCGTATGTGAACGGTGCGCCAGCTCATCCTGCTGTTCGCGGGAAATCCCGTGACTTTTTGCCATCTGTTCGGCGGTATCGCCCATGCGCAGGCCGGTGGAATACTCCGCGACCGCAGGCGGAACCGGCAACAGATCGCGTAATTTCAGTTTGCTGAAAATCGAAAGACGCTGCGACAGCGTGCGCGCTTTGTTCACGTCAACCAGTGCTCTGGCGAGGCGCTTACTCACGCCAATCGGCAGCACCGACGAGGAATCGGCTCCGCCCGCAATCCCGACACGCACCGTGCCGCTGAGAATGCTTTCGGCGACATTCGCCACCGCCTGAAAACTGGTCGCACAGGCGCGGGAAACGCTGTAGGCGTCGGTCGAAACGTTCATTCCGGTACCGAGCACGATTTCGCGTGCAATGTTCGGCGCTTCCGGCATCTGGACGACCTGCCCGAACACCAGTTGATCAATGTCTTTCGGATCGATTCCACTTTTCGCCAGCAACTCGCTGACCACCATTTTGCCCAAGTCCACGGCGGGGATCCCGTGATAGGCGGTGGCCTGCTTGGCAAACGGCGTGCGCAAACCGTCGACAATCGCAATGCGATCGCCTTCACGCGTAACCAGTGGAATGACTTTGTTCATACAAGCTCCTGAGTAAAGAGGGTCTTAAGAGGTCAGACCTGATAACTCAGTGTTAACTATGTATTTACATTTGGCAAAGTGAAAGGGTTTGAAGTGCGAGCAACTGCAAATTTTTCTGAAACGAGAGTGAGAAGAAAGAGGCAGGCGTAAATAGCAGGCAAAAAAATACCGCTGAAGATCAGCGGTATTTCGGAGAACCGGAATAATTATCGTAAAGCTAACTGGAAGATCATGGTCTCTGCCTGGCAGGAGAAAGTGAAATCCACTTTCAACTCAACGCCACCGTCAACTTTTTCAATCTTGCTGTTAATTTCGCAAGGCTCTGATTCAACGCCGCGTGCGCGTGCAGTCAGCGTTTGCAGCATTTCTTTGGCCTGCGCTTCGGTTTCGAAAACGTGCAGGTAAGACGCGGTGCAGTCGGTGTTATCCATAATGGTACCCACATCAACACAGCAGCAGGCAGCGGTTTCTTCCGCGCCACATTTGTTGATGGAATGCAGAGGTTGGGTGGATTTAGAGGACATGGTTACGTCAGACATAATTTTCTCCCCGGCATCAACGGCAACGTCTACCGTCTGGCCTGATTGCGAATTAAAGAATTATTTTCAGCCTGTATTTTACGCCAGCGGTTGGACTACAGCTAGCACTTACTTTTTATGTGCCTTTGAAGTGATCCAGATCACGTAAATGTAACTATCAGATTAAATTTAAGTCACCACTCTCATTTTAACGTTTCTTAATTGAACTTTTATTGTTTGTTTTTTGTTAAGTGGATCCGATTTCTTGCATCAAATAAGAAATATCAATGAAACATTATTGCAACTACACCACAGGTCAGACCTATACTTCGCTCACTGGTCTGATTTGTCAGACTGATAACGAACCCTACAATCCCGCGCTCATTGTTACTTGATGTAACATTGTTTGATAAAAAACATAAAATTGAGGTTTTGGTCATGAACCAGAAAAACCTGTTTAAAAGATCAGCTCTGGCAGCAGCAGTGGCAATTGTTTCCTCCAACGTATACGCGGCAGGTTTTCAGCTCAATGAATACACCGCCGCCGGTTTAGGCCGTTCTTTCTCGGGTGAAGGCGCTATCGCTGATACCGCAGCATCCGGCAGCCGTAACCCGGCGACCATGACAATGTTTAATCGTCCGGCATTTTCCATCGGCGCAATCTATGTCGACCCGAATGTCGATGTCACCGGCAAATCCCCGGTCACGGGTGCAGATACCAGTGCCAGTAACATTGCACCAAACCAGTGGATCCCAAATATCCACTTTATTATGCCCCTGAATGAGCAATGGGCCCTCGGCGCATCGGCGACCTCAAACTACGGTTTGGCGACAGAATTTAGCGATAACTATCCCGCTGGCCCGATTGGTGGCGAAACCGATCTGACCACCATCAACAATAACTTAAGCGTCGCTTACCGTTTGAACGAGCATTTCAGCTTCGGTCTGGGCTTTGATGCGGTCTACGCGAAAGCGAAAATCCGCCGTACTGCGGGCGAACTGGTTCCGCTTAAAACCGGCGGATTGCTGCCTGCTGATACCGAAGCCGCTAAGCTGAAAGGCAACGAATGGGGCTACGGCTGGAACGCCGGTGTACTGTATGAAGTGGATGACAATAACCGTTACGGCTTCACTTACCGCTCAGAAGTGAAAATCGATTTCGACGGCGAATACCGCAACGGCATTCCGCAGGCATTGGGTGGCACAGGCGGCCACACCGTTCCGGGTTCACTGACCCTGAATCTGCCTGAAATGTGGGAGCTGTCAGGTTATAACCGCGTCGCACCGAAATGGGCCATTCACTATAGCCTGGCATACACCAGCTGGAGCCAGTTCCAGGAGCTGAAAGCCACCGGTTCTCAGGGCCAGACGCTGTTCGATAAAAACGAAGGCTATCATGATGCTTACCGCATCGCGCTGGGTACCACCTATTACTACGACGACAACTGGACATTCCGTACCGGTATCGCGTTTGATGACAGCCCGGTTCCGGCGGACAACCGCACCATTTCTATCCCGGATCAGGATCGTTTCTGGATTTCAGCCGGTACCACGTACGCCTTTACCAAAGATGCTTCTGTGGACGTCGGTGTTTCCTATATGCACGGCCAGACGGTGAATATCAGCGAGAAAGTGGCTGATGGCGTGCCGAATTATGAGTTCCAGGCGAAAGGCACCGCGATGTTGTACGGCGCGAACTTTAACTACAGCTTCTGACCGGTATTCACGACAGAGCATATAAATGAAAAAAGCGCCGGAAGGCGCTTTTTTTGTACTCAATCGGCACAGACCGTTATTCCGAATCGATGTCTTTCAGGTCACCCTGAATCAGTGCCGCATTCGGATTCACCTGAGGGGTTAACTGACCGCCTTTCGCCAGGAAGTCATGACGCTGGAAGTACGCTTCACGGAGCATCAGGTAAGGATCGGAAGAGTTTCTGATCAGGCCGTCAGAATCAAGCAATTCAGCACGGGTTTCCACGCCTTGCAGCACCCATTTACCGGCTGACATCCAGAATGTCAGATAGCTCAGCATCGGATACAGGTCATCGACCAGATCGCCGCCTTCATCACGAATCGTCGCACTGCCGTATGCCGGCAACTGAACATACGGGCCGTAACCGACGCCCCAATGCCCCAATGTACTGCCGAAGCCCTGCGCTTCTTCGCGCGTCAGTTTCGGGTTCGCCATCCCGGCCACGTCAATCAGACCGCCCATCCCCAGAAGGGTATTCAGGAAGAAACGGTTAAAGTGGATCGCTGCACGGTACGGATCGCCTTTCAGCAAGGAGTTCACCATGCTGGCCGGTTCATCGAGGTTACTCAGGAAATTACTGGTGCCGTTACGCGCCGGTTGCGGCACGTAATCACGCCAGGCAACAGCCACAGGACGCAAAACATACGGATCCACGTAGTTGAAGTTGAAGTTGAACATCGCGCGGTTGAAACCTTCGAGCGGATCAGAACGTCCTTGCTGTTCGCTGTCCGACGATCCGGACGTGCCGGCACAACCGACCAGCAAAACTGTCGCAAACGCCAGCCCAGTCAGGCGTAAGTTCATGGATATCTCCCTGTTTTGGATCTTCGGCTCGTGATTAAGGAACCTGCTGATTAATTTCAATGCTGACCTGGCCGTTACCGGCAAAATCGGTCAGCGAACTGTCGCCGTACCAGTCACCCGAAGCTGGCGTCGCCAGACCATTCTGTGAAATACGCACGCGTACTTTTAATTGATGCAACGAAGAAAGCAAGCGTTCCGGCATCATCGCATTGCTGTCATCGACGGTAATCGCCAGCGGGAAGCGGCTCAGTGGCAGTTTTTTAACGGCCACCGGCACCGGGCTGCTGCCATCGGTCACCGAGATAAAGACCGTGCCATCTTGCGGAAGTTTCTGCTGAGCATCAGCAGAAAGCGTTACGTTTACCGCCAGTTTAACCTGATCTAACCCCGCCTTCTGTTTTGCCTGTGCAATGCTTGCCTGAACCATCCCAAGACGTTTATCACCCGCGGGCAGAATTTTCTGCATAACTTCCCACGCGCCAATGGCTTGCGGATAATGACCCTGTTCATATTCATTATAGGCCAGCAAGCTTAATACGCGCAGATCGCCCTGAGATTTTTCCAGCATACTGCGTAAAAGATTTCCGCCGGTAAGGTTATCCTGCGGATCTGAAGAGCGTGTTAACACTTCGGTATAACCGAGTTTTACGTCCATATCGTTCGGAGCCAGTTCATACGCATGGGCGTAGGCCTGTGTGGCGGTGGCGGCATTATTGAGCGCCATGCCCACACGACCGAGCATCACCCAGTCCTGCACATTATCCGGATTTTCCTGCAAATCGGTCCGCAAGCCCAGTCCTAAATCCTGCACATCCCTGGCGGTCAGCGGCGTGCCGTGATCGTCGGCGATACGGTGACGCAAATCAGGCATGTGCTGCATCACCTGATTCCACGCACTCACCTGCCCTAATCCGCCCGCATATAAATAGAGGCCCAGCGTGATGATCACCAGCAAAATCGCGCCCGGCAGCAGCGTCCAGCGGCCGATCTGTTGTACCGCCGCCGGTGCCTGGCCGTCAGGGATATCGGTCAGCAAGTTTTCCTGCAATTCCTGAATATGCGCCGGACGTTCATCCACCACGCCCTGCGCTTCGTCCTGTTCCAGCTCACTCAAACGGTGATGGTAAAACGCTTTATTGAGCGCATCGCGCGACGTATGTTCCGCGCGATCGCCACGGATCACCGGCACAATAAACAGCGCCAGTGCGATGACCAGCATCACCAAAATACACAGCCAAAAAATACTCATGATCCGGTCCTGTCGCTGTCTTTAAGTAACTGCGCCAGGCGCTGTTTCTCTTGTTCTGACATGTCTTCTGAACTGTTTTCGCGCAATACCGCAGGGCGGCGGGAACGCATGAAAATCATTGCGGCACCGATAATCACCACTAAAACCGGGCCAAGCCACAGGATGATAGTTGAAGGCGTCACCGGCGGTTCGTACGTGACGAAGTTACCGTAACGCGCCACCATATAGGCGACGATTTGCTGACGATCCTGCCCTTCACTGAGCAACTGAAACACCTTGGTGCGCATGTCGGCGGCGATAATCGAATCGGACGCCGCAATATTGGTGTTCTGGCATTTCGGGCAGCGCAGCTGCGCGGTGATCTCGCGGTAATCCTGCTCCTGCTGTGGCGACGTAAACTGATAGGTATCGATAGCCGCGAACGCGCTGAAACTCAACGCCACACCGAGCATTAACGCAGGCAATACGCGTAAAAATTTCATGCGTTGCCTCCGTATTTTTTGTACAGCGGCAACACTTCGGTTTGCCAGACTTTCTCATTCAGGTCGCCCGCATGGCGATAGCGGATAATGCCTTGTCCGTCGATCAGGAACGTTTCCGGCGCGCCGTACACGCCCAGATCTAACCCGAGCATTCCGTCGCCGTCGTACAGGCTGAGCATGTACGGATTGCCCAGCGTATTCAGCCAGTTAACCGCTTTCTGACGGTCGTCTTTGTAATTGAGCCCGACCACGCGCACGCCTTTGGCGGCCAGTGTATTCAGGTAATCATGTTCGGCACGGCACGTCGGGCACCAGGTTGCCCAGACGTTCAGCAGCATCGGTTTGCCATCGCGCAGCACCGACTGGTCGTAGGTTTTTCCGGCCTGCGCCAGCGATTCCAGCTTAAACACCGGCACCGGTTTGCCGATCAGGGCAGATTCGAGCAACGTCGGATCATCACCGTTGGCGTTGCGTGTCAGCTGGAGTAACAAGGCCGCCGCCAGCGCCAGAAACAGAATCAGCGGAATAAAGAGAAGTTTACGGTTCATTCCTCAGCCTCCGCATTGCCCTGTTTCTTCAGTTTTTTGCTCATGCGGTAACGCGGGTCGAGAATACACAACACGCCGCCGGCAGCCATAAAGAGCCCGCCCAGCCAGATCCAGCGGACAAACGGTTTGTAATACAAACGCACCGCCCACGAGCCGTCATCCAGCTCTTCGCCCAGCGCGGCGTACAAATCACGCGCCAGATTGCCGTCGATGGCAGCTTCGGTCATCATGCTGCGCGCCACGCTGTAGAAGCGTTTTTCCGCGTGCAGCGTGGTGACTTTTTTACCGTTCTGCGTGACGTCGATATTCGCTTCGCCGCCAGTGTAATTCGGGCCGGTAATGTCGCGAACGTCGCGGAAGACAAAGTGATAATCATGGATATCCACCGTATCACCGGCTTTCATGCGCACGTCGCGTTCAACGCTGTAGTTCTGGCTGAACGCAATACCAATCACCGTGACCGCCACGCCCAGATGCCCGAGCACCATGCCCCAGTGGCTGCGGGAAAGTTTGGTCAGACCACGCCAGAACGTATGACGGTGCGTGGCGCGTTCATGCAGTTCCATCAGCGTCAGCACAATCACCCACACCGACATCAGCAGGCCGACAACGGTCATGCCGACAATCTTGTCCTGCAATAACCACGGCAGAAGAATCGACAGAACCAGCGTCACCACCAGCGCAACGCCCAGACGACGCCACAATTTGCTTGGCTCATCGCGACGCCAGCGCACCAGCGGGCCGATGCCTAACAACAGCGCCAGCGGTGCCATCAGCCAGGTAAACATCGTATTAAAGAACGGTTCGCCGATGGAAATACTGCCCAGCCCGAGCTGTTTGTGAATCAGCGGCAACAGCGTGCCAAGTAAAACCACCAGCATGGCGGCGACCAGCAAAACGTTATTGCCGAGCAGATAACTTTCGCGCGAATGCAGTTCATGACGGCCCGGCGCACGCACCGAGTTGCCTTTAAAGGCGTACAGCAGCAAGGAACCGCCAATCACAATCACCAAATACGCGAGGATAAACATGCCGCGCGCCGGATCTGAGGCGAATGAGTGAACCGAGACCAGCACGCCGGAACGCACCAGGAAAGTCCCGAGAAGACACAGCGAGAACGCGGTGATCGCCAGCAGAACCGTCCAGGCTTTGAATGTCCCGCGTTTTTCGGTCACGGCGAGCGAGTGGATAAGCGCGGTTCCCGCCAGCCAAGGCATAAATGACGCGTTCTCGACCGGATCCCAGAACCACCAGCCGCCCCAGCCCAATTCGTAATATGCCCACGCAGAACCGAGCACGATGCCGATGGTCAGAAACACCCACGCAGCCGTCGTCCACGGACGCGACCAGCGCGCCCACGCGGTATCAAGCCGTCCGGCCATCAGCGAGGCAATCGCAAACGCGAATGCCACCGAGAAACCGACGTAACCCATGTACAGCAATGGCGGATGGAAAATCAGGCCGATGTCCTGAAGCACCGGATTCAGGTCGCTGCCGTCCACAGGGAAATTCGGTAAAGAGCGGATGAACGGATTCGACGTCAGCAGAATAAACAGCAGGAATCCGCTGGTGATCATGCCCATTACGGCCAGCACGCGCGCTACGGCGTCCTGCGGCATCTGACGGCTGAACAGCGCAACGGCCAGCGTCCAGCAACTCAGCAGCAACACCCATAACAGCAGCGAACCTTCGTGCGCGCCCCAGGTGGCCGCCACGCGGTAATACACCGGCAAATGGGTGTTGGAGTTATTGGCGACATACGCGACAGTGAAATCATTCACCACAAACGCGTGAACCAGAATCGCAAAGGCCAGCACGATACAGGCGAACATGCCGTACGACAGCGGACGCGCCATCGCCATCATCCGGTTATCCTGTCTTGCCGCGCCCCATTGCGGGTAAATACTCAGTAAAACCGCCAGACCTAACGCCAGACAGAGTGCAAAGGTTCCGAGTTCCGGCATCATGAGCGGTTGCTTCCTTTATCGTTACCCACATACGCCGAAGCCGGCCCTTTGTGGTTTTCTTTCATGGCGTCGGCCACTTCCGGCGGCACATATTTTTCATCGTGTTTAGCCAGAACCTGAATCGCATTCACGACATTCCCCGGTTCCATCACACCCTGCGCCACCACGCCCTGCCCTTCACGGAACAGATCCGGCAGAATGCCGTTGTACGTCACCGCAATCGCGCCGCGCGCATCATAAATCTTGAAACTCACCTGCAGGCTTTTCGGATCACGTTTTACCGAACCGGGCATCACCATGCCGCCGATGCGCAGGCGCTGACCGACTTCCGGCATTTCGTGATTGTCGCCTTTGCCCTGCAGGATTTCACCCGGTGTGTAGAACAAATCAATGTTGGAGCGCAGCGCATACATCACCAGTGTAATGCTCAGGCCGAGACCGATCAGCACCACCAGCGCCAGCGACAGGCGTTTCTTACGACGTGGATTCACAATAACTTCTCCCCGGATGTCTCCGGTTCCAGCGGTGACGTCTGTGCGCCTTGCTGTTTTTTAGATGTGGACTGATTAATGCGTTTTTCGCGAGCCTGACGGCGTTTCACGTCGTCGAGAATCTGACGATGCTGCACAAGCGTGTGCGCCACCAGCGCAATCAGGGAAATCAGGGTTGCCGCCACCGACAGCCAGACATAAAAGGCATAACCGCCCATGGCGAAAAAATCGTGCCAGCTTGGGAATGCAGGGCTCATCCGCGACGCTCCTTATTCAGCAGGCCAGCCACCCACGGACGCAGACGTTCCTGATGCAAAATCAGGTTACGTAAACGCATCAGCGTGAGGGTAATAAAGAAGAACAGATAACCGAAAATCGCCCAGCGCAGCGGATAACGCATACTCGGGTCGATGGATTGCTGCATGTTGGTGGAACCCTGATGCAGCGTGTTCCACCACTGAACGGAGTAATGAATGATGGGAATATTGACCACGCCGACCAGCACCAGAATACCGGCAGCGCGACCAGCCAGACGGCGGTCATCGAAGGCGTTATACAACGCAATCACGCCGAGATACAGGAACAGCAGCACCAGTTCGGACGTCAGACGTGCATCCCAAACCCACCAGGTGCCCCACATCGGTTTGCCCCAGGCCGAGCCGGTGACCAGCGCGATAAATGTGAAAACAGCCCCGACCGGTGCCATCGCCGCAACGGCCAGATCCGACATCTTCATCTGCCACACCAGGCCGATGAACGCCGCGATAGCCATTGCGCTGTAAATCCCCATCGACCAGATCGCCGCCGGGACGTGAATGTACATAATCCGGTAGCTGTTACCTTGCTGATAGTCGGGCGGCGCATAACCAAAACCCCAGACCCAGCCGATCACCAGACAGGCGATACCGAGTAGCCCGAGCCACGGAATGAACCGGCCACAGACGTGGTAAAGCCGTTCAGGCCGCGCGAGTTGATGTAACCATTTCCACATTGTTATCGTTGCTCACTTTAAAATGTCACTGTGTGGGTTGCCGTGGAGCCTCGGTGGGCTCTTGTGCGGTCAGATATCAATTCCCCGCACTTATTGTTGGCTTGTCTATTGTTCACTATAGAGAAGTGTGATGTTAGTCAAAGGTTGCGTTTTTTCTTCTCTATTGTAACGGCACGTAAAATAATTCTGTGTTAAGTGCCAGCATCAAAACTAACCCTAAATAATTCGGGTTGCAGGAAGGCGGCAAACGACGCCATCCCGATGAGCTGACACAAGTCAGTGATTCGGGTGGCGAAGAGCAGCCAACGCATCTGCAGCCCGAATTATTTAGGGTTAGTGAACGCTGACTCGCAGGGCGGCTGCGGTAGCAAACGGCGCTAACGTCGCACTGCCCGCTAACATCGCGCCGAGGATCGCCAGATACCCGACGATGGGCATCGACATCGACGCGGCATCAATCGCACCCGTGGCAAAAATCAGCACCGGAATATACAGCGGCAGCACCAGCAGACTCAGCAACACGCCGCCCTTGCGCAGCCCGACCGTCAGCGCCACGCCGATGGCACCGATAAAACTCAGCGTCGGCGTCCCCAGTAAAATCGTCAGCGCGACGGCTTTCCAGGTTTCAAAATCGAGTGAAAGTAACAGGGCAATCAGCGGAGACAGGATCAGTAACGGCAAACCGGTCACCACCCAGTGAGCACATACTTTCCCCAGAACCGTGAGTGCCAGCGGCGAGGGCAATAACAACAGCTGCTCAAGCGTGCCGTCGAGATAGTCATCGCGGAACAACCTTTCCAGCGCCAGCAGGGACGACAACAGCGCGGCAACCCAGACAATACCGGGCGCAATCCGCGCCAGCAGTTTTGGCTCCGGGCCAATTCCTAACGGAAACAGCGTAATAACAATCAGGAAAAACCACAGCGGGTTGATAATTTCAGCGCTTTTCCGAAAAGCGATTTTCAGTTCGCGGCTCAGAACCTGAGTAAACATTCGGTCTCTTTCCCTTTCGCGTCACGCCAGCTCTGCGCCGGTCAGACGGATTTTCCGCACATCGCGGTTAACGCCCTGTAAATCCTGATGCGTAGTCAAAAGCACCATTCCGCCCTGCTCCGCATGTTGTTCGAACAGCGCAATCAGCGTCGCAACGCCCTGCTTATCAATGGCCGTCAGCGGTTCATCGAGGATCCACAACGGCGCATTGCTCAGCCACAAACGCGCCAGCGCCACGCGCCGTTGCTGCCCGGCGGACATCTGCGCGACCGTGACATCTTCGTAACCCAGCAGGCCGACATTTTCGAGTGCCTGATAAATAGCGTCCGCTGCGGCGTCACCGCGGGGGGACGAACTGCTGACAGACAGACAGAAGGCAAGGTTTTCAAACGCAGTAAGCACTGACTTTATGCCGGGCTGATGGCCGAGATACAGAAGTTCCTGATGAAAAACATCGCGCTGACGGCGGGTACTGACGCCCTGCCAGCGGACTTCACCGGCGTCCGGAGAGGACAGCCCGGCCAGAATACGCAGCAAACTGGTTTTACCGGCACCGTTCCGGCCCTCAATCTGCACCATTTCGCCCGGCAAGACCGTGAAACTCAAGCCGCTAAACAAGGTCCGCTCATCGCGAACGCAGCTCAGGTTAAGGGCTTCAAACATGGAGATGTCTCTTATTTTTCACAAGTCCGCATCATATCACAGGCGTCCGGCACGACGCAGCTTAGGGAGCGGTACGTTATTGCATATAAACGCCCGCCAGAAAAGTCTGATATCGCAGACATTGCCCCAAAAATGACCCATAAGGTTCGTGGGTTAACGGTTTGTAACTTATTTGTATATCTGCTCATAAATTCCCGACCTCGCCTATGCTTACTGATGATCACTTTTTAGCATTGAGATTTCTTTGCGGGGGAAAACGATGAGCGACGATAAAAAGCATGAGAGCAGCACCAACGTTGACAGCGAGGAGCATTCGCAGGGCAAGGAAATAGAAACCGGGGAAGAGAATCTGCCCTCCAAAGCGGCCGCCGTGCATGAAGTTATCCGTATGGAAGGCGAGAAAGAGCTGGAACGTGACGGCCAGGCGTTGCTCTGGTCAGCGATTGCCGCCGGGCTTTCGATCAGTGCTTCGCTGATGGCGAAAGGCATTCTTCACGCCCGACTGCCCGATTCGCCGGAACGGTTCTTTATTGAAAATATCGGTTATACCGTCGGGTTCATTATCGTCATCATGGCGCGCCAGCAGCTGTTTACGGAAAACACCGTCACCGCCGTGTTGCCCGTCATGCAAAAACTGACCGGCAAAAACGTCGCACTCTTGCTGCGTTTGTGGGGGCTGGTGCTGATTGGAAACATCATCGGCGGCGGCTTTGCCGCACTGGCGTTTCATCTGGTGCCATTTTTTGATCCGGAGACCGACAAAGCCTTTCACGAGATCAGCATGGAAATTATGGAAAAAGGACCCGGCGCGATGTTTGTCGGCGGTATGGTTTCCGGCTGGCTGATTGCCACGATGGTCTGGATGATCCCTTCCGCAGGAGCCGCCAAACTGTGGGTAATTATGCTGATGACCTACATGGTGGCAATCGGCGACCTAACGCACATCGTCGTCGGCTCGGTGGAAGTCCTCTATCTGGTCTTCTCCGGCGCAATCCCGTGGACCGACTTTATCTGGCCTTTCGCCCTTCCGACGCTGGCCGGAAACATCGCGGGCGGCACCTTTATCTTTGCGCTTATCAGCCACGCACAAATCCGTAACGACATGAGTAATCAGAAGAAAGCCAACGTCAAAAAAGCAGAACAGGAAGCCGCGAAGAAGGAAGCGGCGAAACCGTGAAGAGGAATAAAATCGCAGAACTGGCGACGAAACGACCAAACGGCAGGCTAACGCCTTATTATTGAGAGAAAAACGGGTATACTACGCGGGCGCTTTCTACTGGCGTCCGTGTCTCCTTAGTTAAACGGATATAACAAGCCCCTCCTAAGGGCTAGTTACAGGTTCGATTCCTGTAGGGGACACCATTTAAATCATTTCAGAGTAACTCACCGTAATTTTCAGTTTTCTAAAAATCATCCTTTATTATTAGTTCATAATATTGGCCATAATGCAAAAAACCACCCGCAGGTGGCTCGATTTCATATTAAGAATTATTATATTTTCGGCTGAGTTGCCGTGATTATGGCTGACACTGAACTGCCGCCGCAAAGGTCTCTCGAGTCATAATGGCGAGACCAGTAGCAAAGCCAGTTTTCTAAATCTTCACAATTATAATCTTTGCGAGCCATGCCCTCTGCAATCACGACTACCTCTTCGCCTGGTGCCGTGAGTTCATACCCATTCAGCAACAGAAAAATATATCCCGCCATCATAGCCGTTCGTTTATTACCATTTGCAAAGGCATGGTTTTGGATGAGGCTTTCGATCAGTGCGGCTGACAGCACGAACATATCATCGGTCTGATCATAATATTTAATTGCACTTGGTCTTGCCTGAGATGAATAGAGGCCGTTAGGATTAATAACATCTATTTGTTCGCCAGGGGTCTGCGTCTCAATTAGCGTTCTGTTTATGTATACCAGGTCATCAACAGACAGATAATGAATCCCTTCAACAATCTCAGCCATAGACGCCTACTTAAACTTTTGAGAGTTCTTCCATCGCTTTTTCGTAGCGAACAAAACCAAAGTCAAAAGCATTTTTGACTTGATCTTTGTGAGCATAACCCGTGCCAATCGCTGCGCGCGGTGATGCTATCGCGCTTTTGTCACGAGGCGGTATAAGCAAACGCTCTGCCTTCTTCAATGCGTGACTCATAGATTTACCCTCTCAGAAGCACCGTGCGGCGCAGGAATTAGAATACAAACTGTACTGTCTGACATGATAGAGACATTGAACTGACAGTACAACTTAGGTTGTATTAAACAGCGTTTATTGGGCCATGAGATATTAATCCCCTATACCCACAAATTCCCAATTTTGAGATCTCGCGCATTTTTTTTGATGAAGAATTTGTTTTACTTACACATGTTAACAAATGTTACGGGAATGATTCCGTAATGAAAATTCAGCAGTCCGTAAGGAAACTTTCATGAAGATTGTGGCTACTTTTTGTCTCGCGGGACTTTTCTCTGTCAATGCCTTTGCCCTCACCGGCAATGATGCGACCACCAAACCAGACTTGTACTATCTGAAAAACGATCAGGCAATCAATAGCCTGGCGCTGCTTCCACCGCCTCCGGCCGTCGGCAGCATTGCATTTCTCAACGATCAGGCGATGTACGAACAAGGGCGGCTTCTGCGTTCGACTGAACGCGGCAAGCTGGCGGCTGAAGATGCCAACCTGAGCGCAGGCGGCGTTGCGAATGCGTTCTCCACGGCGTTTGGTTCACCGATTACGGCGAAAGACACGCCGGAATTGCATAAGCTGCTGACCAATATGATTGAAGATGCGGGCGATCTCGCGACCCGTTCTGCGAAAGAGAAGTACATGCGCATTCGTCCGTTCGCGTTCTACGGCGTACCGACGTGCAACACGACTGATCAGGATAAATTGTCTAAGAATGGATCTTACCCGTCGGGTCACACCTCCATCGGCTGGGCGACAGCGCTGGTGTTGACGGAAATTAACCCGCAACGTCAGGATCAAATCCTTCAGCGCGGTTTTGATTTAGGCCAGAGCCGCGTGATTTGCGGATATCACTGGCAGAGCGATGTAGATGCGGCGCGTATTGTCGGCTCGGCGGTCGTCGCCACGTTGCACACCAACACCGCTTTCCAGCAGCAATTGCAGAAAGCCAAAGACGAGTTTGCTAAACAGCATAAGTCGTAAATTTATTAAGACGTAAAAAGTCAAAACGCTTTTGCCGGGCGACATGCAGTCAGGCAAAAGCGTCAAATTTTATTCATCCCGTTACAGCCTGTTACCAGCCCGGAACCGCGCCACCGTTGAAGATTTTCTCTGCGGCTTTTGCCACTTCCGGCGACTGATAAGATTTCAGAAACTCCTTCACGTTCTCCGCGTCTTTATTGTCTTCGCGCGTCACCAGCAGGTTCACGTAAGGTGAGTTTTTGTCTTCGATAAACACGCTGTCTTTGACCGGTGATAACCCGGTTTGCTGAATATATGTAGTGCTGATGATCGCCGCGTCGACTTTCGGGTCGTCCAGCACACGCGGTAACTGCGCGCCTTCGAGCTCCATAATGTTCAGATGATGCGGGTTCTCAACGATATCCGGCGCCGTCGGCAACAGACCTTTCCCTTCTTTCAGGGTGATCAGTTTCTCTTTTTGCAGCAGCAAAAGCGCACGGCCAAGATTGGTCGGATCGTTGGGGATAGCCACCGTTGCGCCATCTTTCAGCTGATCGACCGTTTTGATTTTTTTCGAATAACCGGCCATCGGGAAGACAAACGTATTACCGACAGCGACAAGATTGTAGCCATGCGCTTTATTGTCCTGATCGAGGAACGGGCGATGCTGGAAAACGTTGGCATCCAGCTCGCCGTGCTGCGTGGCGTCGTTCGGCAGCAATGAACCGCTGAACCCGACCAGTTCGACATCCAGCCCGTATTTCTCTTTCGCGACTTTTTTGGCGACTTCGGCGACATCCTGCTCCGCGCCGTTAATCACACCGACCTTGATGTGTTTCGCATCGCTGCCCTTCTGATCACAACCTGCCAGCAACAATCCTGCGAGTAATACGAAAGCGCCTGTCCGAAAATGCGGCATTGTCAGTTTCACGTTTTTTCCTTAAAAAATAAGCCTTAATCCACAGTGACGCTGACTATAACAGGGTCAAGGCAGCGGCTTAAAAAACGAAAAAAGCATCAATAAGAAGAAAAAAGCATAACCGGGAAATAATGCGCAGCACTCCCCTGCCCGATTCTTTCCGAAACGTGTAGGCTGGATAAAAATGACTGACGAGAGCCCGGAAGAATGGAAATTATTGAAGCGGACGAACAGCACGTTTCCGAAATGCAGAAAATCTATGCCTGGCACGTTTTGCACGGCACCGCGTCCTTTGAAACGGAGCCGCCAACGGTGGATGAAATGGCCGCGCGCCTGAAGAAAATCAAAGACGCCGGGCTGCTCTGGCTGGTGGTTTTGCATGAAGGGGAAGTGAAAGGCTATTGCTACCTCGGGCGATATCGCGAGCGTCACGCTTACCGGCATACGCTGGAGGATTCTATTTATATTGACCCCGGTTTTCAGAAACGCGGAGCGGGAAAAGCCTTACTGCGCCGGGCGGTGGACTGGGCGGAAATGCACGGTTTCCGGCAGCTGATCGGTAACGTCGGCGACAGCCAGAATCTGGCGTCCATTCACCTGCATCTGGCGGCCGGTTTCACCGTCACCGGCACCCTGAAATCGGTGGGATTTAAGCACGGGCGCTGGCTCGATACCGTGTTTATGCAGCGCCCGTTAGGCGGCGGCGACCAGACGCCGCCGGAATAACGCCCTTTAAAGCCCTACCGTGTCACCGGGTGCGGGGGCTAATTTCCGACCGGCGGTTTTGCGCGTCGCACTGCCGCCCCACACTTCCTGATAGTCGTAACCGGTCAAATCCTTGATGACTTTCTGGCACTCCGGCGTGCAATCATTCAGGTCGCCGCCGAGTTTCAGGCGTGCCACTTCTTTGATCAGCGTTTTGTGCGTGTCCCGCGTCAGCTTGAATTTAAACGTCATATAAAAACTGACGGTCAGCAGAATGCCGGTCGCAAAAACCATCAGCCCGATAATCGCGTGCAGCGCACTTTCCGGCTGAACGCCCTGCCCTTTGACGAAACCGCTTTCTTCCAGCACCACGCCAATCAGCATAATCGCCAGCGCGACGGTGCTCTTTCGCGTTAATACCATCACACCGGCAAATATCCCTTCGCGGCGTTTTTTGGTGACGATTTCATCCACGTCGGGAATAAAGCTGTAGATATTCCACGGAATATAATAAAGCCCGGCGCGCGCGAAACCGAATACGGCAAAGACCGCCGAGAACAGCAGCAGGGAAACCGCCATGTCGGTGATATAGACATAAAACAGAAACGCCAGCACACAGAATATAATGCTGTAGGACAACCGCAACGCACCCGACGGCGTCATATTTAATTTTTCCAGCAGCATCATAAATGCAAATGTCGAGGGGACAGAGACCAGCGCGGCCACGCTTAAATAACCTGAAACTGATGAAGCATTTTGATGTAACCCGTAAACCACATAATAGGTAAAGACGGCACCAAAAACGTCCAGCGCAGTGAACGAAAAGATATAGATAATAATATGCTGGCGGAACATACGTATTCTGAACGAAGAAAAGAGATCTAATACCAGACTTTTTAAATGATGCCACAAACTGCCGCCACCGGTGGTGACCGGCTCCGGTTCAAACTCCTCGCGCACGTCTTTCGCTTCCCACGTACACATCCAGGTGGTGAATACCGCCACGCAGAAGATGCAGGCAAAAATGATACCGGTGTAGGTGTATGTCAGTGAATTATCTTTGCCGGTGAACTGCATCAGGATGCCCGGAATCGACACTGCCAGCAGGCCGCCAAGCTGGGAGCAAATCATGCGGACGCCCGAAAGTCGGGTGCGTTCGCTGAACCGGTTGGTCATTTCAGAAGAGAGCGTTTCCCACGGCACCAGCACCATGGCGGAGAGTAATTCGATAGAAAGATAGGTGCCGAGATAGTACCAGTAGCTCATATCGGTGACCCAGACCAGCGCGTAAAGGAACATCAGTGGTGCGCTGATCAGCAGGAAAAACCGCCGCCGCCCGAATTTTCTCCCCAGCCAGGTATTGCCGAAGTTATCGGTGATATACCCCATGATCGGGCTTAATATCGCGTCGATAACGCGGGCAATCGCGAAAATAGAACCGGCTTCAAAAACAGATAATCCGCAGTAGGTGGTATAAAAGAATAATAACCACGTACCAATAACGGCGAATGCGCCGCCACCAAATAAATCCGTTACACCATAGCCTATAGCGGTGCCATAACCGACTCTTCGTTCAGTGGGTTTCATTTTTATTATCCTGTGGATGTAGGGTTATTATTACTCTTATTTATCGGTAAGCATTATCCATTTCCGCAACTGAGATGACCGGTAAACAGCCCCGACAATATTCAGGGAGATTTCAGCGTCATAAATATCGGTATAATTTTTATTTTGGGTATAAAGCGTATTCCCGGAATCACGCACTGACTGGTAGAAATTAAACACAGCCTGACGATGGCTGTTGCCCCAGTAACTTTTTGCGCTGCCTGACGGATTTTCATCGCTGATTAACGGCGTTTTATTTTCTCCTTCAATCAGCCAGAGGGTGTTGTGATGCAACTGCAAAAGCCCTTTTTCGCAATGGATTTCCAGCAGCAGCGGGGAATCCGCACTGTGGCAGTTGGTCGCATAAAACAGCCCGCGCGCGCCGTTGCCGAGTTTAAAACTGGCCATCGCGGTATCTTCATTTTCGGTGAGTTCGCTGAGAAAACTGCTCTCCACCACACCTTTCACCGCCAGCACGCCACCGCCAAACCACTGCAGAAGATCCAGCGTATGAATGGCCTGGTTGATCAGCAAACTGCCGCCTTCTGTTTCGAAACGCCCGCGCCACGGGCTTTCGGTGTAATACGTGCCGCTGCGCGACCACGTCAGCACGGCTTTGATGCTGAGCATTTTGCCGAGCTGCCCGCTGTCGAGCAGCGCTTTAATTTCCCGGCTCGACGGGTTCAGGCGGTTCTGATAACAGACACCCAGCAGGGCGTCCGTTTCCGTTGTGGCACGTTTGATGGCGGCAACTTCCCCGGCATTCAGTGCCACTGGTTTTTCGGTGAACACATGTTTTCCGACAGCCAGCGCAGCAAGAATGGCTTCCTGATGCAGATGATGCGGCAGACAGACATGCACAACATCAATCCGCGGGTCACGCAGCATTTCATGATAATCAGCATAAAAATCACAATTATACCGCTGCGCCAGCGCCCGACCTTTTTCGATATCAATTTCGGCAATCGCCCGCAGCGTGCTTGCGGGCTCCTGTTCTATCGCCGCCACGTGGCAGAAATGGATGGATCCGCAGCCGATGACGGCAGCATTAATCATTTTCATCATGCCCCCGTTTCAGCACGTCCCGTTCGCCAGCATCTGCGCCCGCACGCAAAGCTCGGCGGCTTTAAACGCGTGCTCCTGCGTCATGGCGTTTTCGGTGCGGTTCAGACAATCGAGGATGAGCTGCCCGAAGAACGGGAAACCGACCTTTCCGGAAACCGGATAACGGAATTCGCCGTCCTGATTCACCAGATACACCACGTCCTGCTCGCCGCGTGTGATATCGACATATTTGCGCACCTCGATATACCCTTCGGTGCCCAGCAGCGTCAGACGCCCGTCGCCCCAGGTGCTGAGCCCTTCCGGCGTAAACCAGTCGCAGCGGAAATACCCGCGCGCACCGTTTTCACCTTCCAGCATCGTGTCGCCAAAATCTTCAAAGTTCGGGTATTGCGGATGGTTGAAATTCAGCGCCTGCGCCGCGACCACGCGGGCATTGCCGTTGCCGGTATAAAACAGAAACTGCTCAATCTGATGACTGCCGATGTCACACAAAATCCCGCCAAATTTATCCCTTTCGTAAAACCAGTCCGGACGCCCTTCACCCTCGCGATGCGGGCCGGTGCCGAGCGTCTGAACCACACGCCCAATCGCCCCTTCCTGCACCAGCTGCCCGGCAAACACTGCGCTTTCCACATGCAGACGTTCGCTGTAATACACCGCATATTTACGCCCAGTTTTCGCCGCCTTTTCTTTTGCTGCCGCCAGCTGTTCCAGCGTGGTGAGCGGCGCTTTGTCGGTGAAATAATCTTTTCCGGCGTCCATCACTTTCAGCCCGAGCGCACAGCGTTCCGACGGAATTCCCGCACCGGCCACCAGTTGCACTTCTTTATCGTCGAGAATGGCACTCAGCGATGGCGCGACCGCCACCTGCGGATACTGGCTGACGAACTTCGCCACTTTTGCCGGATCCGGATCGTAAACCCACTTCAGGCTGGCACCGGCTTCAATCAGCCCGTTGCACATCCCGTAGATATGCCCGTGATCGAGCGCGGCGGCGGCTATCACGAATTCGCCCGGTTTCACCACCGGCTGCGGTTTACCCACCGGCGCATAGTTCATTCCGTCTTTGTTGATCATTTTTACGCTCCAATATCCATGTCTTTGCCCAGCGGGATAGCGTCTTCGTTGGCGAAATTCTCCACGGAAGCCGATTTCTCATAAAAGTGCGGAGCCAGCGAAACCAGCCCGCCGGTTTGATAAAACGGATCCGACGGCGCAATCGGCAGCGAAACCACACTGCGGGTGATGGCCGATTTATAAATTGCAGCGATGAGCTCCAGCGAACGCTTGCCCTGAACGCCGTCGATAAGCGGCGCGGTGTGCGTTTCCAGTGCGGTGAGGAAGTTGTCGATCTGGCCGGTGTGCAACGTGTGCGTCAGTTTGGGCACTGAGCGGTAAATATCGTCGAGACGGTTTTCGCGGGCGGTGTCACGCTCTTCTACCGGAAAACCGTTCGGGGCAGAAATGCTGGCAAATTTATCCCACGGCGCGGAAACCCGGGCTTTTTCGCCCTGAATGACAATTTTCTGATCTTCCCCGTGATGCACCACAGAGGCCGTCAGTTGCGTCAGCGCACCGGAATCATATTTGAAAATCGCCGCCGAAAGGTCTTCCACTTCGGCATTATCGTGGGCGGCATTAGTGATCATTGACACCACTTCGGAAGGAAAACCGAGCATCCACTGAATGGCGTCAATGTGGTGAACCGCGTGATTAAGCGTGCAGCCGCCCGCCTCTTTTTCCCAGGTTCCGCGCCACCACAGATCGTAATAGGAATGGCCGCGCCACCAGAAAGAATCGACCTGCGCGTGGCAAACTTTGCCCGCCTCGCCGGAATCGAGCACCTGTTTCAGCCGCCAGAACGCATCGGTAAAACGGTTTTGCGCAATGATGGAAAGCGTTTTTCCGCTCTCCTGCGCGGCGCGGATCATCGCATCGCACTCCTGCAAAGAAGCGGCCATCGGCTTTTCGCACAGCACATGCTTTCCGGCGTTCAGCGCATCAATGGAGATTTCGGCATGCACATACGGCGGCGTGCAGACGTCAAAAACGTCAATGTCGGCGTCATTGAGAATTTCCTGATGACTGGCGTAAACCTTCGCGCCGGTCAGCCCGTAATGCCGTTTTTTCTCTTCTGCTTTCTCCGGATAAATATCCACCAGCGCGACCACCTGGCAGCGATCGGCAAACTGCAAATATCCCTGAATATGGTTATGTGAAATATTACCCGTACCAATAATGGCTATTTTAAGCATTATCCTACTCCCGATAAAAACCGAAGGGCGACCGTCACCTTGCTGAATTTATTAATAATTCAGGACAGGTAAATACGATATTTTTTCTCTGATCGTGTTATTCAGGAGAGTAGTAACGACTTTTTTTTCCAACAACTGCTATTTGTGACAGGAATTGCAGTGCGCTATTTGCTATTTGCTATGATGGTGAATAGCTCATTAATTACAAACAGTTAACCGTGGCAATAAGTCCATCTCTCAATGAGGCGTTGATCACATAATGACGGGAAAATTAAAAATCAGGCAAATTGCGGAGCTCACCGGGCTTTCTCCGAGCACTGTTTCCCGTGTCCTGGCGGGTAAATCGAATGTCAGCCCGCAGGCAAAAGAAAAGGTATTTACCCATGCAAGAACAATGGGTATTTTGCGCGACATTCCCGCCAGCCGTTTGTTAATGAATACTCTGTTAATTTGCGCACCACCTGCCGCATTTTCCCCGCATGAAGATCTCTATTATTACGAAGCCATTCAGGAAATCACCGCCGAAGTGGCACGCTTTGATATTCACATCCGTAAATGTGCACTGACGGTAAATGACCCCGATATCGCGGTTTTTATGCAGGCGCTGAATCAGTCCGACGTGGACGGCATCATTATCATCGGAATTGATGACGTGATGCTTTACCGTCTGGCGGCGGAATCGAATAAACCGGTGGTGATGATGAACGCGAAAGACAGCGAGATGCGCCTTGATTGCGTGTCAGCGGATCACTATTCCATTGGTTATTGCGCGGCGAATTTCCTTTTTCAGAAAGGCCACCGGCCGGTATTACTCTTCACCGATCTGCGCCGTGAAACCATGATGCAAAGGCTGGACGGTTTTAAACGCGCTTGTCTTGAGCACCACGTCATTTTTGACGAAGCGACACATCTGCTGATCAATCACGGCAACGGCAAAGAGCAGGCGCGTAAATGCTTCGATCAATACCTGAAAGAGCACAAACGCGAATGCCTGCCGTCGGCCATTATCTGCGGCAGCACGCCGATTGCGCACGCCACGGTAGAAGCGTTGCGGGATCAGGGCATTCAGGTGCCTGAAGACATTTCCGTGATGAGCATGGATTTCGAGCACGACATGAAACTCACCTCCCCGATGAATTTCACCTCCGTGCTTCTCCCCTGCCGGGAATTAGGCAGCGAAGCCGTATATATCCTGCAAAGCCGCCTGACACGGCCTTCCGGCGCGAAATTTAACCTGCTGTTACAGGGGAAAATTCGCCACGGGTTATCGGTCGCTGACGTGAAGTGGAAACGTAAGGGGTTGTATCCTCAGCCGGTGGGATCATGAATTTTTTCTCACTCGCCGTGAGGGGCAGACCGAGAAAATTTCGGTTTCTCACTCGCCGTGAGGGGCTGATCGAGAAAGTTTCGGTTTATCAATCGCAGTGATCACTTAACGCGCTGCGCCGAAACCGACCAAAGAGGGTTATGACGAACCCTCTTTGGAATCTCCGCGTCTTTTAAAACACGCGCTTTCGCTCGCTGACATTGTTTCAGCAGCCACAATTATTGCCGCGAAAACTTGCCGCTGCGCGGTTCCCTTTCTCGGTTTCGAGCCATTGGTCTCGAAACACTTCGTTCGGCAAGCTTTCTGAATGCGGCTGGAGGCTTTCTAAATGTGCAAGCGTTTACGAGCGGTTGCTTTGCTCCTCCCACTGCGAATGGGGAGGCCGGGAGGGGGTTTAGCAGACCACTGAGCCGCTAAAACCAACACCCCATCCCGGCCTTCCCCTCGTGAGAGGTGAAGGAGCAAATCAAACCAGCCAGCATCAATCTTTCGAATTACATAGCCTCTGGCCGCTTTCAAAACGATGTTGAGCGAGTGGTGAGAAACGGCGAGAGTCTGTTTTCGAGCTGGTTCGAACCCGAAGCGAAAGTACCGCGTAGCGGCGGCGTTTGCGGCAATAGCCAGAGTGGCTGAAACATAGCCAGCGAGCGGCAGCGCGCAGTTAAAGAGCCCGGGATTCTCAAGGGGCGCGGCGACAGGCGCTCCTTGAGGCCAGTTTGGGTGGCAACCCAAGGTCTTGATTTTGAAATGAAGCCAGTTTGGGTAGCAACCCAACGTCATGCTGGAACAAACCCATTAAAATGTTACGATTACCGCCGTCACCGGCCCCCTGCCCCCGAGATCGTCATGAACAAACTCACTGCTTCTGTTTCAGAATCGATTACCCGCGATTTAGCCTTGCGCATTATTCGCGGCGAGCTGGCGGTCGGGTTACCGATCCCGGGGGAAAATGAGCTGGCGCAGCAGTATGAAGCGTCGCGCACGTCGGTGCGAAATGCGCTTCAGGTGCTGGGGGCGAAAGGGATGTTACTGATTCAGGCCAAGCGCCGCAGCATCGTTACGCCCCGCGAGCAGTGGAGCTTTCTGGATGCCGAAGTGTTGTCGTGGCTCGAAGATGTCGGTATCGAATCGGAGCTGGTGGAACAGCTGATGCTCACACGCCTGATTTTTGAGCCGGACGTCGCGGCGATGGCCGCGCTCAATGCCACCGGTCATGACCTGGCCGCGATTGAAGATGCGCTGGCGACCATGCAGTCCGGCCAGAAAAATAATTCTGCCGTACAATTCGAGCAAGGCGATCTGGCGTTTCACACCGCCGTTTTGCAGTCGTGTCATAACCCGTTTCTGGCGTCGGTTGGTAACGCGCTGTCGGCGGCTATGCTCCTGTCATTCAAACAAACCCTCGAAGATGACCTGCAACTGACGCAGGAAGCCGTGCAGCAGCACCGCGATTTGCTGGAAGCGATCCGCCTGAAACAGGCTGATTCCGCGCGTAAATGTATGCGCCACATCCTGCTGAGCGCCGCCCATAAACACATCTGGCGCGAAATCCCCGAAAAGTATCAGCACTTCTTTTAACGATCTTTCTTTCCCCAATTAGCTAACTTCCGATCTCCCTCACAGTTATAAGGTTATTTTTTCCCCATCATTCTTGTCACACAAGATTAATAGAGTTGTAACTCAAGAATGAAAAAACACTGGATTGCCATCGACTGGGGAACCTCGAATTTTCGGGCGTTTCTGATGAAAGAGCATGAATGCCTCGACCAGATCAGCGCGCCCTGCGGCCTGCTGCATGTGCCTGACCGCCAGTTTGCCGCCACGCTCAAACCGCTGATCGGCAACTGGCTGGATGAATTCCCTCAACTGCCAGTGCTGATGGCGGGCATGGTTGGTTCACAGCAGGGCTGGCAGGAAGTGCCGTATGTCGCGCTGCCCGCCGGTTGCCAGCAACTGGCGAAATATACCGCTGTGCTGGAAACGCCGTGGGGCAGCCCGTGCCGGATTGTCGCGGGCGTCAGCGGGAACAATGAATTCGGTTTGCCTGACGTCATGCGCGGCGAAGAAATTCAGCTGATCGGGCTGGCGGCGCGGCATCCCGCTCCGCAAAACAGCCAGTACGTGATCCTGCCCGGCACGCACAGCAAACACGCCGAGCTGCATAACGGTGAGATCCGGCAGTTCAGCACGTTCATGACCGGCGAGATTTATTCGGTGATGCTCAGCCATTCACTGCTTGGGCGTGATGTGCCGCCAGCGCCGGAAGACGAACCCGCTTTTGCCCTCGGCGTCACCCATGCGCAGCGCGCGCCACACCTGAGCAATGCACTGTTTTCAGCCCGCACTTTGCGGCTGAACGGCGTACTCGCTCCCGATCAGGTCGCCAGCTATTTATCCGGTCTGCTGATCGGCGCGGAATTACACGCCGTGGCGCACAAACAGGCGTGGATCGTCGGTTCACCCGCCTTAACGGAACGTTATACCCGCGCCGCCAAACAGCTCGGAATCACCCTCAATTCTGCCGACGGCAATGCGTGCTTCATTCAGGGCATGACGCAGATTTATCAGTGTCTGAACGGAGAGTCCGCATGAATTATCTGAGTTTTTCCCGCCGCTGGCAGGAATGCACGTTGCCGCTGATTGCCATTTTACGCGGCATCACGCCGGAGGAAGCGCAGGGCGTGGCACAAACGCTGCTCGAATGCGGGTTTACCTACCTGGAAGTGCCGCTCAACAGCCCGCGTCCGCTGGAATCCATCGCCATCATGGCGAAAACCACCGGCCAGCGCGGCTTTGTCGGCGCGGGAACCGTGCTGACTGAACATCAGGTGCATCAGGTCGCGGAGGCGGGCGGGCAGCTGATTATCTCTCCGAACATGGAACCGACGGTGATCCGCGCCACCTGTGAACTTGGTCTGCTGAGTTTGCCGGGCATTGCCACACCGGGCGAAGCCTTTGCGGCGCTGCGCGCAGGAGCCAGCGCACTGAAGTTTTTCCCTGCCGAATTAATCACGCCTGCCGTCACCAAAGCGATGCGGGCAGTTTTACCGGCGGAAGTGGTTTGCCTGCCGGTCGGCGGCGTGAATGCCGATGCCGGGCAAATGCGCGCTTATCTGCACGCGGGCGCAAACGGATTTGGTCTGGGCGGCGGTTTGTATCAGCCGGGCATCGCCCTCTCAGCCCTGCGCGAACGTGCGCTGGCGTATCAGGCGGCATGGCAGCAGGCGGCGCAACAATGAAAACGTCCGTGCTGCACAATGTATCGGTTATCGGCGATTACCGTGCTGAGTTGGGCGAAACGCCGGTCTGGTGTTTCCGTTCACAATCGCTGATTTGGGTCGATATCGTGCAGCGGCGGATCCTGCGCTACTGGCCGTATCAGGAAGATCGGTTTGAAATCCACACCCTGCCGTTTACGTGCAGCGCCGCATTGCTGACGGACCGGCCGGAGCATTTTTTGCTGGTCACCGGGGAAGGTTTAAAACGCTATGATTACGCCTCCGCCACCCATTATCCGCTGTGCGGCTGGCCGGAAACCGCCGCCACGCGCCCGAACGAAGCGGCTGTCGCGCCGGACGGTTCCGTGTGGTTCAGCACAATGGACGTCACCGCCGCCCGCGCCATCGGTGGCTGGTATCGCTTCGCCACCGGCGACGCGCAGCCGGTGAAAATGCTCGGCGATCAGCATGTCCCGAACACGCTGGTCTGGCACGGCGGTCACGCCTGGTTCATCGATACTTTCGCGCACTGCTTTTACCAAAGCCCGGCCAGCCTCATCACAAAACCCACGCTGCGCACCTGGCCACTGCCGGACGATGTTTTTGCCGACGGCTCCGCCGTAACCCGCACCGGCCTGTTGCTCAACGCCCGCTGGGGCGGGGCTTGTCTGGCGGCTTATCAGCTTAATGATTATGCCCCGCAATTTCTCACGACGTTCCCTTTGCCCGTCATGCAGCCCTCAAGCTGCGCTTTCGGCGGCAGAAATTTTCAGGATTTATACATCACTTCGGCGCGCGACGGGCTCAGAACGCCGTCCGCCACGGATGGCGCTTTGCTGCGCTACGAAACGCCCTACACCGGACAGCGGGCCTCCCTGTTCACCCTGTAAAAACCCATAAAAATCAAAATAATCTCAAAGGTGACTTATGACGACGAATATCATTTCCCGGCCGATTCCCCAAACCAACCGGCAAACCCTGCTGGTGTGTTTTATGGCCGCGCTGGCGGGTCTGCTGTTCGGGCTGGACATGGGCGTGATCGCCGGTGCGTTACCGTTTCTGGCGCAGGAATTCGGGCTGAGCAGCCATCAGCAGGAAATGGTGGTCAGCGTGATGATGCTCGGCGCGGCGCTCGGTGCGCTGTGCAGCGGCCCGTTGTGTACGCGCATCGGCCGCAAAAAAACGTTGCTGATCGGTGCCGCGCTGTTCGTCGCCGGTTCCATCGGCTGTGCCTTTGCGCCTGATTTGCAGATCCTGATCGTCTCGCGCTTCCTGCTGGGCGCAGCGGTTGGCGTGGCCTCGTTTGTGGCTCCGCTATACCTGTCTGAAATCGCGCCCGAACACATCCGTGGCAGCATGATTTCGCTGTATCAGCTGATGATCACCATCGGCATTCTGGCGGCGTTTCTGTCGGATACGGCGTTCAGCCAGAGCGGTAACTGGCGCTGGATGCTGGGCATTATTACCTTCCCGGCGCTGGTTTTGTTTGGCGGCGTATTAACGCTGCCTGAAAGCCCGCGCTGGCTGATGATGAAAAACAAAAGTGAACTGGCGGAAAAAGTACTGCTGTTGCTGCGTTCGACCAAAGCCGACGCACACATCGAACTGGAAGCTATCCGCCAGAGCGTGCAGATGAAACAACGTGGCTGGCAGTTATTCCGCGCCAACAGCAATTTCCGCCGCTCCACCTGTCTCGGCGTGCTGTTGCAGTTCATGCAGCAGTTCACCGGCATGACCGTCATCATGTATTACGCCCCGAAAATCTTCGCGATTGCCGGTTTTGCCTCTACGCAACAGCAAATGTGGGGAACGGTGATTGCCGGATTAACCAACGTGCTGGCGACCTTTATCGCCATCGGTCTGGTAGATCGCTGGGGCCGCAAACCGATTCTCAAACTGGGTTTCAGCGTGATGGCCATCTGCATGACGCTGATGGGCTGGATGTTCTTTACCGGCATCTCCAGCCTGACCCAGCAATACGTTGCCGTCACCTTGCTGCTGATTTTCATCGTCGGATTCGCCATGAGCGCCGGGCCGCTGATCTGGGTGTTGTGCTCTGAAATCCAGCCGCTGGCAGGCCGCGATTTTGGCGTCACCTGTTCCACGATGGCGAACTGGATTGCCAACATGATCATCGGTGCAACCTTCCTGACGCTCATCGACACCATCGGCAGCGCAGGCACGTTCTGGCTTTACGCCGCGCTCAACGTGGTCTGCATCGTGCTTACCCTGATCTTCGTCCCGGAAACCAAAAACATCTCACTGGAAAACATCGAAAAAAATCTGATGGCCGGTTTACCGCTGAGAAGTATCGGCAACCCGCGCTGATCCCCCGACACGATGACGAGGTACGACATGGCAACTCCAGATCCTGAAAAAGCGACAGGCGCGGTGTACCGCAAGATCACGCGCCGTCTGATCCCGTTTTTAATCTTGTGCTACTTCTTCGCTTATCTCGATCGCGTCAATATCGGGTTTGCCAAGTTGCATATGCAGGACGCGCTGAATTTCAGCGACACCGTGTATGGCATCGGCGCGGGGATCTTCTTCATCGGCTATTTCCTGTTTGAACTGCCGAGCAACCTGATGATGCAACGCTACGGCCCGCGCTTCTGGATCGCGCGGATCATGATCAGCTGGGCGGTGCTGTCGGCGGCGATGATCTTCGTCACCACGCCCACGCAGTTTTACGTACTGCGTTTCCTGCTCGGCGTGGCGGAAGCGGGGTTCTTTCCGGGCATCGTGTTTTATCTCACGCTGTGGTTTCCGTCCTGGCGGTCGGCGCGCACGCTCGGCCTGTTTATTCTGGTCACGCCGCTTTCCACTATCATCGGCAGCCCGTTGTCCGGCTTCATTTTGAAGTCTTTCGAAGGCGTCGACGGCCTGCACAACTGGCAATGGCTGTTTCTGGTGGAAGCCGTTCCGTCCTTCCTGCTGGCGTTTGTGGTGCTGCGTTATCTCGATAACGACGTCAAATCTGCCCGCTGGCTGACGGAAAGCGAGAAGCAAATGGTGGCCCGTGACCTGAACACCGACCGGCAACGCAGCCTGGCCGCCAACGCTGGTAAGCCGCCGCAAAGCCTGAAACGGATGTTCCGCAACGGGTATGTCTGGCTGCTGGCGCTGATTTTCTTCAGCTTCAACATCGGCTATTACGGCATCAACTTCTGGCTGCCGTCGATCATCAAAACCTCGGGCGTCAGCGACGACTTCCACATCGGGCTGCTCGCCGCCCTGCCTTACGTCTTCGGCGCGGTGTTTATGGTCTGGAACAGCCGTCACTCGGATTTGCACAGCGAAAGGCGCTGGCATATCGCCATTCCGGCCATTATCGGCGCGGTGGGGCTGACGCTCAGCGCCTATTGCAGCGGTTCCACGTTCTGGATGATGACCTGGATTTGCCTCGCCATGTCCGGAACGCTGGCGCTGATCCCCACCTATATCAGCCTGCCCGGCACCCTGCTTTCGGGCACGGCGGCGGCGGCGGGCATTGCGCTGGTCAACTCGGTGGGCAATCTGGCCGGATTCTTCGGGCCGACCGTGCTCGGCTGGCTGAAAGACAACACCGGCAGCACCAACACCGGCCTGTACATCCTCGCCGCGTTTTTGCTGCTGTGCGCCCCCCTGATTTTTTTATTGCCAGCCCTGCTGGTTAACCCCCGCCGCTGTGCTGAAAAACCGGCTGAAACAGAAGACGTATCGTCATTAAAAAGAGGCAGTGTATGAGCGGATGTACAACGTGCGGCACCTGTGGTGGCGCACAGGATGACCATTTTAACCCGGTATTACGCGGAGACGACGGCGCGCTGAAACGTGCGCTGTATAAGTCGATGGGGCACACCGACGACCAGTTGCGCCGCCCGGTGATTGCCGTGGTGAACAGTTATACCAACGCCACCGCCGGACACGTCAATCTCAACGAACTGACCGCCGGAGTGCTTAAAGGGATTGATGAAGCGGGCGGCGTCGGCATGGTTTTCGGCACCATCGCGCCGTGTGACGGCATCGCCGAAGGCCATCTGGGTATGCGTTATATTCTGGCCGCGCGCGAAGTGATCGCCAGTTCGATTGAAGTCATGATGCGCGCCCACCGGTTCGACGGCATGGTCATGCTCGGCTCGTGCGACAAAATTGTTCCCGCCATGCTGATGGCCGCCGCGCGGCTGGATATTCCGGCGATTCTGGTCAACGGCGGGCCGATGTACCCCGCGCATTATCACGGCAAAGACTGGGACGGCAATATTGTCACCGAGGCCATCGGCTGGAAACGCCGGGGCGAAATCGACGAAGCGGAATTCCGCCGCATTGAAGATCTCGCCGAACCCGGCCCCGGCTCCTGCACCATGTACGGCACCGCCAACACCATGTGCTGCATTTCTGAAGTGCTCGGCATGAGTTTGCCCGGCAGCAGCACCCTGCCCGCGATTTCTCAGGAACGCCGCGACTGCGCGTACCGCACCGGTCAGACGGCGGTGGATCTGGTGAAACGCGGCGTCAATGCACGCCAGATCATCACACCCGCGTCCATCCGCAACGCCATGATTTACCTGCTGGCGACCGGCGGATCGACCAACGCCATCCTGCATTTGCAGGCGATTCATTACGAAGCCGAATACGGCCATCTGCCGCTGTCGGATTTCGACAAACTGAGCCACCACGTCCCGCTGGTGGCCTCCCTGTATCCGGCATCGGAATACGACATGATTGATTTCTGGGAAGCCGGTGGCGTGGCCGCCGTCGAGAAAGAAATCAGTTCGCTGATGGACACCTCGGCGCTGACCGTCAGCGGGCAAACCAAAGCGCAATGGCTGGACACCACGCCAACATCGCGCCGTCCGGACGTCATTCATACGCTGGCGATCCCGGTGCGTAATGAAGCCGGTGTTGCCGTGCTGCACGGCAATCTTTCACCGCTCGGCTGCGTGGTAAAACCGGCCGCCGTACCGGATCATCTCATGACCTTCAGCGGCCCGGCGGTGGTGTTTAACAGCGAACAGGAGTCCGTCGATGCCATTCTCTCCGGTGAAATTGCGCCGGGCAGCGCGCTAGTTCTGCGCTATGAAGGGCCGAAAGGCGGGCCGGGCATGCCGGAAATGTACAAACCGATGAAATGCCTTGAAGGCATGGGGCTGTCGGACAGCTGCGCGCTGATCACCGACGGGCGTTTCTCCGGTTCCAACCGTGGCTTATTCGTCGGGCATATCTCGCCGGAAGCCAGCGACGGCGGCGATCTGGCGCTGGTGGAAAACGGCGACATCATCACCATCAATATTCCGACCCGCGAGCTGACCCTCAACGTCAGCGCAGACATTCTGGCCGAACGCCGCACCCGCTGGGTGCCGGTCGAAAAACAGGTGCCGCGCGGATTCCTGCGTTTATACCGCCGCTGGGCATTACCGGCGGCACAGGGTGCGGTTTTAGCTGACAGGGACGAGGAGTAAAAATGGTTCAGTCTTCCGATATTTTCGGCGTCAATCCGATTGCCGCCCTGCCGTTTACCCGGTCGGGTGAACCGGATTACGCCAGTTTCAGCCGGATGCTGGAACACCTGGCGGCAACCGGCATTCAGGGGCTGACGCTGTTTGGCATCGCCAGCGAATTCCCCAAACTCGACGACAGCGAGCGGCTGTTGCTGGCCGAATGTTTTCTCTCAGACCTCAAAGGCAACGGCATTTTTCGCGCGCTGTCTGTGACCGATCACAGCACCGAAGTGGCAGTGAAGCGCGCGCGGGATTATCAGAAACGCGGTGCCGATGCGCTGATGTTGCTGCCGCCGTTCTTCCTGCAACCCGACGCCGCCGCGATTTCTCATCACATTTTCTCGGTGCTGGAAGCAGTGGATATTCCGGTGATGGTGCAATACGCGCCGGGTGAAACCGGGCTGCCGATCACGCCCGAACAGCTCAGTGACGTGGCCACGCGCTACCCGCACGCAGTCTTCAAAATCGAATGTAATCCGCCGGTCAGTTACACCCGCGAATTCCTGCAACGCGCGCCGCAGGCCAGCGTACTCAACGGTTACGCCGGTTTGTACATGCTGGAAATGCTCGAAGCCGGCGGTAAAGGCGTCATGCCCGGCTGTTCGTTCAGTGAAATCTACGTGCAGATTTACCGGCTGTGGCAGGCCGGAAAAACCGACGCGGCGCAGGCGCTGCATCAGCAGCTTTTACCGTGGATCCGGCAGTGGATGACGCACTGCGAATACATCATTCAGGTGGAAAAAACGCTTCTGCACCGGCGCGGGATCATCGCGACAGATTACTGCCGCCATCCGGGCCGGACGCTGACCGCGCAAGATCATCTGACTATCGACAATTTCCTCACCACTTTTTCGGAGTTCCTATGAACACATCGTCCCGCACGCCCCGCGTCGTGATTGTCACCGGTGCCAGCCAGGGCATCGGCAACGCCATCGCGCAAACCTTTCTGAATCAGGGCGACATCGTGGTCGGCTGCGCGTTTTCCGCGCCCGACAAAGCGCCCCACGCGCAGGAGCTGAGCAAAAGATATCCTGAACAATTTTTCTATTACTCCGTCGACATGACCCGAACGGAAAGCATTGATGAATTCATCAGCCACGTGACAATCCGTTTTGGCCGCCTTGACGTGCTGGTATCGAACGCCGGAAAAAATGTTTTCAAAGGCATTGATTGTGAGCTGGAAGACTGGCATCACAACCTCGATCTGAACCTGCGTTCGCACTGGTACATTGCGAAATGCTGCCGTGAGCTTCTGGAAAAATCCAAAGGCGTCATTCTGGTGATGACCTCCAACCACGCCTTTTCCACTATGCCGGGCTGCGCGCCTTACAACATCACCAAACGCGCCCTGCTCTCGCTGGTACAAAGCCTGACCATCGAATGGGGCCCGGCCATCCGCACCGTCGGCATTGCCCCCGGCTTTATCGACACCGCCGGAAATCAGGTGTGGTTTGATTCGCACGAAGACGGCGAAAAATCGCGGCAGGACACCCTCCGCAAACACCCGGTCGGACGCATCGGCACATCCGAAGAAGTGGGTGAACTTTGCCTGTATCTCGCCAGCCCGGCGGCGGGATTTATCGCCGGTACCACGATTGTGATGGATGGGGGAGGAGTGCGTTAATGCAGGACTGATGGGGGCAGAGACCGCTGCCCGGGCGGTTTCTCACTTGGCGTGAGGGCTGACAGTTGATCGAGAAAATTTCGGTTTTTCATGTGCGGTGATCGCTTAACGCGCTGCGCCGAAACCGACCAAAGAGGGGCTGGACGGCCCCCTCTTTGGAATCTCCGCGTCTTTTTTACTCCGCGCTGCCGCTCGCTGGCACTGTTTCAGCAGCCACAATTATTGCCGCAAAAACTTGCCGCTGCGCGGTTCCCTTTCTCGGTTTCGAGCCATTGGTCTCGAAACACTTCGTTCGGCAAGCTTTCTGAAAGCGGCTGGAGGCTTTCTAAATGTGCAAACATTTGCGAACGGTTGGTTTGCTCCTCCCCCTGCGAAGGGGAGGCCGGGAGGGGGTTTAGCAGGCCACTGAGCCGCTAAAACCAACACCCCATCCCGGCCTTCCCCTCGTGAGAGAGGAAGGAGCAAATCAAAACCACCCGACATCAATCTTTCGAATTACATAGCCCCTGGCCGCTTTCAAAAATCGCGCCGTATGGAGAGGTGGAAAACCGCGACTCTTTTCGCGCGGTTTGTAACCCGACGGGAGGGAACCGCGCAGCGGCGAGATTTTGCGGCAATAGCCAGAGTGGCTGAAACAGTGCCAGCGAGCGGCAGCGCGCAGTTAAAGAGCCCGGGATTCTCAAGGGGCGCGGCGATAGGCGCTCCTTGAGGCCAGTTTGGGTGGCAACCCAAGGTCTTGATTTTGACCTGAAGCCAGTTTGGGTGGCAACCCAAGGTCTTGATTTTAAACTGAAGCCCGTTTGGGCGGCCAACCCAAGGTTTTGGGCACATTCTCAGCGTCACGCTGCATTTTCTCCTGCTAGACTTTTCAGTCTTACACCCCCTTAAATGCAGACGGAGCATCCTCATGTCAGAACAATACCAACCGCCTAAAGTCTGGACCTGGAATAAAGACGAAGTCAGCAAGTTCTCAAACATCAACCGCCCGGTTGCAGGCCCGACGCATGAGAAAACGCTGCCGGTCGGCAAACACCCGTTGCAGCTGTATTCGCTGGGCACGCCGAACGGCCAGAAAGTGACGATCCTTCTCGAGGAGTTGCTGGCGCTGGGTGAAAGCGGTGCGGAATACGATGCGCATCTGATCCGCATTAACGAAGGCGATCAGTTCTCCAGCGGGTTTGTTGATGTGAACCCGAATTCTAAGATCCCGGCACTGCTGGATAACTCCGCCAAACCGCCCATCCGCGTGTTTGAATCCGGCAATATCCTGCTGTATCTGGCGGAGAAATTCGGTCAGTTCCTGCCGAAAGATCTCGCGGGGCGCACGGAAACCCTGAACTGGCTGTTCTGGCTGCAAGGCTCCGCGCCGTATCTGGGCGGCGGTTTCGGGCATTTTTACCATTACGCGCCGGTCAAAATCGAATACGCCATCAACCGTTTCACGATGGAAGCCAAGCGCCAGCTCGACGTGCTGGACCGCCAGCTGGCCGATCACCGCTTTATTGCCGGTGAAGAATACACAATTGCCGATATCGCCATTTTCACCTGGTACGGCAGTCTGGCGCAGGGCGGTTTGTATGAATCCGCCGAATTCCTGGAAATCCAGTCCTACAAACACTTCCAGCGTTGGGCAGCGGAAGTGGCGGATCGTCCGGCAGTCAAACGCGGCCGCATCGTCAATCGCACCTGGGGCGAGCCGGATCAGCAACTGGCAGAACGCCATGACGCGTCAGATTTTGATGACAAACTGAAGTCCTGATCCATACCGGTTGAGTCAGAATGCAAAAAGGGCAGGATCATCTCCTGCCCTTTTCATTTATGCCGTCTCAGTCTGCGGGTCGAGGTACTTTTTAAACCAGGCGATGGTGCGATCCCACGCCAGATCGGCGGCCGCTTTGTCATAGCGCGGCGTCGAATCATTGTGGAATCCGTGATTGACGCCGGAATACACATACCCTTCATACAGTTTATTGTTCGCCTTGAGCGCGGCCTCATAAGCTGGCCAGCCGTCAGTGATCGGCTTATCCAGTTCGGCATAATGCAGCAATAACGGCGCTTTGATGCGCGGCACGTCTTCGGCCTTTGGCTGACGTCCGTAAAACGGCACCGCCGCCGCCAGTTCCGGGTAAGCCACCGCAGCCGCGTTCGCCACGCCACCGCCATAACAGAAACCGGTAATACCGACTTTTCCGGTGCCCGTTTCGTGGTGCATCAGAAACTCCACGGCGGCAAAAAAGTCATTCATTAGTTTGGCAGGATCCACTTTTTGCTGAAGCTCGCGGCCCTTCTCATCATTGCCCGGATAACCGCCGACGGAACTCAGGCCGTCCGGTGCCAGCGCCACAAATCCGGCTTTCGCCACGCGACGCGCGACGTCTTCGATGTACGGATTCAGGCCCCGGTTTTCATGCACCACCACCACGCCCGGCACCTTCCCGGCGGCTTTGGCCGGACGCACCAGATAGGCTTTTACGCTGCCATGCCCCTGCGGCGACGGGTACTGAATATATTCCGCCACAATATCCGGGTCGGTAAATTGCACCTGTTCGGCGTAGGCATAGTTGGGTGTCATCAGCGTGGAGAGCGCCGCCAGCGACAACCCTCCCGCCACAAATTTTGCCGAGAGATCGAGAAACTCGCGCTTGGTCATTTTGCCGTGAACATAAAAATCAAAGTATTCGAGCAGTTCTGGCGGAAAATCTTTGGCTGTCATTCGCGTCATCATCAGGCTCCGTTCCGGGAAATCGAAGACTAAATAATGGTCTGTTTTTGACGATTATGTAAACTGAATGTGAAATTGGATTTCAATCTGCCGCCGCACTCCCCCCTTTTTGCCCGCCGACAGTGCTAAACTGCGTGCAGTCTAAAGGAGACGCTATGAACAAGAATCTCGCAGGTCTTACCCCGGAAGAAATGGAAAAAGTGAGTGCCGGACTGGCAGCAGGAACCGTCGCCGTGCGCGAGCGCAATCACCTGCCGGTCAACCCGGAAGAAGTTGAGATGGAACAGCCGGAACATCTGCGCGCTTACTTTCGCGAGCGGCTGGAACACTACCGCACTCAGCCCGCTAAAAAGTAAAACCCGTCACTGTCCGGTGGCGAAAAAGCCGGTGATGGCATCCGTCAGATACGTCGCCGGTTCGCCCGGCTGCATCTGGCTCTGATGAAGAGTGATGCCGATTTCGCCCGGTGGGGGCAAATCCTCCAGAATCTTCAGGGCTGCCGGTCGGCCAAAGTCCGTCCGTAAGGTAATCCCCAAACCGGCGGAGAGCGCCGCCCAGATCCCGCCCAGGCTGCGGCTGGTAAAGGCAATCCGCCACGGGATCCCCGCTTTATCCAGCGCCGCCGTTGCGGCACTTCGCATCAGACACGGCGCTTCAAACACCAGTAAAGGCAGCGGTTCGCCGGTTTCCAGATAATGCGCCAGCGAGAAATTTGGCGGCCCGATCCAGCGCAGCGGAATGCGGCCCAGCGCCCGGCTGGTCGGGAAAAGCGGGACGTCATCGGCCTGCCAGCACACCGCCAGATCGAATTCGTTATGCCGGATGCCGTCGAGCAATTGCTGATTGCGCGTAATGCTGGCGGAAAGCTGTACCTGCGGATGCGCGCGGGTAAAGGTGCCGAGAATGGCCGGTAACAGTGCCTCGCCGAAATCTTCCTGCATACCCAGATTAATGCTGCCACTCAGGGTACTGGCCGATAACGCCGCGCTGGCTTCGTCGTTGAGGCTCAAAATCCGCCGCGCATAACTGAGCATGACTTCGCCCTGCGCGGTCAGCATCAGATGCCTTCCGGCTTTTTGCACCAGTTCCGTACCCGCCTGCTGCTCCAGCTTTTTCAGCTGTGCGCTGACCGCCGACGTCGAGCGCCCGAGGCGGTCAGCCGCCAGCACAAAACTTCCCAGTTCGATGCCGGTGACAAAACTGCGCAGCGCCTCTGCATCGAAAGTTACCGGTCGTTTAGCCACGTTTAATCATCCCGTTTTTATGGATTAATGCTGCTGATATTTTCGATATTAAGGATAATTATAACGCTTTATGCTCCTTTTCACACCCGCCAAAAGGAGCCTGAAATGAGCGCCAAGACACCATCCCCTATGCTGCCACCTGAAACCATGACGCGCCTGACGCCAAAACTCGCGCAAGTGACTGAGCAGGTTTTGTTTGGCGACCTGTGGCAACGAAGCGAGTTGCCTGCCCGCGACCGCAGCCTGATTACCGTCGCCGCGCTGATTGCGCTGAACCGCACCGAACAGTTGCCGTTTCATCTGGATCTGGCGGTGAAAAATGGGGTGACACACAGCGAACTGAGCGAAGTGATCACGCATCTGGCGTTTTATGCCGGATGGCCCGCCGCCGCTTCCGCGCTGACCCGTTTCGCAGAGTTGAACCCGCAATAACAGAGGAAAATCATCATGCCTTTTACCCGAATTTCAATCCCTGAACACCGTCTCGAAGGCTGGCAAAACGCGATTTCCACTGTCTTACAGGACGCGCTGGTCACCACGTTTTCCGTGCCGAAAGACGATTGCTTCCAGCTGTTTGAACCGGTAAATCCCGGCCAGCGGGTGATCAACCCGACGTATCTGGCAGGCCCGGACAGCCGTCGTTCAGACGATTTTCTGCTGTTCCACATCACGGCGGGGAAACCCCGTGATGCCGGACAGAAAAGCGCGCTGTACCGTTATCTGAACGAAAAACTGCACGCAGAAATCGGCATCGACCCGGCGGACATCATGGTGGTGGTGAATTTCACCCAGCCGGAAGACTGGTCATTCAGCCACGGTGACGTCTTCCGCGTTGCCGCCATCAGCCGCTCAGAAGGGGGCAAATTATGATTGCGATGCAATACAGTTTCACGCTGCCCGCTGATTACGACATGGGCATTATTGAACGACGGATTGCAGATAACGGGCATTTGCTGGACGGTTTTCTGGGGCTGATTTTCAAAACCTATCTGTATGCGCGCCGCGACGATACCGCGACGGGCAGCGCAGAAAATCTCTACGCGCCGTTTTATCTGTGGCAGGACGCGGAAAGTATGCACCGTTTTCTGCTCAGCGCGGGTTTTCAGGGCGTGGCGAAAGCGTTCGGGTGGCCGCAGGTCCAGGTTTATCCGGTGCTTTCCGCCCGCATCAGTGAGGAGGTGGCGGCGGCGGTATTTGCCCGTCGCGAGATGACGGATATTCCGCCTTACAGTGACCTCACCCCGCTAAATCACCAGGAAATCAGCGGCGACGTAGTGATCGATGTCACCGCGTGGGATACCACAAACTGGAAGAAAATACGTTTTACGGCGGGGAAAGCGGTGCAGGCCGGAACCGGTCAGCATTACCGTATCGGGCATATTTCATTGCCCGGCAAGAAAGCGGCTGGCTGACGGAAATCAGACGCCCCTTCTGGCAGAATTCTGCGCCGGAAGGGGAATTTCTGTCGTATATCTTAGTGTGCCGCGATACCGAGTTTTTTCATGCGTGACAGCAAGGTGGTGCGCTTTAACCCCAGACGCTGCGCGGCTCCGCGCGGCCCGGCGACCACGCCGTTGGTTTCTTTCAGGACCGCGATAATGCGCTCACGCTCGTCGTCTTCGCTCAGGTGAGGCACCGGTTCAGAGAACGCCGGTGGCGCAACCGGCGTCACCGGCAGCGGATAATTCAGTTCGGGAAGTTGCAGATCCAGCACCGTGCCGCGCGTCAGAAGCACGGCGCGTTCAATCACGTTTTCCAGCTCACGGACATTCCCCGGCCACGGCATACGGCTCAGCAGGCGCAGCGTTTCCGCCGGAATGCTGTCGATGGTGCGCTTCATCCGCTTGGCGATTTTGTAAGTCAGGAATTTGACCAGTTGCGGAATATCTTCCGGGCGTTCGCGCAGCGGCGGGATCACAATCGGGAACACATTCAGCCGGTAATACAAATCACTGCGGAATTCTTTGTCTTCCACCATTTGCCGCAGGTCACGGTTGGTCGCGGCGATCATGCGCACGTTCACCGAGATCAGTTTATTGCCGCCGACCCTTTCAAATTCACGTTCCTGCAAAATACGCAGCAGTTTAGGTTGCAGCTCCAGCGGGATTTCCCCGACTTCATCGAGGAACAGCGTGCCCTGGTCGGCCAGCTCAAAACGCCCCATCCGCTGCGCGGTTGCGCCGGTGAAAGATCCTTTTTCATGACCAAACAGGTCACTTTCCATCAGCCCGGCGGGCATTGCCGCGCAGTTCATTTTGACCATCCGCTGATCACGGCGATCGCCGAGGTTATGTATCGCTCTGGCGATCAGTTCTTTGCCGGTGCCCGTTTCCCCGAGGATCAGCACCGAACAGTCGCTTTTCGCCACGATCTCCACCTGTTTGAGCACCGCAGACATCCCTGCGCTGCGCCCGACAATGTCGCTGAAATCCGGGGTGTTACTGTTAATTTGCTCGGTCAGATACAGGTTTTCGTGTTGCAGTTTTTCCTTCAAGCTTTTGATTTCCTGATAGGCCAGCGCGTTGTCCACCGCAATCGCAATACGCTCGGCGATTTGCTGCAAAACCCGCAGGTTGGCGGAATTGAAATTATCCGGCTGACACTGCGCCAGTTTGAGAACGCCCAGCGTTTTATGGCCGAAACGCAGCGGTAAAATGCACAGGGTTTTGGTCTGGTCGCGCCACAACAGCTGGAACAGCGTGCTCTCATCGTCCTCCAGCTCTCCGGAAGGCCGCACGTTGGTCAGCAACATTTCGCCGGTTTTCATGACCTGCTGTTCCAGCGATCCGGCCAGCGTCATGCGCGTTTGTTCGCGTTCGGCGACATGCGTCTGCACATAATGCGTGGCGTAAACGCTGGCCTGTTCGCTGTCTTTGTCGGCATCGCACAGCACAATGCTGATGGCGTTGATGTGAAAAAAATGATGAATGGTTTTGGCGATCTCGCCGGTCAGTTCGTCGAGATCAAGCTTGGAAAGCACGGCATTGGTGATGTCCACCAGTATGCGGAAATCATCGCGTTCGTGGCGCAGCAGCGATTGCTGAAGCAGCGCGTTTTCACGCAGCTGAATCTGTTCAACCGCAATCGCCGCCAGCATGCAGAGTTCGTGCAGGCCGCTTTTATCTTCTTCACTGAACGGTGCCGCGTGCTGACGCGTAAATTCGCAGCCGCCGAGCAGGCCGGAAGCCGCCAGCAACGGTACCAGACAATAGTCGGTAAACGCCGGATACAGGTTGAGCGCGGACAACTGCGGGTAACGTAAATGCAGCGCCTCACTGCGCCAGACCTGGGTTTTCGGGTTGCTGAGCAGCGCATGTACCGGCCCGGTGGCGAGCAGGGTTTCGTCTTCATAACTCACCGGCTGATGATGCGGATCGATGCCGTAAAAACTGACGCGATCACTGTTGCTGTCAAACAACACCAGCGTCACCGATTCTGCAATACCGGCACTCTGCACCACCTGGGTGAGGGTTTCCAGCAGCGAAGTCATGGTCTGTTGCAGCAGCAGCGTGCGCGTCAGTTCCAGCAATCCTTTGTGTTTTGTCGTGCTCATGGTTGCACTCTGCATAGCGTTAGCTCTGGATAACGTAGTTTCTGAAAAAAGGGCAATACGGAAAAGTCTACCCCTTTCGTGGGACTCAGCCCCCTGATGAGATCAACAAATGCGGGGTAAAGGTTCGGTATGTGGCAGCATGAGCTGGCGGGAAACGCCGAGCGCGCCGCGCAGGCAGACCTGTGGATTTTCAGTGACCTCGCCGATCGTGGCGGCGTCGGCTCCCAGCGGATGGCTGCGCAATAATTTCAGGACCGTGTCTTCCGCCTGCGCAGAAACCACCGCCACCAGTTTGCCTTCATTGGCAAAATTGAGCGGTTCCAGCCCCAGCAGCTCGCAAATTCCCCGTACCGCAGGTTTGACCGGTAGCGCATTCTCATCGATGGAGATGCCGAAACCGCTGGCCTCGCTGAACTCATGCAAAATCGCGTTCACCCCGCCACGCGTCGCATCGCGCAGGGCGTGAACGCCGGAAACAGTGCGCAGTGGCGTAACCATCGGTGCCAGTACCGCGCAGTCGCTCTGAATACCGAGATCCATACCCAGTTGCTCGCGAAGATTGAGAATGGTGGCACCGTGATCCCCCAGCGTGCCGCTGACGATCACTTTATCTCCGCACTGAATCTGCCCCGCGCCCCATGCCACATCGCCGGGGATCACGCCGATCCCGGCGGTGTTAATGAAAATCTTGTCGGCCGCGCCGCGCTGCACGACTTTTGTGTCACCGGTGACAATCGCGATCCCGGCGTCGCGTGCGGTTTGCGCCATCAGGCTGACAATTTTCTGCAAATCATCCATCGGCAAACCCTCTTCCAGAATGAATCCGCAGGAGAGATACGCCGGTGTTGCGCCGCTGACGGACAAATCGTTTGCCGTACCGCACACCGCCAGTTTGCCGATATTACCGCCGGGAAAGAAAATCGGATCAATGACATAGCTGTCGGTGGTGAAAGCCAGACGGTCGCCCTGCTGGCTCAGCGCGGCCAGCGATAACCGCGCGCCGTCTTCGCGTTCGTTGAGCCACGGATTATCGAACGCGCTGAGAAACATCCGTTCAATCATCTGCTGCATCGCGCGGCCACCGCTGCCGTGCGCCATCGTCACGACGTCATTGCGCTCGCTCATCCTGCCACCTTCTGTTTCATCTCTTGCTGCTCTTGTTTATTTTCCTGATACCGGTACTGATACCAGGCGGCGCAGGCTCCTTCGGAGGAGACCATCAGCGCGCCAAACGCGTTATGCGGCGTGCAGCCGGTGCCAAACAACGGGCACTCATGCGGCTTGCAGCGCCCTGTCAGCACGTCGCCGCAGCGTGAACGCGGATCATCGGCCACCGATTGCGTCTGCGGGCTGAAACGGCGCTCGGCGTCGAAGGCCCTGTAGGCTTCCGTCAGGGAAATCCCCGATTCTTCGATAAGCCCCAGTCCGCGCCATTCGCTGCTGCCGGAAAGCTGAAAGACTTCGCGGATGGCGTTTTGTGCCAGCACATTACCCTCTTCGGGCACGATGCGCCGGTATTGGTTTTCGGTTTTACACGATGCCTCGCAAACTTGTTCCACCAGCATGAATACGCTTTGCAGCATATCCAGCGGCTCAAACCCGCTGACCACCAGCGGTTTATCGAATTGGGTATTAATGAAATGGTACGGCGCGGTGCCGATCACCATGCTGACATGGCCGGGCGCGAGAAAGGCGTCGATGCGGACATCGTCTTGTTGCAGCAAGCTGCGCAACGTCGGGATCAGGCTGATGTGCTGACAGAAGATGCTGAAATTGGTCAGCCCTTCGCGCCGTGCCTGTTGCAACGTGACCGCCGTCACCGGCAGCGTGGTTTCAAAGCCGAGCGCGAAAAATACCACCTGACGCTGCGGGTTTTCCCGCGCCAGCTTCAGGGCGTCGAGCGGCGAATAGACCACCCGCACATCCGCGCCGCGTTCGCGCGCGTTCAGCAGCGAGCCCTGTTTTCCCGGCACCCGCAGCGCATCGCCGAAGGTGCAAAAAATCACGTCCGCGTGCGCCGCAATTTCACAACAGGCGTCAATCCTGCCCATCGGCAGCACGCACACCGGGCAGCCGGGGCCGTGAATAAATTCCAACTGCGGGGGCAGCAGTTTATCCAGACCAAACTTGAAAATCGCGTGGGTATGGCCGCCGCAGACTTCCATAATTTGCATCGGCTTTTCAGCGGTATACGGCAGTTGCGCGGCCCGTTTATGCAGGCGTTCAATCAGCGTTTTCGCCAGCTTCGGGTCGCGGAATTCATCAACAAAACGCATTATCTGGCCTCCCCCGCGCCGAGAAACAGCGCGACGTCGGCTTCCACTTCTTCCATAGCGTGCAGCGCCGCCAGCGTTTCCTGCGCTTCGTGCTCGTCAAGGCGGCTCAGCGCAAACCCGACGTGAATTAATACCCAGCCGCCGATCAGCTGTTCGCGTTCACTGATACCTTCACAAACCAGCGCGATATTCACCTCACGCCGCAAACCGCAAACTTCCGCCCAGGCGTGGTCGGGCTGTTGCTCATGCAACGCAACGATTTGCCCCGGAATGCCTATGCACATCGCTGCTGCTCCAGCCACGCCAGCCACTCGTCCATGCCTTCGCCGGTGGTGGCAGAAAGGCGGATTACTTCAATCTCCGGATTCACCTGCCGCGCGTTGGCGATGCAGGTTTCGACGTCAAAACTGACGTACGGCAGCAGGTCGATTTTATTGAGGATCATCAGGCGTGAGGCCGCAAACATATGCGGATATTTCAGCGGTTTGTCTTCGCCTTCGGTGACGGAAAGCACCGCCACTTTATGCCGTTCGCCGAGATCAAAACTGGCCGGACACACCAGATTGCCGACGTTTTCAATAAACAGCAGGCTGTTATTGTTCGGCGACAGCTGATGTACCGCGTCATGCACCATCTGCGCATCCAGATGGCAACCTTTGCCGGTATTCACCTGAATCGCCGGCACGCCGGTCGCGCGGATACGGTCAGCATCGTTAGTGGTTTGCTGATCGCCTTCCACCACCGCGCAGTCGAAATACGGCGCGAGGCGGGTCAGTGTGCTGGTCAGCAGCGTCGTTTTACCGGAACCGGGGCTGGACACCAGATTCAGCGCCAGAATGGCGGCCTGCGCAAAATGTTCGCGGTTATGCGCGGCAATATGATTGTTCTTCGCCAGCACATCCCTTTCGATATCCACCAGCCGGCGCGGCGCAAACGGCAAACCGTGCGAATGGCCGTGTTCGTGTGGATGCGAATGTTCATGATGAGAATGATCGTGATGAGAATGTTCATTGTGAGAATGCTCACTGCTGACGCCTTCAATCCGAAGCTCGCCGCTGGCACAACCGCAGGTACTGCACATAGTTTTCTCCCCGGGTTTACGGATACCCGTTATTCGATTTCAATACGTTTGATTTTCATGCCGTCGTCAGCGATCACCCGCACATTGCGGCCGCCGCATTCCGGGCAAAGCAATACGTCAGGGCGGAACAGACGGATATCTTTCTGGCAATCGAGGCACCGGCTTTGCGCCGCGGGCGTATCGAGGTGCAACACGCAGCCTTCCGCCAGTGTTTCCCGGCACGCCAGCTCAAAACAAAATTGCAGTGCTTCCGGCTCGACGCAGGAAAATGCCCCAATTTCCATCCACACGGCGGTTATTCGCCGCGCATTATTTTGCTGGCCAAATTCCTGCATTATTTCCACGGCATTCTGGCACAGCGTTATTTCGTGCATAATTTCCCCTCCCGATGGAGTCAGATAAAAGGGCTTTTGCAATATTAATGCCAGAGTTCATCACGCTTATTAAATACCCGGACTTTCCCGGTGACGGAATTAGTGCGTCATATCTGTCGAAATAAGGTGTCATCGACACATCATTGAGTGATCTGCCCTGATTCCCAAACTGGCAGAAAATAACCTAAACACATGATTTAAAATCATTAATAAAATAATTATCGGAACTGGCACGCTTTATGCCCCTAGAGGGTTATGCGCCATTTTTTTGTCGTCACGGGGCGATGAAAAATGACACTCACGCACAACACAATAACGGGTAATGACATGAGCACTCTCAGCAAATTGACCACGAAGGCTGACTATATTGCCAGCAAAAACAGCCATCTGAAATCACAGTGGCGCACTTACCAGAACAGCCTGATCCAGGCGGTAACCCATTCAAATAAGAAGATTAATCACGAGTTTTGCTGTGGTGAAGATCAGGATATCCGCTTCACACTGTTCAATCATTTCACCGTCAGCATTCACCTGAGCGATGACTTTTACAGTCAGGACATCGTGTACAGCCTGAACATGGCGCACAGCGGCGAAGAGCCTGAATTCAAAACCTTTGCCCACGCCGCACTGAGTGAAGAAGGCAGGATCGACGGCACCGTGGATATCCACGATAAAAACGCCGTTCTGGAGCATTATTTGAATAAGATTTCCGCTATCTATCAGTGTATTTACGACTCCCTGCACAGCAATCAGCCTATTCAGGCGCAATTAGAAAAATTACTTAGCCGCGCCTGATTCATAGTCAGAAATACATTATTGCGCCGGTCTGACGGAAATATTTTCCCGCGTCGTGTGAGTGCCGGTTTTTACGGGGATTAATTCCGACATAAGTGTCGAAATGTCAATTTAAGTGCCGATTTCGTCACCTTTGACGAAATGAAAAGGAGACTTCATGAGTTGCATCGCCGCCATGAATCAATATGTGATCGCCGATCCGAAGCTGTGTATCGGCTGCAACACTTGTATGGCCAGCTGTTCGCAGGAACATCAGCTGCACGGCTTGCAGTCTGCGCCCCGTTTGCAGGTGATGCGCAACCGGCTGGATTCCGCGCCGGTCATGTGCCACCAGTGTGAAGATGCCCCGTGCGCGCAGGTGTGCCCGGTCAATGCCATTACCCGTCAGGACGAGGCCATTCATCTCAACGAAAGCCTGTGCGTGAGCTGCAAACTGTGCGGGATTGCCTGCCCGTTTGGCGCGATCACCTTTTCCGGCAGCACACCGGTGGATATTCCGCGCAACTGTAATACCTCAAAAGCGCTGCCCGCCCCGCGTGCGCCGCGCGCCGTCAGCCCGTTCCTGGATTGCGTGCCCGGATTACGCGCCGTGGCGGTGAAATGCGATTTATGCAGTTTCAGTCCGGACGGACCGGCGTGCATCAAAACCTGCCCGACGCAGGCCATCACGCTGGTAACCGCCGGTCTGGCCGAACACAGCAGCCAGCAAAAACGCCTGAATGCGATGAACGCGTTCCCTGCGGCTTATTCCACCTTCACCACGCCTGACGCGGGGGCCAAATCATGATGGCTTTGTTTGCTTTAGAACCGGCCTCGTTGCTGGCGCTGGCACTGCTTATCTGGCTGGTGAGCGGCGTGGCGGGCGGGGTATTTTCTGCCGCCGCACGGCTCAGCGGCCTGATTTCAGGGCTGGGCGGCATGGTGGCTTCTGCGGCGGTCATCGTTGCCGCTTTCGAAATAGTTCACCGTGGCGGCGCAGTGCAGGCCGTGGCTCTGCCGGTGTTGCCGTTCACTGCTGAATTCAGCCCGCTGAACGGAGTGTTATTGCTGGCGATGTCAGTCACGGCGCTGTTTTGCAGTCTGTACGCCTGCGCGTGGCTGGCGGGGACAACATCCCGTAAACGCAGCCGCACCGGCCTGCTGTGTCATTTACTGATGGCGGCGCTGACGGCGGCGGCGGTCGCGAATAACGCCATTGAACTACTGGTAATGATGGAACTGGCGGCGCTGTGCGCCTACTTCCTGATCGTCCAAACCGACGATGTGAAAAGCCGTCGTGCCGGTCTGAATCAGTTTTTATCGGGCCGCCTTGGCACGGTTTGCCTGATTCTGGCGTTCACGGTTTTGCATCACGTCAGCGGCAGTCTGGATTTTGACGTTCTGCGCCACACGGCCTTCCCGGCGGGCGCAAAATCGCTGGCCTTCCTGCTGGCGCTGGCGGGCTTCGGGCTTTATGCGGGGATTATTCCGCTGCACGCCTGGGTGCCGCAGTCACACTCCAGCGCACCGGCACATGCCGCAGCCCTGTTCTCTTCCGTGCTGATGAAAATCGGCATTATTGGCATCGTAAAAGTCGGTCTGGATTTGCTCGGCGCACCGCCACTCTGGTGGGGCCTGATGGTGTTGTTGCTGGCAATCCTGACCGCGTTTATTGGCGGGCTTTACGCGCTGATGGAGCACGATATCCGCCGTCTGCTGGCCTATCACACGCTGGAAAACGTCGGGATTATTCTGCTCGGCGTCGGCGGTGCAATGACCGGTGTGGCGCTGAATCTGCCGGAACTGGCGGCGCTGGCGTTGCTGGCCGGATTGTTCCATCTGTTCAACCACGGCCTGTTTAAAACCGCGCTGTTCCTCGGTGCCGGTGAAATCGAAATGCAGACCGGCATAAAGGATATGGAAAAGCTCGGCGGTATCGCCCGTCTGATGCCGTGGACCGCCGTGGCGATGCTTGTCGCACTGATGTCGATGGCCGCGCTGCCGCCGCTTAACGGCTTTGCCAGCGAATGGCTGCTGTATCAGTCGCTGTTCCAGCTGAGCGCCGCGCCGCTGTTTATCGCACGTCTGCTCGGCCCGCTGCTGGCGGTGGGTCTGGCGCTTACCGGCGCGCTGGCGCTGATGTGCGTGGCAAAAGTGTTCGGCGTGACGTTCCTTGGCGCACCGCGCAGCAAGGCAGCAGAAGAGGCCACGCCCGCGCCGCTGGCGATGACGCTGAGCAGCGTTTTGCTGGCAATGCTGTGCATCGTTTTCGGTGTCGCCTCGTCGTGGATTATTCCGCACTTCGCCGCCGTTGCCGCGTCCGTTCTGAATGCGCCGGTTCTCCAGGCCGCACAGCACGGCGCGGTGTTCTCCGCAACCTCCGCCGTTTCCGCCCCGATGGTGGCACTCCTGCTTTTAGGGATGCCGTTACTGCCGTGGATTATCGCCGCCGTTCTGCGCGGAGCCCGTCTGCCAAACCGCCTGCGCGGCGAGGCCTGGGCCTGTGGTTACGGGCATTCCGCTGACATGGTGGTCACCGCGACCGGCTTTACCCAGCCGCTGCGCGTGATGTTCGGCCCGCTGTACCGTCTGCGCCAGCACGTCATGCCCGCCAAACTGGTGAGCACGCTGCATCAGGGCTGGCTTGGGGCTTTCTGCCGTCGTCTGGCTTTCATCGAACTGGCCGTGTTGCTGGTCGTGGCTTTTGCCTGAGGAACTGACTATGAATTTTCCCTTTTTGCTGAACAGTTCTCTGTGGCCGCTGGCGCTGATTCAGGCCGTCGCGCTGCTGGCGGTGGCTCCGCTGTTTGCCGGATTCAGCCGCGTCATGCGCGCCCGGATGCACAACCGGCGCGGGCCGGGGGTATTACAGGAATACCGTGATATCGCCAAATTACTCAAACGCCAGAGTGTGGCACCGGCGGCGTCCGGCCCGGCGTTTCGCAGTATGCCGTACCTGCTGACCGGCGGATTGCTGGTCATCGCCACCGCGCTGCCGGTGGTGACACTGGCTTCGCCGATGGGCGCAGCGGGTGACCTGATTACCGTGATTTATCTGTTTGCCGTGGTGCGCTTCGTGTTTGCCATCGCCGGGCTGGATACCGGCAGCACGTTCACCGGCCTCGGTGCCAGCCGTGAAGCGGTGTTGGGCGTGCTGGTCGAACCGATTCTGTTGCTCGGCCTGTGGGTCGCTGCGCTGGTGGCCGGTTCCACCTCGCTGGGCGCGATTTCTGCCCGCGTGCTGCACTGGCCGGTGTCATCTTCCCTGACGCTGATTCTGGCCGGTCTGGCCTGCGCGTTTGCCACCTATATCGAAATGGGCAAGTTGCCGTTTGATATGGCCGAAGCCGAGCAGGAATTGCAGGAAGGCCCGCTGACGGAATATTCCGGTGCCGCGCTGGGCGTGCTGAAAATCGGCATCAGCCTGAAACAGCTGGTGGTGTTGCAGCTGTTTCTCGGCCTGTTCTTCCCGTTCGGGATGGCAGAACACATCACGCCGCTGGCATTGCTGATTGCCGGGGTGCTGAGCCTGGTGAAACTGCTGATCGCCGTTTTTCTGGTGGCGCTTGTGGAGAACAGCGTCGCGCGTCTGCGTTTTCTCAAAACGTCCCGCACCACATGGGCGGGCTTCGGGCTGGCATTTCTGGCGCTGGTTTCCTGGCTGGTCGCAGGCTGACCTGACATTTTTCTTATCCCGCCACGGCGGGAAGAGGCTTTGCAATGAGTGAGTTCAATACCGCATTAAATCAAAACCCGGTCGGCAAACATTATCTTGCCGCGCTGGCGAAGCAGTTCCCGGCGGCCATTTTAGGCAGCGAATGGCAGACCGATACGCAGGCGACGGTGACCATTAAGCTGAACGCGCTGCCGGAAGTGGTTGAGTGGTTGTATTACCAGCAGGGCGGCTGGCTTTCCGTGTTATTCGGCAATGACGAACGCACGTTGTGCGGCAACTACGCGCTGTATTACGTGCTGTCGATGGAAAAAGGCGTGAAGTGCTGGATCACCGTGCGCGCCGAAGTGGATCCGGTTTCGCTGGAATTCCCGTCCGTGACGCCGCGCGTGCCCGCCGCGGTCTGGGGCGAACGCGAAGTCCGCGATATGTACGGTTTGCGCCCGGTCGGGCTGCCGGACGAGCGTCGTCTGGTGCTGCCGGATGACTGGCCGGAGGATTTGTATCCGCTGCGCAAAGATTCAATGGATTACCGTCAGCGCCCGGCACCGACCACCGACGACGAAACCTATCCGTTTATTTCAGAAAGCAAAGAAGGCAGCAAAATTGTGCCGATTGGTCCGCTGCACGTTACGTCTGACGAACCCGGACATTTTCGTCTGTTTGTCGATGGCGAAGACATTATCGACGCCGACTACCGCCTGTTTTACGTCCACCGTGGCATGGAAAAACTGGCCGAAACCCGCATGGGCTATAACGAAGTCACGTTCCTTTCCGACCGCGTGTGCGGCATCTGCGGCTTTACCCACAGCGTGGCGTATACCTCATCGGTGGAAAATGCGATGGGGATTGTGGTGCCGGAACGCGCCCAGATGATCCGCTCAATTTTGCTGGAAGTGGAACGTCTGCACAGCCACTTGCTGAACCTCGGGCTGGCCTGCCATTTCGTCGGTTTTGACTCCGGCTTTATGCAGTTTTTCCGCATCCGCGAACAGTCGATGAAAATGGCTGAAATCCTCACCGGCGCACGCAAAACCTACGGCATGAACCTGATCGGCGGGATGCGTCGCGACATCTTAAAAGACGACATGATCCAGACCATTGCGCTGGCGGGCAGTATGCGCCGTGACCTCAATGAGCTGGTGGATATTTTGCTCAGCACGCCGAATACCGAACAGCGCAGCGTCGGCGTCGGCATTCTGGATCCGCAGGTGGCGCGTGATTTCAGTAACGTTGGCCCGATGGTGCGCGGCAGCGGTCACCGCCGCGATATGCGTCTGGATCATCCTTATGCCGGTTACGCCAAACTGCCGTTTGAAATTTGCAGCGAAACCGGCAACGACGTCTATTCCCGCCTGAAAGTCCGCATCCACGAAGTTTATAACGCCCTGAATATGATCGAGTTTGGCCTGCAAAGCCTGCCGGGCGGCCCGCTGGCGGTGGAAGGATTTACCTATATTCCGCACCGCTTTGCCCTCGGTTTTGCCGAAGCTCCGCGCGGCGATGACATTCACTGGAGCATGACCGGCGACAACCAGAAGCTGTTCCGCTGGCGCTGCCGTGCGGCGACCTACGCCAACTGGCCGACGCTGCGCTACATGCTGCGCGGCAATACGGTGTCCGACGCCCCACTGATCATCGGCAGCCTCGATCCTTGTTATTCCTGCACCGACCGCATGACCGTGGTGGATGTGCGTAAGAAAACGACCATTGTCGTGCCTTACAAAGAGATCGAACGTTACGGCATCGAACGCAAAAATTCGCCGCTTTAAGGAATCACTTAAATCATGCTGAAACTGATTAAAAAAGTGCTGAAAACGGGCACAGCCACCGTGGGTTATCCGTTTACGCCGCTGGATCTTGCGCCGAATTTTCGCGGCAAGCCGCAGTACACCGCGCAGCAATGTATTGCCTGCGGAGCCTGCGCCAACGCCTGTCCGTCAAACGCGCTGACCATGACCACGGCGGAAGACGGCGAAACCCTGCGCTGGCAGTTGTTTTTAGGCCGCTGCATTTTCTGCGCCCGCTGCGAAGAAGTCTGCCCGACGGCGGCCATTACGCTGTCGCAGGAATTTGAACTGGCGGTCTGGCGCAAAGAAGACCTGTACGAAACGGCGGATTTCCCCATTTGCCACTGCCGTGAATGCGGCAAACCTTATGCCGTGCAAAAGGAAATCGATTTCGCGCTCAGCCTGTTGCAGGAAAGCGCGGCGCTGAGCGACCGGCAAATCGCCGATCGCCGCGTGCAGTACGAAACCTGCCCGTCGTGCAAAAAAATGCACAGCCTTTCTTCCACCGACCGTATTGATATCGGCCGCCATATGACCACGGAGGCCCGTTCATGAGTCATAACCCGATGGCACCGCGTGACGAAAATGGCCTGCCGGTGCCCGTCACGCTTGACGAAAGCATCGCAAAACTGAAATCCACCCTGCTGCATAGCATCCGCCGCTCCGCCTATGTGTACCGCGTGGACTGCGGCGGTTGCAACGGTTGCGAGATTGAGATTTTCGCGGCGATTTCACCGCTGTTCGACGCCGAACGTTTTGGCATCAAAGTCGTGCCGTCGCCGCGCCACGCCGACATTCTGCTGTTCACCGGCGCGGTCACCCGCGCCATGCGCATGCCCGCGCTGCGCGCCTGGGATTCCGCGCCGGATCCGAAAATCTGCATTTCTTACGGTGCCTGCGGCAACAGCGGCGGCATTTTCCACGACCTTTACTGCGTCTGGGGCGGCACCGACAAAATCGTACCGGTCGATGTGTATATTCCGGGCTGTCCGCCGACACCGGCGGCGACCCTTTACGGCTTCGCGATGGCGCTCGGGTTGCTGGATCAAAAAATCAAAGGCCAGCAGCACGACGAGGCCGCGGCGGTTCCGGCGGAATTACTCCATCCGGATCTGCCGCAACCGTTGCGCGTGTTGCTTGACCGCGAAGCGCGCCGCATGGCCGGTTACCGCTATGGCCGCCAGATTGCCGATGAGTTTATGAATATCGTGGCCGCGCCCGGCCTGCAACCGGTGGAGCAGCGCGTTTCAACCTACCTCAGTGAACGCGGCGACCTGCGTCTCACGGAAATTGTCGGCAACCTGCAACAGATTTATCAGCAGGTTCTGCGCGGGGAGGTGCGCCTGTGATGACCTCAGGAAACGACCAGCGCTACGCGCAGCATCAGCCTTTTTCCGGTCATCAGGCCGAAAAGAACAAAGTGATTTTTTACTCGCTGAGCAGCAAATTTGTCGACGAGAAAAGTGCGCAAAAGCGCAGTTCGCAGAAAGTGCAGGAAGTGGTGTATTACAGCCTGGCGATCGGCCATCACCTCGGGGTCATCGACTGCCTGAAATCCCGCCTCGAATGCCCGCTCACCGGCTACCAGCAATGGATCAGTTGCCTGCCCGAACAGGGTGAAGCCTACCGCAAACTGGCAGGCGTGCAGCGTTTTGGTGAAATCAATATCGACAGCAGCCATACCCATTTACTGGCGCTGGCGCTGCGCGATGCCCGCCCGCAAATGAATGAAGAACAGCACGGCTGGAGCGACCAGCTCATCGCCCTGCTCGGACAAATCGAAAGCGACCCCGCGATGTACCTGATGGTCAGGAGATACGATGCCTGATTCCACTTCCCGCTACGCGCTGCTGTGCGTGGGCAACAGCATGATGGGCGATGACGGTGCCGGCCCCCGGCTGGCAGAGCTGTGCGCAGAAAAACCGCTCAGCGGCTGGACAGTCGTTGACGGCGGTGCCGCGCCGGAAAACGACATCGGCTATTTACGCGAGCTGCGCCCGGCGCATCTGGTGATCGTGGACGCCACCGATATGGGGCTGGTGCCCGGCGAGATGCGCACCCTCGAAGAAAGCGACATCGGCGAAATGTTCATGATGACCACCCACAATTTGCCGCTGACGTTTCTCATGCAGCAGCTGCGTGAGGATATCCCGCAAATCACGTTTATCGGCATTCAGCCGGACGTCGTCGCGTTTTATTACCCGATGAGCGACGCCGTGGAACAGGCCGTCGTCCGCCTGCATCAGCGGTTACCGGCGCTGGAACAGGGCATGGGCATCGCGCCTTTTCAGGCCGACACCGCCTGACCGCGCGCTCGACATAACTGTCGATGTGGTGACGACGCGGACATGACGTCGGTGACACGCGTCGTCACCGGCAGGCAAGGGAACCATTAACTCATTGAAATACAGCTATAAAAACAAAACCATAAAACTGGCATGGTTTATGTATAGCAGTAGATGAAAACTTTTAACCACTTCAATTTAAGTACACAGAAATCCCCTAAGGCACTGGCATTGCAGGAAGGCGGCAAGCGAAGGAGTCCCGATGAGCTGACATGCGTCAGTGATTCGGGCGAGTGAACGCAGCCAACGCGCCTGCGGTGCCAGGGACGACGGGGATTTGGAGAGTAGACATGAACCGGTTCATTATCGCCGACCCTAAAAAATGCATCGGCTGCCGTACCTGTGAAATTGCCTGCGTCATGGCGCACAGCGATTCTCAGGATATCTCGTTGCTGAATACCGCCACTTTCGCCCCGCGCCTGCACGTCATTAAAGGCGTGAATCTCAGCACCGCGGTGATGTGCCGCCAGTGTGAAGACGCGCCCTGCGCCAACGTCTGCCCGAACGGCGCGATCCTGCGCACCGGCGATCACGTTCAGGTGATGCAGGAACGCTGCATCGGCTGCAAAACCTGCGTCGTCGCCTGCCCTTACGGCGCGATGGAAGTGGTCACCAAACCGATTTTCCGCCAGAACGGCGCGGCGATGGTTGCCACGTCGGACAAAGCCGAAGCGCATAAATGCGACCTGTGCCACGGCATCGCAGGTGGCCCGGCCTGTATGGAAGTCTGCCCGACCAAGGCACTTTTCGCCATCGACCGTAATCACTTACAGGAAATGAACGCAGAAAAACGCCGCCGCGCTGCGCTCGACAGCACCTCCCCCCTGCTGTTTTAACTCCGGATAGAGGAAGTAATCACATGAAAAAAGTCACCACTGTCTGCCCGTATTGCGGGGCCGGATGTAAATTGAATCTGGTTGTGGATAACGGAAAAATCATTCGCGCCGAAGCCGCCAACGGCGTCACCAATCAGGGCGAACTCTGTCTGAAAGGTTATTACGGCTGGGATTTCCTGAACGATACCAAACTGCTGACCCCGCGCCTGACGCAGCCGCTGATCCGCCGCCAGAAAGGCGGAAAATTCGAAGCCGTTACCTGGGATGAAGCAATCCGCTATACCGCGCAGCGCCTGAAAGAAATCAAACAAAAACACGGCCCGCGTTCCATCATGCACACCGGTTCTTCCCGTGGTACCGGCAACGAAACCAACTATGTGATGCAGAAATTTGCCCGTGCGGTCATCGGCACCAACAACGTCGACTGCTGCGCCCGCGTGTGTCACGGCCCGTCCGTTGCCGGTTTGCAGGCCACGCTCGGTAACGGCGCGATGAGTAACTCCATCGGCGATATCGAAAATTCCAAATGCCTGCTGGTGATCGGCTATAACTGCGCGGATTCCCACCCGATCGTCGCGCGCCGCGTGATTAAAGCCAAAGAGAAAGGCGCACAGATTATCGTCTGTGACCCGCGCCGTATCGAAACCGCCCGCATTGCCGATCAGCATCTGCAAATCAAAAACGGCTGCAACATGGCGCTGGTGAATGCGTTCGCCCATGTGCTGATCGAAGAAAATCTGTATGACCATGACTACGTGGCGAAATACACCGAAGGCTTCGAGGAATACCGCAAAAACGTCGCCGATTATTCACCGGAAGCGGTTGCCGAACAGACCGGCGTTTCCGCGCAGCAAATCCGTCAGGCGATGCGCACCTACGCCGCTGCCCCGTCTGCCACCATCATGTGGGGCATGGGCGTGACTCAGTTTGGGCAGGCTGTGGATGTGGTGAAAGGGCTGGCCGGACTGGCGCTGCTGACCGGTAATCTGGGCCGCGCCAACGTCGGCGTCGGGCCGGTTCGCGGGCAAAATAATGTGCAGGGTGCCTGTGATATGGGCGTGCTGCCGAATGAATTCCCCGGCTATCAGTCGGTCACCGACCCGAAAGTGCGTGCGAAATTCGCCGACGCGTGGGGCATTGACGTTAACCAGATGGACACGGAAATCGGCCACCGCATCACCGAAATCCCGCACCTGGCGATTGAAGGCCATGTGAAAGCCTATTACATCATGGGCGAAGATCCGCTCCAGACCGAAGCCGATTTGAGTCTGGTACGTAAAGGCTTCGAGGCGCTGGAATTTGTGGTGGTGCAGGACATTTTCATGACCAAAACGGCGGAACAGGCCGACGTCATTTTACCCGCCACGTCATGGGGTGAGCATGGCGGCGTGTTCTCCTGCGCCGACCGTGGCTTCCAGCGTTTTGAAAAAGCCATCGAACCGAAATACAACGTCAAACGCGACTGGGAAATCATCAGTCTTCTGGCGACAGAACTCGGTTATCCGATGCATTACAACGATAACCAGGAAATCTGGGACGAAATGCGCAGCCTGTGCCCGCTGTTCTACGGCGCAACTTACGAAAAAATGGGCGAACTCGGGCACATTCAGTGGCCTTGTACCACGCTGGAAAGTCCGGGGACGCAGTACCTTTACGCGGACAATCGCTTCGATACGCCAACCGGTAAAGGCCAGCTGTTTGCCGCACCGTGGCGCGCACCGGCAGAAGTGCCGGATGACAGTTATCCGCTGGTGCTGTGTACCGTCCGCGAAGTCGGCCACTATTCCTGCCGTTCCATGACCGGCAACTGCGCCGCCTTGCAAACGCTGGCCGACGAACCGGGCTTCGTGCAGATGCACCCGCAGGACGCCGAAGCGCTGGGCATCCGCGACCAGCAACTGGTCTGGGTCGCCTCGCGCCGTGGCAAAGTCATTTCACGCGCTAACTTCAATGAACGCATCAATACCGGCGCGGTGTACATGACTTATCAGTGGTGGATCGGGGCCTGTAATGAACTGACGCAGGAAAATTTGGATCCGATTTCCAAAACGCCGGAAACCAAGTATTGCGCCGTTAAAGTTGAACAGATCGCCGACCAGCGCTGGGCGGAAAACTACGCACAGCAAACCTACAGCGACATGAAAGCGCGCCTGCGCAGTGCCGTTGAAGATGTGATCCCGGTGGTGGAAGTGTAGTTTTTTTAGCTCCCAAAACAGAGGATTTTAAGCTCCTTCCCCTCTCACGAGGGGAAGGTTGGGATGGGGTGTGGGTCTGATCGGTCACAATCCCAGTTGCCTGCTAAACCCCCTCCCAACCTCCCCCTTCGCAGGGGGAGGAGCACACCCAAATCCCCCAAAACTCCATGAGGCTGTATGTTTGATTCTCACGTGATCCGTATCTGCGGCAAGGTTCAGGGCGTCGGTTTCCGGCCTTTTATCTGGCAACTGGCGGACCGGATGCAGCTTCGCGGAGAGGTGTGTAATGACAGCGCGGGCGTGGAAATCAGACTTTTTCAGCCAGCCGATATTGATACGTTTATCGCTCAGGTAAAACGCGAATGTCCGCCGCTGGCGCGCATCGACAGCGTCAGTGTCGGCCGTTTCGACTGGCAAAATCCTCCGCAAAATTTCTCCATAACAAACAGCCGCCGTCAGCAGATGAGCACGCAGGTGGTGCCCGACGCGGCGACCTGCCCGGAATGTCTGAAGGACATCACCCGTCCCGGCGACCGCCGGTTCGGCTATGCCTTCACCAACTGTACGCATTGCGGCCCGAGATTCACGATTATCCGTGCGATGCCTTACGACCGCCCGTCCACCAGCATGGCGGAATTCCTGCTGTGCCCGGCATGTTTGCAGGAATATCAAAACCCCGCCGACCGGCGCTTTCACGCGCAACCGGTCGCCTGCCCGGACTGCGGGCCACAAGTGTGCGCCTCAAGGCAAAACGGTGAAACGCTGGCGCACGGAAACGCCGCACTGGCGTATGCCGTGAGCGCGTTGCAGGCGGGTGAAATTGTCGCGATCAAAGGGCTGGGCGGTTTTCATCTGGCGTGCGATGCCACGCAACAGAGCGCAGTCCTGCGGCTGCGGGAACGTAAAAATCGTCCGTCAAAACCGCTGGCGGTAATGCTGCCGGATATCGGCTGGCTGGCGCAATGCAGCCAAGAAGACAACCCGCCGTTGCGCGAACTGCTGAATTCGCCTGCCGCGCCGATTGTGCTGACGGCAAAAAGCGCCACGTCGCCTTTGTGCGCGGCCATTGCGCCGGAGCTGGATGAAGTCGGGCTGATGCTGCCATTTACGCCGTTGCATCATTTGCTGATGCAGGCCTGCGGCACGCCGCTGGTAATGACGTCGGGGAACGCCGCGGGGCGCGCGCCGGTGCTGAACAATGACGACGCACTTCGACAGCTCGGCAAAATTGCCGATGTCTGGCTGCTGCATAACCGCAACATCGTTCAGCGCGCTGATGATTCGCTGGTTCGCCTGACGCCGCAGGGCACCGAAGTTTTACGCCGTGCGCGGGGTTTTGTGCCCGACGCGCTGCCCCTGCCTGCCGGTTTCGACACCCAGCCGCCGGTGCTGGCGCTGGGCGGCGACCTCAAAAATACGTTCTGTCTGGTGCGCGGCAATCAGGCCATTCTCAGCGCGCATTTTGGTTCGCTGGCTGACGGCGATATTGCCCGCCAGCAACAGCAGGCGATTGAACATTTTCAGCAGCTTTATGAATGCACGCCGGTGGCGGTTGCCCGCGATGCGCACCCCGCGTATGTCAGCCACGTGCAGGCGGAAAGCCACGGAGTACGGGTGGTTGACGTACTTCACCACCACGCGCATCTCGCCGCGTGTCTGGCGGAAAACGGCTGGCCGCTGGACGGCGGAAAAGTCATCGGGCTGGCGCTGGACGGGTTGGGTTACGGCATTCAGGCAGACAAAACCGGCGCGCTGTGGGGCGGTGAATGTTTGCTGGTGGATTATCGGCATTGCGAACATTCAGGCGGCTTGCCTGCCGTGGCGTTGCCCGGCGGCGACCGCGCGGCGCATGAACCGTGGCGCAATTTGCTGGCGCAGTGGCAGGCTTTCGTCCCCGGCTGGCAGTCACTTCCCGAAGCGCGCGTGCTGGATGAACATCCGTGTTTGCCGCTGTCGAAAGCCATCGCCGCCGGGGTGAATTCGCCGCTGGCATCTTCGTGCGGACGATTGTTCGATGCCGTCGCCGCCGCACTCGGCTGCGCACCGGCGCAACTGAGCTGGGAAGGCGAGGCCGCCTGCCGGCTGGAAACGCTGGCTCGCCGCGCGGGCGATATTTCGCATCCGGTCACTTTGCCTCTGCGTCATACGCCCGACGGTGTTTTTCTGGATTTAGCCACTTTCTGGCAACAGTGGCTCGGCTGGCAGGCAACGCCTGCCGCACGGGCTTATGCCTTTCATGACGCACTGGCGCAGGGATTTTCAGCCCTCGCCCGTTTTCATTGTGCCCGCACCGGCACCCGTACCGTCGCACTCGGTGGCGGTGTTTTGCATAACCGCCTGCTGCGCCAGCGTTTGCGCCATCATCTGTCGCCTTTACAGGTGCTGATGCCGCAATGCATTCCGGCCGGTGACGGCGGGCTGGCGCTCGGTCAGGCCGTGGTCGCCTGTGCGCGTCTTCAGTGCACTTCTTCTCTTTCAGCTTCTGCTTCAGCTTCTTTATCAAAACAATAAGGATCCCCATGATTAGCCGTGACATTTTCCACACTCACCGCCGCGCTTCCTGGCTGTTAACCGGGCTGGTGGCCATCAATTTACTGGTCTGGGCCTGGGCATTTCTGGTGTTTCGCCATCATGCGGCGCTGATGGCGGCGGCGTTGCTGGCGTACGGTTATGGCCTGCGGCACGCGGTCGATGCGGATCATATTGCCGCTATCGATAACGTGACCCGCAAACTTATGCAGCAGGGCCAGCGGCCGGTGGCGGTCGGCGCATTTTTCTCTCTCGGGCATTCCAGCATTGTGGTGCTGGCCTGCGTGGCGATTGCCGCCACATCACTGGTTTTCGGCAATAAAATCGGCTGGTTGCATGATTATGGCAGCACCATCGGCACGCTGGTTTCTGCACTGTTTTTGCTGATGATGGCGCTGCTGAATGCGTTGATTTTGCGGGATGTGTACCGTCGTTTTCAGAAGGTGAAACAGGGGCAGACGTTCACCGACAAAGAAGAGTTACATCAGGTTCAGGGCGGCATCATGAGCCGGATTTTCAGTTTCGCCTTTAATCTGGTGAATAAAAGCTGGCAGATGTATCTGGTGGGATTTTTGTTCGGGCTGGGGTTTGATACCGCCACAGAAATCGGTCTGCTGGGCATTTCCGCAGCGGGCGCGTCCTCCGGGATGTCGGTCTGGAGTATTTTGATTTTCCCGGCGCTGTTCGCCAGCGGCATGGCGCTTGTCGACTCACTCGACAATTTTGTCATGATTGGCGCGTACGGCTGGGCGTTTGATAAGCCGGTGCGCAAGCTGTATTACAACATGACCATCACCGCCACCAGCGTGTTTATCGCCCTGTTTATCGGCGGGCTGGAGGCACTGGGGCTGATGGCAGACAAGCTGGATTTGCACGGCGCATTCTGGCGCGTTGTCGGAGAACTGAATGACAATATGGGCAGCGTCGGGTATGCCGCCGTGGCAATTTTCGTGGTGTTCTGGGGCATTTCCGCCCTCAATTATCGCCGTAAAGGCTACGACAGTCTGGCGGTCTGATGCTGGTAAACGCCGTCTGTTTTATACGTTAACCGCTATGCGTCATCAGGCAGAGTGAGCTGTTTTTCCAGCCGCAGCTTATCGCCGTCGGTCACCGTAATCATGATTTGCGTTTTGCCACCCGGTTTTACGGCAAAACGCATTTGCCCGAGCGGCTGAGACTGACTGGCGGAGAGATTCATGTTCTGGCTCTGGCGGCTGGTGCTGGTGCCGGCAGTGCTTTCCTGCGAAACGGACACCGCCACCTGACAGGCGCAGGCTTTGGTGAGGCTGACCATCGGCGTCACGGTGTAGGTTTGGGCGTCATTATGGGTGTCGAACCAGAGCTGGTTGGACATCACAGCAGCAATCAGAAGTAAGTGCATCACATTTATCCTCTGGATCCAGTCGAAAAAAAACAGGGCTCGTGCCCTGTTTTTATAGCACCTCCCCCGTGAAAGCGGGAGGAGACGATCAGTTCTGGTTGGCGTAAGCCAGGTTGCCCGTACCGGACTGAGTAATGCTGGTCAAAGCACCGTTAGCACCTTGTGAAGCCTGAGCGTAGTTGCCAGTACCACTCTGGGAAACCAGAATTTTACTGCCGTTAGCGCTCTGAGATGCATTCGTGGTGTTGAAATCACCTTTCTGCACGACGCTGAGCAGGCTGCCATCACCCGTCTGAGTTGTGTTCGCGGCGTTTCTGTAACCATTCTGGTCAATACTGGTCAGAGATTTTTGCGCGCCAGCCTGAGTGGCGTTTGCCAGGTTAGACGTCCCCTGTTGGTAAATCTGGATTTCAGAGTTCCACTGGGTGGCAGTGAATGTCGGCACTGTTGATGGTGGATTTGACGGAGGAGGATTGCCATGGTCATTGCCACCATGCCCCCCTGCAAATGCACTGCCACTGACGACTAAAGCGGAGACTGCCACAATTTTCCAAAGTTTCATGATGCTACCCCATTGGTTTAGTATCGGATGTCATGTCATAAGAACGTGTGTTTGTTAATGCTGTGTCACTCTAATCGCCATTCCTGACGAGTTTTGTACGACACCACTGGTCTGGTTCGTACCATTCTGGCGAATTTCCGTCACACTCCGGCCTTTTTGCAGAATGTAAGCCGTATTGCCAAAATTCTGTTGCGTAATGGATGCATCCCCGCCGCCGCTCTGCGATATGTAGGCAAAATTATCGCTGCCGCTTTGGGAAATATCAGCGTTATTCCCATTACCTCTCTGATTTACCACCGCGGTATTCTCCGTACCTATTTGACGAATAACGCTGGAATTTCCGGAACCCGTCTGATTGCTATAGGCTGCGTTATTATTACCGTTCTGGTAAATCGTTGATGAATTCCCTGATGAATTTCTCGCGCCAGCAAAATACTGGTCAGGATTATCAGAATTCAAATCTGAATAACCCATGTCAGATTGTTGGGCGTGAACGACCCAGGATATGGAAAGTAACGCCAGGGTCAGTAATGTCTTCTTCATTTCGTCACCTTTTTAAATCCGACGTTCAGATAATATCTTCCCGCCAGTTTTATTGCTGCTGACGAATTGATTATGGTGTTTCATCCGAATAAGAAACTCACCCGCACGTCGTATTTTAATTATCAGGTTCATCAAAAAGTATGAGGATGTACTTCTCATGCGGATTGACCAGAACATTTCAGTTAAAGGTCAGCGCGGCTAATCTACCCCATGGCATTAATCCTAAAGTGCTCAAAAACAGCCCTTCAAATAATCACACAAATGCAACTATTCTTAATCCGGCACAGAGGTTAATGTGCCCATAAAAGAGATCTTTCGCACATTTCCAACGCTTAACATTGACACCTCGCCCCCTTTCGACCCTCATTCTTCCTGCTTTCTTCACGCCTGAGAGGGCTTTACGGGCGCTTCACCTAAGCTAAATCAAATGTATGAGAGGCTGATATTGGCTTTATTTACGATGAATCATGCAAATATCTGTCGTTTCCGGAAGATTATTTGTGTTAAGTAATCCTTAAATATGCAGTCTTAACAAGGGCGAACGTTAAGATTGTGTAAGGGCGTTACTTAAATTCCCTTTATGCCGCGGCCGGGAAAATTAACGCAATACATTAAGAAAACTTTATACATTTTGAGTTACATTTTGAAACATAAATAAGCCTTGCGTAAGGGAAACCAAAAGCTAAATTGAGTCTGTACCGCACATGAAAAGACATAAAATATTATGTGCTTCAGGCCGTGAATATTTGCAGTTTTCAGATATACACAGCAATTATACAGCTATAGATTTAGCAAAATAAAATCACAGTCTTTTTCTGCCTGTTGAAATATCAGGCAATGGCCGACTGTGGCGATAAAAAATCAGGGCAGGGTTTCATTATGAGTAATGAAGCAGCAATCAATAATAATATTCTTTTATTAGTGACCAAACCATCATTACAAGCCAGTGCTTTATTGCAGCAATTAAAACAACAACTTTACGTGAATACCCGGTTGCATAATATTCATAAGTCTCTGGAGGATCAGTATCTTCAGGAGACATTAATTCTTTTCGATATGATGGAAGCTGATCGCCGGACCATTGATTCATGGCAGTCCGCCATTAACCGGTATCACAGCAGCGTGAAGTTATTACTGCTCAATACGCCCGACAATTACCATTTCCGTGAAATCGAAACCTGGCCACGGATCAGCGCCGTTTTTTATCTTTCGACCGATGAAGAACATCTGGTGGAAGGCATCAGAAGCGTGATCCGCGGGGAATGCTATTTCTCTCAGGGGTTCGCCAGCTATCTGATCAACCAGTCCGGCGCTTTCCGCCACCTTCACAGCGAAGACACCGGCCTGACTCACCGTGAAAAAGAGATCCTGAATAAATTACGTGTTGGCGCGTCGAACACGGAAATCGCACGTCTGCTGTTTATCAGTGAGAACACCGTCAAAACGCATCTTTATAATTTATTCAGGAAAATTTCCGTCAAGAACCGTACTCAGGCGGCTTCCTGGGCTAACGACAATCTCAAGCGCTGACATCATGACTCCTTGTATGAAATCGTTCTGGCTCTGGCTGGCGCTGCTTTGTGCTACCTGCGTGCATGTCCAGGCCGCTGATGTACGGGATCCGGGGTTGATCACCGACCGCACGGTGACGTCGGTGGGCCACGATTTTTACCGTGGTTTTACTGACCGGTGGGAACAGAACTACCCGGAAACGATCACTATCTCAGAAAGACCCAGCGCCCGCTGGGGCAGTTGGATCAGCATAAAAATAGGTCAGGACACCTTGTATCAGACCCTGCTGTTTCCGAACCGTCGCAATTTTGATAAGGACGTCGAAACCGCCATCGCCGGGGTCAAAGAAGCCTTATCACGTCGGCAACTAGACAAAGCATTACTTGGCACCGGGGATCTCGCCCATGACGAATTTTAATGCACAGCCTCTTTTAAGGAGAGCATCGTGAATATTCCAGTCTCTGTCCCGCGCTCGGTGATGCTGCTGGCATTGCTGACGGCGTCCCCGCTGTCCTGGGGGGGCAATATGGTTTTCCAGTTCATCAACCCGAATTTCGGCGGTAACCCGAATAATGGTGCGTTTCTGCTCAATGAGGCGCAGGCGCAAAACTCGTATAAAGATCCCGATGCGTATGATTTCGGAACGTCCAGTACCTCGGCGCTGGATAACTTTACCGCGTCTATCCAGTCGCAATTGCTGGGCAGCCTGATGGGCAACGTGAATCAGGGGAAACCGGGGCGGCTGGTGACACAGGACTTTATCGTGGATATCCAGAATACCGACGGGCAACTGGTGATGAACGTCACTGATCGCAAAACCGGCAAAGTGTCCACCATTCAGGTTCAGGGTTTGTCCTCAACGACCAACTGATTCCGATGACCAATAAAAACAGGAACAACATCATGCGCAGCTATTTATTACTCATCGCAGTTTTTGTGTTGAGCGGGTGCCTCACAGCAGCACCTAAAGAAGCCGCCAGACCGACATTATTACCCCGCGCGCCCAGCTATACCGACCTGACACACCTGCCGCCAGCCGCCGGGCGGATATTCGTCTCGGTGTATAATATTCAGGATGAAACGGGTCAGTTCAAACCGTATCCGGCGAGTAACTTCTCGACGGCGGTGCCGCAGAGCGCCACGGCGATGCTGGTTTCCGCGCTGAAAGATTCGAAATGGTTTATTCCTCTGGAACGTCAGGGTCTGCAAAACCTGCTCAATGAACGCAAAATTATTCGTGCAGCCCAGGAGAATGGCAGCGTCGCCATCAATAACCAGCGCCCGCTTTCCTCGCTGGTGGCGGCAAATATTTTGATTGAAGGTTCGATCATTGGCTACGAAAGCAATGTGAAATCAGGCGGGATTGGCGCACGTTACTTCGGTATCGGTGCCAGTACGCAGTACCAGTTGGACCAGATAGCCGTGAACCTGCGTGCTGTCGACGTCAATACCGGGGAAGTTCTGTCGTCAGTCAATACGAGTAAGACGATATTGTCGTATGAAGTGCAGGCCGGGGTGTTCCGCTTTATCGACTATCAGCGTCTGCTGGAAGGCGAACTGGGCTATACCACCAACGAGCCGGTGATGTTATGTCTGATGTCCGCGATTGAATCCGGGGTTATTTATCTGGTCAATGACGGTATCGAACGGAATCTGTGGCAGTTGCAGAATCCTTCGGATATCAATTCTCCGATTCTGCAACGCTACAAAAACAGCGTTGTCCCCGCCGAATCCTGATGTTCTGCGGTTGGCGAAGGGAAGTGGTGGGTTGAAGCCACTTCCCTTCTTTTTTATGACGCTTCAGCTTTCACTGTCTGGCGGTAATTGTTGACGCGCTTTTTGTCCTCAAGATTAAAATCCGGATCCAGATAAATACTCAGCCGCTTAATCAGCAAACCGTCGAACACAAATACCGTGCAGAAGTGATGGCTGCCCGTTTCCGACGTCGGCCAGCGGTCGCCGTTTTGCATGACGCCGCGCATCTGCCCTTCCAGCACGACGGTATCGCCGTCACTCAAAAAGGCGAAGGCATCCTGAATATGCTGAATTTTGTCTATCTCCAGCGCAAAGCGTTTGCCCAGTTCTCCCAATGATGACTTACCCTGGGCGGTACCAAATTTCGGGAAGAACAGCACGACGTCTTCGGCAAAGAGATCTAACAACGAAGCATCAGCCTGATCCAGTTTGGCGTAGAAATTCTTAACGATTTCAATGCGTTTTTCTTTCAGTTCGTGTTCAGCCATTTTCACCTCGAAATTCTCCATCCAATAGTTAAGCCTAGTGACTGCCGCTGATTTTGCCAGTTATGTGGCGAAGCTCACAAAATTGCAGACGCCGCCTGATGAAGAGTTTCCTGCACTGAGCGCCGGAACCCTCTACACTGACAGGAATTTTTCTGATTACGTCCCCTTACACTTTGGAGAGTCACGGATGCCTCAGTTCAACCGGGCAGGAAGCGCAATGCCCCCTGTTCCTTCGCCCGCTCGCGCTTTCATCATGGCGATTTGCCTGTTACAGGGTCTGTTGCTGTATTTCTTTTTTTCCGCCCCGGAAACGCCTGCGTTAATCCGCTTTACGCATAATATTTACGGGCAAACTATGGCACTGGTATTACCGGTGCTGATTTCGATGTCCGTCACGCGGCTGAAAGACGGACGGTTCTGGGCAGGCATTATCGTCCTCACCCTGCTGCTGACCGGGCTGGCGGCGTGGGCAAAAAGCAATGTTTTCGGCGTAATGACCGACAGCATTCTTGTTCCGTTCCAGCTTTCGCTGGCGCTGCTGGTGTTCTTTATTTTACCGTGGCTTCAGGTCCAGGCTTTCCCGCCTCACGCGCGCTATCGCTACATCAATCTGGCCGCCTGTTACAGCCAGAATATTCTGTGCATGATGTTAACCCTGCTGCTGATGCTGCTGGCCGTCGGGGTAGTCGCGCTGTGGTCGGCGCTGTTCCGGCTGATCGGCATCGAATACTTCCACCAGCTGTTTTACGATACGCCGCTGGTGGGCTGGCTGGTCTACGGCCTGCTGCTCGGCATCAGTATTGTCACCTGCCGCACCCAGCCTTCGCTGATGAACACCACGCGTAACATCATCCGTTTCATCCTGAAAGGCCTGCTGCCGCTGGTGGCGTTTATCGCGCTGATCTTCCTGTTCGCCCTGCCGTTTACCGGCCTGAGTGCGCTGTCTCAGGCGTGGTCGGCCGCCAGTTTGCTCACCACGATGGCGCTCGGTTTGCTGGTGCTGGTGAATGTGGTGCGGGAAACGGACAGCCCGGTGAAGCCATATCCCCGTGTTATCCGGCTGATGGTTGATGCCGCGATTCTGCTGCTGCCGGTGTATGGCGTGCTGGCGCTTTACGCCACCGGTCTGCGTGTCTCGCAGTACGGCTGGACGCCGTCGCGGATCTGGGCGATGCAGATTATTGTCGTCACGCTGATTGCGTCGGTTTGCTACAGTTTTTCGGTTATCGATAAACGGTCGGACTGGTTGCCGCGCATTACGCAGTTCAACAAACCGCTGTCGCTGCTGGTGGTTTTGCTGGTGATTGCCTGCAACAGCCCGTTGCTCGATCCTTACCGCATCAGCGTGAATAACCAGATTGCGCGGCTGGACAGCGGGAAAACGCAGGCTAAAGATCTCTCGCTGAATTTACTGCGTTTCGACACCGGCCGCCGGGGCAATGAAGCGCTGGAGAAGTTGCAGCAGCATCCGGCGTTCACCAGCGATCCGCGCTTGCAGGCCACGTTGAAAAATTCGCTCGCGCAGACGTCCCGCTGGGGCGCGTACAACGTTAAAGACGCAGAAAAGGCCGCCAGAAACTACCGGATTGAAGACGCGAAGAAAATGATCCTGCTGGCAAAAGGCGCTTCCCAACCGGATGATGCCTGGTGGAAGAGTTTGCCGGAGCTGGAAAATTACCGCAGTACGCTGCGCGATTGTCTGAGCTTGCAGGATGCCTGCATCGTCAATACGCTGGATCTGAACAACGATAAGCAGAAGGAGATTTTCTTCTGTAATACGTTCGATACGCCGTCCATCAACTGCCGGATTTTCGCCCGTCAGGCCGGAAAATGGACACTGGCCGGCGAGCTTTATCTGTATGAAGAGAAGGATAGAGACGCGCTGATTCAGGCGCTGCGTAACGGTGAAGTCAGACCCGTGCAGCGCAGATGGACAGATGTGCAGATCGACGGGAAGCGTCGGGTGATCCACTACAACCGCGATAACGAATGATTTTCCCCTGCGCCCGTCATGTTGACTTTTTCGGTCAATATGACGGGTAAAGTGAATATTATGAGCGGCAATGTCATTTTCAAAACGACGTATCGCGATAGAATCACGGCATACCCCAGTACATTCACATGCAGAGGATCCCCCATGAAATTGATCAGTCAGAATTTTGAGAACGGCGCACCGATGCCGGGCGAACTGGCATTTGCGGTTCAGGATGCCGTCAACCATCTGACGCTTTCCACCAACCGTAACCCGCATTTAGCCTGGAGCGACGTGCCGGAAAACACCCGTTCCTTTGCGTTAATCTGCGTGGATCCGCATGTACCGAGCCGTCCGGACGACGTGAATCAGGAAGGCAAAGTGGTTTCCGCCTCACTGCCACGCATCGATCTGTTCCACTGGTTGCTGATCAACATTCCTGCGGACACCCGTGAAATTGCCGAAGGCAGCCACAGCGACAGCGTGACGCCAAAAGGCAAACCGGCGTTGCCTGCTGAAGCCGGAATGCGTCACGGCATCAACGGTTACACCGCCTGGTTTGGCGATGACGAAAACATGGGCGGCGACTATTACGGTTATGACGGTGCCTGCCCGCCGTGGAATGACGAAATTGCGCATGACTATGTTTTTACGCTGTACGCGCTGGATATTCCTGAGCTGGAATTGCAGGGTAAATTCTATGGCCCGGATGTGCTGGCCGCCATCGACGGACACGTTCTGGCGCAGGCCAGCCTGACCGGGACTTACACCTTAAACCCGGACGTGAAGTAATACCCGGTGGCAGGAGAAACCCTGCACCCTGAAGCGCGCGGCAATGCGGAAAATCTTCTGCCTGACCAGCTGCCGGTCATCCACGACCGGCTTTATTCGCTGGCACAGCCTTATCTGCAACAGCCTCATCAGGCGGCTAATTTTCGTTTTTTTGAGCCGTCGCTGCTGCGGGTGAATTCCGGGCAACTGACGCTGAGTCAGGAGCACGAAACCCCGGTGACGCTGGGGAATTCGCCGCATCTGATGGTGATCTCACAGCACACACAGGCACATGTCAGCAAAACGCTCAATGCAGAAACCGGCATTTTCTCGTCGCTGTTTCTGGGGTTTTCACCGGCGCTGATCGCCGGATTTTACCGCGATAACGCCTCGCTGCTGACGCCACTGTCGCCGCTTAACGGCATTCAGATCCTGCTGCTGGACGATGAATTACAGGAAACGCTGGATTATTGTCTGCACGGTCTTAAAAATTCGGCCAGCACGGCAGTGCAGCAAAACCGTCTGACCGGTGTGCTGATCGCGCTGGCGGAGCGCGGCATTTTATTCATGCCCCGCGCCGGTGAACCGCTGGGCACCCGGCTGACCACGCTGCTGGCTTCCGCACCGGAATTTGCCTGGACCGCCGCCCACGCCAGCCAGCAACTGGCCATGAGTGAAGCCACGCTGCGACGGCGGCTGGTGGAGGAGCAGATCAGCTTTCGCACCTTGTTGCAGGATATTCGTATGCACCACGCGATGACGCTGCTGCAAACCACGCGCTGGAGCCTGTCGCAAATCGCCGATGCCTGCGGCTATCGCGCCAGTTCGCGGTTTTCCCTGCGTTTCCGCCAGCGTTTTGGCTGTTCACCTGCTGACATCCGTTAGACAAAGAGTCGTTAAGCAAAGAGCCGTTAATAAAAAATTGTTAATAAAAAAGCCAGTCACCTCAGATGACTGGCTTTTGTGCTTCTGGTTTTCAGGACTTTTGAAAATTATTCGGATTCAGCGGTCGGTTCGTTACCGGTTTTTTTCGGTGCCAGCAGGCCGTCTGCGCGGAACATCGCTTTAATACCGCGTATGGCCTGACGGATACGATCCTGATTTTCGATCAATGCGAAACGCACATGGGTGTCGCCGTAATCCCCGAAACCAATCCCCGGCGACACGCAGACTTTGGCATCCGCCAGCAGGCGTTTGGCAAATTCCAGTGAACCTAAATGCGCGTAAACAGGCGGGATTTTGGCCCAGACGTACATCGACGCTTTCGGGTTTTCCACCATCCATCCCGCTTCGTGCAACCCGCGCACCAGCACATTCCGGCGCTGACGATATTGCTCGGCAATGTCTTTCACGCATTGCTGATCGCCTTCCAGCGCCGCAATCGCCGCGACCTGTAACGGGGTGAATGTGCCGTAATCGTGATAACTCTTGATACGCGCCAGCGCATTGACCAGTTCAGGATTACCGACCATAAAGCCGATACGCCAGCCCGCCATGTTGTAGCTTTTGGACAGGGTGAAGAATTCCACCGCGATGTCTTTCGCGCCCGGCACCTGCATGATCGACGGCGCTTTCCAGCCGTCATACACGATGTCGGCATACGCCAGATCGTGGATCACCAGTACGTTGTATTGTTTTGCCAGAGCCACGACGCGCTCGAAGAAATCCAGTTCCACGCATTGCGCCGTCGGGTTCGACGGGAAACCGAGGATCATCATTTTCGGGCGAGGAATGGTTTCGCGAATGGCTTTTTCCAGCTCGGCAAAGAAATCCACACCTTCCGCCAGCGGGACGGAGCGCACCTGCGCACCGGCAATCACTGCGCCGTAGATGTGGATCGGATAACTTGGGTTTGGCACCAGAACGGTATCACCGTGATCGAGCGTTGCCAGCATCAGATGCGCCAGCCCTTCTTTCGAGCCGATGGTGACGATCGCTTCGCTTTCCGGATCGATTTCAACCTGATAGCGGTCGGCGTACCAGCGCGAAATCGCCCGGCGCAGACGCGGAATGCCGCGGGAGGTCGAATAACCGTGCGTGTCTTCACGCTGCGCCACCTGCACCAGTTTTTCCACGATGTGTGGCGGTGTCGGGCCGTCAGGATTCCCCATACTGAAATCAATAATGTCCTCGCCACGGTGGCGTGCGGCCATTTTCAGCTCAGCAGTAATGTTGAAAACATAAGGGGGAAGACGATCAATACGCGAAAAACGACGGGGTGAACTGGAATCAGCCATAATTTCCTCTGGGATACGTAAGCGCCCGGACCGTCCGAGCGACGCTGGCCGCGTTGCGGCCTTCAACGAACATATCGCAGAGGAAAAAATCTGTCGAGGGATTGAGCAACATTTTTTTAACTACGTGTTAATCACTACGGGCGCGTATCGCTGGCAAGCAGCCCCAGCAGCCAGTCGTTTTTCCATTCATCGCCAATGCGGTAGCTGTCGCGCAGCCGCCCTTCATACTGAAAACCGCATTTTTCCAGCACGCGGCGAGACGCCTCGTTGCCTTCCAGCACGTTGGCCTGCAAACGGTGAAACCCGCACTGGTCGAAGGCAAAATTTAACACTTCGCGTAACGACTCAACCGCATAGCCTTTGCGCTGATGTTCCGGTGCCAGGATAAAGCCCACCTCACCCTGCTGATACGGACGCCAGTCGGGGAAAAAACCGGTCAGGCCAACCGCCGCACCGCTCTCTTTTTCACGGATCAGCAGGCAGAGCCAGAAATCGCAGTAGCGATCCCAGTTGCCAAGGCGCTGCTCAAAGCGGCTGTGGATTTGCGCGGGCGTTTCGATATCGCCGATAAAGCGCATGACCTCCGGCGTCTGATATAACCGCAAAAAGAACGCCCAGTCGTCAGTCTGGACTGGCTGCATCGTAAGCCGCGACGTTGTTAACGAAATCATTTCTGGCTGTTCTCCATTTTATAAAAATGAGTTTCTAACCTGAACCCAACCGCTCCCCGTCCTTTGGTGGTGAAACTCTGACCTTTTATTTATAATAACGGCTGAATCCATTTGGCACAGCTATGTATTACTGTGCAGAGAAATCACCATGCCCCACATGTTTGATATGCTGCTGGCGGTCTTTGACCGTGCGGCGCTGATGCTCATCTGTCTGTTTTTCCTCACGCGTACCCCGCTGTTCCGTAAACTGCTGCATAAAGAAAATGATAACCACACGGCGCTGGAACTGGCAGCAGTCACCGCGATTTTCTCGCTGTTTGCGATTTTCGGCACACTTTCGGGGATCAACGTGGAAGGCTCGCTGATAAACGTGCGGACCATCGCCATTATGTCCGGCGGCATTCTGTTCGGGCCGTGGGTCGGTATTATCACCGGCGTGGTGTCGGGTACTCACCGTTTTCTCATCGACATTCACGGGCCGACGTCCATTCCGTGTCTGATCACCAGTATTACCGCCGGTTTTCTGTCGGGCTATATCAATAAAAAAGTCAAAAAAGCGCTGCACTGGAAAGTCGGTATTATCGGCGGGATGCTGTGCGAAACGCTGACCATGATCCTGATTTTACTGATGGCCCGCCCGTTCTCGCTCGGGCTGGATATCGTCATGAACATCGCCGCGCCGCTGATCCTCGGTGCCAGTTCGATTGGCCTCATCGTGATTCTGGTACAAAGCGTCGAGGATGAAAAAGAAGTGATTGCCGCCCGGCAGGCGCGGCTGGCGCTGGATATCGCCAATAAAACGCTGCCCTATTTTAGGAATATCAACGCCGAATCGTTAGACAGTATTTGCCGGATTATCCGTGATGATATCGACGCCGATGCCGTCGCCATTACCGATACCAAAAACATTCTGGCCTACGTAGGCGTGGGTGCGGAAGTCTACAATATCGGCCACGAAGCGCTCAGCGAGATGACCAAAGCCACGCTGGAAAGCGGCGAGATTACCGTCAAAAATAATGACGAGATGCACCGCACGCCACAAATTCATTCGCTGATTATTATCCCGCTGTGGGAAAAAGGTGAAGTGACCGGTTCCCTGAAAATCTATTATTGCGACCCGCACCGCATTACCTATTCGCTGAAAGTCATGGCGATCGGGCTGTCGCAAATTATGTCAACACAGATGGAAGTATCGCGCACCGAGCAACTGCGCGAGATGGCGAATAAAGCTGAAATGCGCGCGCTGCAAAGCAAGATCAATCCGCATTTTCTGTTTAACGCACTGAATGCCATTTCGTCTTCAATCCGCGCCCGTCCTGACGTTGCGCGGCAGCTGATCATCAATCTTTCCCGTTACTTACGTTATAACCTGGAACTGAACGATGAGCTGATTGATCTGCGCAAGGAACTCCATCAGGTGCAGGATTACATCGCCATCGAGCAGGCGCGGTTTGGCAGCAAGCTGACGGTGATTTATGACATTGATGACGATATTTCGGTGAAAATCCCCAGCCTGCTGATCCAGCCGCTGGTGGAGAATGCTATCGTCCACGGGATCCAGAAGTGCAGCGGAAAAGGCGTGGTGGTGATTTCAGTGAAACATCAGCCCGACGGCGTGAAGGTTTCGGTGAAAGACACCGGTCACGGCATCAATCAGGAAACCATTGACCGCGTTGAGCGCAATGAGATGCCGGGCAATAAAATCGGCCTGCTGAATGTGCATCACCGCGTTTCGCTGTTGTACGGTCAGGGGCTGAATATCCGGCGTCTTGAACCGGGGACGGATATTTCATTTTTAATCACCAAGGCCTCTTCCGCTGTGGCAAATGCCCCTGAGAGCAAAATAGCCTGAAGCCCGAAGAACCCTGCAGTCACTGTTCGCTCATTATTATTTTTTTGAAGCATTTAACCTGCCGCCCGCGATTCGGGCGAACGCATCGGGGATCATTCCATGAAAGCCATTATCGTCGAAGATGAAGTACCGGCTCAGGAAGAACTGAGTTATCTGATTAACACGCACAGCAGCATCAAAATTGAAGGGATATTCGATGATGGGCTGGACGTGCTGAAATATCTGCAAACCCATGAAGTCGATGCAATTTTTCTCGATATCAGCATTCCTTCACTCGACGGCGTTTTGCTGGCGCAAAATATCAGTAAGTTCGCACATAAACCCTACATTGTGTTTATCACCGCCTACAAAGAACACGCCGCAGAAGCTTTTGAAATCGAAGCATTTGACTACATTCTCAAGCCGTATCACGAATCCCGACTCATCACGATGCTGCAAAAACTCGAATCGCATTTTCAGCGTGACAGCCAGAATAAGCAGGAAGCCGCCGCGCCCGCCCCTAATAATGCGCCGCGCGTCAGCCACAGCATTAATCTCATTAAAGATGAGCGAATTATCGTGACGGACATTAACGATATTTATTACGCAGCGGCGCAGGAAAAGGTGACGCAGGTTTATACCCGCAAAGAAGAATTCACCATGCCGATGAATATCACCGAACTGTGCAACCGCCTGCCGGAGGAGCATTTTTTCCGCTGCCACCGTTCGTATTGCGTGAATTTGTCCAAGATCCGCGAGATTGTGCCGTGGTTTAACAATACCTACATTTTGCGGTTAAGCGATTTGGATTTCGAAGTGCCGGTAAGCCGGAGCAAGGTGAAGGAATTCAGGCAGTTAATGCGATTCTGATGCAGGGCGGGAGCATTTTTGAGGCGGCGGAAGTGCTCTTTTACTCCCTGAATCTGAATTATTACAAAAATGTCATCAACGCGTCATCTCCGGGTTAGTCAGTCATCAGTAGACTTTGTTTCGTCAAGGCAGAGGATATTCCGTTCTTTCTCTTGTCTGTGATGAGGAAAAACCAAAAATATAACTCTGCAAAATATTCTGCGTTATTAACAAATAACATTGAGTTCAAAAGGACGAACATATGTTTAAAAAGAAATTATTACTCGCCGGTATTATCAATGCTCTGTGTCTGATATCTGCCTTTGCAGCAAATCCTCTCAGCGTCCACGTTTTAAACCTGCAAAACGGCCTGCCATCAGAGGGCGTAAGCGTATCGCTCGAGAAGCAAGAAGGTAACAAATGGGTGCAGTTAAGCAGTGGGGTGACCAATGATCAGGGAAGAATTCCTGCACTGTATCCCAATGAAAACGTGATGGAAAAAGGCAATTACAGGGTGACGTTTAAAACCGGAGAATGGTTTGAAAAGCATCATACCGCTTCTTTTTTCCCGGAGATCCCCGTTATTTTTAAAGCAGATGGCTCAGTGCCGCACTATCACATTCCTCTGCTTGTCAGTCCTTACGGTTTCTCGACTTATCGCGGAAATTAATAACAGAAAAGAAATAATGACTGTCCTGCCTCTCCCCTTTACAGGGAAGAGGCAGGATCGCCTTAGATCGTTATACCAATTGACTGGCGCAGATAAGCTCCCGCGCCTAACAATCCCGGCTGATCGTGGGTGATCAGGAACACCGGAATATCCATCAGATAATCTTTGAAACGCCCTTTGTCTTCAAACGCCGCACGGAAACCGGAGGCTTTGAAGAATTCCAGGAAGCGCGGCACAATCCCGCCCGCGATATACACCCCGCCAAACGTGCCCATGTTCAGCGCCAGATTGCCGCCAAAACGGCCCATGATGACGCAGAACAATGACAGTGCGCGGCGGCAGTCGACGTTTTCGTCTGACAGCGCCAGCTCGGTGACATCTTTAGGTTTGAAGTTTTCCGGCACGCGGTTATCGGATTTCACAATGGCGCGGTACAGATTCACCAGCCCCGGCCCAGACAGAATACGCTCCGCAGAAACGTGGCCCATTTCGGTGCGCAGCTGTTCCAGAATAATGTCTTCTTCTTCGCTGTTTGGTGCGAAATCAACGTGACCGCCCTCGCCCGGCAAACTCATCCACTGTTTGTTGGCGTGGATCAGATGTGCCACACCCAGACCGGTGCCCGCGCCGTAAATCACCGCCGGTTTGCCGTCCTGCGCTTTTTTGCCGCCAAACTGTAGCAAATCCGCTTCCTTGAGCATCGGGATTGCCATAGAAACGGCGGTAAAATCGTTGATCACTTCCAGATGTTTCAGCCCGAGGCTTTTCTTCATTTCCGCAATGGAGAAGGCCCAGGTGTGGTTGGTCATCGCCACCCAGTCGCCGGTAATCGGGCAGGCAATCGCGATACATGCATCCTCAACTTCCTGTTGCTGCTGCGAGAGATATTCACGAACCGTGGCTTCGAGGCTGTCATATTCCAGCCCGGAAAACGTCTTCGACTGAGAAATCTCACCGCTGTCTAAAGCGCAAAGCGCCAGGCGGCAGTTGGTGCCCCCGACATCGCCCACCAGGGAGTATTTGGTCATGTTATTCTCCACAAAAGTAAATTCGTTATGCTGCGCACCCGCGCAAAAGCTGCTGTGCTAAAGAGTACGCTGCCAGACGCGCTGAGGTAAGTTGCACATCCCTTGACGCGACCGGCGCAAGCCTGCCAGCGGGCAAAGCTTACAGATTCGTGTGGGCAAAATAGCGGTAATTGCTATACGCTGCAACGCAGTTTTGAACCAACGCACATTTATGCGGCATGTCACACAAAATAATGTCGACTGCCGGTAAACAGACCTTGCTGAGATTCATCTAAGCTATTAGGGCATACAAAATTATAAAATAAGGAAATACTTGCATGTTTCATCCCCGCGCCAGACTCATGCTGGCTTTTGCGTTGCCCGCGATCGTGATCGGCGTGCTGTCGAGCCTGATTCTGGTCGTCATCATGATGCTTGCCGGTGCGTTGCAAACGTTGCTTTGGCAAAACATTCCCGCCGTTTTAAATGTAAATACCCAATCTGCAGGCTGGACGATGTTTATGCTGACGCTCACCGGCATCGGCGTGGGCGCATTAATCAAATATATGCCGGGCCACGCGGGGCCGGATCCGGCAACCGAATCGCTGATTGGCGCGCCCGTGGCAATCAGTTCACTGACCGGTCTGGCGCTGGCCCTGATGCTCGGGCTGGCCGGTGGCGTCAGTCTCGGCCCGGAATATCCGATTACCGTGATTAACATTGCGCTGGCCGCCGCGTTTGGCGCGCGGTTTATGCCGAAAGTACCGACCACCGACTGGGTCATTCTGGCCGCTGCCGGAACCATCGGCGCGTTGTTTGGTACGCCGATTGCCGCTGCGCTGATTTTCTCGCAAACGCTGGGCACCAATAAAGATGTGCCGCTGTGGGACCGGCTTTTCGCACCGCTGCTCGCCGCAGGTGCAGGCGCAATCACCACCGATCAGTTTTTCCAGCCCGATTTTTCGCTGAGTATTCCGGCGTATGACAGTTCGCGGCTGATTGATGTTTTCAGCGGTTCCGTGGTGGTGTTAATCGCCATTGCGCTGGGGATGCTCGCCGTCTGGCTTTTCCCGCATATGCACAGGCTGTTTAACAGCGTTCAGAATCCGGTGCTGCGGCTGGGTCTCGGCGGGTTTGTGCTCGGGCTGCTGGCGCTGATTGGCGGGGAGATCACGCTGTTCAAAGGGCTGGATGAGATGAAAGAACTGGCCCATTCGAATCAGCTGTTTGAGATGGGGCCGCTGCTGGCGATTACGCTCACCAAGCTGGCGGCCTTAGTGGTCGCGGCGGCGTGCGGTTTTCGTGGCGGACGTATTTTCCCGGCGGTGTTTGTCGGGGTTTCGCTGGGCCTGATGCTGCATCAGTACGCCCCGGATGTACCTGCGGCGATCACCGTTTCCTGCGCCGTAATGGGCATGGTGTTGGTGGTCACGCGCGATGGCTGGCTCAGTCTGTTTATGGCGGCTGCCGTGGTGCCGGGGCTTAAATTGCTGCCGCTGCTGTGTATCGTGATGTTACCGGCCTGGCTGATGCTGGCCGGTAAACCGCTGATGCTGGTGGCGAAACAGTCAGTACGCCGTCAGGATCCTGACGCCGATTAATGGCCTTTCAGGGCGAACCCGGCCGCTGCCAGCGCGTGAATGGCGGTGGTATCGAAAACGGGAACGCCCGCATCTTCAGCGCCGACCAGCAGGGTGATTTCGGTACAACCGAAAATAATCCCTTCCACGCCCTGCTGTTCCAGGCTGGCAATAATCCGCCGGTATTCTCCGCGTGATTCGTCCCGGATAATCCCCAGACAGAGCTCTTCGTAAATGACGCGATGGATGATTTCGCGGTCACCGGCATCCGGCGTCACGACATCAATCTGATGCAGTTCCTGTAAACGCCCGCGGTAAAAATCCTGTTCCATGGTGAAACGCGTACCCAGCAGGCCAATTTTCCTCAGCCCCTGCGCTTTGATTTTTCCGGCAGTGGCGTCGGCAATGTGCAGCAACGGCAGACCGCCAATACGTTCAATATCTGCGGCCACTTTGTGCATCGTATTCGTGCAAACCACGATGACGTCCGCCCCGGCGCGCGCCAGCGATTTGGCCGCATTCCCCAGGAGTTCGCCCGCCTGCTGCCAGTCACCGGCCATTTGCAGCTTTTCAATCTCGTAGAAATCGACGCTGTAAAGGAACAGTTTGGCCGAGTGTAATCCGCCCAACTGTTGTTTCACGTGTTCGTTGATCATGCGGTAATACGGCACAGTGGATTCCCAGCTCATGCCGCCAATCAGCCCTAACGTTTTCATTTCTGCTTCCCATTTGTCTGCGTATTTTTGGCGAAAACAGCCCGCGTGACAAAACCATAACCGACAAAAAGCCCGCAAACAAAGAAAATGTCTGCGGGCTTTTTTCGGGCGATAGCCTGCGGGAATTAATGTTTAGCCGGGCAATCCTGAACCGTTTCGCGGCGCTGCATCCAGCGCTGGCGCAGCGTGTCGTACAGCCAGTTATAAGCCACGGTGTACGGCAGGAAGAACAGGAAGAACCCGATTTCCAGCATGAACGCATCGAGCAGGCCAATACCCAGCCACAGCGCGGCAATCGGCAGACCAATCAGAATGAACCCGCCTTCAAACCCCAGTGCGTGTGCAATACGGATTTTCAGCGTCCGCACCACGCGGGTCACCGGCCAGAATTTGTCGAAGAAGGTGTTGTAAATAATGTTCCACACCATTGCTGTCGTCGACAACATGATCGCCAGCGCGCCCATTTCCCAGATCGGTTTATTCAGCGCCCATGCGGCTGCCGGGGCGGAGATCAGGACGGCCAGCGTCTCGAAGCCGACGGCATGGAAGATGCGCTCGCCCAATGTTTTCTGAGATGAATTGCGTGTTTGCTTAGACATAAAGACCTGCCTGTTACCTGATAATTAATGCGTGACGGTTGTCACAGGCAGGCATTATCATCACTAAATAAGATGGATGAAAGATAGTTAATATCGATAAAATCGATGGATTAAACTCACAGGAGAGGTTCCATGCGCTATTCACCGGAAGCCCTGATTGCCTTTGTGGAGGCGGCCGATGCCGGATCTTTCTCCGCCGCCGCGCGTAAATTGCGAAAAAGCCAGTCGACGGTCAGCACGGCCATCGCCAATCTGGAAGTGGATCTTGGCGTGACGCTGTTCGACCGCCAGAGCCGCCACCCGGTGCTGACACCTGCCGGGCAGCGCGTGCTGAGCCACGTTCAGGCCATTCTGGCCGCCAGTGAGCGCCTTGATGAGCTGGCCGTGCGGTTATCCACGCAGACTGAAACCCGCCTGACGTTTGTGCTTTCCGATACCTATCAGCCGACGCACCATGAAGCGCTGCTGCGCCGGTTTGAGCGACGTTATCCGGATATCGAATTTGAATGTCAGATTGCCGAAGATCAGGACGTGATTGAGCTGTTGCAGTCCGGGCGCGCGCATATCGGGATGGTGGAAGTGCAGGCGAGTTATCCGCCGGATATTGGCGCGGCGCGTCTGCCCGAGCAGACGGATATGTCGATTTTTTGCAGCCGGGAGTATCCGCTGGCGAAGATGGAGAGTCTGCAACCCGAGCAGCTACATACGTTTCGCGAACTGTGTTTGCAGCCTTACAGCCGCCGCGATATGCCGCGCGCACAGGGCCAGGTGTGGTCAGCGCCCAGTTATCTGATGCTGCTGGAAATGGCGGAACAGGGGTTTGGCTGGGCGACGCTGCCGCACTGGCTGGTGAAGCAGTTCGGGCATGACAAACTGGTGACGCTGCCGTTGCGCGGCTGGCCGAAGAAGATTTCCGTGGATGCGGTGTGGAGTAAAAATAATCAGCCCGGCCCGGCGGGAAGCTGGTTCATCGACCAGCTGATTGACCCGCCGGAGACGGACGACGATTTATTGCCCTGAGTTACGTTTCGCCAGCGATTTCGTCACTGAGCTTAACAGTTCGGGGATATCCATTTTCGGCAGAACCACTTCAATCCAGGCCATCTGGCGATGTGCGCTGGCTTTTTCTATCGCCTCTTTCAGAGCCTGCGGAGAATCGGCCCGCGCGGTGAAAACATCTTTGCCGCCAAACGCCGACGGGAACTGCGTCCAGTTCCACTGCGCGATGTCGTTGTAGCGCTGCGTTTCGCCGTGGATCGCCCGTTCAACGGTATAGCCGTCATTGTTAATGACGAAAATCACCGGCGGCAGGCCGTAACGGATCGCCGCGCCCAGCCCCTGAAGGGTCAGTTGTGCCGAGCCGTCGCCGATGAGCAGCACCACACGGCGCGCGGGAGCCGCGATCTGCACGCCAAACGCGGCGGGCAGCGTAAAACCAATCGAACCCCACAGCGGCTGGACGACAAACTGGCAATCTTCCGGAAGGTTCAGCGCCGCCGCGCCGAAACACGCAGTTCCCTGCTCCGCGACCAGAATATCGCCCGGTTGCAGGAAATCCTGTATCTGCTGCCAGAATTCGTATTGCCCGAAATGTCCTTCATGCGCGGCAGGCAGCGCCGTGCGTTTTACCGTGTAAGATTGCCAGCCGGAAGCCAGTTCAGCAGTCAGGCGATGCAGGACGCTGACGGTTTTAGCCACCGGCAACTGGTGGAAAATCTGATCGCCCACGCGGGCGGAAAAGGGCTGGAGATCAATGCATTTGCCGTCGGGAAGTTGCTGGGTAAATCCGGCGGTGATCGTGTCGGTGAATTTGACCCCGACGTTAATCACCACATCCGCGCCTTCAATGGCCTCACGGGTTGACGCCGCGCTGCCTGCGCCGGAATAGGTACCGGCGAAATTCGTTTGCTGCTCGTTAAACAGTCCTTTGCCCATCAGCAAGGTGGCGTGCGGCAGCGGCACTTCTTCCATCCACTCTTCCAGCGCGGCTTTGACGTCAAAACGGTCGGCGAGGAAATCCGCCAGCAGCGAAACGCGTTTTGCACCGCGCAATTGAGTTTCTGCGGCGGCGACAAAAGCGTCCAGAGAAGAAGGCGAGAATGGCGGCTGACGCGCCGGGAGCGCATGGGCACGGGTGCTGACCGGCAACGCCGCCACGTCGCTTGGCAGCAAAATATAGCCCGGCCGCGAATGATAGAGGACTTCTTCAATGACGCGGTCGATTTCAGACAGCGCATTTTCCGGCGTCAGCGCAGCTTGCGCGACGCTCACCGGTTGCGACATCCGCATGAAGTGGCCGAAATTGCCGTCGCCCAGCGTGTGGTGCAGTAATTCGCCTTTACACTGTGAGGCCAGCGCCGGCGCGCCGACGATGTGGATCACCGGAACGTATTCGGCAAAACTGCCCGCAATACCGTTGAGTGCGCTCAGTTCGCCCACGCCAAACGTGGTCAGCAGCGCGCCGATGCCTTTGGTACGGGCATATCCGTCTGCGCCATACGCGGCGTTAAGTTCATTGGTACAGCCGACCCAGGTGATTTGCTGATGATTAATTACGCTGTCGAGAAAGGTGAGGTTGTAATCCCCCGGCACACCAAACAATTCGGAGATCCCGCTAAACGATAAGCGGTCTAAGAGATAGTCACCTACGGTATATTGATTATCCATGACGATCCTCTGTTAAAAATAAAGTAAACAGTTAATCCCACTAGCCTAATTATTACGCCAAACCGGGGAATAGGATATTTATTATTCGAAATAGAATGTGGAAACGCAGAGTTACAGCCTTGCACTGAGATCACGCAGGCGTTATTGCTCAGCAGTTACGGTAATAGAGAGGAAATAAGGATTGTTCCGGATGTGATCTGAATATCTGGAAATGCTTGTGAAAGCGCATACACTAAAAAGGTTTTTTACCTCATTCCTACATGATTCATACCATTTAAAAAAAAGGTCTCTATGCCGTATTTAGCGAGTCCCAACCGTTACGAAAAGATGGAATACCGCCGCTGTGGTCAGAGCGGGCTAAAACTGCCTGCTGTTTCCCTTGGCCTCTGGCATAACTTTGGGGATAACGCCCATTTTGAAAATGGCCGGAAGCTTATCCGCCATGCGTTCGACCACGGGATCACCCATTTTGACCTCGCCAATAACTACGGTCCGCCTCCGGGTTCTGCCGAACAGCATTTTGGCCGCATTTTGCAGGAAGATTTGCTGCCGTATCGCGACGAGCTGATCATCTCTTCGAAAGCCGGTTACACCATGTGGGACGGCCCTTACGGTGACTGGGGTTCGAAAAAGTATCTGGTCGCGAGCCTGAATCAGAGCCTGAAACGCATGGGGCTGGATTACGTGGATATCTTCTACCATCACCGCCCGGATCCGGACACGCCGCTGGAAGAAACCATGGCGGCGCTGGACCTGATCGTGCGCCAGGGCAAAGCGCTGTACGTCGGCTTATCCAATTATCCGGCAGAACGCGCCAAAGAAGCGTTTGTGATCCTCAAACAGCTCGGCACGCCGTGCCTGATTCATCAGCCGAAATACTCGATGTTTGAACGTTGGGTGGAAGCAGATTTACTCGATACGCTGGCGGACAACGGTGTCGGTTCTATCGCCTTTTCGCCACTGGCGGGCGGTGTGCTGACGGACCGTTATCTGGCAGGCATTCCTGAAGATTCACGTGCGGCCAGCGGCAGTAAATTCCTGACGTCTGATCAACTGACGGAAGAGAAGCTGGCGAAAGTGCGTAAGCTGAATGACATTGCGCAGGCGCGCGGACAGAAGCTTTCCCAGATGGCGCTGGCCTGGGTGCTGCGCGGCGATCGCGTGACGTCGGTGCTGATTGGTGCCAGCAAAACCGGGCAAATTGATGATGCGGTCGGCATGATTGCTAACCGTCATTTCAGCTCTGAAGAGCTGGCGGCGATCGAAGCGATCTTAGTGTAAACGGTTACCCATCTGCTTAATAAACGCGCTTTATGGCGCTACCGTAAGGATTTCGTTAAAGCAGGTAAATCAATCAAAACAGGATTGTAAGCAATAGAACCCGGCCCCTCTTCCCCTTATAACTGTCAGCATAAATTATAAGGAATCTGGGGCCGTCTATGATTAAGCCAATACTTTTCGGAACATTACTGTTCGCTTTGCTTCCTGCCGCCGCGCCAGCTGTGCAGGCCAGCAGCTTTAGCCTCAATACGCCGGGACTTTCCATCAGTATTGGCGAGCGTGACCGCCGGGGTTATTACTGGGACGGATACGACTGGCGCAATCCGAGCTGGTGGAACAGTTACCGCGGCCATAATTATGGTCACCGTGGCCCGCGCGGGGATTACTGGGACGGTTATCGCTGGCGCGATCAGGGCTGGTGGCAGCAACGCCATCCGCCACGTCGCCCGATGCCACCGCCGCCGCGCTATTATCATGGCGACCACGGACGTCCGCATTATGACCACGGGCGTGGTCCGGACAGAGGTCACGGATATGATCGCGGACGCGGGCATGACCGGGGTGACGACCGTCATCACTGATTCAGTGAATGCCGGAAACGAAAACGGGACAGCGCAAACTGTCCCGTTTTTTATGGCCTGATTTTAGCAGGAAACTATTTCAGCATACCGATCAGCAGATAGAAATTGAGGCTGACGACAATCAGCACGATGATCCGCCCCGCCCACTGCACGGTTTTGGTGTTCACCATTTCGCCCATCAGGCTGCGGTTGCCGGTAAATGCCAGCAGCGGCAACAGCGCCAGCGCGATCCCGAAACTCAGCAGCACCTGACTCATCACCAGAATCCGCGTGGCATCCAGCCCCATCAGAATCACGATAAAAGACGGCATCATGGTCACGGTACGGCGCACCCACAGCGGAATATAGAATTTCACAAAGCCCTGCATCACCACCTGCCCGGCTAACGTGCCGACCACCGTGGAAGATAAACCGGCAGCCACGAGGCTCAGGCCGAATATTGTCGCGGCAGCGTGGCCGAGCAGCGGTTGCAGCGTCAGATAGGCTTCGTCGAGTTCGCTGATCCCGCTGTGTCCGCTGAAATGGAACGCAGCGGCAGCCGTCGCCATCATCGCCAGATTGACGAAACCGGCGATGGTCATCGCGATACCCACATCGAGCTTTGTCGCGGAATAGCGCTGTTCTTTCGAGGCTTTCCCTGCCCGCTGAGTCAGCGAGGAGTGAAGGTAAATGACGTGCGGCATGATGGTCGCACCCAGCACACCGGCGGCCAGATAGACGGAATCACTGGTCGGCAGCGCAGGGATCAGCATACCTTTGCCCAGCGCCACGATGCTTGGCTGAGAGAAGAACAACTCCGCGATATAAGCGCCAGCAACAAACAGCAGTAAACCGGCGATGACCAGCTCCAGCGGTTTTTGTCCGCGCTTTTGTAACCCGAGGATAATAAAGGTGGCAATCCCGGTGAGCACCGCGCCCTGAAGCAGCGATACCCCGAGAAGCAATTTGAAACCAATCGCCGCACCGATGAATTCAGCGAGATCGGTCGCCATCGCGATGATTTCCGCCTGCACCCAGTACGCCCAGACAGCTGGACGAGGGAAACGGTCACGGATGTGTTCGGCGAGGTTTTTACCGGTGGCGATACCCAGTTTGGCGGACAATAACTGGATCAACATCGCCATGACGTTGGCCCAGACCACCACCCACAGCAACTGGTAGCCATAAGACGCACCGGCCTGAATGTTAGTCGCAAAGTTGCCCGGATCGATGTAACCGATGGCGGCAATAAACGCCGGCCCCATCAGTGAAAGCTTCATCTTTCTGGCTGCGCGGCCTGTAGATTCGGCCCGGCTGTTCAGCATATTCAGTTAACCCTTACAATTGTTACGCTTACATCAATCATATCTAATTGATAATGATTATCAAGTGCATGTAGAATGATCGGAGTAATTTCTCTGATAGGCAATAGCGTAAGCGGCAAAGTGATCACTGAGTGGTTAATCATCCTGTCGGCTTTCAGAAAGCCTGGCAGAACGCATTTTCCTAAAACAGACATTAACTGGCCAGATTCGGAACGCATTACGGCACATGATAAAACTAGCACAAGAATGCTAATTGTGCTTAGTTTTATTAACATCTTGATATTTTGTGTGATAGGCCTCGATTTGTTGCAATTCGTGTCTGTAATTTCTATATTTGCAAGCGACTTCACGTTTTAAATGTACGCGTTACATAGAATGTCCGTCGAAATATAGCCTGCCTCTAATTTGGAGCACCCATGTCCCGAATATTGCACTTTGTATTAGCGTTGGCCGTTGTCGCTGCACTGGCTTTACTGGTGAGCCGTGACCGGAAGAATATCCGTTTGCGTTTCATTGTTCAGCTGTTGGTCATCGAAGTCTTATTAGCCTATTTCTTCCTGAACTCTTCTGTCGGTTTAGGTTTTGTGAAAGGCTTCTCAGACTTGTTTGAGAAATTATTAGGATTCGCTGCGGAAGGGACCGGCTTCGTATTTGGAGGCATGAGCGATAAAGGATTAGCGTTCTTCTTCTTGAAAGTCTTGTGTCCGATCGTGTTTATTTCCGCACTGATCGGTATTTTACAACACATTCGTGTCCTGCCTTTCGTCATCCGTATCATCGGTACGGTCTTGTCGAAAATTAATGGCATGGGGAAACTGGAATCTTTCAACGCCATCAGCTCCCTGATTTTGGGTCAGTCAGAAAACTTTATCGCGTATAAAGATATTCTGAGCAAAATGTCTGAAAAACGTATGTACACCATGGCAGCCACAGCGATGTCGACGGTTTCTATGTCGATTGTGGGTGCGTACATGACCATGCTGGAACCGCGCTTCGTTGTTGCTGCGCTGGTGCTCAACATGTTCAGTACCTTCATCGTACTGTCGTTAATCAACCCTTATAAAGTTGATTCAGAAGAAGACCTGCAAATCGGTAACACGCACCAGGGTCAGAGCTTCTTTGAAATGTTGGGTGAATACATCCTGGCTGGTTTCAAAGTTGCCATCATCGTTGCCGCCATGTTGATTGGTTTCATCGCACTGATTTCCTGCCTGAATGCGCTGTTTGATGTGGTATTCGGTATCACCTTCCAGGGCGTGCTGGGTTATGTCTTCTATCCATTCGCATGGATGATGGGCGTGCCAAGCCACGAAGCCTTGCAGGTCGGCAGCATCATGGCAACCAAACTGGTTTCCAATGAATTTGTTGCGATGCTGGATCTGCAAAAAGTAGCGACCGAACTGTCACCACGCGGCGTGGGCATCTTGTCCGTGTTCCTGGTGTCTTTCGCGAACTTCTCGTCTATCGGTATCGTTGCCGGCGCTATCAAAGGCCTGAACGAACACCAGGGCAACGTGGTTTCACGCTTCGGCCTGAAACTGCTGTACGGCTCAACGCTGGTCAGCGTGTTGTCAGCTTCTATCGCGGGTCTGGTACTGGCGTAAGCAAGCAGCAACAGAACGACAAAGAAAGGCGCTCCGGCGCCTTTTTTCATGCCTGTAATTCAGGGAACGAAAAGGGATAGGACAGAAAAGGGACAGGACAGAAAGCAAAAAACCCGCCGAAGCGGGTTTCTTTAATATTTGGTGGAGATAAGCGGGATCGAACCGCTGACCTCTTGCATGCCATGCAAGCGCTCTCCCAGCTGAGCTATACCCCCACACGAGGTCGTCCACATTGTACTTCTTGTGTTCCCTTTTGAGGAACTGACCAACTGACTCTGGTAAGAAAGTTGGTGGAGATAAGCGGGATCGAACCGCTGACCTCTTGCATGCCATGCAAGCGCTCTCCCAGCTGAGCTATACCCCCAATTCATGCCCGTAAAAACGGGTGAACGGGGCGCATAATATGAAACGCAGTCTGGCCTGTCAACGGCTAAATCCGTTTCTGGAATCAAGCGCTGAAAAAGCCGCCAAATCTCGCATTTCACAGGGAAAAAAACCCTGCCCTTACGGAAATTTCCCGCAGGATGCATTGTTTTACAATTTGCCCGCCAGCCCGCATTCCGACTAGCTTTTTGATCTGCATAAGCATTTTCTTAACATCTATGTCCGGATGATTAATGACATGTTAGCAGACTATTAAAATCGTCTTGTTTTGAGAGAAATCTCAGAATAGACTGCCCGCGCAATAATCATAACTTACACCATTCGAGCTATCTCATGTCCTTGTATTCACCTAAAGAAATCGCATCCATCGCTGTCACTACGGGCGTAAATAAAAGTCACGCCTCCGTGTTGAATTTGTTAATTTTGGGCTTCCTGGCTGGCGCATTCATCGCCACCGGTTTCCTGCTGGATCTGCACGTAATAGGGACGTTACCTGCATCCTGGGGTTCATTCAGTAATCTGCTGGGCGCAGCCGTATTCCCGGTCGGGATCATTCTGACCGTGTTAGCAGGGGGAGAACTGCTGACCGGTAACATGATGACCTTACCTATTGCCTGGTTTGCGCGTCAGATCAGCCTGTACGCTGTATTGCGTAACTGGTTCTGGGTGACTCTCGCTAACCTGCTGGGCAGCCTGGCTGTGGCCTATTTCTTCGGTCACGTTCTCAGTCTGACCGAAGGCGTGTACCTGAGCAAAACCGTTGCCACCGCCACCGCAAAAGTGAACGCAGACTTTATGCACGCTTTCATTTCCGGTATCGGCTGCAACTGGCTGGTATGTCTGGCGATCTGGCTGGCCTTCGCCAGTAAAGAAGTCGGCGGCAAAGTGATCGGGATGTGGTTCCCGGTGATGGCGTTCGTGGCTATCGGCTTCCAGCACGTCGTCGCGAACATGTTCATCGTGCCTGCGGCGATTTTTGCCGGTGCACTGAGCTGGTCTCAGTACTTCCCGAACTTCGCGGCCGTTTTCCTCGGCAACGCGGTCGGCGGCGCGGGCTTCGTGGGTCTGATGTACTACCTGGCCTACCGTCCGACCGTTGCAGCACCGGCGACTGAACAACGTTAATTCGCTCTGACGTTTTTTACGCATTAAAAAAGCCAGCCGGTTTCCCGCGCTGGCTTTTTTTCATTCAGAAAACTTACTGCTGCTGCTGGGTTTCACGCTCAGCGATAAAGGCTAACGCCATATCGATACGCGCCAGCACACGGCTCTGGCCGATAGCGTGAACCGTTACGTCAACGCCCGGAGACTGACCGGCACCGGTCACGGCAACGCGCAGTGGCATCCCGACTTTACCCATCCCGACTTCCAGCTCATCCGCCGTGCCCTGAATCGCATGGTGAATGTTTTCCGCCGTCCAGTCAGTAATCGCAGCCAGTTTCGCGCGAACCACTTCCAGCGGCTGACGTGCCACAGGACGCAGGTGTTTCTTCGCGGCATCGGCATCGAACTCTGCGAAATCTTCGTAGAAGTAACGGCAGGACTCCGCCATTTCTTTCAGAGTCTTACAACGTTCGCCCAGCAAGGTCACGATTTCGAACAGCTGCGGGCCGTTACGGGTTTCGATACCGGCCTGCTCAACGTGCCACAGCAGGTGTGTCGCAACATATTGCGGATCCATCGTGTTGATGTAGTGATGGTTCAGCCATTGCAGTTTCTCAGTATTGAACGCACTGGCAGATTTGCTGACGTTTTCCAGAGAGAACAATGCTTTCATTTCGTCACGGCTGAAGATTTCCTGATCGCCATGGGACCAGCCCAGACGCACCAGATAGTTCAGCAGCGCTTCCGGCAGATAGCCGTCATCGCGGTATTGCATCACGCCGACCGCGCCATGACGTTTGGACAGTTTTTTGCCGTCGTCACCCAGAATCATGGAAACGTGCGCGTAAACCGGTACCGGTGCGCCCAGCGCTTTCAGGATGTTGATCTGGCGCGGGGTGTTGTTGATATGGTCTTCACCACGGATGACGTGGGTAATTTCCATATCCCAGTCATCTACCACAACGCAGAAGTTATACGTCGGAGAACCGTCGGTACGGCGGATGATCAGGTCATCAAGCTCGTCGTTGCTGAATTCGATCGGACCGCGGATCTGGTCGTCAAAAATAACAGAACCTTCCTGCGGGTTACGGAAACGCACCACGCAAGGTTCATCCGCGGCGTGATGTTCGTGACTGTCGCGGCAACGACCGTCATAACGTGGCTTTTCGTTATTGGCCATCTGGTGCTCACGCAGCGTTTCCAGACGCTCTTTAGAGCAATAGCATTTATACGCCGTGCCGTTTTCCAGCATTTCATCAATGACCGCGTTGTAACGGTCAAAGCGTTTGGTCTGGAAATACGGGCCTTCATCCCAGTCCAGATTCAGCCAGTTCATGCCATCCATAATCGCGTCGATCGCTTCCTGCGTGGAACGTTCGAGATCGGTGTCTTCGATACGCAGCACAAACTCACCGCCAAGGTTGCGGGCATAGAGCCAGGAATAGAGCGCGGTACGGGCGCCACCGACGTGCAAATAGCCGGTCGGGCTTGGGGCAAAACGGGTTTTGATTTTCATCCGGGTGCAACCTTAATAATGCAACGCTGAAAAACGTCGCTATCAGTTAACAAAAAGTGGCTGACATTCTACCACTCTGCCCTGATTCCTCAACGCTGATACAGGGGCCGTGACCTTGTTTAAAGCCATGAATGCGTAAAGAATCGACTACGCGGGCGAGAAACGCGTCAGGTTGACTAAAAATAAGCCGAACGATCATTTTTGTTTTTAAAAAGCGTTGACGTTATTTCAAGTATCCCTATAATGCGACTCCATCACGACGGGGGCGATTAGCTCAGTTGGTAGAGCATCTCCTTTACACGGAGGGGGTCGGCGGTTCGAACCCGTCATCGCCCACCACTCTTTAAGAGTGCCGCGTTGTGATAAGTAGGAAGAATTGAGAAATGGGCGATTAGCTCAGTTGGTAGAGCATCTCCTTTACACGGAGGGGGTCGGCGGTTCGAACCCGTCATCGCCCACCATTTCTCAGCAAGTTTCTTCTTACGTGGGGAAGTACCCAGAAGTGGGCGATTAGCTCAGTTGGTAGAGCATCTCCTTTACACGGAGGGGGTCGGCGGTTCGAACCCGTCATCGCCCACCACTTCTGCGGGCCGTTAGCTCAGTTGGTAGAGCAGTTGACTTTTAATCAATTGGTCGCTGGTTCGAATCCAGCACGGCCCACCAATTCAGAGAAAAGCGCCTTTAGGCGCTTTTTTCGTTTCTGTCATCCGGAAGTTATTTTCTCCCCTCCCGCTATTCCAGTTTACACATCGGCACGACTTTATTGTGCAGCGCGGGATTATCGCTTTCATCTTTCAGATTCACCCCGGACAGTTGGCGGTGGAACGATTGTTCAAGCAACCAGGCGAGTTTAAATGCCGCCTGCGGGTAGTTCAGCCCTTCCGGACGCACGTTTGAAATACAATTGCGCTCAGATTCCAGCCTTTTGGTGTGCGGCCCCCAGGTCATGTAAATCCCCAGACTGTCCGGTGAAGATAAACCGGGGCGTTCTCCAATCAGAATCGCTACCGCCTTGGCTTTCATCGCCTGCGCAATATCATCACCCAGCGCCACGCGCGACTGATGCGCCAGCACCACCGGCCCAAGTTTCAGCTCAAGCGTTTGTAAATACGGCAACAGTGCGGCGATAAGCGGCACCGCCTGACGATGCACGGCCTTGGACGACAAACCGTCGGCGATCACCAGCACAATATCGGCCGGTTCATCTGTCCTTTCCTGCAATGCCTGACGGCTGCTTTCCGACAGTTTGCGCCCCAGATCCGGCCGGCAGAGATACGTTGCCCTGTCCGGCGCCGCACTGGCGACGGTCAGCGTTTGCAGCCCCAGCGCTTCGAGTTCGGGTTCCAGCTGCTGGCTGTCAAAAGGCTGATGTACGGCATCACGCGCCTGCGCATGCGCTAAACCAAAGCGCAGCAGTTCATCGGTGGGCAAACTTGAGCCCGTGCGCCCCAGTGCAATACGTGCCGCGGTAAACTGCCGCAGCGTTTCCCACGGGTTGTTATGCACCAGCGGCGAGAGTTCCTGCCCTTTTTCTTTGTTCATCACAGCGGGCCTCAGTTAAGTTGCGGCAACTGGCGCAGTAACGGATGCGATGCGCGGGTGTCCTGCAACGCACCTTGCGGATCAATAATTTTCATTTTCTCCAGCCAGACGGCAAATTCCGGCGCGTGTTTCAGCCCCAGCAATTCGCGGATGTACAGCGCGTCGTGGAAAGAGGTGCTCTGATAATTCAGCATGATGTCATCCGCGCCCGGCACGCCAATCAGGAACGTCAGCCCGGCGGTGCCCAGCAGCGTCAGCAGCGTATCCATATCGTCCTGATCGGCCTCGGCGTGGTTGGTGTAACACACGTCGCAGCCGAGCGGCACGCCCAGCAGTTTCCCGCAGAAATGATCTTCCAGCCCGGCGCGGATAATTTGCTTACCGTCATATAGATATTCCGGCCCGATAAAGCCGACCACCGTATTAATCAGCAGCGGCGAAAAATGGCGCGCGATGGCATACGCACGCGCTTCGCAGGTTTGCTGATCCACACCGAAATGCGCATTCGCCGACAGACAACTGCCCTGCCCGGTTTCGAAATACATGACGTTATCGCCCAGCGTGCCGCGTTTCAGACTGAGCGCCGCCTGCTGCGCTTCCGCCAGCAGCGCCAGATTAATACCGAAACCGCTGTTCGCCGCTTCGGTTCCCGCGATCGACTGAAAGACCAGATCGACCGGCGCACCGCGTTCGACCAGCTTGATGGTATTGGTGACGTGCGTCAGTACGCAGGATTGCGTCGGGATCTCGAACCGCGAAATGATGTCATCGAGCATGTAATTGAGATTTTCCAGCAACGGCAAACTGTCACTGGCAGGGTTAATGCCAATCACCGCGTCGCCAGAACCGTAAAGCAGACCGTCGAGCATGCTGGCCGCAATGCCCTGCAAATTATCGGTGGGATGATTGGGTTGCAGCCGCACGCTCATATGCCCCGGCAATCCAATCGTGTTGCGGAACCGGGTAATCACCCGGCATTTTTTGGCGACCAGAATCAGATCCTGATTACGCATCAGCTTGCTGACCGCCGCCGCCATTTCCGGCGTAATGCCTCTTGCTACCGCGGCCAGCGTGAAGCTGTCGGTTTTTTCGCTGAGCAGCCAGTCGCGAAAATCCCCCACGGTCAGATGGGAAATCGCGGCAAACGCCGCGACATCATGTGTATCAACAATCAGCCGGGTGACTTCGTCCTCCTCATAAGGCACCAGCAGCTGTTGCAGGAACGTCTTGAGCGGAACCTCCGCCAGCGCCATTTTTGCCGCCATACGCTCTTCCGCGCTGGCGGCCGCCACTTCGGCCAGATAATCCCCCGACCGTGCGGGGGACGCTTTCGCCATCAGCTCGCGTAAATCCGTAAACTGATAGCGGCGATGGCTCAATGTCGTCTGAAACATAGCACTCCTTAGCAGGCCGGATTATTTGCCACTTTTGGCCGGAACCGGCTGTAGCCCGCGTAATTGCAGATCTTCAGCGGCATCGGCACGAGCCTGATGGGTCAGGCGGAACCAGGCGTAAGCCAGCAACATCATGGCGGCGAAGATCATAAACAGTAAGGTGTTGTAGTAGATCATAGCGATAAGACAGACTACCGCCAGAACCAGCGCCAGTGCAGGCGCAAAAGGATAGAGTGGCGCACGGAACGGGCGGATCAGGTTCGGTTCGCTGCGGCGCAGTTTGAACAGCGCCGCCATCGAAATGATGTACATCACAATCGCGCCAAACACCGACATTGTCACGATATTCGCCGTCAGCGGTTGCCCGCCAATCACAATCAGGGAGTCAGAGAAAATTGCCGCAATCCCGACGACGCCACCGGCAATAATGCCCAGATGCGGCGTCTGGAAACGCGCATTCACACTCGACAGCCGTTTAGGCAGATAACCGGCCCTCGCCAGCGCAAAAATCTGCCGTGAATAGCCCATGATGATGCCGTGAAATGACGCAATCAGGCCGAACAGCCCCAGCCAGACCAGCATGTGCAACCAGCCGCTGTTGCTGCCGACAATCAGTTTCATCGCCTGCGGTAACGGGTCGTTGATGTTCGAAAGCTTGGTCCAGTCGCCCACCCCACCGGCAAACAGCATGACGCCCAGCGCAAGCACAGTCAGGGTCAGGATCCCGCCGATGAACGCTTTCGGAATGGTGCGCTGCGGATCTTTGGCTTCTTCTGCGGCCATCGACGCGCCTTCAATCGCCAGGAAGAACCAGATGGCGAAAGGAATGGCGGCGAAGATACCGGAGAATGCCGCCGGGCTGAAGGTATCGCTGCCCGCCCAGCCGCCGTGCATAAAGTTCGACATTTCAAAGCCCGGCGCAACCACACCCATAAAGACCAGCAATTCAAATATCGCCAGCAGCGTTACCAGCAATTCAAACGTCGCCGCAATGCTGACGCCCAAAATATTGAGCACCATAAAGACGATGTACGCACCGACCGCCACCCATTTCGGCTCAATCGCCGGGAATTGCACGTTGAGATACGCACCAATCGCCATCGCAATCGCGGGTGGCGCAAAAACAAATTCCACCAGCGTGGCGAATCCGGCGACAAACCCGCCCGTCGGCCCGAAAGCGCGGTAAGCATAAGCAAAAGGCCCACCCGCATGAGGAATCGACGTGGTGAGCTCGGTAAAGCTAAAAATAAAGGCACAATACATAGCAGCAATCACGATTGCAGTGATGAGAAACCCCAGCGTGCCCGCCTGCGCCCAGCCATAACTCCAGCCAAAATATTCACCGGAAATAACCAATCCGACGGCAATGCCCCAAAGTTTAAAACTGCCCAGCGTACGCTTTAAAACAGGTGTGACTTTCGTGGTTTGCATGTGTGATCCCCTGCCCGGTGATAATGCAATTATTGTTCGAAGAGTAGGTAAACTGCCTTGCCCGCAGGGGATATTGCAAAGGCTGTACCACTTAAGAAATCCAGAACCGGCGCGGCCTGTACCCCGCCCTCTCGCATTTTTGCTTCATTTTGGCGCGAAGGCGGAAAGTGCATTGCCCGAAACGGTGCGTGGGAAAATGTCATCCGCAGGCGCTACAATTCGATTTCAACAAAACAGGAGATTTCACGTGACGGAAATGGAACAGCAAATTATCACCTGGCTCCGGGAAGAGCCGATGCATTTGCAGGCGCTGGAGCAGGCGCGTGAACTGAGGCTGAGCGACGCGTGGCTGGCGGCGGGATTTGTCCGCAATCTGGTCTGGGACCGGCTGCATGGCTATTCGCAGGCGACACCGCTCAATGATATTGATGTCGTGTATTTCAATCCTGAAAATTGCACGGCGCTGGCCGATGAACGTTATGAACATCGCCTGAAAGAACGCTCGCCTGATTTACCCTGGTCGGTGAAAAACCAGGCACGAATGCATGAACGCCACGGCCATGCGCCCTATTCTTCCAGCGCAGACGCCATCAGTTATTGGGTGGAAGTGGAAACGGCGATTGGCGCAAGAATGAATGCTGACGGGCAGATTGAACTGAACGCGCCGCTGGGGCTGGATGCGCTGTTTGGCTTTAGTATCACACCCAATCCGCGCCATGCAATCCCGGCAGTTTTCGCACAACGGGTGCAAGACAAAGGCTGGCTGACGCTATGGCCGGAACTGCGAGTGCAAGAAATACGTTAATACTGTAAGGAATATGAAAAGGCAATAAAGCCGGGCTGATAGCTGCCGATACCTGTTTAGCACCATTACGTGCAAAATCTGATGATAACCCCGTGAGGTATTATGACAACTATCAGCGCCACCAGCAGTTCGGTGAGTTCGGCGTCCACCAGTGACTCCGGCAGCTCAAGCCAGATTGCTCAGTTAACCAAACAGATTGCAAAGCTGACTGAGCAGGTTAAAAACCTGAGCAGCTCCGGCGGCAACTCTGAAGACGTTCAGAAGCAACAAGAGCTTCTGCAACAACAGATCGAATTGCTGCAACAACAAATTGCGCAAATCGAGCAGCAGCAAGCTCAGAAAGCGCTTCAGCAGCAGCAACAGCAACAAGCCGCCACTGAAACGAAGAAAGAAGGCGTGAACAAACCGTCCGACACGAACGCCATCGATATCTACGTCTGATCGCAGTAAATATCCAAACAGTCAGCAAGGCGTCAGAAGCCGAATACGCCCTGCTGGCTGCGTTTTTCCCTCAGTAAATCCGCCTGTTCTTTCACAACCTGCCAGATGGCCTGCGCCGCCGGTGAAAGGGACCGGTTCTTACGTTTCACCAGCATCAGCACCCGGTTAATTTCCGGGACCAGCGGTTTGATGACCAGACAACTGCCTTCCGGCATTGGCAACGCCAGTGCGGGCAACACGCTGATCCCAATACCCGCTTCAACCATCGGAAATAATGTGGCCGGATGACCGATTTCCTGCGCGATTTCCGCTTTCACTTTCTGCGCTTTCAGCGCGCCGTCGATCAGAATCCGGCTGCCTGAGGCGTAATCCTGCAAAACCAGCTTACAACCGTTGAGCGACGTCCATTCAACAGCGGGTTTGGCGGCAAAAGGGTGATCTTCGCGACACAGCAGTAAAAACGGCTCATGCAAAATCGGCTCACAGTCCAGATCCGTGCTCTGGCCGGGGTCAATCACAATGCCGAAATCGACTTCCGCATTTCTCACGCTGCTCAGCACCAGTTGTTGCGCCTGATCGCGCAGCAAAACCCGGATATCAGGATACTGCGTCTGCCCGCTGGCGATGCATTGCGGCATCAGTTGCGCGGAAATAGTCTGGCTGGAAGCGATTCTCACGCGGCCATTGTGTTGTGTTCCAAAGCTGCGGGTATCGAGCAGCATCGCGTGGAGTTCATCAAGCAAAGGTTCCACCCGCTTTGACAAACTCAGCCCCGCGTTAGTCAGCACGACTTCGCGCGTGGTGCGGTCCAGCAGCCGGACGCCCATTTCGGCTTCCAGCTCTTTCATACTGTGGCTGACGGCAGACTGAGAAAGACCAATCGCTTCCCCTGCCCGGCTGAAGCTGCCATAACGCGCCACCGCCACAAAAACGCGAAGCTGCCTGAGAGAATAATTCATGAATTTTCCACATCAATGGATTAAATAAATCAATTTTTTAATTGTATCGTAAACGCTCAAAATGGCGGAATTCCTTTACGACTTCTCAGAGTATCCGCATGCGCTTCCTACCCGATCGTTTTACCTTAACGCTGATCGCTACCGTTCTGCTGGCCACGTTCTTTCCTGCCAGCGGGATGTTTGTCGCCTTCTTCAACAATCTGACTATTTTCGCCATCGGGCTGCTGTTCTTTATGCACGGTGCCAAACTGTCGCGCGAGGCCATTTTTCAGGGCAGTAATAACTGGCGGCTGCACCTGTGGGTGATGTTCAGCACGTTTATCCTGTTCCCGATCCTTGGCCTGCTGTTCCAGTGGTGGCATCCGGTGGACGTCAGCCCGCAGATTTACAGCGGATTCGTGTATCTGTGTATTCTGCCGGCGACCGTTCAGTCTGCTATTGCATTTACCTCTCTGGCGGGCGGAAACGTCGCGGCGGCAGTGTGCAGCGCCTCGGCGTCCAGCCTGCTGGGCATTTTTGTTTCGCCGCTGCTGGTCAGTTTGCTGATGCATGTTCAGGGTGAAACGGGCAACGGGCTGGAACAAGTCGGGCGTATTGTGCTGCAACTGCTGGTGCCGTTTATCGCCGGGCATTTGCTGCGTCCGCTGATTGGCGGGTTTGTGGAACGTCACCGTAAGATGATCGGCAAAACCGATCAGACGTCGATCCTTCTGGTGGTGTATTCCGCGTTCAGTGAAGCCGTCACGCAGGGGATCTGGCATCAGGTGGGCATCGGTTCCCTGCTGTTTATCGTGGCGTTCAGTCTGGTGCTGCTGGCCTTTATTCTGGTGATCAATACTTACGCCGCACGCTGGCTGGGCTTCAGCAAACCGGATGAAATTACCATTGTGTTCTGCGGTTCCAAAAAGAGCCTGGCGAACGGTATTCCGATGGCCAATATTCTGTTCCCGGTCAGTGCGATTGGCATGATGGTTCTGCCGCTGATGATTTTCCATCAGGTACAGCTGATGACCTGTGCGGTGCTGGCGAAGCGCTATCAGAAAAAGCAAAAAGACGTGGCGCTCAGACAGGCGCAGGTGGCGGAGTAATGTCAAAAAGAAAGGCGCTGAAATCAGCGCCTTTGGACTCAGAGTAATACGTTGTTATTCGTCGGTGCCGCCCAAACCCGGCCCGTTGCGGCGCAGCGGATTAATCAGGCTTTGCAGCCCTTCGCTTTTAATCGCCAGCGTCAGCTGCATCAGCTCGCCGAGTTTTCCCTCAGGAAATTCCTCTTTACGGGCGAACCACAACAGATATTCCTCAGGTAAATCAATCAATACCCTTCCGGCATACTTGCCAAAAGGCATCACCGTATTGGCGATTTTAATCAGATCTTCTTTTTCCATGTTAGTCGCCCAGCAGGCGGATCATCTCCGCTTCGTCGATGACTTCGATGCCCAGTTCCTGCGCTTTCGCCAACTTTGATCCCGCCGCTTCACCGGCGATCACCAGATCGGTTTTTTTCGACACGCTGCCGGACACTTTTGCGCCCAGCGCGGTCAGACGATCTTTCGCTTCATCGCGCGACAAAATCGACAGCGAACCGGTCAGCACCACCGTTTTACCGGCGAACGGACTGTCGATCTCTTCCGGCACAATGACCTGAACTTCCGGCCAGTGAACATTGATTTCCGGGCTTAACAACTCATCAATCACCTGCCGGTTATGTTCTTCGGACAGGAAATTCACGACGTGTTTCGCCACGATATCACCGACGTCCGGCACGGTTTTCAGCGATTCAATATCGGCGGCTTTCAGGGCGTCGACGGAACCGTAATGCGCTGCCAGATTGGCCGCGGTGGCTTCGCCCACTTCACGGATGCCCAGCGCGTACAGGAACCGTGCCAGCGTGGTTTCTTTGGCTTTTTCCAGCGCATTCACTACATTCTGGGCAGATTTCGGCCCCATGCGATCCAGCCCGGTCAGCTTGCCCGCGGTCAGACGGAACAGATCCGCCGGGGTTTTGACGTACTCTTTTTCCACCAGCTGATCGATGATTTTATCGCCCATACCGTCAACGTCCAGCGCGCGACGGGAAACGAAATGCTTCAGCGCCTCCTTGCGTTGCGCGCCACAAATCAGTCCTGCGGTACAACGCGCGACGGCTTCGCCTTCGACACGTTCGACGTCTGAATGACAGACCGGGCAATGCGTCGGGAAGACCACTTCACGGGCATCTTCCGGGCGTTCATCCAGCACGACGCCCACCACCTGCGGGATAACATCCCCGGCGCGGCGAACGATTACGGTATCGCCGATGCGCAGGCCAAGGCGCTCAATTTCATCCGCATTATGCAACGTGGCATTGCTGACCATCACGCCCGCCACCAGTACCGGCTCCAGACGGGCCACCGGCGTTATCGCGCCGGTACGCCCGACCTGAAACTCGACGTCTTTCACCAGCGTAATCTGTTCCTGGGCCGGGAATTTAAACGCCGTTGCCCAGCGCGGTGCACGCGCCACAAAGCCCAGCATTTCCTGAATATCCAGAGAGTCAATTTTGACGACCACGCCGTCGATATCAAAACCGAGCGACGGACGGTCTTCCTCGACCTGACGGTAAAACGCCAGCACGTCTTCGCTGCCGGTACACACACGGACGCGGTCGCTGACCGGCAATCCCCAGGCTTTCAACTGTTGCAGACGATCATAATGGCTGCGCGGCAGTTCACCGCCTTCCAGCAGCCCCACGCCGTAGCAGAAGAAGGTCAGCGGGCGTTTAGCCGTGATACGCGGATCGAGCTGGCGCAAAGAACCTGCCGCCGCATTACGCGGGTTCGCGAACACTTTTCCGCCGGTGCGACGCGCTTCTTCGTTCATCGCTTCAAAGCCCGGCTGCGGCATAAAGACTTCGCCACGCACTTCAAGCCGCTCAGGAATATTGTCACCATGCAGACGCAGGGGAATGGCGCGGATAGTGCGCACGTTGGCCGTGATGTTCTCGCCGGTTGTGCCGTCGCCGCGCGTTGCTGCCTGCACCAGTTCACCATTCTCATACAGCAGACTGACCGCCAGACCGTCGAGTTTCAGTTCGCAGCAGAATCTCAGCGGTTCAGCGGTTTTCAGCCGGTCCTGAACGCGCTTATAAAACGCCAGATAGCTTTCTTCATCGAAAACGTTGTCCAGCGACAGCATCGGAACGCGGTGTTTCACCTGCTCAAAGGCGGAGAGCGGCGCGGCGCCCACGCGCTGCGTCGGCGAATCGGCGGTAATCAGCTCAGGATGCGCGGTTTCCAGCTCGCGCAGTTCGCGCATAAGGCGGTCATATTCGGCATCCGGCACTTCCGGGGCATCCAGAACGTGATACTGATATTCGTGATGGCGCAGCTGCGTGCGTAAATGATTGATCTGTTCTTCGATAGTGGCCATGACTCACCGTGGAGATAAAAAACCCCCGGCAAGCGGGGGTTAGGGGAATGGGTGTTTCACGAACGCCAAATCAGGCGGTCGCTTCGAGGACCTCACGGATCCGCGCTTTATACGTTTCCAGCTTCTGCGGCGTAATCATACGACGCTCATCATCAAGCACCATCGCACCGACATCATCGGCAATACGCTGGGCTGACTGCAGCAGCAATTTAAAGTTCTGATGCGCATCGCCGTAGCAAGGCACCATCATGAACAACGTAACGCCAGGAGTGGAGAAGTCAGACATATTGTCAGGATCAAACGACCCCGGTTTGACCATATTGGCCAGACTGAACAATACCGGACCGCTACCCGCTGGGCTGACGTGACGATGGAAAATATTCATCGCGCCAAACTGGAAACCGGCCTGAAGCACGCTGTTAAGCAACACTTCACCGCCAATCACGCCGCCCTGATGCGCTGCAACGTGCAGAACCAGAACGGTTTCTTTCAGTTTAGCTTTCTCTGCCGGCGCTGCTTCAGCCGGCGCGAAAGGCGCGGACTGAGGTTCGGCTCTCGCAGCCGGTGCGGCCTCGGCATGAATTTCCTGCGGTGGAACCGGTGCGTGCGTTTTTACCGCAGGGGCAAAATCAGCGACAGGTTCGTGACGCGAGGCCTCTGGCTCAGCAGCAGAATAACCACTGAGCAACGGATCTTCCTGCACAGCAGGGTGCTGCTGCGGGCGAGCCGGTTGTTGAGGACGGGCAACAGGCGCTGGCTGCGCAGGCGGAACCTGCGGCTGACGTGGCGGTGCAGTCTGTTCCGGTTCGTCGTCATACTGACCGAAAGCCGGTTCATCCTGAGGATAAGCAGAACGCACGCGCACTTCACCCACTCCATCGACAAAATCGTCAGACGGAGATTGCTCCCGTTCTTTTTTCATACGTTTAGCTGGGCGATCACGAAAAAGCGAAGAGCGTTCTTTACGGCTGGTCCACAAACCGTGTAACAACAACGCTATTATGGCGATCGCGCCAACAACGATTAATATCAGACGCAAATCCTGCATCATTGCTATCTCTGTTGTTCTAATTCATTGCCACCACGGCAAACATTCACAATATTAACTCTATTTGCCCACGTAGATAAGTGCAAGTCTCGACTCTACTTTCTGCTAATAAATAGGGTAGTTGCACCTTTTTTTGCTGTTTTTTCAGCCAATCCACTGCTAGCCAGTGGAAAATCATACCGATATGATAGCCCATGTCATTCAACTCAGAGAGAAAATTTCGTTTATGACTTCATCGCAAAGCGCCAGACAAGAAAACGGCGTGCATTATTTCAAAAAGGGCTGGACGCTCATTTCCTTACCCGGGATACGACGTTTTGTGATTTTACCGCTGGCTGTGAACGTTGTCCTGATGGGCGGCGCATTCTGGTGGCTGTTTTCCAAACTGGGAGAGTGGATCCCGGCGATGATGAGCAAAATCCCGGCCTGGCTGAGCTGGCTGGATTATCTGGTCTGGCCGATTGTCGTGCTTTCCGTGCTGCTGGTGTTCAGCTATTTTTTCAGCACCATTGCCAACTGGATAGCCGCGCCGTTCAGCGGATTACTCGCGGAACAGCTCGAAGCGCGCCTGACCGGTAAACCACTGCCTGACAGTGGTATCTGGGACATCATGAAAGATCTGCCGCGCATCATGAAACGTGAATGGCAAAAACTGGCGTATTACCTGCCCCGCGCCGTGCTGCTCTTTGCGCTCTATTTCATCCCGGTGTTCGGCCAGACCGTTGCGCCGGTGCTGTGGTTCTTTTTCAGCGCGTGGATGGTGGTGATTCAGTATTGCGATTACCCGTTCGATAACCACAAAGTGAGTTTTGCCGATATGCGCCGTTCGCTTGGCAGCAACAAAATCGACAACCTGCAGTTTGGCTCGCTGGTCAGCCTGTTCACGATGATCCCGGTGCTGAATCTGGTGATCCTGCCTGTCGCCGTTTGCGGTGCCACCGCCATGTGGTGCGACCGTTACCGCGCGGTGTATGTGAAAAATAATATCGATGTCAATACCACGCGAACATAGCGGCGCAATCCCCACCCCGACAGCTATTTTGCTTCAACAGCCGCCTCTGGGCGGCTGTTTGCTATGCTTGACTTTTTTACCCCAAACTTATTTCTTAATAACGGATCGGTATAGCAAATACCAAAACCTTACTTCACTCGGAAAGCCGTTCGCGTATGCTTTTCTGATTCCCACTAATTTCATAGTGTTGAAAGCTTCACACCGTGAATATTTCATACAGTTAAAGGACGGGTTATGAGCAAGATCTATGAAGACAATTCATTAACAATTGGCCACACGCCACTGGTTCGCCTGAATCGCATCGGTAATGGTCGCATCCTGGCTAAGGTCGAGTCACGTAACCCGAGCTTTAGCGTCAAGTGCCGTATCGGCGCGAACATGATTTGGGATGCCGAAAAGCGCGGCATTCTGACCAAAGATATCGAACTGGTTGAACCGACCAGCGGAAACACCGGGATTGCGCTGGCCTACGTTGCAGCCGCACGCGGTTATAAACTGACGCTGACCATGCCGGAAACCATGAGCGTTGAACGCCGCAAACTGCTGAAAGCGCTGGGTGCAAACCTGGTTCTGACTGAAGGCGCGAAAGGCATGAAAGGCGCGATTGCGAAAGCCGAAGAAATTCAGGCCAGCGATCCGGACCGTTATCTCATTCTTCAGCAGTTCAGCAACCCGGCGAACCCGGCCATCCACGAACAAACCACCGGCCCGGAAATCTGGGAAGATACCGATGGCGCGGTTGACGTGCTGATTGCAGGCGTCGGTACCGGCGGGACTATCACCGGAACTGGCCGTTATCTGAAAAGTAAAAAAAGCAGCATTACACTGGTCGCCGTTGAGCCAACCGATTCTCCGGTTATCACCCAAACGCTGAACGGCGAAGAAGTGAAGCCAGGTCCGCACAAAATTCAGGGTATCGGTGCCGGTTTTATTCCGGGCAACCTGGATCTTGAACTGCTGGATCGCGTCACGCTCATCACCAATGACGAATCTATCAAGATGGCGCGCCGCCTGATGGAAGAAGAAGGCATTCTGGCAGGGATTTCTTCAGGTGCCGCCGTTGAAGCCGCGGTGAAATTGTCAAAAGAGCCAGAATTTGCCGATAAAACTATCGTGGTCATCCTGCCGTCTTCCGGCGAACGCTACCTGAGTACCGCATTGTTTGCAGATTTGTTCACGGAAAAAGAATTGCAACAATAATGCCACATTCCTAAAAGCGATTAAAAAAGCACCTCTCGGGGTGCTTTTTTGTGGGCTACATCAAAGTTTATACCACTCCGCCATTGATTTTACGCGCCAGGTTTAGTATTTAACCGGTCAATTATTTCGATGCGTGAAATTAATCGCCTCTATGACACCGCCCGCTGAATCGATTTACCGATTTGTTACATGAGGGAAAAAAACGGCATAATGGCGGAATAACAGGAAAGCTTGGATCTAGGGCAAAGTGTTTTATCGCTGAGTGCGCTATTTTCTCTTTTCTGTTGCATCTGAACCTGCCCCTGAACCATAGTCAGGCGCTAATCTCTACAGGCTAAAGTGAAGCCTATAAGCTAAACTTTAGCCCCACAACATTACTTTAATAAGTTGGGGAAACAACAATGTTCCAGCAAGAAGTTACTATCACTGCTCCTAATGGTCTGCACACTCGCCCTGCTGCACAGTTCGTGAAAGAAGCTAAAGGTTTCGCTTCTGACATCACCGTGACTTCAAACGGTAAAAGCGCCAGTGCTAAAAGCCTGTTCAAACTGCAAACTCTGGGCCTAACCCAAGGTACCGTTGTGACCCTCTCTGCTGAAGGTGAAGACGAGCAAAAAGCCGTTGAACACTTGGTAAAACTGATGGCAGAGCTCGAGTAACAACAGCCGCTCTTATATAGTTTAAACCAGTCAAGAGAAAGGTAGGGTTATGATTTCAGGCATTTTAGTATCTCCCGGTATCGCTTTCGGCAAAGCACTTCTGTTGAAAGAAGATGAAATTGTCATCAACCGGAAAAAAATCTCTCCTGATCAGGTTGATCAGGAAGTTGAACGTTTCCTTAACGGCCGTGCGAAAGCATCAGTCCAACTGGAAGTGATCAAGAAAAAAGCCGGTGAGACCTTCGGTGAAGAGAAAGAAGCCATCTTCGAAGGCCACATCATGTTGTTGGAAGACGAAGAGCTTGAACAGGAAATCATAGCCCTCATCAAAGACGAGCACGCTTCTGCGGATGCTGCGGCTTACTCTGTGATTGAAGGCCAGGCGAAAGCCCTGGAAGAGCTGGACGACGAATATCTGAAAGAGCGTGCGGCTGACGTGCGTGACATCGGTAAACGTCTGCTGCGCAACATTCTGGACATGGCTATCGTTGATCTGAGCTCCATCCAGGACGAAGTTATCCTGGTGGCGACCGATCTGACGCCATCAGAAACTGCACAGCTGAACCTGAACAAGGTTCTGGGCTTCATTACTGATTTGGGTGGCCGTACTTCTCACACCTCTATCATGGCCCGTTCACTGGAATTGCCTGCTATCGTCGGCACCAGTGATGTGACTAAGCAAGTCAAAAATGATGACTATCTGATCCTCGACGCTGTAAACAATAAAATCTACGTCAACCCGACGGCAGACGTTATTGATGAGCTGAAAGCGGTTCAGAACCAGTACATCTCTGAAAAAGACGAACTGACCAAACTGAAAGATCTGCCGGCGATTACGCTGGATGGTCATCAGGTGGAAGTTTGTGCCAACATCGGTACCGTGCGCGACGTCGCTGGTGCAGAGCGCAATGGCGCTGAAGGTGTCGGCCTGTATCGTACAGAATTCCTGTTCATGGACCGTGACAGCCTGCCTACCGAAGAAGAGCAATTCCAGGCTTATAAAGCCGTTGCTGAAGCGATGGGTTCACAGGCGGTTATCGTACGTACCATGGACATCGGCGGTGACAAAGACCTGCCGTACATGAACCTGCCAAAAGAAGAAAACCCGTTCCTGGGCTGGCGTGCAATCCGTATCTGTCTGGACCGTAAAGAAATTCTTCACGACCAGCTGAAAGGTATTTTGCGTGCTTCTGCGTTCGGCAAACTGCGCATCATGTTCCCGATGATCATTTCGGTTGAAGAAGTGCGTGAACTGAAAGCAGAACTCGAAATGCTGAAAGTTGAGCTGCGTGAAAAAGGCCAGGCATTCGATGAAACGATCGAAGTCGGCGTAATGGTTGAAACGCCAGCTGCTGCCGTGATTGCTCATCATCTGGCAAAAGAAGTCGATTTCTTCAGTATTGGTACAAACGATCTGACCCAGTATACTTTGGCGGTGGATCGCGGTAATGAGCTGATTTCTCATCTGTACAACCCAATGTCTCCGTCTGTACTGGGTTTAATTAAGCAAGTTATTGACGCATCTCATGCTGCCGGTAAATGGACAGGGATGTGTGGCGAGCTAGCCGGTGACGAACGTGCTACACTTCTTCTATTGGGCATGGGGTTAGATGAGTTCAGCATGAGTTCTATCTCTATCCCACGCATCAAGAAAATTATTCGCAATACAAACTTCGAAGATGTGAAAGCGCTGGCAGATCAGGCCCTGGCTCAACCTACGGCGCAAGAGTTGATGAACCTGGTTAACAAGTTCATTGAAGAAAAAACACTCTGCTAATTGCGCGATGCTGTAAAGCTGCCCAAATTAATGCTTAGGAGAAGATCATGGGTTTGTTCGATAAACTGAAATCATTGGTTTCGGATGATAAAAAAGACGTTGGCTACATTGAAATCGTGGCGCCGTTGTCTGGTGAAATTGTCAACATTGAAGACGTGCCTGACGTTGTTTTCGCTGAAAAAATCGTAGGCGACGGTATTGCCATCAAACCTGCGGGCAACAAAATGGTTGCTCCGGTTGACGGGACTATCGGTAAAATCTTCGAAACTAATCATGCTTTCTCAATCGAATCCGACAGTGGCATCGAACTGTTTGTTCACTTCGGTATCGACACCGTTGAACTGAAAGGCGAAGGCTTCAAACGCATCGCCGAAGAAGGTCAGCGTGTTAAGAAAGGCGATTTAGTCATCGAATTTGATCTGGCTCTTCTGGAAGAGAAAGCGAAGTCTACCCTGACTCCGGTTGTTATCTCTAACATGGACGAGATCAAAGAGCTGATTAAACTGACGGGTAGCGTGACTGTGGGCGAAACCCCAATCATCCGCATCAAGAAGTAATCAGCCCGAAGAAATACGAAGTAAAAAAAACGGCGCTCGATGCGCCGTTTTTTATTGTCTGAATCTTTTGTAAGACTGAAAAGACTGAACGTTTAAATCTTCCAGTGCGGCACCATCAGGCTGATGACCAGTCCGTGAGGCTGCGCATTGCGGGCATCGACATTGCCATCATGTGCCAGCATCACCTTGCGGGTAATCGCCAGCCCCAGGCCGTAACCTTTGCCAGACAGCGGCGATTTCACGCGCACAAACGGGTCAAAGATACTCGACAGCTTATCCTCTTCCACGCCCGGCCCCTGATCGGCCACTTCAATTTGCAGATATTCTTCAACCTGCGCCAGAGAAACGGTGATGGTTTGCCCGCGGGCGGAAAAACGCAGCGCATTGCGCACCACATTATCGACCGCGCGCCGCATCAGTTCGGCATTCCCTTTGACGGTGTAATCCATTTCGTCCGGCACTTCCGGATGCATCGTGATATTCACGCCCGGCAGTTGCGCTTCGTAGCGCGCATCATTAACGACCGCTTCGACCAGCCCGTACAGGTCAAAATATTCTTCGTCCGGGATTTCGCTGTTTTCTGCTCGTGACAGCGCAAGCAGTTCGCCGATCATCTTATCCAGACGCCCCGCTTCGTGCTCGATGCGGCTGAGAGAAGACTCAACGTTAGACGGATTTTGCCGCGCCAGACCAATCGCCAGCTGCAACCGGGCAAGAGGAGAACGCAGCTCGTGCGAAACGTCGTGCAACAACTCTTCACGCGCTTTCACCAGCACCTGCAAACGTTCTGCCATCGAGTCGAAATCGCGCGCCACCTCAGACAACTCATCGTGCCGTTTGCCCATACTGGTAAACAGACGCACCGATAAATCGCCCTGCGCAACCCGCCCAAACGCCTTACGCATTTGCAGCATCGGTCTTGTCAGGTTCCAGGCCAGCATCGCACTGAAAAGCAGCCCGCCTAACCCGCCAAGCCACAGCAACGGTGGCGGCATATTCAGCAACTCTTTGTGCCGCCTTGGCCGGTATTCATCCATCAGCCCGGCAACGTCGTAACGAAGACGATAACCCTGACCGTTTGGCCCCTGCACAAATTCCACCACTTCATGTGGGATCTTACCCGGCTCCAGAGCCTGCATCGTGCTGCCCTGCGCAGGAAGCAGTGAAGGCGTTACCGAGAAGAGTTGACGATCATCTTCCGGCCAGTCGGCCATCATGGCATTCAGCGCGGGCAAACCACCGGAATGGAGCGTGGAAACCGCCGAGGTAATCTGCAGTTTCACAAAGCGCCGGGCAATACTGCTTTCCGGCGGTTCATGCGGATTATAAAAAGCAAAAACCACCCAGAGCCCCTGAGTGATGGCCACGAAGGTAAACCAGAATCCCAGCAGGATTTTCCAGAACAACCTTCCGCGCAGGCGTTTAGCGGATTCGATAGCCAATGCTGCGCACCGTTTCAATAGTCAGAATATCGCCACCTTCCAGTGACCCCAGTTTCTGACGGATGTTACTGATATGCACATCAATGCTGCGATCGTACGCTTCACGCGGACGTCCCAGACCTTTCTCCGACAGCTCATCTTTGGACACCACGCGTTCAGGCGAACGCAGCAGCAGTTCCAGCAGGTTGAATTCTGACGCCGTGAGGTCGAATGGAACACCGCGCCATTCGCTGCTGCGGGTCGCCGGATTCAGCGTCAGGTCGCCATAGTTAACCGATGAGGAATCAGAATGCGATTCCTGCTGCTCTTCCACTCGACGCAGCACCGCACGCAGGCGCGCCACCAGTTCGCGCGGGTAGCACGGTTTTGGCATGTAATCGTCAGCGCCCATTTCCAGGCCGATCACGCGGTCAATATTGTCGCCTTTGGCCGTCAGCATGATAATCGGCAGACGGCTGTTTTTACGCACCTGACGCAGCACATCAATACCGCTCATGTCCGGCAACATAATGTCGAGGATCATTGCGGTGTATTCGCCAGACATCGCGCCTTCCACGCCCGCTTTACCGGTCAGCACCAGAGAGGCGTCAAAACCTTCTGCGATCAGGTATTCACTGAGCATGGTGCCTAATTCAAGATCGTCATCGACTAACAAAATTTTCATTCTTTATTTCCGCCTGGCTAAAATTTTGGTCATTTTTACCACTAAGCCTGCATTACGCAGCCGCTTTTACTCTTTTTTTACACAGTCTCTGGCAGAATTTCATCCCGCAGAAACCCGAGTGTAAGGAATAAAGGTAACGTGTTTTACGCTATCACTATTATAGAAGATTAAAATCAATCTGTTAGCGTTTAACAGAAAGCAAAAGGCAGGCGCAAAGGCCTGCCTGTTAAATGTGACCACGCTTTACGTCAGGAGTTCTTAGTCAGAAAAAACACCCGTCGAGAGATAACGGTCGCCACGATCGCAGATAATCGCCACCACCACGCTGCCCGGATGGCTTCTGGCAACGCGCAGCGCGCCGGCTACAGCGCCACCGGAGCTCACGCCGCAAAAGAGCCCTTCCTCGCGCGCCAGTGCGCGCATCGTGTCTTCTGCTTCGCCCTGCCCCATATCCATCACTTCATCCACCAGTTCGGGGTTAAAAATGCCGGGCAGATACGCCTGCGGCCAGCGGCGGATGCCGGGAATGCTGCTGCCTTCAGCCGGTTGCAGGCCGATAATCTGCACGCCCGCATGCTGGCTGCGCAAAAAGCGGCTGACGCCGGTGATTGTGCCCGTGGTGCCCATGCTGGAAACAAAATGCGTGACGCGCCCATGCGTTTGCTGCCAGATTTCCGGGCCGGTGGTGGTGAAATGCGCCAGCGGGTTATCCGGATTATTAAACTGATCCAGCACTTTGCCCTGCCCCTGCTTTTCCATATCCAGCGCCAGATCGCGTGCGCCTTCCATGCCCTGCGCGCGGCTGACCAGCAGAAGCTCTGCGCCATAAGCCCGCATCGACGCCTGCCGTTCCATGCTCATATTTTCCGGCATCAGCAATTTCAGCTTGTAACCTTTGAGCGCGGCGATCATGGCCAGCGCGATCCCGGTATTACCGCTGGTCGCTTCAATCAGCGTATCGCCCGGACGGATTTCACCGCGCTTTTCCGCCTGTTCAATCATAAACAGCGCGGCGCGATCCTTGACCGAACCGGCAGGATTATTGCCTTCCAGCTTGACCCAAATTTCACTGTCCAGATCTTTGGGTAATCGCTGTAATCTCACCAGCGGTGTATTACCGATGTAATGTTCGAGCGTACTCACGGGGCTTGCCTTATATCAAAACGAACTATGGACTGATAAAAATTACATAAAGAGATATCAGACGATAAAAAGGGCGGCTCGAAGACCGCCCTGAGAAACCTGCTGATTAAAAAATATCAGGCGCTCTTCGCTAACGCAACGGGTTGTAGCGGCTGATCGCCCGCATACAGGCGTCCGTTCAGCCCGCCGACATAAAAACGATCGCCGCGCTGCGGAGCCGCATTGCCGTGAGTATCAGAAAGCACCACGGAAAGCGGTTCGTCATGCCAGCCTTCGGCCTGCACAATCAGTTGCCAGAAGTGACCACGCGGGCTGACTTCCAGCACTTTCACCGGCAGCGGGCAACGTGGCGTACTCTGGGCGGTAATTTCCATTTCCCACGGACGCAGGAACAAATCCACCGCGCCCTGATGCAGCGGCGGGTTTTCCAGCGGCCAGTGATGCGCGCCCACATACAACTGCGAGCCGCGAATATCACCGCTGATTTTATTCACTTCGCCCATGAATTCCAGTACGAAGCGGGTCGCCGGCTCACGCCAGATTTCCTGCGGTGCGCCCACCTGCTCAATATTGCCCTGACTCATCACCACCACGCGGTCCGCCACTTCCATGGCTTCTTCCTGATCGTGAGTCACGAAGACACTGGTGAATTTCAGTTCTTCATGTAACTGACGCAGCCAGCGGCGCAGTTCTTTACGCACCTGCGCATCGAGCGCACCAAACGGTTCATCGAGCAGCAGGATTTGCGGTTCCACGGCCAGCGCACGCGCCAGCGCGACACGCTGTTTCTGGCCACCGGAAAGCTGCGCCGGATAGCGGTTTGCCAGATGGCCTAACTGCACCATCTCCAGCAATTTCGTGACCTTCTGTTTGATCGCTTCCGCGTTCGGACGTTCGCGGCGCGGCAAAACGGTCAGGCCGAAAGCAATATTGTCGAACACCGTCATGTGGCGGAACAGCGCGTAATGCTGGAACACAAAACCGACCTGACGATCGCGGGCATGTACACGGGTCACGTCTTTATCGTGAAAACTCAGGCGACCGGCGCTCTGATTTTCCAGACCGGCGATGATGCGCAGCAGCGTCGTTTTGCCGGAACCGGACGGCCCGAGCAGCGCTACCATCTCACCGGAAGCAATATCGAGCGAAATATCATTGAGCACCTTCGTGCGGCCAAAGTATTTGTTGATACCGTTAATTTCAATGCTCATGATTTTCCTCCCGTTCAAGACGGTCGTTGTGGCGCTTCAGACGCCATTGCAGGCCGCTTTTCAGAAACAGTGTGACAATTGCCATCAGGGTCAACAGCGCGGCGGCAGTAAACGCGCCCGCTGTGTTGTAGTCCTGATGCAGTAATTCAACCTGTAAAGGCAGCGTGTAGGTTTCGCCGCGGATAGAACCGGACACCACCGACACGGCACCGAACTCGCCAATCGCACGGGCATTGGTCAGCACCACGCCGTACAGCAAAGCCCAGCGGATATTGGGTAACGTGACACGGCGGAACATCTGCCAGCCGGACGCGCCCAGCAGTACCGCCGCTTCATCTTCGTGGCTGCCCTGGCTCAGCATCACCGGCACCAGTTCACGGATAACAAACGGACAGGTCACGAAAATCGTCACCATCACCATGCCTGGCCACGCGAACATAAACTGAATGTTGTGCGCATCAAGCCAGCCACCAAGCGGGCCGTTGGTGCCGTAAAACAGTAAATACAGCAAACCGGCCACCACCGGCGAGACGGCAAAGGGGATGTCGATCAGCGTCAGAAGCAGCTGACGCCCCGGAAAGTTAAAGCGCGCCACCAGCCAGGCCAGCAGCGTGCCGAAAATCAGGTTCACCGGCACGGTGATCAGGGCCATCAGCACGGTCAGCCAGATGGAATGCAACATGTCGGAGTCCGACAGATTCTTCCAGACCGCCGCGATGCCGTCCGAAAACGCCAGCACAAAAATGCTGATCATCGGGATCACCAGCAGCAGAATACAAATCAGCACGCCGGTGCCGATGAGCAGCCATTTCACCCAGTCGACGGGCTGGCGGGTTTCGCGTGCAAAAGCCGGAATATCAGACATTACTGGCCTCCCAGACGACGGCCATAACGGCTCTGTAAAGTATTAATCGCAAAGAGTAACAGCAGTGACGCCGCGAGGATCACCGACGCAATGGCGCTGGCCGCCGGATAATCAAATTCCTGCAAGCGGATGAAAATCATCAGCGAAGTCACTTCGGTCTTCCAGGCAATGTTCCCGGCAATGAAAATCACCGCGCCAAATTCACCAAGGCTACGGGTAAATGACAGCGCCGTGCCCGCCAGCAGCGAAGGCATCACTTCCGGCAACACAACGCGGCGAAAACTCTGCCAGCGCGATGCGCCCAGTGTCTCGGCGGCTTCTTCGTATTCCGGGCCCAGCTCTTCGAGAACCGGCTGCACGGTGCGCACGACAAACGGAATACTGGTGAATGACATTGCCACGGCGATACCCAGCCAGGTGTAGGCCACTTTGATATCAAAATGCGCCAGCCACTGGCCGTAAAAACCGGTAGTGGAAAACAGTCCGGCCAGCGTCAGACCGGCCACGGCGGTCGGCAACGCAAACGGCAAATCCATCAGGCCATCAATCAGGCTTTTGCCCGGAAATTCATAACGCGTCAGGATCCAGGCCATCAGCATGCCGAATAAGCCGTTGAAAATACTTGCCACGCCCGCCGCCAGCAGCGTGACTTTATACGCCGCTACGACCTGACCGTTGGTGATGACATCCCAGTATTGCGCCAGCGTCATTTGTGAAAGCTGCATCACCAGCGCACTCAGCGGCAGCAATAACACCAGACACACGAACAGCAGGCTGCTGCCGAGGCTCAGGGTAAATCCGGGTAATACGCGTTTGCTCGTCAACAACATTACTGGTGACCTTGCTCTAACAGTTTGTCCAGCTCACCGCCGGTACTGAAATGGGTTTCCATCACTTGTGGCCAGCCGCCGAACTGATCTTCAACCTTGAACAGTTGGGTATCCGGGAACTGCCCTTTTGCCGCCGCCATCGCCGTTTTGTCATACACGCGGTAATTAAAACTGGTGATGATTTTTTGCGCCTGCGGGCTCCACAAGTAATTCAGATAATCTTTTGCTGCTTTTTCCGTGCCGTTTTTCTCGACATTTTTGTCGACCCAGGCCACCGGGAACTCCGCCAGAATGTCGACCTTCGGCACAATGACTTCGTATTTATCGTCGCCATACTGTTTGCGGATGTTGTTCACTTCAGATTCGAAGCTGATTAACACATCGCCCAGACCGCGCTCCACAAACGTCGTTGTCGCGCCGCGACCGCCGGTATCAAACACCTGCACGTTTTTCAGGAAACTCGCCATTTTCGCGCGGGTCTGTGCGGTATTTTTGTTGTCTTCAAGGTTGTAAGCGCCCCATGCACCGAGATAGGTGTAGCGGCCATTGCCGGACGTTTTCGGATTCGGGAACACCAGAGCGACGCCGGGACGCGCTAAATCATCCCAGCTGTGGATGTTTTTGGGATTTCCCTTGCGCACCAGAAACGCCATGGTGGAATAAAACGGCGAGCTGTTATTGGGCAGACGGCTTTGCCAGTCGGCGGGGATCAGATTGCCTTTGTCATGCAGGATCTGCACGTCAGTCACCTGGTTGTAGGTCACCACGTCGGCTTTCAGGCCCTGCAGGATCGCCAGCGCCTGTTTGGAAGAACCGGCGTGCGACTGTTTGATCTCGAGTTTGTCGCCGTTGTTCTGATCCGCCCACTGTTTCTGAAAAGGCGGATTCAGCGCGGCAAAAAGCTCACGGGATACGTCATAAGAACTGTTCAGCAATTCGGTGGCAGACGCCGCCCCGCTGGTCAGCAACAGTGCAGCCAGCGAACCTTTCAGCAAATTTCCAGCAAAACCAATCGTTTTCATGCTCAGCCTCAGGTGAATGAACCGGTATGCAGCGTCATAAAAGCCGCTCAATATCACACAGTGTATTTATAACTGAGGTTAAGGCTGTAACGGTTTTATATACCAATTGGTGATTTTCAAGCATGAAAAGCTATAAGGCATTAACAAACGCAAGGAGAAAGGCGGGGAGAAGGAACGAAGCGCGCCCGGAAACGGGCGCGCTGAACGCATTATTCTTTATAACTCAGAGAACTTACAGTGCAGCCAGACGGGTCAGGGACGGCGCGAAGAAATAGCTGCCGGTCACCGGACGGGTGAAACGCAGCATCGCGTCACGTTTGCCATCCAGATCGCCAAACATACTGAGCAACTGTTTCTCAATGTTCCACAAACGCGCGGCATAGCTGATGAAATACAGGCCGTGCTCGCCGCTGGCGGTGCCGTAAGGCAGACTCTGGCGAAGAATTTTCAGGCCTTTGCCGTCTTCTTTCAGATCCACGCGGCTGACGTGGGAAGTTTCAGGGCGCGTTTCCGGATCCAGCTCTTCGTCGGTGTCCTTCGTACGACCAATGACTTCTTCTTGCTGCTGCACGGAGAAACGTTCCCATTGCACCAGATTATGTTTCCACCGCTGAACCATCACGTAGCTGCCGCCTGCGTCCACAGAACCTTCAGGAATGATGGCAACCTGCGCGCGGGCGTCGGCTTTCGGGTTTTCGGTGCCGTCGACAAAACCGCTGAGGTCACGTTCTTCGAGAGCGCGGAAACCGTGGGTTTCTTCTTCCACCACAATCGCGCTGCCAAATGCTTTCAGCGCGGCCTGTGCGAGCGCGAAGTTAACATCATGGCGCAATGACTGAATGTGCAGCAGCATGTCGCGCTGCGTGGCCGGGGCCAGCCCTTTGCCCAGCGGTTCAAAGTTTTTCAGCTCGTCTGCGCCCTGATTGCTGGACAAGTCACGCCAGACATCGTGACCAAAAGCCACGACCGCGCCCACATGTTCAGCGGGGAATTTTTGCTGCATAGCGTTTAATGCGGCCACAAATGCACGGCAGCCCTGCCGGAGCGCATCCAGGTCACCCTGAGCTTTCGCTTCAATGTAAATGGCGAAACGGCAATGTTCGGGCAAAATACCGCTCTGAACCTGAGTCATTTTTCTCATCCTCGTTAAATTGACCGGCGACATCATACCGGATGTCAATAAAAATGCCTTGCGCGAAGGCAAGGCATTAAGGACTTCTTTTGCAGGCTAAAGCGCCGGGAAGCGAAAAACGTCGTTACTGCGCCTGACCGGTTTGCAGCGGATTAGCGCGCCAGACGATTTTGCTGACTTTCCAGTCTTTCAGGGCGTCGTCAGAAGGCATCAGGGATTCCGGACCGTGCCAGATCCCGCTGAACACATAGGTAACGTGCGCGCTTTGCGGCGCTTTACATTCTACGTTCTCCGCATCGTCGCCCTCGCCTTTCACACACGAATCAAACGCTTTGGTATAGAGATCGCTGAACGACGTGCCAATTTTCACGCCCCACTGGCTCGCGACGGCAGAGTCCATCACATCCACACGCTGCACGTTGCCTTTCGGCTCGCCGCTGACCGACAGTTTCACGTCTTTGCCGTCCATCGCCTGGAAGAAACTCAGCATTTTTCCGTCGCTCATCGACATGCCGCTGCGCAGGGAATAGCTACCGTTGAGCCCGTCTTTGATGGCGGTTTCCGTCAGTGGCGTACTGGCCGTGATGCCGCCCACGCCTTGTTCGGTAACGGTCAGACTGCTGCCAAACCAGTTAAGCGGGTTAAGACTTGACCACGACATATGCGGCATTGACGGCATTGACGAGCAACCGGCGAGAAAAAGCGGTAACGCCAGCAACATCGGGCGGGCCCGTAAGCGAACAGTCATTCGGTACACTCCTTTCCTGCCGGTTTCGGTTGGCCGGGACGGCCTGACGGATAAACCGGCAGCGAATTTATTATTTGGAAATCGTTGTTAAGCGCCAGTTCGAGTACTTTCTTTCCAAAAAAGTTCAGCGCGAGCCGCGAAATGGCATCAGGCCAGACGGCGCGCGGCATCAAAACAGGCCCGCAAACGGCGGCTGAGCAGCCAGTAAGCCAGTGCAGCGGCGTCGAGCAATGCCAGCATAATATCGACCGCCGACAGGGTATCGTTACTTTGCCACACGCCCAGCCCCTGCAAGGCAAAGGTCACAAACATCCCCGCCAGCAGCAGCCAGTAACCCGCCTGCCAGACGCGCGGCCACAGATGGCGGCGTCCGCTTAACAGAAAAATCAGCGCGGGCGGTAACCCCAGCAGCATACCGGACCAGAAACTCTGCGGATCAGGGTAAAACAGCGACAGCATATCGCTGCCCTGCTGGCGTGAAGCGCCCGCCATGACGAACAGCAGCCAGGTGCGAGCCTGCAAAATCAGGATTGTCCAGAACCACAGAGGTAACCGCAACATACCGTGATCGTTATAATCTTCCGGATTCATAAACGTGACACACATTCCTTCAGACAAAGTGAAATTAAACAATAATCAACGCAGCTTAAGAAACTGTTAAGAACAATCTGCTTTACTGTCTCTCAACGCGGCAACAGTCTTGAAAAATGTCATTGTTGCCGGGACATACTCTGGAAACGTTAAATTAAGGACGACCTATTATGATGAAGAAGATCACTCTGGCAACCCTCATTACACTTTGTTCCGCGACGGCGTTCGCACAACAAACTGGCGGGTTCAGCGGCCCTTCTGCCCAGGAAGCCCAAACACAACCGGCGGCGCAGGGCGGATTCACCGGCACGACGGCGCTCAGCACCGTGAAAGATGTGCAGACGATGAAAGACGACCAGTGGGTGATGCTCGAAGGCTTCCTCGATCAGCGTGTTGATCACGACAAATATATTTTCCGTGATAGCACCGGCACGCTCAACGTGGAAATCGACGGCAAACGCTGGCAGGGGCAGAACGTCTCGCCAAAAGATAAAATCCGCATTGAAGGTAAAGTCGATAAAGACTGGAACTCTGTGGAAGTGGACGTCAAAAGCGTAACAGTGATCAAATAATCACGCGTTAAAACTTTGGACGTAAAAAAGCCCCGGCGGTGAGTCACCTGCCGGGGCTTTTTATTGCTTCTTTTAGCATCTGTTCAACGGGTTTTCAGTATTCCTGATCTTCAATCAGACGTTTGCCGAGCAATAACGTATCTGAAATTTCGTAACCCAGTTTTTCATACATGCTAACTACCGCATCATTTTCGGCACGCACCATTAAATTCATTTTCGGGCAGCCGCGCGCAATCAGTTTCTTTTCAAGCCGATTCACCAGTGCGTTCGCAATGCCACGCCCGCGATAATCCGGGTGAACGCCCAGATAATTTGCCGAACCGCGATGGCCGTCGTAGCCGCCCATCAGCGTACCCACCACTTCGCCACCGACTTCCGCCACCAGGAAATACTCGGGGCTGTGGTTAATTTTACGTTCAATATCCAGTTCAGGATCATTCCACGGACGCAGCAGATCGCAGCGCTCCCATAAGGTCAGAACTTCTTCGAAATCTTCTTGACGGTATACGCGAATTTCCATCACTGTTCGCCGCTGTTGGTTAATAAAGAAATAGGGTTTATTTGATTATCGCGTGATCTGCTTGATACGCAACATCAAAATCACAACCTGCACAATTAATGACCGCATTTTACCGGTAAACTTAGCCGACAAAAGAAGCTATAAGCCATTCATCGAACAGATATTTATTCGTCGAAATATTCATTCGCGACACATTATTCATAAAAAGTAATAGTTCTCAGATCGAAACTATAAAATAGATACTCTATAACATAAGGCATTCTGCTTTTTTTCTGACGGTAATGGACTGATGTTAAACCCCCTGAACAAATTTTTGCATTTCCAGCCTCTTCCCGCTGCCGCCACCCGTCGCCAATTGTTGCTGTCCGGCCTGGGGCTCGCGATTGCTGCTTTTGGTTCCCGCTCAGCCAGTGCCGCGCAGCAGGAACACATCACGAAATCCGCCCCCGCGCCGAAACCGCCGGGTTCTAAAAAGCTGGTGATGATTGATCCCGGCCACGGCGGGATTGATTCCGGTGCCGTCGGCCATGAAGGCTCAGAAGAAAAACATGTGGTGCTGGAGATCGCCAACTACGTGCGTGAATTCCTCGGCGATCAGAGCCACATCGAGGTCCGGCTGACGCGCGATTCAGACCACTTCATTCCGCTTTACCAGCGCGTGGAACTGGCTCATCAGCATCAGGCTGACTTGTTCGTCTCGATTCATGCCGACGGTTACACCAGCCCGAGCGCTTCCGGCGCATCGGTATTTGCGCTGTCAAACCGCGGTGCGAGCAGCGCCATGGCGCGGTATATGTCGAAAAAAGAGAACGACGCCGATCTGGTTGCAGGCGCGAAGTACGCCAAAGAAGACAACAACTATCTGCAACAGGTGCTGTTCGATCTGGTCCAGACTGACACCATTAAAAACAGCCTGACGCTCGGCCATCACGTTCTCGAAAGGATCCGCCCGATCCACCATCTGCACAGCCAGCAGACAGAACAGGCGGCGTTTGCCGTACTGAAATCCCCGTCAATTCCGTCGATTCTGGTGGAAACGTCGTTTATCACCAATCATCAGGAAGAACAGCTGCTCAGCACCACCGCGTTCCGCCGTGAAATTGCGCAGGCCATTTCTCAGGGGATTGTGAATTTCTTCAGCTATTTCGACGCCAACGAGCGTAAACCGCGATAACCTTCCTGCTTCACGTCCCAGATACGCGGGTTGTTCTGGGCGATCCGACGGGTTTTGGGGTTATAATCTCGTTCTCAATTTGATTCAGCGCCCGCAGGGTGCTGAATGTCTTTTCAGTCAACGTCTGCGAGTTTGCCCGTGAGCCAATCAATCCCCGACATTCAGCAAGTCAAAACCTTCCTGCTCAAGCTTCAGGACCACATTTGCCAGCAACTCGCTGCCGCCGATGGCAAAGGCCAGTTCGCGCAGGACCAGTGGGTTCGCGAAGAAGGCGGTGGCGGCCAGAGCCGGGTATTGACCAACGGCGCTGTCTTCGAGCAGGCCGGTGTTAATTTTTCACACGTTTCCGGTGCTGCCTTACCCGCATCAGCCACCGCGCATCGTCCTGAGCTGGCGGGCCGCAGTTTTCAGGCGATGGGCGTTTCGCTGGTCATTCATCCGCTCAATCCTTACGTGCCGACCAGTCACGCCAACGTGCGTTTCTTTATTGCGGAAAAGCCCGGTGAAGCGCCTGTGTGGTGGTTTGGCGGCGGTTTTGACCTCACCCCTTACTACGGTTTTGAAGAAGACGCCCGCCACTGGCATCAGACCGCACAACAACTTTGTCAGCCGTTCGGCGATGACGTGTATCCGAAATACAAAAAATGGTGTGACGATTACTTCTTTATCAAACACCGCAACGAAGCGCGCGGCATCGGCGGATTATTCTTTGATGACCTGAACACGCCTGATTTCGACACCTGCTTTGCGTTCATGCAGGCGGTGGGCAAAGGCTTCACCGACGCCTATCTGCCGGTGGTCGAAAAACGCAAATCCCTGCCGTGGGGAGAAAGTGAGCGCCAGTTCCAGCTTTACCGCCGTGGTCGCTATGTGGAATTCAATCTGGTGTGGGATCGCGGCACGTTGTTCGGCCTGCAAACCGGTGGCCGCACGGAGTCGATTCTGATGTCCATGCCACCGCTGGTTCGCTGGGAATATGGTTATCAGCCAGAAGCGGGCAGCCCGGAAGCCGCGCTGTACACCGATTTTCTGCCGGTTCGCGACTGGCTGAACGGGGAGAAACGCTGATGCAAATCTGGGTTGATGCGGATGCCTGTCCGAACGTTATTAAAGAAGTGTTGTTCCGCGCCGCCGAACGCACCGGCATGATGGTGACGCTGGTGGCTAACCAGACGATCCGCACGCCGCCATCGAAATTCCTGCGGACCCTGCGCGTCGAAGCAGGTTTTGACGTCGCCGATAACGAAATTGTTAAACGTACTGAACCGGGCGATCTGGTGGTCACCGCGGATATTCCGCTGGCGGCGGAAGTTATCGAAAAAGGGGGCGTTGCGCTGAACCCGCGCGGTGAGCGTTACACCACTGAAACCATTAAAGAGCGCCTGAACATGCGTGATTTCATGGACACTATGCGCGCCAGCGGCGTGCAAACCGGCGGGCCGCCTGTACTTAATCAGCGTGACCGCCAGCAATTCGCCAATGAACTGGATAAATGGCTGCAACAAGCTAGAAAATAATCCGGTCAGAGGAACCTGCTGTACCACTACATTTAAAGGAATAATAAAAATGGTCAAAAAGATCATACTGGATTGCGATCCGGGGCACGACGATGCCATCGCGATGTTACTCGCCCACGGGAATCCCGATATCGAACTGCTTGCCGTCACCACGGTGGTCGGCAATCAGACGCTGGAAAAAGTCACCCGTAATGCGCTGGCCGTTGCCCGCGTGATCAACCTGACCGGCGTACCGTTTGCCGCCGGAGCCACCCGCCCGCTGGTACGACAAATCGAAGTAGCCGACGAAATTCACGGAGAATCCGGCCTTGATGGCCCGGTTTTACCGGAAGCTGCCATCACGCTTGAACCCGTTCATGCCATCGACCTGATCATTGACTTGATCATGTCTCATCCGCCAAAAACCATCACACTGGTCCCGACCGGCGGCCTGACCAATATCGCCATGGCCGTGCGCAAAGAGCCGCGCATTGCCGAACGCGTGAAAGAAGTCGTACTGATGGGTGGCGGCTACCATGTGGGTAACTGGAGCGCCGTGGCTGAATTCAATATCAAGATTGATCCCGAAGCCGCGCACATCGTTTTCAACGAAAAATGGCCGCTGACCATGGTTGGCTTAGACCTTACGCATCAGGCTTTAGCGACACCCGAAGTGGCCGCGAGAATCGCCGCTGTTGGCACGCAACCGGCGAAATTTGTCGGTGAGTTGCTCGATTTCTTCGGCCTGAGCTACAAAGACCGCCAGGGCTTTGATTCCCCGCCGGTTCATGATCCGTGCGCCGTGGCCTACGTTATTGACCCGAACGTGATGACCGTACAAAAAGTCCCGGTAGACATTGAGCTGACCGGCACCTTAACGCTGGGCATGACGGTTGCGGACTTCCGTTCACCGCCGCCGCCGGATTGCCACACGCAGGTCGCGGTCAAACTCGATCATCAGCGTTTCTGGGATCTCATCGTCGATGCGCTCGAACGTATCGGCGAAGTGAAATACTGATTTACTTAGGAAGAAAAGCTTTCCCCTAAATCATTCGTGCTGCAGAAAGGCGGCAATTGAGCGAACCCGATGAGCTGACACAGGTCAGTGATTCGGGTTCACGAGTGCAGCCAACGCATCTGCAGCGCGAAGGATGACGGGGAAATTAAAGAGGCTCGGTTTGCGCTTCCACTACGGCTAACGCGACCATATTCACAATGCGTCTGACCGACGCAATCGGCGTCAGAATATGCACCGGTTTCGCCACGCCCATCAACACCGGCCCCACAGTGACCCCTTCCGAACTCGACACCCGCAGCAGGTTATAGCTGATACGCGCCGATTCCATGTTCGGCATGATCAGGATATTCGCCGCCCCTTTGAGCGGGCTGTCCGGCATGATGTCCTGCCGGATACTTTCGACCAGCGCCGCATCGCCGTGCATCTCGCCGTCAATTTCCAGCGAAGGTTCGAGCGCATTGACCAGCTCCAGCGTCCGGCGCATTTTGAGCGCCGCCGGGCTGTCAGATGTCCCAAAGCTGGAATGCGACAGCAGAGCCACTTTCGGTTCAATACCAAAGCGCCGTACCGTTTCCGCCGCCATCAGCGTGATTTCGGCCAGCTGTTCTGCGGTCGGATCGTCATTGACGTAAGTGTCCGCAATAAACGTATTTCCGCTGGGCAGCAGCAACGCGTTCATGGCACCGGCAACGTGCGCACCCTCGCGGAATCCGAACACTTTTTCGACGATATCGTAATGCTCGTGGTAGGTGCCGACCGTTCCGCAAATCATCGCGTCAGCCTCGCCGCGCAGCAGCATAATGGCGGAAATCAGCGTCGGATTGCCGATAACCGCCCGCCGCGCCTGCTCCTGCGACACACCACGGCGTTTCATCAGTTCATAATATTCGCGCCAGTATTCGTTAAAGCGCGGATCGGATTCGTTGTTCACCACTTCAAAATCCCGGCCTGCTTCAAGCTGTAAACCGAGTTTCTTGATACGCATTTCGATAACGCTTGGCCGACCGACCAGAATCGGTTTCGCCAGCCCGAGAGAAACCAGCTCCTGCGTCGCCTGTAAAACGCGCTCCTCTTCCCCTTCCGCCATCACCACGCGTTTGGCGTCTTTTTTGGCCTGAGAGAAAATCGGCTTCATAAACAGATTGGTTTTGTAGACAAACTCCGACAGTTTTTCGACATAGGCATCGAAGTCCAGAATGGGCCGCGTTGCCACGCCGGAATCCATCGCCGCTTTCGCCACCGCTGGCGCGATTTTCACAATCAGGCGCGGATCAAAAGGTTTGGGAATGATGTAATCCGGGCCAAATGAAAGCTCTTCTTCACCGTAAGCCGACGCAACCACATCGCTTTGCTCCGCCATCGCCAGGTCGGCAATCGCATGAACGCAGGCCAGCTTCATTTCCTCGTTGATGGTTGTTGCGCCGACGTCCAGCGCACCACGGAAAATAAACGGGAAGCACAGGACATTGTTCACCTGATTAGGGTAATCCGAACGTCCCGTGCAGATAATGGCATCCGGGCGCACGGCCTTCGCCAGCGGCGGCAGGATTTCAGGCTCGGGGTTAGCCAGCGCCAGAATCAGCGGGGATTTCGCCATGGTTTTCACCATGTCCTGCGTCAGTACGCCGGGACCGGAACAGCCGAGGAAAATATCCGCAGCGGGGATCGCATCCGCCAGCGTGCGCTGTCCGTTATCTTCAATGGCATAGGCCGCCTTGGTTTCGGCCATGTTCTCTTCACGGCCTTTATATATGACGCCGCGGGAATCACAGGCCGTGATGTTGTGGCGTTTCAGGCCGAGCGCCACCAGCAAATTCAGGCAGGCAATGGCAGACGCACCGGCACCGGACACCACCAGCCGCACGTCCGAAATATCTTTCCCGACTACGCGCAAACCGTTGAGCACCGCCGCGGTACAGATAATTGCCGTTCCGTGCTGATCGTCGTGAAACACCGGAATATTCATCCGCTCGCGCAGTTTGCTCTCAATGTAAAAACACTCCGGCGCTTTGATATCTTCGAGATTGATCCCGCCGAACGTCGGTTCGAGTGCGGCGATCACTTCGATCAGTTTATCGGGATCGAGCTCATCGACTTCGATATCAAAAACATCGATACCGGCGAATTTCTTGAACAAAACCCCTTTGCCTTCCATCACCGGTTTTCCCGCCAGCGCGCCGATATTGCCCAGCCCGAGAACTGCCGTACCGTTGGAAATTACCGCCACCAGATTTCCACGTGCAGTGTATTTATAGGCCGCAAGCGGATCTCTGGCGATCTCCAGACAGGGCGCTGCCACGCCGGGAGAGTACGCCAGCGCCAGATCACGTTGTGTGGCAAGAGGTTTGGTCGGCGAAACCTGAATTTTTCCGGGCACCGGAAATTCATGATAATCGAGCGCGCTTTGCTTGAGTTGTTCGTCCATCGTAGGGTCCTTTTCTTGTTTCTTATTTTATGTAGGGACAGCAGGGTACAGAGGCAACATCAACCTCCGTTTAACCCGATGACAGTATAGATAAACTGCCACGATAAACGCCGGATAACGACCAAAATTTAGCCGTTACATTGATTGCTTTTCGTTCACGGAAGACGTCTCGCAAAATTCGACTACGCTTAAAGTTTGACCTTGCGCTTTCCTCTCACGCCCCGCAGTCTGAGCTGCGACGCGGGCTCCATTGTTATGACCCATCGCAACAATCAGAAATAGCGCATTCAGTTTGTTAACAGAATGATGCAGGGTAGGAGCCCAATAAAAATCCACTGAATAACGATTTTGCCGTAACGTTTTCACTAACCGGAGAAAAATATGCCTTCTCGCAGAGAGCTCGCTAATGCTATCCGTGCATTGAGCATGGACGCCGTCCAGAAAGCCAACAGCGGTCACCCGGGTGCCCCGATGGGCATGGCGGATATCGCTGAAGTGCTGTGGCGTGATTACATGAATCACAACCCGGCCAATCCGAAATGGGCAGACCGCGACCGTTTCATTTTGTCCAACGGCCACGGCTCCATGCTGATCTACAGCCTGCTGCACCTCACCGGTTATGACCTGCCGATGACAGAGCTGGAAAACTTCCGCCAGCTGCATTCCAAAACGCCGGGTCACCCGGAATACGGTTACACGCCGGGCGTTGAAACCACTACCGGCCCGCTGGGTCAGGGCATCGCCAACGCGGTCGGTTTTGCGATCGCAGAACGCACGCTGGCGGCGCAGTTCAACCGCGATAACCACGACATTGTGAACCACCACACCTACGCCTTTATGGGCGACGGTTGCATGATGGAAGGCATTTCCCACGAAGCCTGCTCGCTGGCTGGCACCATGAAACTCGGCAAACTGACCGCGTTTTATGATGACAACGGTATTTCCATCGACGGCCACGTGGAAGGCTGGTTCACCGACGACACAGCCAAACGCTTTGAAGCCTACGGCTGGCACGTCATTCGTGGCATTGACGGCCACAATTCAGATGCCATCAAAGCGGCGATTGAAGAATCCCACAAGGTCACCGACCGACCTTCCCTGCTGATGTGCAAAACCATCATTGGCTTTGGTTCCCCGCATAAAGCCGGTACGCACGATGCGCACGGCGCGGCTCTCGGCGCAGACGAAGTGGCGGCAACCCGCAAGGCGCTGGGCTGGAACTACCCGGCATTTGAAATCCCACAGGATATTTATGCCGCATGGGATGCCAAAGAAGCCGGTAAAGCCAAAGAAAAAGCGTGGAATGATAAATTAGCGGCTTATGCCAAAGATCATCCTGAGCTGGCGGCTGAATTTGAACGTCGCGTCAGCGGTGAACTGCCCGCGAACTGGGAAGCCGAAGCGCAGAAATTTATTGAGGAATTACAGGCAAATCCGGCAAATATCGCCAGCCGTAAAGCCTCACAAAATACGCTGGAACGCTTTGGCAAAATTTTGCCTGAATTCCTTGGCGGCTCCGCTGACCTGGCCCCGAGCAACCTGACCCTGTGGTCCGGCTCGAAATCGCTCGGTGACGATCTGGCCGGTAACTACATTCATTACGGCGTCCGCGAATTCGGGATGACCGCGATTTCCAACGGCATCACGCTGCACGGCGGTTTCCTGCCTTATTCCGCGACCTTCCTGATGTTCGTCGAATACGCCCGTAACGCGGTGCGTATGGCGGCACTGATGAAAATCCGCAACGTATTCGTGTATACCCATGACTCCATCGGTCTGGGCGAAGACGGCCCGACGCACCAGCCGGTGGAACAAATGGCCAGCCTGCGCGTGACGCCGAATATGAGCCTGTGGCGTCCTGCGGATCAGGTCGAATCCGCCATCGCCTGGAAAACTGCGATTGAGCGCAAAGACGGCCCGACGGCGCTGATCTTCTCCCGCCAGAACCTGACGCAACAACCGCGTACCGCTGAACAGCTGGCAAACGTGGCGCGCGGAGGTTATGTGCTGAAAGATTCCGATGGCACGCCGGAAATCATCCTGATTGCGACCGGTTCGGAAGTGGGCATTACGGTTGAAGCGGCAGACAAACTGGCGGCAGCGGGCACCAGAGTGCGCGTGGTTTCTATCCCGTCGACCGACGCCTTCGACAAACAGGACGCGGCGTATCGCGAATCCGTACTGCCGAAAGCCGTAACCGCGCGTCTGGCGGTGGAAGCGGGTATTGCGGATTACTGGTACAAGTATGTCGGCCTGAACGGCGACGTTATCGGTATGACCACCTTCGGCGAATCCGCTCCGGCGGAGCTGCTGTTCAAAGAGTTCGGTTTTACCGTGGATAACGTGGTTGCAAAAGCACAGGCATTGCTGAAGTAATCTCCGGCACATTTCCCTCTCTGTAAAAAGAGGGGGAAATGCTGGCTAAAAATCTCACATCTGCCCCCTTCCTGCTTGATGAATGCCCCCTCTCCGGTAAAGTCCCGTCCCTTCTTTGGCATGGGGATCAATAATGTTTATTGGATTTGACTACGGTACAGCGAATTGCTCAGTGGCAGTGATGCGCGATAATAACGCCCAACTTCTGGCGTTAGAAAATAATGATCCTTATTTACCCTCCATGCTCTGTGCGCCAACCCGTGAAGCCGTCAGCGAATGGCTGAACCGCCACGGGCAGGTGCCGACAGGCAGTGATGAAAATCTGGCGCTGCTGCGCCGCAGTATCAGCTTTAACCGCGAAGAAGATATTCCGGTCAACGCCAACAGCGTGCACTTTGGTTTGCAGGCGCTGGCGACCTACATGGAAGATCCGGAAGAAGTGTATTTCGTTCGTTCTCCGAAATCGTTTCTTGGCGCAAACGGCCTGAAGCCACAGCAGATTGCCCTGTTCGAAGATCTGGTCTGCGCGATGATGTATCACATCAAACGTCAGGCAGAATCTGTTTTGCAGGAAAGCATTGAGCAGACGGTGATTGGCCGTCCGATCAACTTCCAGGGCATGGGCGGTGAGGAAGCCAACCGTCAGGCGCAGGGGATTTTGCAGCGCGCGGCTGAACGTGCCGGTTTCCGTGATATCGCTTTCCAGTTCGAGCCGGTAGCGGCAGGTCTGGATTTTGAAGCCACCCTGACCGATGAGAAAACGGTGCTGGTCGTGGATATCGGCGGCGGAACTACCGACTGTTCCGTTCTGCTGATGGGCCCGCAGTGGCGCGATAAAGCCGAACGCCAGAGCAGTCTGCTCGGCCACAGCGGTTGCCGCGTTGGCGGTAACGATCTGGATATCATGACCGCGTTCAAACAGCTCACGCCTCAGTTCGGCATGGGCAGCGAAACGCAAAAAGGTATCGCGATCCCGGCATTACCTTACTGGAATGCGGTCGCGACCAATGACGTTCCGGCGCAGGTGGATTTCTACAGCGTGGCGAATGGCCGTATGCTGCGTGATCTGATCCGCGACGCCGCGCAGCCGGATCTCATTAAGCGCCTGCTGAAAGTACAGCAACAGCGCCTGAGCTACCGTCTGGTGCGTGCCGCCGAAGAAAGTAAAATTGCCCTTTCCGAGCGCGAGAGCGTCACGGCGGCCATGGACTTCATCGAATCCGGTCTGGCAGAAACCATCAGCCAGCAGCAACTGAGTGACGCGATTTCTCAGCCGCTGGAACGCATTCAGGAGCAGGTCAGCCTGGCGCTGGCCAGCAGCGAAATCAAACCGGATGTGATTTATCTGACCGGTGGCAGCGCCCGTTCTCCGCTTTTACGTGCCGCATTGCAGGCACAGTTGCCGGGGATCCCGCTGGTCGGGGGCAATGATTTTGGCTCGGTCACTGCCGGTCTGGCGCGCTGGGCACAAACACTGTTCCGTTGATTTACGGCTTCACAAAAACAAAAACCGCCTGATGTTAAGGCGGTTTTTTTGTTTCTGGCGATACGAAAAATTTCGTTTTACACAGAATTCGTTACCACGCGCTGGCATCGTTAAGCGTGCGGATATCGGCATCATCAAGTTTCAGCGTGGCGGCCAGCGCCAGTTCATTGAGCTGTTGCAGCGAGGTCGCGCTGACAATCGGGGACGTGATGCTTGGACGGGCGATTTGCCACGCCAGTGCAACCTGCCCCGGCTGTGCACCGTGTTTTTCCGCTACCTGATCCAGCCCCTGCAACACTTTCAGGCCGCGTTCGTTCAGGCAACGTGCAACCACGTTTTCGCCACGTTTACTTTTGCTAGCGTCAGCTTTGGTACGGTATTTCCCGGTCAGGAATCCGGCAGCCAGCCCGTAGAAGTTAATCACGCCCAGACCGTTGTCCGTCACGACTTTTTCCAGCGCTTCTTCATACACTTTGCGGTCATAAAGGTTGTACTGAGGTTGCAGCGTTTCATAACGCGCCAGCCCGTTTTCCTTGCTGACTTTCAGCGCTTCGGCCAGACGCGGCGCGCTGTAGTTGGATGCGCCGATAGCGCGCACTTTGCCTTCTTTGATGAGCGCATCGAACGCGGCCAGACTTTCTGCCAGCGGGGTATCCGCATCATCGTCATGGGATTGATACAAATCGATATAGTCGGTTTGCAGGCGTTTCAAAGAGGCTTCCACCGCTTCTTTGATATAACGTGGGGACAGGCCGACTTTCCCTTCGCCCATCGGTTTACCGACTTTGGTCGCCAGAATGATCTGGTCGCGCTTGCCGGTTTTTTTCAGCCAGTTGCCGATAATGGTTTCCGACTCGCCACCTTTATTGCCTTCGACCCAGCTGGAATACACATCAGCGGTGTCGATAAAGTTAAGCTTATGATCCAAAAGGGCATCGAGCAGATTAAAGGATGCGGCCTGATCGACAGTCCAGCCAAACACATTGCCGCCAAACGTCAGCAACGGCACCTGAATACCTGAACGGCCCAGTTCTCTTTTACTCATCTTTCTCTCCCATTGAGAAGGTCAGATTAAACATGCTTTGCGTGCGAACGATTTGTGTTCAAAGGTCAACCTTAGCATTTTGATATAAAATGTCAGGCTGAAACTCTATTCTTTATTGTCAGAAGAATTGTCAAAAAATGGGAAAGACTCTCCTTATTTCCTCCATTTTCTGCTGAAACATTCTGGCTACACTGTAAGCCTGGTCTGAAGGTGGTACTCCCCCTGAAATGCCGCGACAATGATTGTGCTGATGCGAACCCATGAAATCTGAAAACACTGACACCTTACCGCCTTCCGCCCCGCTGCCGCCTTCGGTACGCTGGCAATTGTGGATTGTCGCCTTTGGCTTTTTTATGCAGGCGCTCGATACCACGATTGTGAATACCGCGTTGCCGTCGATGGCCCGCAGTCTGGGTGAAAATCCGCTGCATATGCATTCGGTGGTCGTCGCCTATGTGCTGACCGTCGCCGTGATGCTGCCCGCCAGCGGCTGGCTGGCGGATAAAGTCGGGGTGAAATGGGTTTTCTTTTCCGCCATTGTGTTGTTCACCGTCGGTTCCCTGCTCTGCGCGCAGTCCGAAAGCCTGCGCGAGCTGGTGCTGTCACGTATCGTTCAGGGGATTGGCGGCGCGATGATGGTGCCAGTCGGGCGGCTGACTGTGCTGAAAATCGTTCCGCGCAGCGAATACATGGCCGCAATGACCATGGTCACGCTGCCTGGTCAGGTCGGCCCGCTGCTCGGCCCGGCGCTGGGCGGTTTTCTGGTGCAGTACGCCAGCTGGCACTGGATTTTCCTGATCAATCTGCCGGTCGGTCTGGCCGGTTGTATTGCCACGCTGATGATTATGCCGAATTACAAAATGCAGACGAGGCGCTTTGATATCAGCGGCTTTGTCATGCTGGCAGTTTGTATGGCGACGCTCACGCTGGCGCTGGAAGGCAGCCGCAGCATGGGCCTCAGCGCGCTGGAATTAGTGCTGCTGGTGGTCGTCGGTTTAGGCGCGTTAGGCGTTTACTGGATGCACGCCCGCGGCAATCTTTCCGCGCTGTTTTCCCTGCGCCTGTTCCACACGCCAACGTTTAAAATTGGCCTGATCGGCAGCCTGTTAGGCCGCATCGGCAGCGGGATGTTGCCGTTTATGACGCCGGTATTTTTACAGCTGGGGATGGGCTTTACGCCGTTCCACGCCGGGCTGATGATGATCCCGATGGTGCTTGGCAGCATGGGGATGAAGCGTGTGGTCGTGCGGCTGGTGAATCAGCTCGGATACCGCGCCGCGCTGGTGACGGCCACTTTACTGCTCGCGCTGATAACGCTTATCTTCCCGCTGGTGGCAATTTACGGTGCCGTGTGGATGATTCCGGTGGTGCTGTTCTTCCAGGGCATGGTGAACTCCCTGCGCTTTTCCTCAATGAATACGCTGACGCTGAAAGATTTACCGCCGCGTCTGGCCAGCAGCGGCAACAGCCTGCTGTCGATGATCATGCAGTTGTCGATGAGTCTGGGGGTCAGCGTGGCCGGTTTACTCATTGGCCTCTTCGCGCATCAGCAGGCCATAACGCCGGACAGCGGCACCCTGCATACTGCTTTCCTGTATTGCTATATGTCGATGGCGCTGGTGATCGCCCTGCCCGCCTGGGTCTTTTCGAAGGTGCCGCCGGACATGCAGAAAAACGCCGTTATTGATCGCCGCCGTGCTGCGGCCGGATCTCCCGACCCGATGAGAAAATCATGAAACCAGGTATTACCGCCAAACTGTTTATGGCCATTTTCTGCACCTGCGCACTGGTGTTAATCACCATGAACTGGGGCGTGAGGATGAGCTTCGAACGCGGCTTTATCGATTACATCCGCCAGAGTAATGAATCGCGCGTTGAGCTGCTGGCAGACACCTTGCAGGAGCAGTACAGAATGCACGGTAACTGGGATTTTCTGGAAAAAAATGACCGCCTGATTTATCAGCTGATGCGCTCATTTGATCAGAACAGCAGCCAGAAAATGCCGCCGCAGGGATGGCGGACAAAATTCTGGATCCTCGACAGCCATGACCGCCGCATCGGCGGTTACGAGCAGCCGGTACCGGCGGATCTTCAGGGACCACGCCGCGTGATGACCGTTGACGGCGTGATGATCGGTTCGGTGATTTCTACGCCTGCTGAACGCCTGACCCGCGATGCCGATATCAATTTTGAACACCAGCAAAGCCGCACCACCTGGATTATCACGGCGTTCACTGCCCTGCTGGCCGCCGCCGTCACCTGGTTGCTTTCGCGGGGGATGCTCGCGCCGGTGAAGCGTCTGGTGAACGGGACGCATCAGCTGGCCGCCGGGGATTTCAGTACGCGCGTTGAGGTCGACAGCGAAGATGAACTGGGCAAACTGGCGCAGGATTTTAACCAGTTAGCGATGACGCTGGAAAAAAACGAGCAGATGCGCCGCGCCTTTATGGCTGATATTTCCCACGAACTGCGCACGCCGCTGGCGGTGTTGCGCGGCGAGCTGGAAGCGATGCAGGACGGCGTCCGCAAAATGACGATGGGGTCGCTGGAATCCCTGCAATCTGAAGTCGCGATCCTCACCAAGCTGGTGGATGATTTGCACCAGCTTTCGCTGTCGGATGCCGGTGCGCTGGCGTACCGTAAAGTCGAAACGGACGTGGTGCATCTGATTCAGCTGGCGGAAGCCGGTTCACGCGACCGCTTCCACAGCAAACAGTTAACCCTGACCAGCCATCTGCCGGAAAGCGCCGAAGTCTTTGGCGACCCGCAGCGCCTGTCACAGCTTTTCAATAATTTGCTGGAAAACAGCCTGCGCTATACTGACCCCAACGGCGGTCTGGAAATCCTCGGCGAGATCCGCGATAAATCGCTGTATCTGAACTTTCAGGACAGCGCGCCGGGCATCAGCGACGAACAACTTGTGCGTATTTTCGAACGGTTTTATCGCACCGAGGGCTCACGCAATCGTGCCAGCGGCGGATCTGGTTTAGGTCTGGCAATTTGCCAGAATATTGTTGAAGCGCACGGCGGGCAGATAAGCGCCAGCCACTCTCCGGCAGGTGGCGTTCGCATAACGATTATCCTGCCGCTTTCAATTCCACATGGCCCGAGAAACTGAATGAACGACTCTGTGTTGTCCGGCCCTGCGCCGTTAAAAATTCTGATCGTGGAAGATGAACCGAAACTTGCCCAGTTGCTGATCGACTATCTCGAAGCCGCGGGTTATGCGACACAATGGCTGCCCGACGGCCACGACGTGATCGCGCAGGTTAAGAGCCATCCTCCGGCGCTGATCCTGCTGGATCTGATGCTGCCGGGAAGCAGCGGTTTATCCATCTGCCGCGATATCCGCCAGTTTTCCGATGTGCCGATCATGATGGTCACGGCAAAAACCGAAGAAATCGACCGCCTGCTCGGGCTCGAAATTGGTGCCGATGATTACATCTGCAAACCTTACAGCCCGCGTGAAGTGGTTGCGCGCGTGAAAGTGATCCTGCGCCGCTGCGTGCGCCCTGACGAGCATGTAACAAAAGAGACCGGCCTGCATATTGATGAAGCCCGCTTTCAGGCGACGTTCCAGGGACACGAACTTGAGCTGACACCGGCAGAATTCCGTCTGCTGAAAACGCTGTCGGTCAAACCGGGCTACGTTTTCACCCGAGAAATCCTGCTCAATAACCTGTATGACGATTACCGCGTGGTAACGGACCGCACCATCGACAGCCACATCAAAAATTTACGCCGAAAACTCGAATCACTGGACGGCGAGAAGGCGTTTATCCGCGCCGTTTATGGCGTGGGTTACCGCTGGGAAGCAGAGCCCTGCCATCTGGCGTAACGCACGGGCTGGAACACCTGAAAGGCCGGCAACACAGATTTGTAAAGTTACTGAAAGTCTGTCGGCCAGTTCACATTTCATGCCTTAAGTTTCCCCTTTCCCCGCGAAAAAGTTTCCCTTAACTACACTTATCTCTGGAAAAACCCTTCTACTGGAGATTATCTTTATGGCCAACGGTCACTATGATCTGAAAAAAGCGAAGAATGGACAGTTTCACTTTAACCTGAAGGCCGGAAACGGAGAGATTATTCTCACCAGTGAAATGTATGCCAGTAAAGCGTCGGCAGAAAACGGCATTTCATCGGTGCAGACCAACGCGCCGGAGGAAGCGCAATACGAAGTGAAACCGTCAAAAGACGGGCAATTTTATTTTGTGCTGAAAGCGAAAAACCACCAGGTTATTGGCGTGAGTGAAATGTACACCACGGAAAGCGCCGCGAAAAAAGGCATCCTGTCGGTAGTGAAAAACGGGCCAACGGCCGATATCCGCGATCACACCCAACAAACTGCCTGATCCCCCCTTTGCGGAGGTTGCGGCATTCTGCGCTGCATCCTCCCGATTCAAAAATTGATCTGACCCCATAAAACCTGAAATACCCACACTAACCGGCTGCTTTTGATCAACTCAGACGTTACAATTCTGACCTTTCGTCGCCCCGCATCCGGGACGGCCCTGACCTGTGATCAGACTGAGATTGACTATGTTTACCCCCGATTCTTTTGTTCCGGAACTGCTTTCCCCTGCCGGCTCCCTGAAAAATATGCGTTACGCGTTCGCCTATGGCGCAGATGCCGTATACGCCGGTCAGCCGCGCTACAGCCTGCGTGTACGCAATAACGAATTTAACCACCAGAATCTGGAGATCGGCATCGGCGAAGCCCATGCCCTCGGTAAAAAATTCTATGTCGTGGTGAATATCGCGCCGCACAACGCCAAACTGAAAACCTTCATCCGCGATTTGCAGCCGGTGATCGACATGGGGCCGGACGCGCTGATCATGTCCGATCCTGGCCTGATCATGATGGTTCGCGAAGCTTTCCCGCAGATGGATATTCATCTGTCGGTACAGGCGAATGCGGTGAACTGGGCGACGGTGAAGTTCTGGAAACAAATGGGTCTGACGCGCGTGATTTTGTCCCGCGAACTGTCGCTGGAAGAAATCGCAGAAATCCGCACGCAGGTGCCGGACATGGAAATCGAAATTTTCGTCCACGGCGCGCTCTGCATGGCATATTCCGGTCGCTGCCTGCTTTCCGGTTACATCAACAAACGCGACCCGAATCAGGGAACCTGCACCAACGCCTGCCGCTGGGAATATAAAGTTCAGGAAGGCAAAGAAGATGCCATCGGCAATATCGTGCATCAGTACGAACCGATCCCGGTCCAGCAGGTCGATGCTCCGGAACCGACGCTCGGCATCGGACAGCCAACGGATAAAGTGTTTATGCTCGAAGAAGCCCTGCGCCCCGGCGAATACATGAGTGCGTTCGAAGACGAACACGGCACGTACATCATGAATTCCAAAGACTTGCGCGCCATCCAGCATGTCGAAGCGCTGACCAAAATGGGCGTGCATTCGCTTAAAATTGAAGGCCGCACCAAGTCATTCTATTACTGCGCGCGTACCGCACAGGTTTACCGCCGAGCCATCGATGACGCCGTTGCCGGAAAACCTTTCGACCCGACGCTGCTTTCCACCCTCGAAGGGCTGGCGCATCGCGGCTATACCGAGGGTTTTCTGCGCCGCCATACCCATGACGCACAGCAAAACTACGAATACGGTTTTTCCGTCAGTGACCGTCAGCAGTTTGTCGGCGAATTCACCGGCAACCGCGTGGACGGCTGGGCTGAAATCGATGTGAAAAATAAATTTAGCGTCGGCGACAGCGTGGAAATGATGACGCCGCAAGGCAATATTCAGTTCAAGCTTGAAGCGCTGCGCAACAAGAAAGGCCAGCCGACAGAAGTCGCGCCGGGTAACGGACACATTGTGTATGCCGCCCTGCCGGAAGACATCAGTCTGGAATTTGCCATTCTGCTGCGAAATCTGGAAGAAACGGATACACGCAATCCGCACATGAAATAAGGCTTTTAGTGAAAACAAGAATCCGGTCACAACTCTTTTAAATGAAGTTGGTTAATATGCATTCGCAAATTACTTCGAATGCAAAATAATGCACCGGACTACACTAGGAACCACCTCCTTGGCCAGCTCAATCTCCCTTGAGCTGGCTTTTCTTTTTGTATTCAACCCCTTTCGCTTTTCCTGTTATTGAGAAGAATAACGTTCCCTTTTTACTTCAAATTAATAAATTCCCGCCAGACAACTACGCCATTTATTGAATTAATTTAACCGCAATTATTTAACAGACGATTAAATTATTAAGTGATTAATCCGATAGCCAAATACGGTTGTTATCATCTATTGTTAAAGTCTATGAATGATAAGGAGATGATATGACGGACACGGGCGCTGCACTGCTGATCTTAAACGGAAAAGGTGCAGGTAATGAAGAACTGCGGCAAGCCGTCGGCGCGCTGCGTGAAGAAGGCGTAGAACTCAGCGTGCGCGTCACCTGGGAACACGGCGACGCTGCACGCTATGTGGCAGAAGCCATAAATCTGGGCTGCGAAACGGTGATTGCCGGTGGCGGCGATGGCACGATCAACGAAGTCGCGGGCGCGCTGGCCTGGCTTGGCGAAAAAGCGCCGGTGCTGGGCATTATTCCGCTGGGCACCGCCAACGATTTCGCGACCGCCTGCAATATCCCGCTCTCGCCGGAACAGGCACTGCAACTGGCGGTAAAAGGCCGCGTCGTGGATATCGATCTGGCGAAAGTGAATGACCGGCACTTCTTCATCAACATGGCGACCGGCGGATTCGGCACGCGGATCACCACCGAAACGCCGGAAAAACTGAAAGCCGCACTCGGCGGCGTTTCCTATTTTATCCACGGACTTTTACGCCTTGATACGCTGAAAGCAGACCGCTGCGAAATCAAAGGGCCGGATTTCAACTGGCAGGGCGACGCGCTGGTCATCGGTATTGGCAACGGGCGTCAGGCCGGCGGCGGCCAGCAAATTTGCCCGGACGCACTGATTAACGACGGATTATTGCAGCTGCGTTTGCTTACCTCCGAAGAGCTGTTGCCCTCTTTCCTGCGCAGCCTGATCAACAATGAAGAAAACAAGAACATCGTTTCTGCCAGCCTGCCGTGGCTGGAAATCAACGCGCCGCACGACATGACGTTCAATCTCGACGGCGAACCGCTGACCGGAAAACAGTTCCGTATTGAAGTGCTCCCCAACGCCATTCAGTGCCGCCTGCCGCCAAACTGCGACTTACTCGGCTAATTCCCCGAACTTCTCCTGCCCTCCCTGCTCATTCTCTGTACTGTGATCTGCCTTACAGTACAGAGGGTATTCGCGTTAATTTTTGTGATCCCTTCCGATAAATCCCGATTCACATACTTGTATGGTAGACGCCTATTGCCTAGTTTTATTCTGCCAACGTCGAGGGAATATTGATTCCTGAACGTCTGCGGGCATCCTAATAAGTTTGTTTTTCGCGACTCTGACTTATCCGATATAGCCAAAAATAATACGGAACACAGGGGTATTATGATTAATCATCATAAAGAAAGACCGATATCACTCAAAAATATGCTGGCCTATGGCGGAGGCGATTTCTTCGGCGGCGGTTGTTTTGCGGTATTAGGTTTATGGATTATGTTTTTCTATACCACATACGCCGGATTAAGCCCGGCGGAGGCCGGTGCCGTTATTGCTTCTGCCCGGTTGCTGGATGCCTTTTTCGATCCGCTGATGGGATATGTGACCGATAATTTTTATCGTCATCCGTTGGGTAAAAAATATGGCCGTCGCGGGTTCTTCTTCTTACTTGGCGCACCGCTGATTATGGTGACATACATTATTATGTGGGTCAGCGGCATGGGGTTCTGGTATTACCTGTTTACGTATATTTTATTCTACGCGGCTTATACGCTGGCGATTGTGCCTTATGAAACGCTGGCGGCAGAAATGACCTCCAGTTTTAAAATGCGCACCAAACTCACCGGCGTCAGAATGTTCTTTTCAACCGGCGCGGCAATATTAGCCGCCTGGCTTCCGGGACGAATTATTGCGTATCTCGGCGAAGATTCATCTTCATCATTTCTGATTATGGGCGTCATATTTGGCGTGCTGTTCGCCGTGGTGATCCTGCTGCTCTATTTCTACACCTGGGAACGCCCGATCCCCGTTGATGTGGACACGCCAAAATTGTCTTTCCGACGTGACATGAAGCACCTGTTTAAATCCCTGGTTTCCACCATGAAGGTGCGGACTTTTCGCCAGCACGTCGGGATGTATCTGGGCGGTTATGTCGCGCTGGATGTTCTCGGTGCCGTGCTTGCGTACTACATTATTTTTGTCCTCGGGCAAAATGCCGTGACGGCGTCCAATGCGATGACGCTCATGACGCTGACTCAGTTTGTCTGCGTGGCCTTATTTATTTTCCTGTGTATGAAGTTAGGTAATGGTTCCGCGTACCGCATCGCGCAATTATTTATGCTGGCAAGCGTCGGGTTATTTTTATCCATTCATCTTTTGCAACTGCCTTTTAATATGGCACTGATTTATCTCTCCGTTATTTTAATGGGCGTCGGACGTTCCGGGACCAGCTATGTCTGCTGGAATATCTACAGTTTTATTCCGGATGTCGATGAAATGCTGACCGGAAAACGCCGTGAAGGTATTTTCGCCGGCGTGATGACTTTTGTGCGTAAAGCCGTTCAGGCCGTGGCGTTATTTACCGTGGGCCTGCTATTACAACATTACGGATTTACGCCGAAAAGCGCGACGCAACCCGCGGAAGCGGTTTACGGAATTACGCTGGTCTTTGGCACAGGCTCGGTGGTCTTCCTGCTGATTGGCCTTTACAGCGCCATGAAGTTTCGCCTGACCCGCCATAACCATTCCCTGCTGGTCAATGAAATTGAACGTCTGAAAGCCGGTGGCAGTAAATATGATGTGACGCCGGAAACCCGTTTAATCGCCGAGCAACTGACCGGCTGGCCTTACGAAAAATGTTGGGGTGATAACACTATTCTTAGCCAGGCCGAAGGCCATTCCCCGCTGACCTCACCTGAACTTTCCACCGGAGCCGACAATGCAAAGAATTGAATTCAGCCTGATGCAACAAACCATCCAGCGCGCCTTGCTCAACGCGGGGCTGGATGAAGAAAGCGCGCGGACGTGTGCGCGGATCCACACCGAATCGAGCTGCGACGGCATTGCCTCGCACGGCCTGAACCGGGTAGCGCGCTTTGTCGATTACGTGCAAAAAGGGTGGATTAATATTCACGCCAAACCCGAGCAGGAAAAATCGCTCGGCGCCATCGCCATCTATAACGGCAATCGCGGCATCGGCATCACTAATGCGCTGTTCGCCGTCGAAAAAGCCGCCGAAATGGCAAAAGAATACGGCGTCGGGATTGTCGCCATGAAAAACAGCAGCCACTGGATGCGCGGCGGAAGTTATGGCTGGCACGCCGCCACACGCGGCATGGCGGCTATTTGCTGGACGAACACCGAATCGTGCATGCCCGCCTGGGGCGGCAAAAATACCCGCATCGGCAATAACCCGTTTGTGATGGCGGTGCCCAGAGCCAAAGGCCCGATCGTGCTGGATATGGCGATGTCGCAATATTCCTACGGCAAGTTGCAGGTAACGCGGCTGAAAAATGAAAAACTGCCGTATCCCGGCGGTTATGACAGCCAGGGAAATCTCACCGACGATCCCGGCCCGATTGAGGCATCCATGCGCATTTTGCCCACCGGTTACTGGAAAGGTTCCGGCCTGGCGATTGTGCTCGACGCCATGGCCGCACTGCTCTCCGCCGGTTCGCCGACAAATGAAATCGATAAAATTGGCGAAGGCAGTTGCACCGGCGCGAGCCAGATTTTCATGGTCTTCGATCCGGCGCAGCTTGGCGGCACACAATTCACCGAACGCATGGCCGACAGCGTGGCAGATTACGTGAATCAGTCAGAGCCCGCCGAAAACAGCCGCGATGTGCGTTATCCCGGCCAGACGGCGGCGTTAAACCGCGAACAAAACCGCCGTCTCGGCATTCCCGTCGACGATGCCGTCTGGGATGAAGTGATGGGGCTGGCGGAATAATCTTTCTCAACTTTCACTCCCCTGAAACGCCTGCCTGTTGCAGGCGTTTTCATTTCTGCTCTGCTGACTTTTTTTGCTGAAATCTCCGCTCAAAATGTGATCGCCTCCGGCAAAAACAGATTTACATACTTGTATGGTAGTTAATATCTGACGTATTTATAGCCAAAGAAACTGCATCTAACTTTTACTGCAAAAGGTCGTAACCGATGAAAATCGTGAATGCTGAAGTCTTTGTCACTTGTCCGGGTCGCAACTTTGTGACGTTAAAAATCACTACCGACAGCGGGCTGACCGGTCTCGGAGATGCCACCCTGAATGGCCGTGAATTGCCGGTCGCGTCTTATCTGAAAGACCACGTCTGCCCGCAGCTTATCGGGCGCGACGCGCATCAGATTGAAGACATCTGGCAGTTCTTCTACAAAGGCGCGTACTGGCGTCGCGGTCCGGTCACGATGTCGGCCATTTCTGCGGTCGATATGGCGCTGTGGGATATCAAAGCCAAGGCCGCCAATATGCCGTTGTATCAGTTGCTCGGCGGCGCATCCCGCACCGGCGTGATGGTTTACTGCCACACCACCGGCCATTCCATTGACGAAGTGCTCGACGATTACGCGAAACACAAAGAGCTGGGCTTCAAGGCGATTCGCGCCCAGTGCGGCGTGCCGGGCATGAAAACCACTTACGGTATGGCGAAAGGCAAAGGTCTGGCGTACGAACCCGCAACCAAAGGCAACTGGCCGGAAGAACAGCTGTGGTCCACGGAAAAATACCTCGATTTCACGCCAAAACTCTTTGAAGCCGTGCGCAACAAATTCGGTTTTGACGAACATCTGCTGCACGACATGCATCACCGCCTGACGCCCATCGAAGCCGCGCGTTTTGGCAAGAGCATCGAAGAATACCGCCTGTTCTGGATGGAAGATCCGACGCCTGCCGAGAATCAGGAATGTTTCCGCCTGATCCGCCAGCACACGGTCACGCCAATCGCCGTGGGCGAAGTCTTCAACAGTATCTGGGATTGCAAACAGCTTATCGAAGAACAACTGATCGACTATATCCGCACCACGCTGACCCACGCGGGCGGCATCACGGGGATGCGGCGCATCGCCGATTTCGCGTCGCTTTATCAGGTTCGCACCGGGTCGCACGGCCCGTCCGATCTCTCTCCAGTCTGCATGGCGGCTGCCCTGCACTTTGATCTGTGGGTGCCGAACTTTGGCGTGCAGGAATACATGGGCTATTCCGAACAGATGCTGGAAGTGTTCCCGCATAACTGGACCTTTGATAACGGCTACATGCATCCGGGCGAAAAGCCCGGACTGGGCATTGAGTTTGACGAAAAACTCGCCGCGAAATATCCGTACGAACCGGCTTATCTGCCGGTGGCCCGTCTTGAAGACGGCACTTTGTGGAACTGGTGAGGGAACGAAAAATGAACAGCGTCGTTATACAAGAACCGGGAAAATTAGTCATCGAGCAACGTGCTTTGCCGGTACCTGCCGCCGGCGAGGTACGAGTTCGGGTGAGTTACGCGGGCATCTGCGGCTCCGATGTCCACATTTATCACGGCCACAATCCGTTCGCGAAATATCCGCGCGTCATCGGCCATGAGTTCTTCGGCCACATCGACAGCGTCGGGGAAGGTGTCGATCCCGCTCGCATCGGCGAACGTGTGGTGATCGACCCGGTGGTGAGCTGCGGACATTGCTATCCGTGCTCCGTCGGGCGGCCCAATGTCTGTAACGAGTTACAGGTGATCGGCGTTCACCGCGACGGCGGTTTCAGCGATTACGCCTGCGCACCGGCAAAAAACGCCTATAACGTCCCGGCGTCCATTCCTGACAAACTCGCCAGCATGGTCGAACCTTTCACGATTGCGGCGAATATCACGGCGTTTCTGAAACCAACACCGCAAGATACCGCGCTGGTTTACGGCGCAGGCCCGATGGGGCTGACGGTGATTCAGGTGCTGAAAGGCGTGTACGGCGTTAAAAATGTGATCGTGGCTGACCGCATTGAAGAACGCCTGCACATGGCACTGGAAAGCGGAGCCGACTGGACGATTAATAACAGTGAACGCAGCGTGTCGGATGTGTTGTCCGCCGAGGGCGTACGCCCGATGATTATCGTCGATGCCGCCTGCCATCCGGCGATTTTGCAGGAAGCCATTTTACTGGCGTCACCGGCCGCGCGTATCGGCATGATGGGCTTCTCGGGCGAGCCGAGTACTATCACGCAGCAAAGTATTACCAGCAAAGAAATTTCACTGTTCTCTTCACGCCTGAACAGTCACCGTTTTCCGCAGGTGATTGAATGGATAGAGCAGGGAAAAATTTCACCTGAGAAACTGGTGACGCACTGGATGCCTGCCAGCGAGGTGGAAGCCGCACTGACGTTATTTGAAAAGGATCAGCGATCCTGCTGCAAAGTTCTGCTGACGTTCTGAAGACCATTTTTATTTTAATTGCCTGACACTGCGGGAGGATTTTTGAATCCTCTCGCAAACAGTACCTCAAATTCTACCTACAAATAACGCAACACTATTATAAAACAACATCCAGTGGAGCTGCTTACTATGTTTAAGAACCTACGTTGGGTCATCGTATTCCTGCTGTTTATGGTTTATATGATCAACTATCTCGACCGTGTCGCGCTGTCTATTACGGTTCCGATGATAGAAAAAGAACTGACCATTAATCCTGAGCAGTTCGGGATCATATTCGGCAGTTTCTTCTTTGGCTATGCCATATTCAATTTCATTGGCGGTCTGGCTGTCGATAAATTCGGGCCAACTGTCGTGATGGGATTAGCCGTCGGGCTGTGGTCTTTATTCTGCGGGATGACTGCCATTGCCACCGGCTTTTATTCCATGCTAATTCTGCGGGTATTATTCGGCATGGCTGAAGGCCCGATATGCGCCTCCGCCAATAAGATGATTAACGGCTGGTTCCCGAAGAAAAAAGCGGCCACCGCGATGGGGCTGCTCAGCGCCGGTTCGCCCCTCGGTGGCGCGGTCGCCGGGCCTATCGTCGGGTATCTGGCGCTGTCCTTTGGCTGGCGTCCGGCCTTTATGGTGATTGCCGCCATCGGCATTGTCTGGATGGCGATCTGGTTCTTTATCGTGGCGGATAATCCGCTGAAAAGTAAGCGCGTCTCGCCGGAAGAATTACGTTTGATCGATGAGATGAAAAACGAAAATATCACCGAAGAAGACGATCTGGCACAGGCTGCGCACGGTCTGGGATATTATTTGCGTCAGCCGATTATTCTGGTCACGGCCTTCGCCTTCTTCTGCTACAACTATATTTTGTTCTTCTTCCTCAGCTGGTTCCCGTCATATTTAGTTCAGGCACACGGTCTGAATATCAAAGAGATGAGCCTGACCACCGTTATTCCGTGGATTGTTGGTTTCGTCGGTCTGGCACTCGGCGGGGTTATCTCCGATAAGATTTTCAATATTACCGGTCGCTTACTGCTGTCGCGCAAAATTATTCTGGTCTTCAGCCTGTCTGCCGCCGCCATTTGCGTCGCGCTGGCCGGTATCGTCAGCAGCGTGGTTCCGGCAGTGGTACTGATGTCTGTTTCTATTTTCTTCCTGTATACCACCGGCGCGATTTACTGGGCGATTATTCAGGACGTCGTGCATAAATCCCGCGTCGGCGGCACCAGCGGATTTATCCATCTGATCGGCAGCATTTCAGGTATCGTCGGGCCGGTCGTCACAGGCTACATCGTGCAAAACACCGGGCATTTCGACAGCGCCTTTATTCTGGCAGGCGGTGTCGCCGCGCTCGGCGCAATCCTGGTGTTCTTTGTGATTAAAGCCCCAAAGCATTCAGTCGAGACAAAACTGTCTCATAGCTAAACATCTAAAAAAGAATAGAAAACCCGGCGTGACTTGCCGGGTTTTCTTATTCTGCCCTCCTTACGCTCTGCTAAATTTCGTCAACCCAGACGCGCATTTCCCCTTCTCCGCGGTTAGCCCAGGTAAAGTACGGTACAAACGTCATGGTTTGCGGCACTGCTTCTTCTGCAGGCGAATTAAAACGGTAAAGCGGCTGCAGCTCTGCATGGTTTGATGTCCGCCGCTCGCCCTGCGTTTGCAACAGAGTTTTACCGGCAAATATTCCGCTGCCCGCAATCAGGCGGAACGGCGCATTTTGCGGCAAACGGATATTGTGCAATTCGCTGCCGTTGTCAGCCTGTTCGAGGCAATAAACCAGCGGCCCGCGTTGAATAGCCACTTTCCCGGCGACATGCCGCAGCAGCGCATTGCCTTTCACCCGCGTGACCGGCATCGGCAACGTCATCTCGATGCGATCGCCTTTCTGCCACTCCTGCGTCAGGCGCAGATATCCGCGTGACGTCCGGGCGGCAACGTCAAGTGTTTTACCGTTGAGCGTCACCTGCGGGCTGGCACACCAGTCGGGCAAACGCAGCGCCAGCGTGGCTTCGAGCGGTTCGCCGCTGTCCACTTCAATCAGCACATTCTCCGCCCACGGATAACCGCCGGATTGTTTCAGGCGCAACGGCTTGCCGCCAATCGTGGCCTCGACGTCGCTGCCGATGTAGAGATTGATATCCACGCCGTCCGGCCGCTGGGTGTAAATATACTGGCCGAGAGACGCCAGCAGCCGCGCGATATTCGGCGGACAACAGGCGCAGCCAAACCAGCGCTGACGGACCGGTTTTACATGGTCGTAAATATGGTTGAAGGGAATGCTTTTCGGGTGGACTTCCAGCGGATTGACGTAGAAGAAATGCTTGCCGTCGAGCGCCATTCCGGCGAGTACCGTATTGTACAGCGCGCGTTCCATGACATCGCCGTAACGGCTGTCGGCGTCGAACTGCAACATGCGCCTGGCGAACATCATCAGGCCAATCGACGCACAGGTTTCGGTATACGCCGTATCGTTGGGCAAATCATAATCCGACGAAAACGCCTCGCCGCTGCTTTGCGAACCGACAGAACCGGTGATGTACATCTGCCGCTGCGTCATGTTTTCCCACAAGCGCTGGCATACTTCACGTTTTTCCTGATCCTGACTCAGCCGTGCCAGATGCGCGACGCCAGCATATAAATACACAAACCGTACCGCATGACCGATGGCCGTGGTCTGCAACGCGACCGGCAGATGCGCCTGGCTGTAGGCTTTATCTTTCACCATCCACGCCGGGCCGTAGGTATTCCAGTGCGATGTTTTGCCGCGTTTTTCATACTCGATATCGTAGAAATGGGGCTGCGCACCGCGCTGTTCGACGAAATAACGCGTGAGTTCGAGATAGCGCGTTTCGCCGGTTTCTTCGTATAAACGCATCAGCGCCAGTTCGATTTCCGGATGACCGGGATAGCCATGCAATTGCCTGTCACCCGGCCCGAAAACGTCACCAATATGGTCGGCGAGCTTACACACGATTTCCAGCAAACGCGTTTTTCCGGTGGCCTGAGCGTAAGCGACGCCCGCTTCGATCAGATGTCCGGCACAATAAAGCTCGTGGCATTCCGCCAGATTTGTCCATCGCTGCTGCGGCTCTTTGACCGTGAAATAGGTATTCAGATAACCGTCCGGTTGCTGCACGGCACCGACCAGCTCAATGACGCGGTCAGCGGTTTCTTCAAGCTCCGGATCCGGCGTTTTCGCCAGTAAATACCCCACCGCTTCCAGCCATTTGGCGACATCACTGTCCTGAAAAACCATCCCGTAAAATTCGCCATCACTCTGCCCTGCCGCGATACGGAAGTTTTCAATGGCGTGGCTCGGCTCCGCATCCGCCACTTCATCGTTCAGCGCTTTCCACTGATAAGGCACAACCACCTCTTTCACCAGACGCTGGTATTCCAGCCAGAACGCATCGGAAATATTTACCTTATTCAAAGGCACGTCTAAAGAATCAACCGGAGCAAAAGACATACAACCTCCTGAATCATTGTCGTTATTTAAATTTTGGCCGCCAGTTCACGCGACATGCGCGTCAGCAACGTGTTGTTGAGCTTGCAGAAAATCAGGGTGCCCGCCAGCAGCAGATGCATCGCCGCAGGCAGCAGGGTTTCGAGAAGTGTGATCCCGCTGAGCGAGACTGCGGTCTGGTGATCCACCCCGGCCTGATAGGAAACCAGCACGAAGACGACGCTGATAATCCCGGCGCTGGATGCCCAGGCGAGCTTGATGAAGAAAAGATTGAAGGCGAAGTTCATACCGGAGGAACGGATGCCGTTTTTCCAGTGGCCGTAGTCGTCGGCGAACGCCATCAGGGAAAAGTGCAGCGGCAGCGTAAAACCAAGAATGACACAATGGACGAAAATAATGCCCAGCCAGAGCGTCTGCCACTGTTCGCCCACCGGCACGAACCACAGCAGCAGGGAAAACACCGCCAGCACCAGATTGGTCAGCATGTACAACTGGACGCTGTCGATAAATTTTGTCAGCTGATTGACGATCACGGCCCCGAGAATTGACGCCAGCGTTACCATACCGAAGAACATCGAGGCGTAACCCGCGCCGCCTTTCAGTACATACGTGATGAAATACATGTAGCCGCCGCCGCGCAGGTTAAACACGTTAATCAGCAGGAAAGACATCAGCAACACCAGCAAAAGCTGGTCGTTTTTCAGCATGCCGCGAATGTGCTCACGGACGCTGAACTGCCCGAGCAGTGCCAGCGGCAAACGCTCCCGCACGGCAAAGAAGCACCACAGGAACATCCCCACAGCGATGATGCACAGTAAACCGACGCCCTGCTGATAACCCACTGCGGCGTTGCCTTTTCCCAGCACCTGTACCAGCCACGGCAACCCGACCGACACCAGAAAACCGGCGACGCCGCACAAGACAAAGCGCCAGGACTGACAGGACATCACCTCGCGATGATCTGTGGTCATGGTGTTGATCAGCGCGCAATACGGCACGTTGATCGCAGTGTACGAAACAGACAGCAGGAAATAGGTGAAAAACGCGTAGGCAATTTTGGCGTCTCCGCTCCACCCTGGGACGCTGAAGGTCAGAAAACCGACCACGCCGATAGGTAACGCAATCCACAACTGCCACGGGCGAAAACGGCCCCAGCGGCTTTGCGTCCGGTCAGCAAGAATGCCCATCAGCGGATCGGAAATCGCATCAATAACGCGCAGTGAAATAAACAACGTGCCGACAATCGCAGGCGTCAGTCCGAAAACGTCGGTATAGAAAAAGGTCAAAAAACTGGTGACGAGACAGGTAATTATCGTGCCTCCGGCGTCTCCTAATCCGTAACCTATTTTCTCACTGACCGAAAGTCTGGCGTTGGCAGACACAATTGCGTCAGTGTCTATTACCGGCGATGAACCGGTATTTACAGAATCAGTTGGCATTATATTTTCCTCGCTTTTATATCGTTATTTATAAGCAACAGGAACGTGTTAAATAAGGCTGATTTGAAATCTCAGCCTGGGAATAAATAAGGTACGCCGTAAATCTGGCACAGGGTTATCGCGCCAGCAAGAGGAGGATAAAGTAGTTAAAAGGGACAATTCCGACTCATAACGTAATTCTGTGAAGCAGATCAAAACCTCTACTGCCCTCACTCGCAGAGCGCGGGCGCTGTGCTAACGTCAGGCTTAACCAGCCAGAGGAGTGCCTGAAATGCTGTCATTTTCCGTAAATTTTCCGGTTAACGTGCAGAACGGTGGTTTGTTTATTTCCCGTGGAATGGGGACACATCCGACCCGACGCCTCAGTTCGCATGAGCTTATTTATGTCGTGCGCGGCACGCTTTCGCTTCAGGAAGAAAATACCCGTTTTGATTTACAGGCGGGAGAAAGTTTACTGTTATTTCCCGGCAGGGAACATAAAGGTGTGACGACGTTTGATCCTGAGTTGAAATTTTATTGGCTGCATTTTGATATTGTGGGAAACACGACATTAATTCAATCACAGCGAAATAATCCCTCTTTACAGCTGGATATTCCACAACATTGTAAAGTCAGGGATACGGAAACAGTGTTAACCCTGTTCAGATTATTTTTATATGAGCAGGAACGCGGCGGTAATTCGCTGGAACTGTTCCTGGTTTTATTGTTGCAGGAAGTCTCCCGCGCCTGGCCTGAAAATGTAGAGCCCGGTGGGCCGGGTGTCGCGCTGGCCTACAAAGCACGCGAACTGATGACCACGCAATATCATCTGCCACTGGGTGCTTCAGCGCTGGCGAGCAGATTGCACTGCAACGCTGATTATCTCGGGCGGGTTTTCCGGCTGACGTTTCAGATGACGCTGACAGATGCGTTGCATAAACACCGGGTTGCGGCGGCCGAAAAACTGCTGCTGGCCAATACCGGCAATGTGGCGGATGTTGCGAGACAGACCGGTTTTAACGACGTGGCCTATTTTCGCCGGGTTTTCCGTAAATTGCTGGGTATCACGCCGGCGGCCTACAAAAAACTCTATTGCCGCGAGCATATTAATTCCCAATAATTTGATAAAACCTTGCGCTAACAATCTCAAAATCCTGAGAAAACTCATGTTAGTATTATCTTCTCCCGATTCTGAAGACAAATTTAGCCCATGACAGACTCCTTTGAATTTCTCAGTAATGTGCCGGTAAATCAGCAGATTTATCGCACTTTGCGTCAGGACATTGTCACCTGTGCCATCGCACCGGGGGCATTCCTGTCGGAGAAAGAAATTTCCACACGCTTTAATGTCTCCCGCCAGCCGGTTCGCGAAGCCTTTATCAAACTGGCCGAAGCCGGGCTGGTGCAGGTTCTGCCACAGCGCGGCACGTACGTGATGAAAATTTCTTCCAAACGGGTGGCCGACGGCCGTTTTATTCGTGAAGCCGTTGAAACCGCCGTGGTCCGCCGCGCCGCTATGGTGGCGACAGAGAAAGACCTCGCGCTGCTTGAACATAATCTGGAGCGCCAGACACTGGCAGCTAAAAGCCAGCAAACGCAGGAATTCCTGCTGCTGGATGATGAATTTCACCGCACCATCGCGCAGATTATTGACTGCCGGCTGGCGTGGGAAACCGTTGAGCACATTAAAGCCACGATGGATCGCGTGCGATTTCTGACACTCAGCAAGGTGTCGCCGCCGGAGAATCTCATCGCACAGCACTACGCTATTTTTGACGGACTGAAAGCGCATGATCCGGACGCTGCCGAAAAAGCCATCCGCATTCATCTGCAGGAAATGATCTCCACCATCACGCCAATTGCAGAGCAAAACAGCGACTGGTTTGATGCAGAGTAAGCATTACAGGTTCCCCGCGCTTTAGCTGAATACCAGTACGCGGGGGATCTGCGCTAATCAGGGTAATTTGGTCCAATCCTTAGGGGGGTGATAGAAGGCTTCCGGTGGACCAAATGCGCCGAGGCCCTCTTCATCGAAGTCAGAATACTTTTCCTCGCAATATCTCAAGTACCCAACGAGCATATCGACCAGCTCAAGCTGGCGTGGCGTTAACTGAACGGGCTTGCTCATGCACTTTTCCTTGTATTCAGGCTGTGTAGATAGATATTTATTGGAATCCTACTAAAGCGTTCTATTATTTAATTTGGAATTCATATACGCGTTTAAGAGAAAATAATTTGACTGACACTCCATTTTACCGGCAACCTTACGTAAAGGTGCCTCAGACATATAAAAGCGCATTACGACTTCATTAACAACATCTTTAATAATAAACCTTGTCTTTTCTTTCACCAGTAATTTATTTTCATCAAGGGCATTGGCATACGTGACCATAATGCACAGGCTAAAAAACAACATTTTTCGTTTTAAAGGGTGCTCAGGCGTTTTACGAAAAAAATTCTCCAGCGCATTGATTTCAAGATTATTTTCATCAACCCTGCATGACTTCAACAGGAAAGCAGCACGCTCCTGTGGCGGATTTTTAAGACAAAACACGTAAGCGGTTTGCTCTACGCCAGATTCAGTGGGTTTGTTTTTACGGTATTGGTTGAATAACCATTTCCAGTTAAGCTGATGCTTCTCCGGTTGCAGTAAATTACGTCTGGCCTTGCGCTGCTGCCAGATAATATCACTGCGACGAATACGTCTTATAATAAGTGGTGTCTTTAATTTATCAAAGACAGCATTCATGATGAGAACCGTCTCATTAATTACCACTTCATGTAACGTCAAATATTCCATTCTGTGCATCACTCCCTAAACTCAATGAGCGACAGAATAATCCTGACAGAATGAATAACAACGCAGCACGCGCGTTTTTACGAGACGCCTCGGGAAATTTCGTCATCAGAAATAACGCTACCCGAAAAGATGCCCGTTTTGCGGGGTAGCCCTAAAATTTGTATGACAACTTGGTGTAAGCTGTAAACCACATCAATATCGTGGATACTTTTATGCCTGCTACAGCCCCTTTGAAAAAAAGCTATTACAGTGCCGATCGGTCACTGTCTCTGTCTCAACTTGATATGGAGATCATCAGCCAGATAGTGCGCGATCTCGACGTGGCTGAAAGCGAAAAAGAGCATTACGTCACGGGCTGGATGGGCCAGAACAGCGTGGTGCTGGTGAGGAATTATCAGGATAAACGCGGGACGTCCAACGGCATTGTCATGTCGCGCGGCAACCGTTACAAACTGACCATTCAGGCCATTATTTTCCGCATCCCCAAATTTTTGCTGTGGATTACCTTCCGCCGCAAGCCACGCACTATGACCGTTATCGCTTATAACAAGCTGGGCGAACAGGCCACAGGTCTGCAACAGTTTATGCATATTCAGGAACCGGAGCTGAAAGAACAGCTGGAAAGCGACTGGCGTGAGCTGAATGATTATCTCGGCATGGCCTGCTGGCAGATGGAGAATAACCAGCCGCTGTGGCGTCAGTTGCATGAAGAAATCTCGCCGCAGTCACTGCTGATGCAGGCAGAGTCGGCCTGGTTCAACGGCAAGAAACTGCAAAAAGACGGCGAATGCGAAGGATTGTGGCTGCACGAGCAATTTATCGGCCGCCGAACCGGCGAGCAGGCTGCGCTGCTGCTGTCGTGGAAGGATGATGAAAATCAGGACATTGCCAGCTACCTGTTTGAGCGGGTTTCAGCGGATAAAATTCGTGTGATGCTGCGCCCGCGCAAAGAAGAGAAGTTCTATCCGCTGAACCCGTTTGACGCCGTGCATCTGCAACAGGCGCTGACGATGTTTCATCAGGCGGAAGAGGCGCTGAGCGAGACCCAGCGCCGCGCCTGACCGGTTTTACCACCAGCGGTGGAAATGATGCACCGGCCCGATACCGTGACCGACTTCCAGTGAGTCGGCCTGCATCAGCGCCTGTTGCAGATAGTCTTTGGCTTCCCGCACGGTATCCGCCCAGTTATTGTGACGCGGACGCAATGCCGCCAGCGCCGCCGATAACGTACAACCGGTGCCGTGCGTATGCCGCGTATTCACCCGCGGTGCGGTAAAACGCTCACGTGAACCCGCCATAAACAGCCAGTCCGGGCTTTCTTCATCACTCAGATGACCGCCCTTCATCAGCACAGCTTCACATCCCATCGCCAGTAGTGCTTCGCCCTGTTCACGCATTTCAGCTTCATCCACCGCTAAGGGACATTCCAGCAAGGCAGCGGCTTCCGGCAGATTCGGTGTAATAATTGAAACCTGCGGAATGAGCAGACGGCGCACGGCATCGACGGCTTCAGGTAACAACAACGGATCGCCGCTTTTCGCCAGCATCACGGTATCAAGCACAACAAAGGGCGGCTGATAATGCCTGAGCCTTTCAGCGACCGCTTCAACAATCTGGCTGTTCGAGAGCATGCCGATTTTAGTACTGTCGATTCGCACGTCGCTGAGTACGGAATCCAGCTGCGCGGCCACGAAATCCGGTTCGATGTTGTAAACGGACTGCACGCCACGGGTGTTTTGCGCCACCAGCGCGGTGATGACGCTGGTGCCATACGCACCCAGCGCCGAGAAGGTTTTCAGATCTGCCTGGATCCCCGCGCCGCCGCTCGGATCAGTGCCAGCGATAGTCAGGGCATTAATTCTTTTCATCCGATGTTTTCCCCGTTCAGCCACTCATCACGCATTAAATACAAGTTATCGAGAAATTCTGGCGTAAAGCTACCCGGCCCTTTCGCCACGTTGCAGGCACGCTCACCGGCACAGGACATCACGCGGCACGCCGCAGCAACGTGATCCAGACGCTCACCGGGCAACGCCGCAAACGCGGCCACCACGGCGGATAGCGAACAGCCCGTGCCGACGATACGGGTCATCATCGGGTGCCCGCCGGGAACCGACCAACTGCGTTCACCTTCGGTGACATAATCGGTTTCACCGGTGACGGCCACTATTGCGCTGGTTTCACGTGCAAGCTGCTGCGCGGCGAGTAATGCAGACAGGGAATCATCGCCGCTGTCTACGCCGCGCCCGGACGCACTCAGGCCGCTGAGCGCACGGATTTCAGAGGCGTTTCCGCGAATGGCGGCGGGAGTGAGTTTGATGAGTTCGAGACAAAATTCAGTGCGCCAGCTCAGGCCGCCGACGGCAACGGGATCCAGCACCCAGGGTTTTCCGGCCTGATTGGCCGCGTGAATCGCCGCCAGCATCGCATCAGCATGAGAACGGGTCAGCGTACCCACGTTAATCAGCAAGGCATCGGCGACCGCGCTAAATTGTGCCGCTTCGGCGGGGTCAATCACCATCGCGGGTGAAGCGCCGAGCGCCAGCAAAACATTGGCTGTAAAGGATTGCACCACGTCGTTGGTCAGGCAATGAACCAGCGGCGCAGAAGCACGAAGTTGTTGTAAAGAAGCGGCGGCTGTTGCGCCAGAAAAAACGGAAGGTCGGGTGTTCATGGTTCTCCCCACCGGCGCTGAAGAAGGCGGTATCGGGAGAGATACCTGACTTCCCTACGCTGGCATAATCCAGATCAGGTAATACGGGTAAAATCTCAGCCGTTCTTTTGCAGGAGCGGCACCCCGAGTCAAGCACGCATTATTGGTGGCGAGCCTGAGAAGGTCAATCAGGATTTTTCGTACAGCGCGTTATTTCACCGCTGACGCGATAAGGTCAACTTTCAGTCAGACATCGACCCGAAGCGTCGAATACCATAATTGAACTCCCGCAAAGTCGCTGGCAGTATGGCTCAGTGAAGTGAACGTACTCTGCCCTCTTATTTTCAAAGGAATTCACTCTTTGCCATCAGTACTTAATATTCGCCCTTATGAAGAAGCCGATCGTCCCTTTTTGCGCACGTTGTATCTGGCCTCGCGCAAACAGACCTGGACATGGCTGGAAGACGACTTTCAGCTCGAAGATTTTGACCGTGCCGTGATCGGCGAAACAATACTGGTCGCCGAACGCGACGGGCATCTGCTCGGTTTCGCCTCAATATTTACGCAGGAAAACTTCCTGCACAATCTGTTCATTGATCCGCAATATCAGGGGACAGGCGCAGGCAGCGCGTTGCTGCGCGCCAGCGAAAAAACATTCACCCGAACAGGCTCATTAAAATGTTTAGTTAAAAGTAAAAACTCTGTCGGATTTTATTTATCAAAGGGCTGGGAAATCATGGCTACCGGCGATAGCCCGAAGGGGGAATACTATTTATTCCATTCACCAAGAAAATGATTGAAAGGCGAACTATTAACACGCGTGACTAATTTTTTCCGTTCCTGACGAACATCAATTTTTCTTTGTCGTTAAGAGGTTAAATTCCACAGCAGTGCTATACATAACGTTGTCTTCCTTAAAATTTTCCGAGGGTAAGAATGAATAAAACTAAACTGATGCAGGCCGCACTGATCACTGGTGCACTGCTTTTGGCCGGATGTACCAGCCATGTCACACAAAAAGAAAAATTCTCCGGCTTCCTTGGTGACTATTCCAATCTGAAAGAAGTCAAAACCCCGTCAGGTAATCCGGTGCTGCGCTGGGTAGATCCTTCCTTTAAAAAAGCCAATTACTCTTACCTGAAGTACGAGCCGATTACGTTCTATCCTGAACCGAAGCCAACTGATCAAATCAGCAAAGAGACGTTGCAGGGTGTTCTGGATTACGCAAACAGCCGTTTGAAACCCGCTTTGGGCGAACGCATGCAACTGACTGACCATGCCGGCCCGCGTACCCTGATTTTCCGCGGTGCGATCACCGGCGTGAATACTTCAGCGGAAGGTTTGCAGTTCTATGAAGTGATTCCGGTTGCACTGGTCATTGCAAGTGCTGAAACCGCCAGCGGACACCGCACACGTGATACTGAAGTCTATTTCGAAGGCGAGCTGATCGACGCCAGCACCGGCAAACCGGTCTTCAAAGTCGTGCGTAAAGGCTTCGGTAAACAAGTTTCCAATGATACTCAGAAAGTCACCGCTAACGATCTGAAAGTCGTGATTGATGGTATGGCAAACGACACCAAGTTATTCCAGATGAACTAAGCCATAAGTGTGAGTCAGCGATTTTGAGAGGCAGCCAGATGGCTGCCTTTTTATTTTCTTCATATCACTTTTTTCACACCGCACTGCTCATGAATTCCCGTAACCAGATATGCGCCGGGTCGCGATGCGAGCGTTCGTGCCAGTACATGTACATTTCAAAACCGGGAACTTTCACGGGCGGTTCGGTAAGTTGCAACGCGGGGTTGCCACGCACCAGACGCTCGGGAAGCATGGCGACTAAATCGGTGGTCAGCAGTACCTGAATGACAAACAGGAAATGCGGCACGGAGAGGACCACGCGCCTTGATAATCCGGCCTCCGCCAGCGCGCTGTCAGTGATGCCCTGAAATCCGCCGCCGTCTGGCGAAACGATCACATGTTCAAGCGAACAAAACACCGGCATAGTGACGGGCTTCGCGAGCTGCGGATGTCCTTGTCTGCCAACCAGCACATAGCGCTCGGAGAACAACAACGTGCGGTGTAAATCCTTCAGTACCGCTTCCCCTGTATGAAATCCCAGATCCAGTTCTCCGCGCTCCATTTTCCGCATAATCCGCACTGGTGATGTCTCAAAAATCGCCAGTTTTGTTCCGGGCGCAACAGCGCGAAATGCCTGGAGCACAGGCAACACAATGGTGGATTCGCCATAATCCGCCGCGCCCAGATTCCAGGTATTCTCTGCCTTCGATGGATCGAAAACGTCACCGGCAGAAACCGCGGACGCCAGAGCAGCCAGCGCCTGTTGCAGAGGTTGACGTAACTCATCAGCCCGCGCTGTCGGGCGCATTCCGCGCGGGCCAGGCAGCAGTAACGGATCGTCAAAAAACTCACGCAATTTAGCCAGCTGAACGCTGATTGAAGGCTGGGAAAGGTTCAGCCGCTGCGCCGCCCGCGTGACATTGTGCTCCGCGAGCAGGACATCCAGCGTGTGCAATAAGTTGAGATCCAGACGGCCGAAATTATTCATAACTATACCTGGTATATTTTAAATTCATTTTTACTATACCTGACGGCGGCCTACTCTGCTTTCATCACTTAACGGAGAGTTCGCCATGAATATTTTAATCGTCTACGCCCATCCGGAACCCAAATCCCTGAACGGTTCGCTGAAAGATTTTGCGGTAAAATACCTGCAGGCCGCCGGTCACAACGTACAGGTTTCTGACCTGTATGCCATGCAATGGAAAGCGCCGCTGGATGCCGGAGATAACACGTCGCCTTCACCGGAGATCCCCTTTAATCCCTCTCAGGATTCTCAACGCGCTTTTAAAAACGGGACGCAAAGCCCGGACATCGCCACTGAACAGGAAAAGCTGCGTTGGGCGGATACAGTGATTTTCCAGTTTCCGCTGTGGTGGTTCTCCATGCCCGCCATTATGAAAGGCTGGGTGGAACGGGTTTACGCCTACGGTTTTGCATACGGCGTGGGCGAACATTCGGACACGCACTGGGGCGACCGTTACGGTGAAGGGAATATGTCGGGGAAACGCGCCATGCTGATGGTAACGACCGGAGGCTGGGAACCACATTACAGCCCGCGCGGAATCAACGGTTCTGTCGATGATTTATTGTTCCCGATCCATCACGGGATCCTGCATTATCCGGGCTTTACCGTGCTCCCGCCGCTGGTGTTCTACCGCTCCGGTCGTACAGATGAAGCGCGCTTTAATCAGCTTTGCGACGAACTGGCGACCCGGCTGGATACGCTGGAAACCACAACCCCCATCGCCTTCCGCCAGCAAAATGGCGGCGACTATGACATCCCTTCACTGACGCTTAAAGCTGATATCACGCCGGAGAAAACCGGGTTTGCGGCACACCTGAAATAACGTCCAGAAGAATTTCATGCATAAAAAACGCCAGCGGATCGTTTAATCTCGCTGGCGTTTTTTCCGGATTTTCAGAAGCAGGTTTCTCTGGAAATGATTCATACTTAATCGTTATTTCTTCCTTGGGCATTGCCGTTTTTGGCTAAATACATTGCTCTGTCAGCATATTCAAGAAGCTGCCGCGCGTCGTTACCATGCTCCGGATAGAGTGCGATCCCGATACTGGCCGCAATGTTCAAACGATGGCCCTCCAGGGTAAAATGAGGATTGAAAGCGTTGCGGATCTTTTCTGACACCTGAGCCGCATGCTCAGGCAATGAAGCCCCCTGCAGCAAAATCACAAACTCATCGCCACCGACACGAGCGACGGTATCCGATTCACTCACACACAACCTCAGGCGCGAAGCGGTCTCTTGTAGCAGTAAATCGCCAATACCATGGCCAAGCGTATCGTTAACCTGTTTAAATTTGTCGAGATCAATGTACAAAAGTGACAATTGATCTTTCCCCTGACGTGCTGCAGAGAGTGCGTCTTTCAGGCGATCATGCAAAAAACCACGGTTCGGGAGGTCGGTCAGTGGGTCATATTTCGCCATATACTGCAACCGTGCCTGCATTTTCTGACGTTCAATGACAGTCGCAATTTGAGTCGACACAAACTGCAGTAATTCCTGATCCTGCTCGTTGTAGCACACTCCCCCCGGATAACTTTTCACCATAAGTACGCCAATCGTACCTTTATGAGACTTAAGCGGAACACCCAGCCAGCTGAACGGATTCATGCCAAAAGAAATCCGCAACTCCTGCAGGCGGGCAACCATCGTCTCAGGCGTGAGCAGCAGCGGTAGCCCGGTATGAATAATCTCTGCGTAGAACGTTCCGGGTATCAGTGCAAACGGGTCTGGCGTCTGCAGAAACTCATCCACATGATAAGGAAAGCTCAGTTGGCCGGTTTCATTGTCGTAGAGCGTCACCGAAAAATTATCGACAGGAAGCAGCGTGCCGACGATTTCATGAATGCGCTGGAATAGCTTGAGCAAATCTTCGGCGGTATGAGCGGCTTCGGAAATGGAATAAAGCGCAGACTGCAACGATTCGGATCGTTTGCGTTCAGTGATATCGCGGGCAACGCCAATGCGTAATTGATCGGCCGGTGACCAGCGTGCTGACCACATGATGTTGACGACTTGCCCGTTCTTGTGAACGTAACGGTTCTCAAAGTGAAACTGAGGATGGCCAGACATGACGCCCACCACCGAGTTTCGGGTTATTTCCCGATCTTCAGGCAGCATCAGATCAAACATATTTTTGCCCACCATTTCTTTCGGCGTATAGCCGAAAATACGTTCGCATGATGCGCTCGCAAAAACGATATTGGCATGGGCATCGACCGCAAAAACAGCATCCATCATGAGATCAATAAAACTGGTCAACGCCGCGTGAGGATTCGATTCCATAGAGAAATTATCAGGCCTGAGTATAAGAGTGATTACGACTACATTTACGGTAGATACCTGTAGCCCATTATCACTGCATCACTTTGCACCAATGCCTGTTTTGGCCCGGCTTACGGACAGATGAAGCAGTATAATTCATCCCCTGTAAAGGCATCTCAAGCCCGTTCAGGGAGGATTAATTATTTATACATTAATATTATGATAGGAGCTATTTTTCTGCCCCGCATGAATGACTTACCGGCCCCCTCTTGCGATTCAGAGCCAGAGAATGCCAGACACAAAAATAAAAAAGCCCGCATTTACGCGGGCTTAGGTGATTTTACGTGCAGGCTATTGCCAGACGTTAAATCATTCCCACTCAATCGTCGCCGGTGGTTTACCGGAGATGTCGTAAACGACGCGGGAAATGCCGTTAACTTCGTTGATGATGCGGTTGGAGCAGCGGCCGAGGAAATCGTACGGCAGGTGCGCCCAGTGCGCGGTCATGAAGTCGATGGTTTCTACTGCGCGCAGTGAAACAACCCAGTCGTATTTACGGCCATCGCCCATCACGCCCACGGAGCGGACTGGCAGGAAGACGGTGAACGCCTGGCTGACCTTGTTGTACAGGTCGGCTTTGTGCAGTTCTTCGATGAAGATAGCATCGGCGCGACGCAGCAGGTCACAGTATTCTTTCTTCACTTCGCCCAGCACACGAACACCCAGACCTGGCCCAGGGAACGGGTGACGGTAAAGCATGTCGTACGGCAGACCGAGTTCCAGACCGATTTTGCGCACTTCGTCTTTGAACAGCTCTTTCAGCGGCTCAACCAGACCCAGTTTCATTTCTTTCGGCAGACCGCCCACGTTGTGGTGCGATTTTATGACGTGTGCTTTACCGGTCGCAGACGCGGCGGATTCAATCACGTCAGGGTAGATGGTGCCCTGCGCCAGCCACTTCACGGCATCTTGCTTACAGGCTTCTTCGTCGAAGACTTCCACAAACACGCGGCCGATAATTTTACGTTTCGCTTCCGGCTCATCAACACCGGCCAGCGCTGACAGGAAACGGTCTTCCGCAGCAACGTGAACAATGTTCAGGCCAAAACGGTCGCCGAACATTTCCAGAACCTGATCCGCTTCGTTAAGACGCAGCAGGCCGTTGTCCACGAACACGCAGGTCAGACGGTCGCCGATGGCGCGGTGCAGCAGCATAGCGGTCACGGAGGAGTCAACGCCGCCGGACAGGCCGAGGATCACGTGATCGTCGCCAATCTGAACGCGCAGGCGCTCAATGGCATCTTCGATGATTTTCGCTGGCGTCCACAGAGCTTCACACTCGCAGATATCCATGATGAAACGTTCGAGCAGGCGCAGGCCCTGACGGGTGTGCGTCACTTCAGGGTGGAACTGCACACCGTAGAAGCGTTTTTCTTCGTTAGCCATAATGGCAAACGGGCAAGTCTCGGTACTGGCAACGGTCACGAAATCAGACGGGATGGCGGTGACTTTATCGCCGTGGCTCATCCAGACGTCGAGCAGCGGTTTATTGTTTTCGCTCAGGGCATCCTGAATGTCGCGGATCAGCGCGCTTTCAGTCTGAACTTCAACCTGCGCATAACCAAATTCGCGCTCGTTCGAACCTTCAACCTGACCGCCTAACTGCATTGCCATGGTTTGCATGCCGTAGCAGACGCCCAGAACCGGGACACCGGCTTCGAAGACGTAATCAGGGGCGCGCGGGCTGTCATGCTCGGTGGTACTTTCCGGGCCGCCGGACAGGATGATCCCGTTCGGGTTGAATTCGCGGATTTGGGCTTCGGTTACGTCCCAGGCCCAGAGTTCGCAATAGACACCGAGTTCACGCACGCGGCGCGCAACAAGCTGGGTGTACTGGGAGCCGAAATCGAGGATCAGGATACGGTGCTTGTGAATATTTTCGCTCATGAGGGGGCGTTTTCCAGAAAGCAATAAAAGCGTTAAAACAACAGGTTAAATATTTCTTTATGCATTAAAAGCAGACAGCGAGCTATTTGCTCGCTGTCTCAGGGGATTAGGAACCCATGCGGTAGTTCGGCGACTCTTTGGTAATCGTCACGTCATGTACGTGGCTTTCCTGAATCCCTGCACCGCTGATACGAACAAATTCAGCCTTGGTGCGCAGGTCGTCGATGGTAGCACAACCGGTCAGCCCCATACAGGAGCGCAGGCCGCCCATTTGCTGGTGGATGATTTCTTTCAGACGGCCTTTATAAGCAACGCGACCTTCGATACCTTCCGGCACCAGTTTGTCAGCCGCGTTATCGGTCTGGAAGTAACGGTCAGAAGAGCCTTTGGACATCGCGCCCAGAGAACCCATGCCACGGTAGGACTTGTACGAACGCCCCTGATACAGCTCGATTTCGCCCGGAGATTCTTCGGTACCTGCCAGCATACCGCCGACCATCACGCAGCTTGCGCCGGCCGCGATAGCTTTTGCGATGTCGCCGGAGAAGCGGATACCGCCGTCAGCGATAACCGGAATACCGGTGCCTTCCAGCGCTTCAACCGCGTCAGAAACGGCAGTGATTTGCGGAACACCGACGCCGGTGACGATACGGGTGGTACAGATTGAACCAGGGCCGATACCGACTTTAACCGCGCTCACACCCGCTTTAGCCAGTGCAAGTGCACCTGAACCCGTCGCGACGTTACCGCCGATGATTTGAAGATCCGGGTATTTTGCGCGGGTAGCGCGAATACGTTCCAGAACGCCTTCGGAGTGACCGTGTGAGGAGTCGATCAGCAGAACGTCAACACCCGCCGCAACCAGAGCATCGATACGCTCTTCGTTGCCCGCGCCTGCGCCAACTGCCGCACCGACGCGCAGGCTGCCCTGCTCATCTTTACAGGCGTTTGGTTTACGTTCGGCTTTCTGGAAGTCTTTTACGGTGATCATACCGAGCAGATGGAATTGCGCGTCAACAACCAGCGCTTTCTCTACGCGTTTTTCGTGCATTTTTTGCAGGACGACTTCGCGGGCTTCGCCTTCTTTCACGGTAACCAGACGTTCTTTCGGCGTCATGACTGCGGTGACAGGCTGTTCCAGATCGGTCACGAAGCGCACGTCACGACCGGTAATAATACCGACCAGTTCGTTTTCTTCGGTCACAACCGGATAACCGGCAAACCCGTTAATTTCGGTGAGTTCTTTAACCTGACGTAAAGTGGTCGCCGGGGTGACCGTTTTAGGGTCAGCAACAACGCCGCTTTCATGCTTTTTCACGCGACGGACTTCTTCCGCCTGACGCTCAATAGACATGTTCTTGTGGATGAATCCGAGGCCGCCTTCCTGCGCCAGAGCAATCGCCAGATTCGCTTCAGTCACGGTATCCATGGCTGCGGACAGCATAGGGATATTCAGACGGATTTTAGCGGTCAGTTGAGTACCGAGATCGGCAGTATTAGGCAGAACTGTGGAGTGAGCTGGAACAAGGAGAACGTCGTCGAACGTTAGTGCTTCTTTTGCGATACGTAGCATGGGCAATATCTCACCAAGGTGGATGCGGAAAAGATAAAATATTGCAGCGGGAGTTTACAGGTGAATGGGCATCCCGACCAGCACTATTTGAAAAAACTTCTTGATTCCCATTTTAGGGTATGTAGTATCGGTCGATTAAGTCTCTGTTTTTGAATTTGATCTGGATCACATGCCACTACCTTCTTCGCCTCCTATTTTTACCGTAAGCCGCCTCAATCAGACGGTCCGACAGTTGCTGGAAAACGAAATGGGTCAGGTCTGGCTCTCCGGTGAGATCTCAAACTTCTCCCAGCCTTCCTCCGGCCACTGGTATTTCACGCTCAAAGATGACCGCGCACAGGTCAAATGCGCCATGTTCCGCAATACCAACAGGCGCACCACGTTTCGTCCGCAAAACGGTCAGCAGGTTTTGGTCCGCGCGACCATTACATTGTATGAACCGCGCGGCGATTATCAGCTGATTGCCGAGAGTATGCAGGAAGCCGGTGACGGTTTATTGCAGCAGAAATTCGATTTACTGAAACAACAGCTGGCCGCCGAAGGGTTGTTCGACACGCAGTTCAAACAGCCGTTGCCCTCACCGGCAAAATGCGTCGGGGTCATTACCTCGGCCAGCGGTGCCGCGCTGCACGATGTGCTGAACGTGCTCAAACGCCGCGATCCTTCCCTGCCCGTCATAATCTATCCGACCTCCGTTCAGGGCGTGGATGCGCCGGGGCAAATTGTCCGCGCCATTGCGATCGCCAATGCCCGCGAAGAAGTCGATGTGCTGATTGTCGGGCGCGGTGGCGGTTCACTGGAAGATTTGTGGAGCTTTAACGATGAGCGCGTGGCGCGGGCGATTTTCGCCAGCCGTATTCCGATTGTCAGCGCCGTCGGCCATGAAACCGACGTAACCATTGCCGACTTCGTTGCGGATTTACGCGCCCCGACACCGTCGGCCGCCGCAGAGTTGATCAGCCGTAATCAGCTGGAGTTGCTGCGCCAGATTCAGTCACAGCAGCAGCGTCTTGAAATGGCGATGGATTATTATCTCGCACAGCTGGCGCAACGTTTTTCGCGTCTTAATCACCGCCTGCAGCAACAGCATCCGCATTTACGTCTGGCGCGCCAGCAAACGGCGTTGTTCAAACTGCGCCGCCGTCTGGATGAAGCGATGCAAAACCATCTGCGCCAGATTCTGCGCCGTAGCGACAGGCTGCAACAGCGTCTGACTCAGCAACAACCGCAACCGCGAATTCACCGCGCCCAGCAACGGGTTCAGCAGCTGCAATACCGGCTGCAACAGGCAATGTCATCGCAGCTTGCACAAAGCCGCCAGCGTTTTGGTACGGCCTGCACGCAGCTTGAAGCGGTCAGCCCGCTGGCTACGCTGGCAAGGGGTTACAGCGTGACGACTACGCCAAAAGGCACTTTGCTGAAGAAAACGACCCAGACGGCACCCGGTGAGATTCTGAAAACACGGCTTGCCGATGGCTGGATTGAAAGTGAAGTGAAAGCGGTGGTGGCGGAAAAGAAAACGCGGAAACGTGCGGTTAAATAAGCGTTGGATTGACCTCCCCTTCGCAGGGGAGGTGTTTGAAAATATTACAGATTATAGCAATTGGTTTTCACGCCGTTCACCCAAAGCTCACGCTTTTCACTTTCCGGCAGAACAATGTTCAGGGTTTTCCACGCCGGTTTGAAATCGCCGCGCTGAGTCAGCGTGATATCAATCCGCTGCCCGTTACTGATAATTTCCCAGTTCACCCACATCGCATGATTTTGCTCCCAGCGGTGGCTTTCGCCATCATCTTCAAACAGTATCCCGCTTGATTGCGCCTGACCTGCCGCCGGATAAACATGCAGCTCACGCAGCATATCCCGGCTGGCGTCAACGTGCGCGAGACGGGAAGATTGCGGCAGCGCTGCACCGGCGCGCACCAGCAGCGGCAGGCGATCCAGCGGTGCATCACGGGTGATTGTCTGACCACCGGCAAACCATTCGCCGGTATAGAAATCACACCAGCCGATGCCGTTATCCGGCAAATAGACGCTGCGTTCGCGCTGACCTTCTTCCACAACGCTGGCGACCAGCAAGTCGCGTCCCATCAGGAAATCATCGGTCTCGGTGAACGTATTCTCGTCGTGTTCGTGATCGAGGAACGTCGGACGCAGCATCGGTTCATCTTCGGTATGCGCCTGCCACAACAGCGTGTAGAAATACGGCAACAGGCGGTAACGCAAGCGGATCGCGTCACGGATCATCGGCGTCACCTGCGGGTACATCCACGGCTCATTCACGGTGTTATCGTCATTCCATGAGTGAATGGTAAAACGCGGATGCATCACACCGTTTTGTACCCAACGAACAAACAGTTCAGCCTCCGGTTTATCGCCGGAGAACCCGCCGACGTCATGCCCGACGTTGTACAAACCGGACAAACTCATCCCGATGCCCATACGCGTGTTATAACGCAACGTCTGCCAGTTGGTACGGTTATCGCCGCTCCACGTCTGCACATAACGCTGCATTCCCGCACAGCCGGAACGCGAAATCAGGTACGGACGGGTTTCCGGCGCAAATTTTTGCTGCGCTTCAAACGACGCACGCATCATCAGCAACGGCATAACCGGCCGGATGTGTTTGATGGCGATCGATTTGCCGAATCCGTGGCAGTGCGCATCGCTGTCCCAGACTTCGTATTCGTTGTTGTCGTTCCAGGTCGAGCCGATGCCTTTTTCCAGCAACTGCTGCGTTACGCCTTTTTGCCACCAGCGCACGGCGGACGGATGCGTGAAATCGAGATGTGAACCTTCGTCATCCCAGAAAACCGAACGCTCCGGCTGGTTGCTTTCGCTGTCGCGAATGAACAAGCCCTGCTCCGCCACTTGCCCGTATTGCGGGTGATCCTGCAACAGACAGGGTTTGATGTTAGCGGCCAGACGGATACCGGCGTCAAGAAACGCTTTCGACATCACTTCCGGCTCAGGCACTTTGTCGTAGTTCCAGTTGAACACGTAACGTTTGTTGCCAATCGACGTGTAACCCGATGAAAGCTGGAAGGAATCGCACGGAATTTCGTGCTGCTGGCACAGCGTGATGAATTTCATCAGTTGCTGCTGGGCGTCCGGCGCGTCGGTGTAATACATCGTCGAACCGCTGTAACCGAGGCTCCATTTCGGGCCGAATGTGGTTTTGCCGGTCAGCTTCACCAGCTTTTTGGTGACGTCCAGCGACGTCGGACCGATAAACAGGTAGTAATCCAGATCGCCCGCTTCAGCGCTGAAACGGCGGTATGGCAGATGGTAGTTATCCAGCTCATTGCCCAGATCCAGCCATACATTGCTGAGATTGTCGTAGAACAGGCCGAAACTGACGTCATTGCGGCGCGTCATCGTAAACGGAATATGTTTGTACAACGGGTCGGTGCTGGCCGCGTTATAACCCATCGCATCAAGATTACGCATTTCGAAACGGCGGCCGCTGCGATTGAGATCACCGGCCTTTTCACCCAGCCCGTACACACCGTCCTGCTTTTCACGTAGCTGGTAATGCGCCGAGGCATCGCCTTTTACTGCCAGCATATACGCGCCGGTTTTGCGGTCACTGACCAGCGGCTGCCATTCACCCGCCGTGTTTTTATGTTCCCACTCCAGCCACAACGGCTGATGAACCGTGACGCGCAGCGCGTCGGTTGTTAACGTCAGCGAGTCTTCACCTTGTGACAACTGGTAGCCCGGCTGCGAAAAACCTTCGCTGCTCAGGCGGTCACGTCCTTCCCACGGCACATCATTTTGTGGCGCGATGCTCCAGGTTCTGTCCAGCGCCAGTTCGCCGTTGCGCTGAATAAAGACGCGAATCAGCCCCTGCTCAAGCACCCGCAAACAAAACAGATGCTTACCGTCAACACGCAGATCCACGCCTGCGTTGTCCTGCCCGGCAAGCTCCCAGTGTTTTAACGTTTTCATACACTCTCCCTTTTTGCCGGATTGCGGCGTTCTGCGATCAGGGCAATCAGGAATACGGCCCCAACCAAATCAAAGAATCCCATGGCGATAAACAACGGATTAAAACCAATCGTGTCGGCCACTGCGCCAATCAGCAGTGAAAACAGGAAGCTGGCAATCCACGCGGAAGAACCGCGCATTCCGTTGACGGTCGCAACCTGACTTTTATCGAATGTTTCGACGACAACCGCACTGAGCATGCAGGAAATAACCTGATGGCCGAATCCGCCGATGGAAATCAGTGCGATGGCGGCATACGGGCTTTGCGTCAGTGCAACCAGCGCCAGGGACAGCATCATGAATGCGCCGGTGACGGAGCTGGCCACAATGGAGTTAATGCGGGTACAGCCGAAAACTTTGCGGTAGAGCGTAGTGAGATACCCGCTGGCGATACTGCCCAGATCGGCGGCCAGGAACGGCAACCAGGCGAACATCACGATGTGCTTTAAATCCATGCCGCGCTCGTTGGCGAGATACAGCGGCACCCAGAAACTGAAGACGGCCCATGCCGGTTCAGCCAGAAATGCCGGAATGGCGATGCCGTAGAATTTCTTGTTCTTGCAGACAATTTTCAGGGATTTAATGAACGGCAGGCGTTCCTGCTGCGGCTCGTTGTCCTGACGGATCAGCGCCAGTTCTTCCTTGCTTAAGTTCGGATGCGTTTCCGGTGAATGATAAAATTTCCACCACAGCAGAACCCACAGCATCGACAGCACGCCGCAAAACAGGAACGCGCCACGCCAGCCAAATGATATGTGCGCTACCAGAATGATCGGCGGTGCCAGCATTGCGCCGATGGAGAAGCCGACGCCCGCCCAGCCCGCAGCAACCGGACGTTCTTTACGCGGGAACCAGTCGGAAATCGCTTTTGCGTTGGCCGGTGTGGCCGCCGCTTCGGCGCTCCCCATGAAGAAACGCAAGACGGCAAGCTGGATCCAGCTGCCCGCACCCGCGTGCAACATACAAACCACAGCCCAGATTGACGCACAAATCAGAAAGCCAAGTTTCAGCCCGATAACGTCAATCAGCCAGCCGCACAACGGCTGGAATATCGTGTAAGCCGCCTGAAACGCCGCGACGATGTAGGAATATTGTTCGGTCGTCATGTTCAGGCTGGTTTTAAGTTCAGCAGCCAGTAAACCCAGAGAATTTCGGGTGACGTAGTTAACCGTCACGCCGAGGAGGAACAGCGCCAGCATCCACCAGCGTAAAGCTTTTATTTTACGACGCCCTGTCACGGCGGCCGTTTCGGTGTTTATTTGAATTGTCATGCCTGTTCTCCCATCCGTCGGCCGTTGCCGCAGATGATGTGTTATTTGAGGTACTTCCGCAGAGTAGGCAGACGGATTTGTGAGCGAAACGTGATTTTTTGCAAAAGCTTTCACGCTATAACTTCGGTGCGAAACGAGAGCGGGCGAAAGCTTATGGCGTAGCCATCTGCGTGGGTGAAAAATTTTGCAGGAGCGATTTTGAAGGAGATCACAGTTTGAAAGGAAAGTTAAATATCCAGCAAATTTCCGACCAGACGGGGCTGTCAATCAGTACAGTTTCACGGGTTCTGGCCGGAAAAAATAACACCAGCAGCAAAGCCCGCGATCGGGTTCTTGAATGCGCTAAATCACAGGGCGTTTTTGACGAACTGTCCACCGGCAGGCTGATGCTCAATAATCTGATGATCTTCGCCCCGGCCCGCGCCTTTGATGTGCGCAGTGATATTTTTTACTACAAGGTGATCCAGGGCATTCTGGCGTCCACCGCCAGTCACGAAGTGCGTGTCCGCTATTGTGCGATGGAAGAAGAAAACGCCGACGCCGCGCTGTTCATCGCCAAAATGACCGATCCGCTGACTGAAGCCGTTTTGCTGGTCGGCATCGACGATCCGCATATTCATCAGCTGGCGGCCGAAATGGCAAAACCCTGTGTGCTGGTCAATTGCCATGACCGGCATATGCGCCACGACAGCGTCAGCCCCGATCATCAGACAATGGGAGATTTCGCCTGCGATTATCTGTTCGCACAAGGCCATACGCACATCGTGACGGTGCAATGCCTGCGCCGTCATACTATGGAGCTGCGCCTGACCGGCATTAAGCAGGCATTCTCCCGCAACCATCAGACGTTCAGCGACAGCCAGCATTTGCTGAATACGTCAGGATTTGGCGCACAGGAAAGCGAACAGGCGCTGCTCGAATACCTTGATTCTCTGCCGCCGGATCAGCCGTTGCCAACAGCCATTTTGGCTGGTGGCGACTTTATGGCATCCGGCGTGGTTGCCGCGCTGGCGAAAAGAGGGCTATCAGTGCCGGGCGATATCAGCGTCATCAGCACCGACGGGTTTAACCTGGCCGAAATTCACGACGTTCCTCTGACCGCCGTTCACGTTCCGCGTGACGAGCTGGGAGCGGAAGCCATCTCCCTGCTGCAACGCCGGATGTTGCGTCCGGATGCGCCTCATACCACCCAGCTTTTGCAGGGAAAACTGGTGGTACGCAATTCTGTACGCAAAGCCACCGGCCGCGCCCTGACTCCCCGCCCGCATCTGTTGTACGATCCTTTACCGGACAGATAAATCTCATCTTTCACGGACATCGCGCAACGCAGTCCTATACTGTCTGAAGACGGCTAATCATTAGCCGCCTTTCAGTATCAGGCAGTCAGAACACCTTTCTTTCACCTGCGGGTGACACTTGATAAGGAGATTCACGATGAATCATAGTTCAGCGAAGCGTTACAACAGCGTTATTCCGCCCTATATCCTCAACCGGATTATCGAACACGGCACCGAGCCTCAGCGCAATTGCGCCAGACAAACGCTGGTACATGTGAATACGCTGATGGCGCAGCCTTACGCCAAACCGCAAAAAATCACCACAGCCAGAGCCGGTCAGGTCGAGCGTGATATTTATGACGCGAAAAATTCCACAAAACTACCCGGTGAATCGGTGCGTAAAGAAGGTCAGGCTAGCAACGGGGATGTCGCCGTGGATGAAGCCTATGATTATCTCGGCGTGACCTATGATTTCTTCTGGCAGGCGTATCAGCGCAATTCCCTCGACAATAAAGGGCTGGCGTTGCTCGGCACCGTTCACTATGACAAAGGCTATCAGAACGCTTTCTGGAATGGCCAGCAAATGGTATTCGGCGACGGTGACGGTGAGATTTTCAACCGCTTCACGATTGCGATTGACGTTGTGGGCCACGAGCTTTCCCACGGTGTGACCGAAAGCGAAGCGGGTCTCGACTATAACGGGCAATCCGGCGCGCTGAACGAATCGCTTTCTGACGTTTTCGGCTCCCTGGTGAAACAGTTCCACCTGAAGCAAACGGCAGATAAAGCCGACTGGATTATCGGCGAAGGCCTGCTGGCAAAAGGCATTCACGGCACAGGCCTGCGTTCAATGTCACATCCGGGAACGGCCTACGATGACCCGCTGCTCGGTAAAGATCCTCAACCGGCCGACATGAAAGGGTATGTAAATACCCGCGACGATAACGGCGGCGTACACATTAATTCGGGGATCCCTAACCGTGCATTCTATCTGGCGGCGACCCAACTCGGAGGCAATGCCTGGGAGCGCGCGGGGTATGTCTGGTACGACACGGTGTGTGATAAATCCCTGCCGAAGAATGCTGACTTTGTGACCTTCGCTCAGCTCACGGTGCAACATGCCGGTAAACGGTTCGACGATACCATTGCACAGGCGGTTCGTGAGGCCTGGGAGCAGGTCGGAGTGATGTAAATGAAACCTTTAGATTCGCTGGAAAGCAATGCGGTGATCGAGATTTATCGCGAAGGCGGCATTGCCTTTATTCCCAAACTCAGCGGGCCACGGCGGGTTGATCTTTCCGGAATGAGCGATGGTAAGCGGCAGGAAATCTGCCAGCTTATCAACAAAACATTGCCTTATGCGCAGGAAAAAGAAAACGCGGGTCGCGGCGACCAGCGTTATTTCCGGCTTGAGATTTATTACGCCTCGGCGGAAACCACCGCCAGTCTGGTGGTGATCATTCCTGAAACTCAGGCACCGGAAGAGCTGGTCGATTTATGGAAACAGGCACCGCCAGATGAAAATCACTCTTGCGAATAAGGGGAATAGGTAAACTGTACCCGTTTTTTAGAAATCATCCCGTGCCCGTTTTGGCAGAAATAATCGACCGCGCCGCAGGCTTTCAGTTCCTGCAACGGCTGATGGCAATCCGGGCATAACGCCGTTTGTGTGTAACTCGTCTGACAGGGTTCACAGTGAAAGTGACCGCTCACCCAGTTCATGGGCTGACTGCAAACCGGACAAAATGCATCCATCGAATATTTCCTTTAAATAACGCCCAGTGTGCGTAATAAATACAGCCCCAGAGCGGTGGTAAAAAATGATCCTAACGTGGTCACCGCAATAATATTCGCCGCCAGCGTGGCATTGCCGCCCATCGCGCGCGTCATGACATAACTACCGGCTGCCGTCGGTGTGCAGGAAAAGAGAAAAATCACACCCAGCGCGGCACCACGAAAACCGAACAGCCAGGCGCCGAACGTCATCAGCGCAGGGACAAAAATCACGCGTGAAGCCGAAGACCAGGCAGCGACATTAGAACTGCGGAACATTGCACGCCAGTCCAGACTTGCTCCGGCGCACAACATCGCCAGCGGCAGTGCCATGCCGGAAATAAAATTGCCGGTACTGGCTATCGTTGCGGGCATCGGTAAATGGCTGTGCTGGAATGCCAGACCGAGCACCAGACCGATAATCAGCGGATTCGTGATAATCCCGTGCAAGATGGGTTTCAGTCCAATCCGTTTCCCCTGCCCGCCTTTCAGGCTACGGGTCAGTGTAATCACCGACAGTACGTTGAAAAGAATCACCGTCACCGCCAGATACATTGAGCCCAGAGCAATGCCTTCATTACCGAACGCCAGCGACGCGTATGCAAGACCGGCGATACCGGTATTGGCGCGAAACCCTCCCTGCACGAAGATGCCGCGTTCGCGCGGATCTTTCACCAGTTTAAGGGCAACCAGTTCCAGCAGTAAAAAGGAAACGACGGTGGCGATCCCACCGTAAAGTGCCAGCGGGAGGTTGGAGCCGGAGGAATCATGCCCCTGCGCGACGCTGAAAAAAAGCAGGCAAGGCAGCGCAATGTTAAACACCAACCGGCTGGCTTTCTCGTTGAAATTGTCGTCCATCAGCCCGGTGCGGCGCAACATCACGCCCAGCAGTAAGATCAGTAAGTTCGGAACGGTAACGCCAAATGCAAAACTCCAGGTCTGCCAGAACATCCAGCCAGCTCCTTGCAGGAAACGTGAGACAAAAAATGGGGTACATTTTCATGCACCCCATCAGTTTAGGATTTGTTTTTCAGGTGCTGCATCAGGCGTCGGCGCTTACGTTGCTGGTGCGGCGACAGCGAGTTTTTCTTACCCTCATACGGGTTCTCGCCCTCTTTGAACTGAATGCGGATAGGCGTCCCCATCACTTTCAGTGAACGACGGAAGTAGTTCATCAGATAGCGTTTGTAGGAATCAGCCAGATCTTTCACCTGGTTACCGTGGATGACCACGATTGGCGGGTTATAGCCCCCGGCATGCGCATATTTCAGTTTAACGCGGCGACCGTTTACCAGCGGTGGCTGATGGTCGTCAGCGGCCATCTGCATGATGCGGGTCAGCATGGAAGTGCTCACGCGAGTGGTCGCGCAGGTATACGCTTCAATCACGGATTCAAACAGGTTGCCCACGCCGCTGCCGTGCAGAGCAGAAATGAAGTGGATACGCGCAAAGTCAACAAAACCGAGGCGCAGATCCAGCTGATCTTTGACCTGAGCACGGGCTTCTTCACTCATTCCGTCCCACTTGTTCACCACAATCAGCAGTGAGCGACCGCTGTTAAGGATGAAGCCCAGCAGCGAAAGATCCTGATCGGAGATACCGTCGCGGGCATCGACGACCAGCATCACGACGTTAGCATCTTCAATCGCTTTCAGCGTTTTGATAACGGAGAATTTCTCAACCGTTTCAGTGACTTTCCCGCGCTTACGGACACCGGCGGTGTCGATCAGAACGTATTCACGCTCATCACGCACCATCGGGATATAAATACTGTCACGGGTGGTACCCGGCATGTCGTAAACCACGACGCGCTCTTCACCCAGAATACGGTTAGTCAGTGTGGACTTACCCACGTTCGGACGCCCGACGATAGCCAGTTTGATCGGCAAAGTCGTTGGGTCGAAATCGTCTTCTTCATCTTCCGGGATTTCATCACCGGTTGCTTCCTGTTCAGCCCAGTAAGCGGCGTTGGCTTCTTCTTCCGTCAGCTCAACTTCTTCTGGTTTTTCGCCAACAAACGGCACCAGAACGTGTTCGATCAGTTGCGCGACGCCACGACCATGAGAAGCCGCGATTGCGTAGACTTCGCCCAGACCGAGGGAATAGAAATCGCCGATCGCACTGTCAGGATCTAAACCGTCAGTTTTGTTCGCCACCAGGAATGTCGATTTTTCACGGCTGCGAAGATGCTGGGCAATGCCCTGATCGGCAGGCATCAGGCCCGCACGTGCATCGACCATGAATAAGACGATGTCGGCTTCTTCGATTGCCAGCAGTGACTGCCCGGCCATGCGGGTTTCGACGCCATCTTCCGTACCGTCGATACCGCCGGTATCAACGATGATGAATTCATTACCCTCAATTTCTGCACGACCATACTTGCGGTCACGCGTAAGCCCCGGGAAATCCGCAACCAGCGCATCACGCGTCTTGGTTAAACGGTTAAATAAAGTGGATTTACCCACATTCGGGCGCCCTACAAGCGCAACGACAGGTATCATTTTGAAGCCTCAGTTTTTATAGATAGAGCTAAACGCAAATAGCCAGTTTGCCCGTAAAACCAGACAAACCGCTATAATTCAATTTCTTACGTCGTAATTCACACAAAGGAATTACGCTGTTTTCAGAATACGAAACGGCCCCTGAGCAATTCAGGAGCCGTTTTAATGGCCGGGATCATCCGATCTCAAAGCCAGACGCGGGTCGCGATATCAGCGTGTGAAGGAGTAAACTTCGCCGCCTTTCGCCTGCACAACCAGCTTGTCGCTTGCCACAATTGGCGCGCTCAGGAAGCCGTCGCTGTCAACTTTCTGCTGAGCCACGAAACGGCCATCAGAGGTGTTGATCCAGTGCAGATAACCTTCGGAATCGCCGACCACAAGGTAACCATTAAACAGCACAGGTGCCGTCAGATTACGGTGCAGCAAATCACTTTGACGCCACAGGCTCACGCCGCCCTGAGTATCAAGCGCCATGACGCGGTCATCCTGATCGACCAGATAAATACGGCCGCCATCCACGATGATGTCATTCACTGAACCCACATCGCGTTTCCATGCAACCTGACCAGAACGCAAATCCATCGCCACCAGATTGCCGTTGTAAGCCAGCGCATAGACAACGCCATCAACGATAACTGGCGTGGTATCCACATCGCTCAGACGGTCGATTTCAGTCGTCCCGGTGGTCTGAGAAATACGTTGCTGCCAGATCAACTGACCTTCTTTCATCAGCACAGCGCTTACGCGACCGTTATCACCGCCGACAATCGCCGCACCAAACGCAACCGCAGGCGCAGATTCGCCGCGCAGGGAGAGCGTTGGCATATCAAGGTTAGCCGTCCACTGGATTGTACCATCGGACTCGCTCAGGCCCTGCAACATACCGTTGCCGGTATGCACCAGAACCAGACCATCACTGACGACCGGGCGGGATAACGCTTCGCCCGCCACTTTGGTCTGCCATGCAATTTTACCATCAGCCGTGTTCAATGCATAAACCACAGCTTTTTCGCTGCCGACGTAAACATGATCACCGGAAACCGTCAGGCCACCGGAAAGCTGAGCGGAGATGTTGCTGGAGAGGAAACCGGTTTTTTCAGACAGGTTAATGCTCCATTTTTCCTTCCCGCTGTCCGCATCCAGTGCTTTCACTACACCAAAGCGGTCGGCGGCATAGATCGTGTTGTCCTGCCAGGCAGGATGCAGGTTGGAGTAGTATTCGCCTACGCCATTACCGACAGATTTACTCCAGACTTTCGTCGGAGTGAACTGGTTTTCAACTTTTGGCAGCGGGGACATTTTCACAACGTCTTCTTCGCTGTTAAACAATGAACAGCCACTTAGCAGGGCAACAGAAACCCATCCTACCAAGAGTGTTTTACGCAATTGCATCGGGGTTCCCCTTAGCTGGCTAAGTTGTTCAATTTCATACGCAGCATGGTTTGCAGCGTTTGAGAGGGTTTAGAATCAATTCCTTTGCTGTAGGCTTCGCGAGCGCCTTTTGCATCGCCTTTTGCCAGCAGAACATCACCGCGGATGCCTTGCTGCATTGCCACCCAGCCTTCACCCTTCACGCCGTCTAACGTTTTGAGTGCATCATCAAATTTGCCCTGCTGCATCTGGACACGAGCCAGACGTAAATTCACCAGCGAACGGAAATTATCTTCTTTAGCATGGCCTTGCGCCTGTGCCAGTTGCTTTTCAGCATTGGCGAAATCTTTCGTTTCCACGAAATGATCGGCCAGTTGCAGCGCGGCAAGCACCCCGTAAGTGTTCTCATTGCTCTGCGCAAACTTTTCGAGGTCAGCTACGCCCTGAGCGCTATTTGCGGTCAGCGACTGATTCGCTTTCTGGAAAGACGCAGAGGCTTCCGTCAAGGCTGAGTCCTGATGGCTCTGCCAGAAACGCCAGCCGCTCAGGGCTGCAATACCCAGAACTACGCCAATAGCCAGCGCTTTACCGTTTTCGGCAAAGAAGCGACGTACAGCATCAACCTGTTCATTCTCAGTGGTATAGACTTCCACAGTGCCCTTCTCCTTAACCCAACATCGAAGCCAGACGCGCAGCGAGTTCGCTTTGCGCCAGCGTTTCTTGCGTTCCACTTTGCAGGTCTTTTACCACAACCTGCAGGTTAGCGACTTCATCTTCACCCAGTACCAGGGCAACGCGTGCGCCCCATTTATCAGCACGGGCAAATTGCTTCTTGAAGTTACCGCCACCGTAGTTAGTCATCACTTTCAGTTCAGGCATTGCATCACGCAGTGTTTCAGCCAGTTGCATCGCCGCACTTTGCGTCCCCGCGCCAGACGAAATCACATAAGCGTCTACCGTCGCAGGCGCTTTGAAATCTGGATTAACAGCCTGAACCAGTAAGACCAGACGCTCCAGCCCCATCGCAAAACCGACGGCAGGTGTTGCACGGCCCCCTAATTGTTCTACCAGCCCGTCATAACGGCCACCGGCACAAACAGTGCCCTGCGCCCCCAGGCTGCTGGTTACCCATTCGAATACCGTGCGGTTGTAATAATCCAAACCGCGCACAAGTCGCTGATTAACCGTATATGGGATACCAGACTGCTCTAAAAGTTCACACAGACCTGCAAAGTGTTCTCTTGATTCTTCATCAAGATAGTCACCGAGCGCCGGCGCGTCGTTTAATAACGCCTGAACCTCCGGATTTTTGGAGTCCAGCACGCGCAGCGGATTGCTGTACATACGACGTTTGCAGTCTTCATCCAGCGCGTCTTTATGCTGTTCCAGGAAAGCCACCAGTGCATCACGATAGTTGGCGCGGGCTTCCAGAGAGCCGATAGAGTTCAGCTCCAGCGTAACGTGTTCAGAAATACCCAGCGCACGCCACCAGCGGGCACTCAGGAGGATCAGTTCAGCGTCAACGTCCGGGCCCTGCAGGCCAAAGACTTCCACACCCAACTGATTAAACTGACGATAGCGGCCTTTTTGCGGACGCTCGTAACGGAACATCGGGCCGATGTACCACAGACGTTGTTCCTGATTGTACAGCAGACCATGTTCGATACCGGCGCGTACACAGCCAGCCGTACCTTCAGGACGCAGCGTCAGGCTTTCGCCGTTGCGGTCTTCAAAAGTATACATTTCTTTTTCCACGACATCGGTCACTTCCCCGATAGCGCGTTTAAACAATGGGGTCTGCTCTACAATCGGCATACGGATTTCACTGTAGCCGTAACCGCCGAGCACTTGTTTCAACGTACCTTCGATACGTTGCCATAATGCCGTGTCTTCAGGCAGATAGTCGTTCATGCCGCGAATGGCCTGGATATTCTTTGCCACGTCAGTTCTCTATCGTTTTATAAAAAATGAACCCGATTATAGGGGGTTTGTGCCCTGCGGTTCAACGCGCAGACGCCATCCCCTACCGGGTTCAATATAATGCAGGGTATAACGATGACCCGCAACCGATGTTACTTTTCAAGATGATTGATAACGATACGTTTACTCTCATCCATAATCGCCGCTTTAGCGCGAATTTTTGCTTCTAACTGGTCAATCATATCTGTGTTATCAAAACGCTCTCTCTGACGAACGCCATCTTCGTAGAAACCGCTTTTATTATGACCGCCCGTCACACCGATCGTTGAGACCAGCGCTTCTCCAGGGCCATTCACCACGCAACCGATGATCGAAACATCCATTGGCGTAATGAGATCTTCCAGACGCTGTTCCAGCGCATTCACCGTGCCGATGACATCAAACTCCTGACGCGAACAGGTCGGGCAGGCAATAAAGTTGATCCCACGGGAACGGATGCGCAATGACTTCAGGATATCAAAACCGACTTTCACTTCTTCAACAGGATCGGCCGCCAGTGAAATACGCAGCGTGTCGCCGATACCTTCTGACAGCAGTAAACCCAGGCCGATAGCCGATTTGACGGAACCGGCGCGTAAACCGCCCGCTTCCGTGATCCCGAGGTGCAAAGGCTGAACGATTTGTTTGGCCAGCAGGCGATAAGACTCAACGGCCAGGAAAACATCAGAGGCTTTCACGCTGACTTTGAACTGGTCAAAGTTGAGGCGGTCGAGAATATCGACGTGACGCATTGCGGATTCCAGCAGCGCTTGCGGCGTAGGTTCGCCGTACTTTTCCTGGATATCTTTTTCCAGAGAGCCGCCGTTAACACCGATACGGATAGGAATATTTTTGTCGCGGGCACAATCCACTACGGAGCGGATGCGGGATTCGTTACCGATATTGCCCGGATTAATACGCAGGCAATCCACGCCGTATTCTGCAACTTGCAGCGCGATGCGGTAATCAAAATGGATATCAGCGACCAGCGGGACATTAACCTGCTGCTTGATGAGTTTGAATGCCTCTGCGGCATCCATCGTAGGCACGGAAACACGGACAATATCGACACCCACGCGTTCCAGTGATTTGATCTGTGCGACTGTCGCCGCGACGTCTGTGGTGCGGGTGTTGGTCATCGATTGCACAGCAATCGGCGCTCCGTCACCTACAGGCACCTTGCCGACATAAATCCGGGTTGATTTGCGACGGGTAATGGGTGCTTGGTTATGCATTACTTCACTCTCCATCGTTACGAGCGTCTGACAAACTGCCGATTACTCGGCAGCTAAAGTCAGGCGTGCAACACGGCTTGATTTTACAAAACGACTTAAATCAACCGGTTTGCCCTGGAATTGGATTTCCACCGCACCCGGAGCACCGATTTTCAGCTTATACGGCGCAGTGCCCTTAACGCTGAGAGACTCACCACCTTTTTTGACGCCGCTGAACAGGGTTTTACCTGATGCGTCATCGATTTGTAACCAGCAGTCAGCTTTGAAAGTCAAAGCAACAGCTTGTGGATCTGTACCTGCTACTGCGGCAGTTTGCGCATTACCGGTTGGCAGACCATTCTCAGCCGTTGTTGCTGGCTGGCTGGTAGAAACCGCTGCAGGCGCTTGGGAAGCCATTGCAGCCGGAGCATTGCCTGCGGTTGTTGCAGGTGCCGTCGTGGTATTGAGCGGGATACTGTTCTGCGGCCCGGTCGCCGGAGCAGAAGACGTATCTTCTGTTGTCGGCGCAGAGTTCGCGTTATCACCCAGTGCTACGGCTTGCCCCTGACCATTATCCTGATTCAGTTGCGCAGAAGACTGGTCAGCCATGGTGGCAATTTCCTGCTGCTGCGCCTGGTGATTTTGCCACCACCATGCACCGGTCAGACCGATTACAACAAACACCACCAGCCAGGTAAAGCCCATCAGCCAGCCATCACGTTTCTTACGAGACTTACCGAGGGAAAAACCCTGCATTGAAGCGACTTTCGGCACTTTAATGGGTGCTTGTTTACCAATCAGAGCTAACAATTCCTCTTCAGGAACATGCACCAGCTTGGCGTAAGAGCGCAGATAACCGCGCAGGAATGTCGGCGCAAGATCGGCCGGCGTCGTTTCTTCTTCGATTTGGCGAATAGTCGAGACTTTCAGACACAGGCGTTCTGCAACGGCCTGATGACTGAGACCTAACTGTTCACGAGCCTGACGCAGACGTTCGCCTGTGGTCAGTTTTACATTATTTTCTTGGGAGGCTTCAGTATTCATTAGCTAAGAACTGCTGGTACTGTTGAGATTGTGGATAACTACGCGCAAGCTGCTTACCGTAGCGTTGAACGCTATCCGGATTGCCCGCTAACGCAGCGAATCGAATTTGTAACATGATGCTTTCAGCTGTGGCTGGCAGAACATGTTGATATACATCCAGTAATAGTTTCGCCTGAGCGCGGTTCCCTTTCCCAAATTCTTTGGTTGCCTCAGTCAGCAAGGGTGCGCCTTTATCGGGATCAGCTTTTAATGCCCGGCTTAGTAACACTCGCGCTTCCTCATTCTGATTGGCCTTCAGAAAACAGTAGCCTGCATTTTCCAGACTGTCAGCGACCTGACCGTAATCAGGGGCATTAGCTGCAGCGCTAAACTGCTGTTGTGCGGGTACATACTGCCCTAAACTACACAAAAACGCACCGTAATTATTCATCACAGTGCCATTTTGCGGTGCCAGCTTCAGCGCTTGCTGGTAGCGGCTTTGAGCTGCATTCTGATCGCCGATTTTTTGCTCGTAAAGTGCCATTCCCAGCTGAGTGCGGTAATCGTCCGGCGCGCCATCGACAGCTTTCTGTAAATTCTGCTTCGCCGCGTCCATATTACCCTGAGACAGATATTCCATCCCCAGTTCCAGACGCGTTTGCGACGCGCCCGTGGCCTGTTGCGTTTCCTTCGGCGTACCTGAGCACCCCGCCAGCAGTGCAACGGAAATCCCCGCTGCAATCAGCAACTTCACACTGCCCTTCATTGTCATGCTTAATTCCCTTTATCCTGCCACCGACAATAAAACGGGATTTACCCGACCTGCGCAGTAAACCCCTCGCATACCTTACGGCTTATGGCGACTACACGGCTTTTACGGAAATCTGCTGCTCGCCTGCCATTCTTTTCTTCAGCGTACGTTTAGTACGGTCGATCACGTCGCCCGCCAGCTGACCACAGGCGGCATCAATGTCATCGCCACGTGTTTTACGCACAATCACCGTAAAACCGTAATCCATCAGCACTTTTGAGAAGCGGTCAATACGGCTGTTGGAGCTGCGACCATAAGGTGCGCCGGGGAACGGGTTCCAGGGGATCAGGTTGATTTTGCACGGCGTATTTTTCAGGCGCTCGGCCAGTTCATGCGCATGTTCGGTGCCATCATTGATGTGGTCGAGCATGACATATTCGATGGTCACGCGGCCCTGATTAGCGTTGGATTTACTAATATAACGCTCAACGGCTGCCAGGAACGTATCGATATTGTATTTGCGGTTAATCGGCACGATTTCGTCGCGGATGGTGTCATTTGGCGCATGCAGGGAAATCGCCAGCGCCACGTCAATCATGTCACCGAGCTTATCCAGCGCAGGCACTACACCGGAGGTGGAGAGCGTAACGCGACGTTTAGACAGACCAAAACCGAAATCGTCCAGCATGATTTCCATGGCCGGAACCACGTTGTTCAGGTTCAGCAAAGGCTCGCCCATCCCCATCATCACCACGTTGGTGATAGGACGCGTACCGGTTACTTTTGCCGCACCGATGATTTTTGCCGCACGCCACACCTGGCCGATGATTTCGGACACGCGCAGGTTGCGGTTAAAACCCTGCTGGGCGGTTGAGCAGAAAGTACATTCCAGCGCACAACCTACCTGAGACGAAACGCAAAGCGTCGCACGTTCTCCGTCCGGAATATACACGGTTTCGACCAACTGGCTGCCCACCTGGATTGCCCATTTGATGGTGCCATCGGTTGAACGTTGTTCTGACGCCACTTCCGGCGCACGAATTTCTGCAACGCGGGCCAGTTTTTCACGCAGCGGCTTGTTGATATCGGTCATTTGCTCGAAATCATCGCTGCAGTAGTGGTACATCCACTTCATGACCTGGTCAGCACGGAACGGTTTCTCGCCCATGTTGAGGAAGAACTCGCGCATTTGTTTGCGGTTAAGGTCAAGAAGGTTAATTTTTGCGGCTGCAGGCGGCACGACTGTGTTTACGGCTTCAGCGGAAACGGGAGTGTTCTCAGACAAGGTATGCTCGGGCGTGTTTGATTCTAACATGATGAAAAATGGCCTCGTTGTTACACGTTATGGCGTATTGGAAGTGCAGAACCTTCACTTTTTCAGAAACTGACGGCCTGCAAATAAAGTGCGCCCCGACGAGGCTGGCTCATTCGGGGCGCACATTGTACAAATTTTAGGGCAGTGTTGCCATGTTTGGAAGGCGCCTGTTACAAAATTCTTGCGAATTTGCGGCCTGTCTTCCAGCAACGGGTGCCAAAATCTTAACGCGGGCAGATTTCGCTTTCGGTGAAGAAGTAAGCGATTTCGCGTTGTGCAGATTCTACAGCGTCAGAACCGTGAACAGCGTTAGCGGTGAAGCTGTCAGCGAAGTCTGCACGCAGGGTACCGGCCAGCGCGTTCTCTGGGTTAGTTGCGCCCATGATGTCGCGGTTACGCTGAACAGCATTTTCGCCTTCCAGAACCTGAACCATGATCGGGCCAGACGTCATGAACTCAACCAAACCATCGAAGAAAGGACGGCCTTTATGTTCAGCGTAGAAGCCTTCAGCCTGCTCTTTCGTCAGTTTCAGCATTTTAGACGCGATGATAGTGAAACCTGCGCGTTCGAAACGTGCGTAGATAGCGCCGATATCGTTGTTAGCGACGGAGTTTGGCTTGATGATGGAGAAAGTACGTTGGATAGTCATGAAAAACCTCTGTCTGACTTTTATAGGTAGGGCCGGTTAATTTAATGTTATACCTGCCGTAAAATGGCGGTGATTATAGGGAGCGAAGTTACGATTGCCTACCTGAATCACAACATTTAATTAAAAAATTGTGTCATTGATTCACTATCACACCCAAACCGCCCATCTTTCGTAAACAAAGCGGAAGAGAACGGCATTCTTCAGCCTCTTCCGCGTGAACATTACGCCTGACCGGATGAAGGAATAATGTTGCGCAGCCAGCTGCCCCACTTGCGCTGATAGAACGGCTGCGTATGGCTGATCAGATAGTGGCTGATGCCACGCTCTTTTTCGGAAACGATACAGAAATCCACCGGGCGATCGTCCGGGGACGTTTCACTCGCCACATTTCCGGCTTCGCGGATCAGCGCGTCGATCTCCTGCTCATCGCCGTCGGCTTCAACGCCAATCAACAGGTTTGGCTGGTCATCCACGGCTTTATCGTGGATCAGCGCCATAAAAGCCCGGCGTACCGGCTTTTTCTGAGTGAACAGCGTCGTTAAGGCATCAATCATTGCGGAAGGATATTCCTCCGGCTGACCAATCAATAACTGGCTTTCTTTATCCAGCATCAGCTCCGACGGCGCATGTAAACCGCCGTTACTCAGCAGCAGCGTCACTTCGTTTGGCGTGAATTCCTTTCCGTATTCCGATTTAGGATTCAGAAACAGCTCATCGCCCTGCGTCATTTCAAACAACACGCGGGCTGGCAACGCAACAAACGCCTGCTCGTCCGGGCTTTCGCCCGCACTGGCTTTTTCGAGCACATCGACTGAAGAGAAGAAAGGAATGATCGAGCTTCCATCCTGTTTTTCCCAGTGCAGGATATTAAGCTCGCTACCGGCAGTAATCGCCACACTGCCCTGCTTTTCTGCACCATCCTGACCGGCATCGCCCAGCACGAAAACGGTAGAATCCAGCAAGGTCTGGTAAAACGCCGGACGCCAGGCAGGTGCGGTAACGGACAGGCGAAGCAGACGCTCCAGCTCGTTTTCTCCGTTTTCCGCTGCGGCACCCGAAGGGAGATGATCGTGTGGGACACTCATAGTACTGACTCCGGTAAGGGTATAAAACGGGGCGCTGATGAGCGCCCCGTTATTCTTACTTAAACAAATGATTTTATTATTTAGACTTCGCTAACAATAAGTTCGCCACGGTACGCACACCCAGACCGGTCGCACCAGCAGACCACTGGTCTGCCGCGCTTTTACGGTAAGTTGCCGAACAGTCGATGTGCAGCCAGCCTTTCTTATATTCAGTGACGAAATGAGACAGGAAAGCCGCTGCTGTACTTGCGCCCGCCGTATGCGAAGGACCGGCGATGTTGTTCAGTTCCGCAAAATTAGAAGGCAGATGCGAACGGTGGAACTCTTCCAGCGGCAGACGCCAGAACGGTTCGTGTTCTTCTTTCGCACTTTCCAGCAGCTCAGCCACCAGCGCATCATCAAAGCTGAACAGCGCGTGATAATCGTTGCCCAATGCAGTTTTGGCCGCACCGGTCAGCGTTGCCGCGTCAATGATCAGTTCCGGATTTTGCGCAGAGGCGTCGATCAAACCATCGGCCAGCACCAGACGGCCTTCGGCGTCGGTGTTCATCACTTCAACCGTTTTACCGTTGCGATAGCGGATAATATCGCCCAGTTTCAGCGCATTGCCGCTGACCATATTGTCGGCGCAGCACAGATACAGTTTTACACGTTTATTCAGGCCGTTTGCCGCCGCCAGCGCCAGTGCGCCGGTCAGGGTAGCCGCGCCGCCCATGTCAGCTTTCATGGAGTCCATGGAAGCGCTCGGTTTCAGGCTGTAGCCGCCGGTGTCAAAAGTAATCCCTTTGCCGACCAGACAGGCGTAAACCGGGGCTTCTGCGTCACCGGACGGGTTGTAATCCAGTGCCAGCAGAACCGGCTGGCGGTCAGAGCCACGGCCCACCGTGTGGATGCCCATGTAGCTTTGCTGACGCAGATCTTCACCTTTGGTGATGCGGTAGCTGACTTTTTCGTTACCAAATTCACACATCAGATCGACAGCGCGGGTCGCCAGTTGTTCCGGAGACAAATCTTCCGCCGGGGTATTGATGGTGTTACGCACCCAGTCGATAATTTTCAGGCGTTGTTTCAGCGTGGTGGTGTCATCTTCAGATAACTCGGCCCACTCCACATTGCGCGTGCCTTTCGGGCCACGGAAACCCTGCCAGAAAGCCCAGCTGTTTTCGAGATCCCAGCCTTCGCCTGCCAGTTTGACGTTTTTCACGCCCTGACCATCGATACGGCGTGCCGCACGGGCAATCGCAGTCAGCGCATCGCCCTCTTTCAGATGGATGGTAATGCCTTCGGAATCGGTGCTCAGCGTGGCTTTCTCACCCCAGCGGGCGTCTGCTGGCTGGGACGAAAGGAACACGGACATGGCTTCATGGGTGATTACTTCGGAACTCATAACAGCACTCCTGAATTATTATTTTCAAAGACAAGTTTTATCTTCAATGAAAGTCTTTTCTTCAATGACAGGTAAATCGCCCTTATAACAGGGAGACTTCACAGTAAATGTCAGGCTTTCGCCGTGTAAACCGGTGGCAATTCACGCAGACGGTGGACAGATTTCACCACCAGCGCAATCGCATATTCAATTTCTTCTTCCGTCGTCCAGCGGCCCAGAGAGAAACGCAAAGAGGCGTGTGCCAGCTCTTCATTGATACCGAGCGCGCGCAAAACATAAGAAGGCTCAAGGCTGGCAGACGTACAGGCAGATCCGGAGGAAACTGCCAGATCTTTCAGCGCCATAATCAGGGATTCCCCTTCAACGCCGGCGAAACTGACGTTCAGAATATTCGGCGCAGCGTGTCTGGCGGAGCCGTTCATAAAGACGTGGTCCAGCGCCTGAATACCTTTCCACAGACGGTCACGAAGCATAGTCAGACGTTCAACTTCCGTCACCCTTTCTTCTCTGGCGATGCGATAGGCCTCACCCATCCCGACAATCTGATGCACCGGCAACGTGCCGGAACGCATACCGCGTTCATGCCCGCCGCCGTGGATTTGTGCTTCAATACGGACCTTCGGTTTACGGCGCACATACAGCGCACCGATGCCTTTCGGGCCGTAAATCTTATGCGCGGAAAACGACATCAAATCGACCGGCAACTCGCTGAGATCAATATCAATTTTCCCTACGCTTTGGGTCGCATCGACGTGGAACAACACGCCACGACTGCGGCACAATTCGCCAATCGTCGCGATATCCTGCACCACGCCGATTTCGTTATTCACCTGCATGATGGATACCAGGATCGTGTCCGGGCGCATCGCGGCTTCAATGGCCACTGGCGTGATAAAACCGTCAGCCTGTGGCGTGAGATACGTGACGTCAAAACCTTCGTTTTCCAGCTGATGGCAGGTATCGAGCACCGCTTTATGTTCAGTCTGGCTGGTGATGATGTGTTTGCCTTTCTCACGTTGAGCGTGCGCGGCACCTTTGATCGCCAGATTATCGGATTCTGTTGCGCCGGAAGTGAATACGATTTCACGCGGATCGGCATTAATCAGCTCGGCAATCTGGTTGCGCGCCACATCCACCGCCTCTTCGGCCTGCCAGCCAAAACGGTGAGAACGTGAAGCCGGATTACCGAAAGTACCGTCCAGTGTCAGACACTGCATCATTTTCTCAGCAACGCGCGGATCAACCGGCGTAGTGGCAGAATAATCGAGATAAATAGGTAGTTTCATGGCAGGCAAGCTCCGGACTGCGCGTTCTGTTGCGAACGAAAGAATTAAAAAACGACATCCAGTTTAAAACGGCTTCACGAATTCTTAAAAGGGAAATGACGCTTTGCGGGCACTAAACGGTAAGTATTGGCGTCTGAAAATGCAAAAACCCGCGGAAATGTGAATTCCCACGGGCTTCTTAAAACGTAAATCTCAACATTCCCTAAATCATTCGTGTCGCATCAAGGCGGCAACGGAGCAAATCCCCGGGAGCATACAATAGTATGTGACCGGGGTTTGCGACGGCAGCCAACGCCGGGGCGGCGCGAAGGATGACGGGAATTAGGCTCGAAGATTTACATTGATCGTTTCCATCTGACGGCCATTCGGCTGACGACGGATTTCACCGTTCTGACGGTCGGCCACTTCCAGGATTTCCTGGTTGTTGACCAGTTCTGCCAGTGTGATGTTATTGAGGAAACCGCTGATACGTTCGCTCAGATCACGCCACAACGTGTGCGTCAGGCAACGTTCGCCGTTCTGGCAGCCTTCTTTACCCTGACAACGGGTCGCATCGACAGATTCGTCAACGGCAGTGATCACCGCGCCAACCGCGATATCACCGGAATCTTTACCCAGCAGATAACCACCGCCCGGACCACGAACACTGGCAACCAAACCATTTTTACGTAAACGCGAGAACAACTGCTCCAGATAAGAAAGAGAAATACCCTGACGCTCAGAAATATCAGCCAGTGGTACGGGTCCTTCCTGTGAATGCAGTGCAACATCGAGCATAGCGGTTACGGCATAACGGCCTTTGGATGTCAGTCTCATAGCATGGTTACCTGTTTTAAATGTCTTTTAAAAACGCACGGATGCGGTTGATGCAAATGAGTCTGACATTCCCGAGTAAATCAGTCAACTATTTAACCGAGTAATTTACTCAAGTATTACACTGCGGGGGAAAAGGCGTTTTTGCCTCCACGGAGGAAGGCATCGCAACCTAATGATTCACAAAACGAAAGGCGTTTTAATAACCAAAAAAAACAGGCTTATTCTTTGTTGTTATGCGTCTTTTCAATGGACGTCAGAATGCCGCGCAGGATGTTTAATTCCTGAGATTCAGGTCGTGCACGGGTAAACAGACGGCGCAATTTGCTCATGACCTGACCCGGATGTGCCTGGCGAATGAAGCCGGTTTCCAGCAGCGTCTGTTCCAGATGCTGATAAAAACGTTCCAGATCGTCGACCAGCGGATACGGCGATTCTTCGTATTCCACTTGTGGTTTAGCCGCTTCAAGCAACGCAAGATGCGCGACGCGAACTTCATACGCAATAATCTGCACGGCCATCGCCAGATTCAGCGAGCTGTATTCCGGATTCGCCGGAATGCAGACGTGGTAGTTACATTTTTGCAGTTCTTCATTGGTCAGCCCGACGCGTTCGCGCCCGAAGACCAGCGCAACCGGCGCGGTTTGTGCCGCTTTGGCGCTGTGCTCACCGCATTCACGCGGGTCAAGCATCGGCCACGGTAGCGTGCGGGAACGCGCACTGGTGCCGATCACCAGACTACAGCCGGACAGGGCTTCATCCAGCGTATCCACGATGGTGGCGTTGCCAATCACATCGCTGGCACCGGCAGATAAAGAGATAGCCTGAGAATCAGGTTTCACCAGCGGATTCACCAGATAAAGGCTTGATAACCCCATGGTTTTCATGGCACGAGCAGTAGAACCCATGTTACCGGTGTGGGACGTTTCAACTAAGACAATGCGGATATTTGGCAGCATACAAACTCTGGGCAGACGGAAAATCACAACAGCCTAACACAACGGTAGTTAATTTTCAGAACCCCTGCTATACTGCGCGCCGTTTCCCGTATTCCCGTTCTTTAACATCCTAGTTGGAAGATATCCATGCATCCGATGCTCACCATCGCCGTGCGCGCTGCGCGCAAGGCCGGTAACCTGATTGCCAAACATTACGAAACGCCAGACTCTGTAGAATCTACTCAAAAAGGTACCAACGATTTTGTTACCAACGTAGATCGCGATGCGGAGCATATGATTATCGATGTGATTCGCAAATCCTACCCAAAACACACCATTATCAGTGAAGAGTGTGGCGAGCTGGAAGGCGAAGACAAAGACGTACAATGGATTATCGACCCGCTGGATGGCACCACCAACTTCGTTAAACGCTTCCCACATTTCGCTGTTTCTATCGCCGTGCGCATCAAAGGCCGCACAGAAGTCGCGGTAGTATACGATCCAATGCGTAACGAACTGTTCACCGCAACCCGTGGTCAGGGCGCACAGCTTAACGGTTACCGTCTGCGCGGCACTAACGCGAAAGATCTCGACGGTACCATTCTGGCGACCGGTTTCCCGTTCAAAGCCAAACAACACGCAAAAAGCTACATGAACGTCGTGGGCAAACTGTTCACCGAATGTGCAGATTTCCGTCGCACCGGTTCTGCTGCGCTGGATCTGGCTTACGTGGCGGCTGGCCGCGTTGACGGCTTCTTCGAAATCGCTCTGAAGCCCTGGGATTTCGCCGGTGGCGAACTGCTGGTTCGTGAATCAGGCGGCGTTGTCACTGATTTCGTTGGCGGCCATAACCATTTCTCTTCCGGTAACATCGTTGCCGGTAACCCACGCGTCGTTAAAGGTATCCTGATGACCATGCGTGATGAACTGAGCGAAGCGCTGAAGCGTTAATTTCGCCGGTTTCGGGTCGTAAGATCCAGGAAAAACGGACGTCCATTGATTGGGCGTCCGTTTTTTTATGTCTGCGGTTTGGGACTGGCCGCGTAATGATTAACGCCCGAAAGGCCCGCCGGTAATCGGAGAAACGTCGCCGCCGCCGGTGTTGTAAAGCAAAATGCCCACCACCAGCAACACAATCCCGCCGGTCAGTGCCAGCAAAGACCAGGCGATGCGCTGCCACGCGGCAGGCGTCCGGCTGGCGCTCAGTTTTACCGCCAGCGAACGGCTGTAAAAAACCAGTACGCCGATGAGCGACACGGTTAGCGACGTGCCGATGGCCATCGTGAGGGCAGAAATCACGCCCCAGCTGTAAACGCCGATCACTTTGGAGAACAGCAGAACCATGATCGCACCGGAGCACGGGCGCAAGCCCATCGCCAGCACAATCGCGATTTGCGTACGTAAATCACCGCCCGCCTGAAGCTGCTGATCGCTCGGCACATGCTGATGCCCGCATCCACAGTGTTCGTCATGAACGTGCGGCTGAGCGCCAAGCGGAGAAAGGCTGTGAATGCGCATGGCCGGTGCTGGCTGTAAACTTTTGATCGTCTGCCAGACCCGTTTAAGCGCCCGCCAGCACAGCAATAATCCAAGCAAAATTACCAGAATGAAACTGCCCCGCTCCATCCAGAAACTGCTCTGATGAAGCTGGCGTGAAGAAAGTTGTAAAACGCCAAGCACAACACTGACCAGCAAAATCGCCACCAGCCCCTGCACAAGGGCGGAGGCAAACGTCAGTTTCAGGCTGTTTTTCAGGCGTGACGGATGCGTAGCCAGATAGGTCGTGATAACGATTTTTCCGTGCCCCGGCCCGATGGCGTGAACCACACCATAAATCAGACTGAAACCCGCCAGGGTCATGCCTGCCTGTAACGGATTTTCTTTCACCTGCCGCAAAAGCCCGGCCAGTTCCTGATGTAAACCCCGCTGCCAGATAATGCTGCTGAGCAAAATTCGCGGCCAGTAGTGGAACAGAGCAAACGCCCCGACCGCCAGCAGGATCATAAAGACCGCCAGAGGCCATAAATCCCGCCAGGAAAAGGTTTTCGATGACGTTGAAGTTAATGACATTCGAGCGTGACCTTCTGGGCAAATTGCTGACCAAGATCCATGTTTTCCGGCGGCGCATCGGCCTTATCCAGCGACAACGCGTAGCTTTGCAGCGAGGCGTCGGGTTTCGGGGTAAACAACGCCAGCGTACAGCGCTTTTCCAGATCCGGCGGAAGGTGCAGCGCGGTTTTATCTTTGTACGTCATATCGACAAAATAAGAAGGATCGAAGGTCGAGAACTGCATCGGTTTTCCCACCAGCGGTTGCGGGTGCGCCAGCGGGAGCACAAACTCCAGCACCGCCTGATCGCCTTTGCGGGAAAGTGCATATTCACTGGGCAGATCAAGATATTTCACCGGTTTGCCTTCACGGTAGAAATCGGTGAAATAGTGCTGGCTGAGCACCCGCGCCATGACTTCTGCCGCCAGTTTCTTCCAGACATCCGATCCCGCTTTGGCATTCTGCGCGTCATACAGCAGATCGGCGGAGGTGATTTCGTCCATCGTCCAGACCATTTTCAGCCCGGTGAGCGACGTTGCGTCCGCCACCAGCGTGGTCTGCATATCAATAAAGCTGTGCGGATGTGCCAGCACACTGGCTGGCAGGCACATGAGCGCTAAACCCAGCCATTTCGCACAGCGGGAAACAGGCCGGTTCCTGGCATTATTCAAGATCATCTCCCTGTAAAGCGCCATCAATTGTTACTTAGTAACAGTATTTTGCTGTGCATTTAAGCGGTCGTCAAAAATATCTGTGATCTGAGTTGTAAGCCGGAGTAAAACCCGATGCCGGTGCCTTATTGCGGGCAGTCGCTTTGCTATGCTTGACTCATAATTTCACGCGACATCATTACAGAAGGTGATATGACCCCAGAAAAACAGCCCTCTCCTGCGCTTTCCGCTACGCAACGCCGATGCCATGTGTTGCTGATGCTGTACGCGCCGCTGACGGCGGTTCAACTGGAGATCATCAGCGAAATAAACGGCGTCGGGCTGAGCACGACGTGGGAAGATCTGGCCGAAGTGACCTGCGAAATCCAGCGGATCCACCATCTGGATGTGTTGCAGTACAGCGAAAAAGAGTGCCGGATCCAGGGCGATACGCTTGCCCAGCGCCTGTGCCTTTTTCAGGGATTACGCCGCACATTGCGCATTTCTCCTGATTTCGTCTCCCTCCATTTTATCCCGTGGCTGTATATCGCCTTTGACGGCCAGACCTGCCCGAAGGTAGCGCTGAGAAATGACATTCTCGGCGTCGTCATTGAAGACTGTTCATCGATGCTGCCGAAACCTCTCAGCCAGCACGACCGTCAGCTGATGCAGATTTGCCTGCAATATTGTTTATGGCAAAACGACCAGCCCACCGGTTTAAATTTCACGGAACAACAGCGACGCTGGCTACGTGAAAAGCCGGAGTACCCGGCGGCGCGTGAAATTTTTGTTCAGCTGCAAAGCCTCAGTAATGGTTTGCTGGATGACGGCGAGTGCGAATTCTTTACCCTGATGCTGCGCATGTTAAAAAACCACAGTTATCAGAGTTCCGGTTCGACGGAAGATCAGCGTCTGCTGCTGGAAATTGAAAACATGGTGGCGCGTTTCCAGGAAATCGCCGGCATGAAATTCAGCAGCTACGAAGGGCTGGTCGGCCAGCTTTTCGCACATATCGGCCCGGCTATTGAGCGCTGCCATTTCGGTATGGGCATCGATAATCTGATGCAGGAAGAGGTCAACCGGATGTATCCGCGTCTGGTGCGCACCACGCGCGAGGCGCTGAAAGGGCTTGAACACGAATATCTGATCAGTCTTTCAGAAGATGAAATCGGGCTGGTGGCGATTACGTTTGGTGCCTGGCTGATGCAGGGAAACGCCTTGCAGGAAAAGCAGATTTTGCTGCTGACGCATGACAATCCGCAACTGGAAGAAGCGGTGGAGCAGCAACTGCGCGAAGCCACGCTGCTGCCGCTCAATATTAAATATCAGACGCTGGCGGATTTTTATCAGTTCGGCGCGCCGGGCGGCGTGGCCATGATTGTCACGCCTTATGCCATCCGCAGCACCGACGCCGATCCTTTAGTCATTCACACGCAACTGCCGCTGGCGAAAGACCAGCGAAAACGTATCCGCTCGCTGCTCGAAGCCCCCTAGCGGGCTGTCTCAGCCGGTGCTGAAGGTGTGACGTTCGGACGCAGGAACATCGCCGGGACCGCCAGCAGCGCCATCACCCAGAATAATCCGGCGTGAAGATGCTCAAACAGGAAGCCGGAAACCATCGTCATAATCGCCACACCGCCGCCCATCGCCAGCGCGGAATAGACCGACTGCAACCGGATCACCTGATCGCGCGGGCGCGAAGCGATAAATCGCATCCCCGCCAGATGACAAACGGTGAACGTACCGCAGTGCAGGATCTGAATCACGATCAGCCAAGGCAGCGCGGTAAATTCGCCCATCATGCCCCAGCGGACAACGCCGCATACCGCCGACAACAACAGCAAATCCCGCGCCGACCAGCGCCGGAACAGCTGATGGCTAAAGGTAAAGACCAGCACTTCCGCCACCACGCCCAGCGACCATAAATACCCGATGGTTGTTGAGGAATAGCCGACGTCCTGCCAGTAAATCGCGCTGAATCCGTAATACGCCGCGTGCGCGCCCTGCAATAACGTGACACACAACAGGAACCGCCAGACCGGCGTTTCGCCCAGTAACGCTTTCCAAGAAATGGTCGGCGCACCGCTTTCTCGCGGTTCGCCAACCGGTTTCACACTCGGGCGCAGTAACATACCGAGCAGCATCGCCGCGATACCCGCCGTCAGCGCATACAAAATTGCGTTGTGGCCGTAAACCTCGACCAGTTTGCCAGTCACCGCCGACCCGATGACGAACGCTATCGATCCCCAGACGCGCACTTTGCCGTAATCCATATTGATCTGACGTTGCAACGTGCCCGCTAACGCATCGGTCAGCGGCACCAACGGCCCGAAGAATACGCTGAAACCGGCAATATTGATCATCAGCCAAGCCCAGCCGTTGCCAAACCAGAATCCGACGGCAAACGCCAGCGTGAGCAACGCCAGAATGCGCAGCCCGGTAATGAGATGAGACGGGTCTTTAATCGACGGAGAAATAATTAACGTGCCGAGAAAACGGGCGACTAATCCGGCCCCGAGCAACAGGCCGATGCTTTCGGAGGAAATCCCCTCGCCTTTTAGCCATAAGCCCCAGAAGGGAAGAAAAATGCCGTAACTGAAAAAATAAGTGAAATAACTGAGTGCAAGCCAGCGCGTGGAACGCAATTCCATAAATCCTCCGGTGTGAGGCCAATACTTTGACAAAGCTCACAATCGCTAGCAATCCGCAGACGAATTCTGACTCCCGTAATGTCTGCCAGCTCACAAATTCTGATACATGCCCATAAAAAAACCCGCCGGAGCGGGTTTTAGCAGCTTAACGGCTCCGCAGATATTATGCGTAAACCGGGAAGCGTGCACAGATATCGAGAACTTTGTTTTTAACGCGTTCGATAGTGGCTTCGTCGTTCACGTTGTCCAGCACGTCACAGATCCAGCCAGCCAGCTCACGTACTTCAGCTTCTTTGAAGCCGCGACGGGTCACAGCCGGCGTACCGATACGTACACCGGAGGTGACGAACGGGCTCTTCGGATCGTTTGGCACGCTGTTTTTGTTCACGGTGATGTTGGCACGACCCAGAGCGGCATCAGCTTCTTTACCGGTCAGGTTTTTATCGACCAGATCCATCAGGAACAGGTGGTTGTGCGTACCGCCGGAAACCACTTTGTAGCCACGTTCCAGAACCACAGCCACCATCGCCTGTGCGTTTTTAGCAACCTGCTGCTGGTACGCTTTGAACTCAGGCTCCATCGCTTCTTTCAGTGCTACCGCTTTACCGGCAATCACGTGCATCAGCGGGCCGCCCTGACCGCCAGGGAAGACGGCGGAGTTCAGTTTTTTGTAGAACTCTTCGCTGCCACCTTTCGCCAGAATCAGACCGCCGCGCGGGCCAGCCAGTGTTTTGTGCGTGGTGGTCGTGACGATGTGTGCATGTGGAACCGGGTTCGGGTAGACGCCCGCCGCAATCAGACCGGCAACGTGTGCCATGTCGACGAAGAAGTACGCGCCAACGCTGTCTGCGATTTCGCGCATTTTTGCCCAGTCAACGATACCGGAGAAGGCTGAGAAGCCACCGATGATCATTTTTGGTTTGTGTGCTTCGGCCTGACGCTTAACGTCGTCATAGTCGATGTCGCCGCTTTCGTTGATGCCGTAAGGCACCACGTTATAAAGTTTACCGGACAGGTTGACCGGAGAACCGTGCGTCAGGTGACCACCGTGGCCGAGGTTCATCCCCAGAATGGTGTCGCCCGGTTGCAGCAGTGCGGTGTAAACCGCAAAGTTAGCCTGTGAGCCGGAGTGTGGCTGAACGTTAGCGAAATCCGCACCGAACAATTCTTTTGCACGGTCGATAGCCAGTTGCTCAACGATGTCGACGTACTCACAGCCACCGTAATAACGTTTGCCCGGATAGCCTTCGGCATATTTGTTGGTCAGCTGCGAACCCTGAGCCTGCATAACGCGCGGGCTGGTGTAGTTTTCTGACGCAATCAGCTCGATATGTTCTTCCTGGCGAACAACTTCTTTTTCCATTGCTGCCCACAGCTCAGCATCATAATCGGCAATGTTCATTTCACGCTTTAACATCCGCATCTCCTGACTCAACAAACTAAAATAAACGCCCCTTACGGGTTCTGCGCAATAGTGTAAATGTTTAGGCGGCCTTCGGATAGGGTCAGTTTGAGGTTTTTAAGCAAACGATTGGCTCCAGATACAGCAAGGCTTTGATCTGCGAACGTCTGTCCATAATCAAGGGAGTTTTATTCACCTGAACATGATCAAATTTCAGCGTTGTGAGAGACCGCTCACCGGAAATAGCCCTACCCCTTTAGGGGGTGTTTACAGAAATTGTGGGTTTATATAAGATGCATTTAAAATACATGTTATTACTTTCCATTCTAAATAACCTCAAAGTCATTGGAGCTGCGGCAAGGAGGCAATCGAAAGAATTCCGATGAGCTGACCTGAGTCAGTGATTCGGATTCTTGAGGGCAGCTAACGCAGCAGCAGTTTCAAGGACGAAGAGGAAGGAGTTCACTATGCTAGATGCACAGACTATCGCAACCGTTAAATCCACCCTTCCTTTGCTTGCTGCGACCGGCCCGAAGCTGACCGCCCACTTTTATGACCGTATGTTTGCGCACAATCCCGAGCTCAAAGACATCTTCAATATGAGCAATCAGCGCAATGGCGATCAGCGTCAGGCGCTGTTTGACGCCATCTGCGCTTATGCGGCGAATCTCGAAAATCTGGCAGCGCTTTTACCCGCTGTGGAACGCATCGCGCAGAAACATACCAGTTTTATCATTCAGCCGGAACAGTACAACATTGTCGGTGAACACCTGCTGGCAACGCTGGATGAAATGTTCAGTCCTGGCCAGGAAGTGCTGGACGCGTGGGGCAAAGCCTACGGCGTGCTGGCGGGCGTATTTATCCATCGTGAAGCGGAAATCTATAAAGAAAGCGCCGGAAAAACGGGTGGCTGGAGCGGCACCCGTGAATTCCGTATTGTGGAAAAACAGCCGCAAAGCGAACTGATCACTTCTTTCCTGCTGGAACCTGCTGACGGCAAACCCGTGGCAGATTTCCAGCCGGGGCAATATCTGGCGGTGTATATCCGTGATGTTTCCCTGGAGAATCAGGAAATCCGTCAGTATTCCCTGACACAGGCACCGAACGGCAAAACGTACCGCATCGCGGTTAAACGTGAAGGTCAGGGCGCGGTTTCTAATTTCCTGCATAACTTTGCGCTGCCGGGCGACATTATTCACCTTGCTGCGCCGCGCGGTGATTTCTTCATGGATGTCAGCGAAACCACGCCGGTCGCGCTGATCTCTGCCGGTGTCGGCCAGACGCCGATGTTAGGCATGCTCAACACGCTGGCGCAGCGCGGCCATAAAGCGCCGGTTCAGTGGCTGCACGCCGCCGAAAATGGCGCGGTTCATGCGTTTGCCGGTGAAGTGAAAAGCGCGCAGGCACATCTGCCGTTACTGGAAAGTCATGTCTGGTATAACCAGCCGCAGGAAAGCGATTTGCCGGGTGAAGACTATCAGTATCAGGGCTTTATGGATCTGAGCAAAGTCAGCGATAAAATCAGCAATCCGGCGATGCACTTCTACCTGTGCGGTCCGGTGGGCTTCATGCAGTTTGCCGCGAAGCAATTGCTGGCACTGGGCATTGCCGAAGCCAACATTCACTACGAATGTTTCGGCCCGCATAAAGTCATCTGACGTTCAGAATACCCGCGCTGAAAAGCAAAAAGGCTGACGCAATGTCAGCCTTTTCTGTTTCAGACTCTGAATGAAATCAGATAGCCTCTTCGTCCTGCTCGCCGGTGCGGATACGGACTACGCGCGCCACGTCGAACACGAAGATTTTGCCGTCGCCGATTTTGCCGGTCTGCGCAGTGGTCATGATAGTTTCAACACAGGTATCCACGATGTCATCGGCAACCACAATCTCGATTTTTACTTTTGGCAGGAAATCGACCATGTATTCTGCACCGCGGTACAGTTCGGTATGACCTTTCTGACGGCCAAAACCTTTCACTTCGGTCACGGTCATCCCGGTGATCCCAACTTCAGCCAGTGCTTCACGGACGTCGTCGAGTTTGAATGGCTTGATAATCGCATCAATCTTTTTCATGGCGGACCCTTATAATCATTCGTTTGCTCTCCGCCTTCCTGAGCGGCAGCATGGTTCACAGTCTGGTTTCGGATGCCGGAGCATGCGAAGGCGCTAAAGGTATCATAGTTCAGCGGCAGGAATGTACCCGATGCCGCTGAAAGTAAATTCCCGTTACTCTTTAAAGTCCGTGGCTTCCAGTTCATGGCGGGAAAGCAGCTTGTAAAATTCAGTGCGGTTACGCCCGGCGATACGCGCCGCCTGCGTCACATTGCCTTTGGTTATCTGCAAAAGTTTACGCAGATAATTCAGTTCAAACTGGTTTCTCGCATCAGCAAACGTCGGCAGTGCAGTGTTTTCGCCTTCCAGCGCCTGCTGCACCAGCGCTTCGCTGATGACCGGCGCGGAAGTCAGCGCCACGCACTGCTCGATCACGTTCACCAGCTGACGCACATTGCCCGGCCAGCTCGCCGCCATCAGCCGTTTCAGCGCATCGGTGGAAAAACTGCGGACAAACGGTTTGTGGCGCTGTGCCGCCACGCGAAGCAGATGGTTTGCCAGCAGCGGAATGTCTTCCGCCCTGTCACTCAGCGTCGGCAGCTTCAGGCTCACGACGTTCAGACGATAAAACAGGTCTTCGCGGAACTCGCCTTTTTCCATCGCTTTCGGCAAATCGCGGTGCGTCGCAGAAATAATCCGCACATCAACGTCGATATCCTGATTGCTGCCCAGCGGACGGACTTTGCGCTCCTGCAAAACGCGCAGCAGTTTGACCTGCAATGACAGTGGCATGTCGCCGATTTCATCGAGGAACAACGTTCCGCCGCTGGCCGCCTGAAAAAGCCCTTCCCGGCTGCTGATCGCGCCGGTAAATGCGCCTTTGGCGTGGCCGAATAATTCAGATTCCAGCAACTGTTCCGGCAGCGCGCCGCAGTTGATGGCAATAAACGCATTCTTTCCGCGCGGGCTGGCACCGTGAATCGCCTGCGCCAGCACTTCTTTACCCGTGCCGCTCTGGCCGTTAATCAGCACGCTGACGTCAGATTGCGCGACCATATTGGCCTGCTCCAGCAAACGCAACATCAGCGGACTGCGGGTCACAATCGACTCGCGCCAGCTTTCATCCACTGACGGGCTGGACTGCGCCAGCGCTTCATCAATGGCTTTATACAACGCATCACGGTCGACCGGTTTGGTGAGAAAACCGAAAACGCCCTGCTGCGTGGCGGCAACGGCATCGGGAATTGAGCCGTGCGCCGTCAGAATAATGACCGGCATTCCCGGCTGAAACTTTTGGATCTCGGCAAAAAGCGCCATGCCATCCATTTCATCCATGCGTAAATCGCTCAGCACCAGATCGATGCGTTCACGGTGCAATACGCGCAGCGCTTCGGCCCCGCTTTCGGCGGTCGTGACACGAAAACCTTCACTGGTCAGACGCATACCCAGCAGCTTTAACAGGCTCGGATCGTCATCCACCAGCAATAAACTGGCTGCTTTACGTATCGTCATTTTGCGTTCGATTCCTTTGGAGGCGGCACGTAGGTTTCTGCCGGTTTCACCGTGGATCCGGTGGCCGGTTTTGACAGCGAAGTCGCATCATTATCCGGCAGATCGCCCTGGATCTGCTTGCGCGAAGAAAGCTGACGTTCGATATCGGTCAGGTTTTCCAGCTTGCGCCGCGTATCGGCTAAGTTATTTTCCAGCATCAGTTGTTCGGCGGTCATCATCTGAAGCTTGTCTTCATTGACGGCCTGCTGACGCGCGTTGCGGGCTTTTACATCGCCGAGTACGACTTGCAGATTCTGGCGCTCACGCCACAACTGCACCAGCGGGCGAATTGAACCGGGCATCTGGCCGCGGAATTCGCTCACTTTGGCCAGCAATGCGCGGCGCTGTTGTTGATCCGGTTCAGCACCCGACAGCAGAATGCTTTGTTTGAATACCTGATCCCAGTGGGTCGCCGAAATCTGCTGCGCCTGGAAACGTGCCTGCGCATCACTCATGAGATCGGCGCAATCCATCGCCCGCAGCCAGTAAAGTGAGTTAGTCATCGCTTCGCTGTCATCCAGCGTCCACAAGGTTTCGCATGGCGCGGTACGGAAGTCGATAACTTTGCTGTCAGGCACGATCTGGTCAGAAACTTGCTGGTAATAACGGTTATTGGCGGAATGTGACACACAGCCCGCCAGCGCCAGTGGTGCACTCAGAAGGAGAACCCGGTGGCGCAACACGGCGCGCACCAGACGGGTAAAGAATTTCGACATAAAGGTTAATGCGTTCATTGGCCGCACCAGCCTGCAAATAGAGTCATGATCAATTGTTCTCAGCCGTCAGGGGCAATTCAATGCGGAAACAGACGTCCGCATCTTCAACGGCAACCAGTTGCAGCTCTCCATGCATGCGGCGAATGCAGTCCTGGGCAATGCTCAATCCCAAACCGCTGCCTTTTACAGCCCCTTTTCGTTGCTGGCTACCCTGGTAAAAGGGTTCAAAAATCATCGTGCGCTCGGCTTCGGGGATCGGGGTTCCGGTGTTTGCCACCTCAATAACCACCCGTCCAGCGTCTTCCCGGCTGCGGACCCAAATAGTACCGGATTCAGCCCCGTAGTGCACCGCATTGGAATAGAGATTATCCAGCACACGCTTAAGCAGTGTCGGTTCCGCCAGACATTGTGGCGCGCCGATGTTGACTTCACTGCGGATCTTCTTGGCACGCGCGGGCAGGCTGTTGGCTATCACAACGTCATTCACTAAGGTTTTAAGGTCAACCGCTACGCTCAGCGCCGGCGCATCCGCCAGTTTACGGTTGTAATCGAGCAGTTGTTCGATAAGCGTTTGCAGGTGACGACTGCTGCTGTTGAGTATCGCCACCACGTCTTTTTGATCCGGCGTCAGCGGCCCGGCGACTTCATCGGCCAGCAGTTCGGTGCCTTCGCGCATGCTGGCGAGCGGCGTTTTGAGTTCATGAGAAATGTGACGTAAAAATTCGTGGCGCTGTGATTCCAGCCATGCCAGACGTTCACTCAGCCAGACGATACGCTGCACCAGAGAGCGGATTTCGCGCGGCCCTTTAAATCGCATGACGTCCCCCAGATTGCGCCCCTCTCCCAGCCGGTTGATCATTCTCTCCACGCCTTTCACGGGCCCGATAATCATGCGCGTGAACAGCACCACCAGCGCACCGCTGAGAAGAAACAGCACCAGCGCCTGCCAGCCAAAAAACTGACCGCGTTCGGCAATCGCACGCTGAAGCTGCTGGCCGCGGGAAAAGACCACCTCACGCGTCGCCTGAATCATTTCGGCATTCGTGCGCGAGAAATTTTCCAGCCGCGCGGAAGCGTCATTATCCGGTGCGTTATTACGACAGGTAGGTTCGGTCAGTTGCGTCAGCAATGTGCGGAGCGTCTGGTAGTAGCGTAAATCCGGCAGAACGGACGCGTGCGCATCCAGCAGTTGCGAATATTGTTTATGCTGATTCTGATAAAGGCGGGAAAGCGTGGGATCGTCGAGAACGCAATACTGGCGATAGCTGCGTTCCATTTCCAGCGCGATGCTGGACATCGATTCGCTGCGACGCGCATCACTGAGCGTGGTGCGGTTAATGTGCGCCGCCTGACGGCTGAGCTGATCGAGGCTGTCATAAGCCTGCCAGGCCAGCACCAGTAACGGCAACAAGACTAACAGGAAAGCCATCAATACCAGCTGGCGTAAAGAACCGGGGAATAAACGTCCTCTTTTCAACGCATTCATCTCATTTTACACAGATAAACCATGCTAACTGACAACGGTTTGAACAGCCAGTGTCAGAGAAAAGTGAAAGAGAGTTTAGTGGAAACAGGAGTATTCGAAGGGGTGGTGTTGCTGGATACCTGATAAAGGTATCCAGCAAACCGGAAGAGGTGGTGCCTCACTCAACGTGTCGTTCGATGCGTGATAACGTGCTTGCGCAACGATTATCGGTCTGGTGAACGATAGGCACCGTTTCTTTGGCGTCATTCGGACATTATGAGCATATCAACGCTTTCGCGTGAGCCAATCATAATCAGGTGAATGAGCAACTGTTAGGAATATAGCACGAAGCGTGCCAGTTATTAAATAAAATATTTATCATAATGATTAATAACGATTTTTAATTTTTATTAGATATTTTATTCAGAAATGAACTGTGATCTCTGTCTAAAAATCACGCTCGCTGTCGCTGTTTCCCAACATGTTTTTTTGATAAAAATAAAACCTAATTTAATCAGTTAGTTAAATGTCGCTAAATGACGACATACCAAACGGCATCTGTCGCCATTCAATGACACGCGGTTATCGGTGGTTTATAACGATCCGGTTAGTGCTCACTGAACCCCGGAGAATTCGGGGTGGGAACCGGTTGTTCGCAGTCGGCCGGGTTATCTGCTTTTGCCGGGTCGCACATCGTTGCCTGCGGCGGCAGGAAAATATGGTCAAGGATGGCGCGCGCTGTCGGGCCGGCCACCACGCCGTCACCACCGCCGTTTTCCATAATAAGCGCCATGACGACGGTCGGATGTTTATACGGCGCAAACGCGGTATAGAAAATATGGTCACGCAGGCGTACCGGCGTCATTTTGGCGTTATATACCTGATTCTCACGCAGGCTGAATACCTGAGACGTCCCTGATTTCGCAGCTATCTGATAAGGCGCGGTGTGAAATAGTTTATATCCGGTACCGTTCGGGAAATTCGCCATCCCGAACATGCCGTTTTTGACTATTCCCCAGATAGGGGATTTTGCATCGGCAATTTGCTCCGTCGGCGGCATTTTATAAGGCGTGATCACTTTGCCACTTTTTGAAGAATACAGCAGATGCGGCGTTTCGAGTTTGCCGTTATTGACCAGCGCGCTGAGCGCACGCACCATCTGAATTGGTGTCGCCACCCAATAACCCTGGCCGATACCGACCGAAACCGTATCCCCCTGATACCAGCCTTTTTTATGAACTTTCATCTTCCATTCGCGGCTTGGCAGAACGCCATTATATTGCTCATCGAGATCGATGCCGGTGGATTTCCCGTAACCAAATTTGCTCAGCCAGGTATGAATACGATCGATGCCCATTTCATACGCCACCTGATAGAAGAACGTATCGGCGGATTCTTCGATGGCTTTGGTGACATTCAGCAGGCCGTGGCCGGTTTTCAGCCAGTCGCGGTAATGACGCTCGGTGCCCGGCAGCGTCCAGGTCGGTGCGCCGAAGAAGGTGGTTTGCGGCGTGATCACCCCTTCAAATAATGCAGACGTTGCCATAAACGGTTTCACCGTCGAGGCTGGTGGATATAAGCCCTGCGTCACGCGGTTAATCAGGGGCAGATCCGGATTTTTCAGTAACGCGCTGTATTCCTTACTGGAAATACCATTCACGAACGGATTGGGATCATAGCTCGGGCTCGACACCATCGCCTTGATGCCGCCGTCCCGCGGATCCATCACCACGACGGCGGCGCGCTGCCCTTTCAGGACTTTCTCGATGTACTGCTGTAAACCGAGATCCAGCGTCAGATAGATATTTTGCCCGGCCTGCGGCGGCACTTCTTTGAGAAGGCGCACGACATGCCCGTGGTTGTCCACTTCGACTTCCTGATAACCGGTGCGGCCATGCAGGATATTTTCATAATACTTTTCAACGCCCTGCTTGCCAATGTCATGGTCGGCGGCGTAATTCTCCGCGATCCCTTCTTCATCGAGACGTTTTGCATCTTTATCGTTAATTTTCGACACATAACCGACGACGTGCGCCAGTTCAGCGCCATACGGATAACGACGCTGCTGATAGGTGCTGATGGAGACGCCGGGGAAATCAAACTGGTTCACAGAAAAACGGGCGACCTCGACGTCGGTCAGTGCCAGTTTTAAGGGGATCTGCGCAAAATGACGGCCATGGATCATCGCGTCATGGAAGCTGTCCAGATCATCCTGCGTCAGATCGACAATGGGCTTCAGCGCATTCAGGGTGCCTTTGAGATCGGGCACTTTACCTGGGATCACCTGGAGCTGGTAAAGCGTGATATTTTGCGCCAGTACAACACCGTTGCGATCCATAATCAGCCCGCGACTCGGGGCGATCGGCAGCATTTTGATGTCATTCTGATTCGAGCGGGTCTGGTAAAAATCATGCATTCCGACCTGCAAATGATACAGGTTGAACACCAGAGCGGCAGACATTAAGGCCACAACCAGAAATGCAATCACGGCACGACGAACGAAAAGGACGGACTCTGCGGTATGGTCGCGGATTTCGTCGTTAAGTAAGGCCATAAGCGGGCAAATACCTTTATTGTCTGCTTCTTGAAGCGGGCGAAAAAAGAAAAATTCGGGGCTGGAAAAGTGCGCAAGGATAGCCCGTCGGGAAACGGGCGACTATAAGAAGTGTGCTAATGAAGTAGCAGGAGTGTTTCTATTTATTAACGACAAGTTATTCCGACGAAATATGACGCGCATCACTTGGCCGTGTTGACCTTGCAGTCGGCATAGACATAACCTTCGGTTTGTGTCGCGACCACAAAGCTGTCTTTTACGTGGATATACATCAGGTTATCCTGTGCACCGGCTTTCATCGGCTGATTGTCTTTACCGATGATATCCGTCAGTTCAGGGCTGGTGACCAGTTTGCTGCCGTCAGGGGAAAAACTGAACGTATTTCCGGCGTCATAAACCCGCGCATCTTTATTCACAACTTCAGAAACATCGTTGCCGTCTTCGGACTGCGTATGATGCGTTAACACACATTGATACTGCGTGACAGCCGATGCTGAAAACGACGCCAGCGCCAAGACAACCGCCACACAACCGCCTAACCTGACCATCAGATAAATCCATAAAGTGAGCAAGAGTACCATGCTATCACTTGCCCGCCCGATGAAAAGAGCCCGCAAAAGATATTTTCGCGAGCTAAACACCTTAAGCCAAATTAGGCGCTGTACGCGATTTGATCGGCGATTTTTTAGACAAAATTCAACTAAAACAGAAATCTGATAAACAGATGGGAAAGCACTTTGCCGTAAAACACATGACTCTGTTCATTTACTTGTTTTTTGTACTGCCACTCAGAAAAATCCTGCTTATAATCCGCAGATTGCACTTAAGCCATTAACAAAGGATTGAGATGAAGTCTTTCAAAGTACCCGGAACGGAAATGGTGTTACGTTTCCATGAATTGTCAGGGCTGGGCGTTCCGCTGGTTTTTATCCACGGACTGGGATGCGCGGCGTCCTGCGATTTTCCTCGCGTCGCGACCGATGCTTCACTGCGCCCTCGCCGCTCATTCCTGCTGGATTTAGCCGGTTCAGGTTTCAGTGATAAACCGCAGGATTTCAGTTACAACTTGCAGGATCACGCCCTTTGCATCATCGCGTTGCTGGAAAGCCTCGGCGTGCCGCAGGTCAATTTAATCGGCCACAGCATGGGCGGCAGTATTGCCATCATGGTGGCAGCGCAGCGGCCTGACCTGATTCAGCGCCTGATTGTCGCCGAGCCCAATCTCGACGCAGGCGGCGGGATATTCAGCCGTGCGGTCGTGGAATATACGGAAGAAGAGTATATGGCCAAAGGCCATGCGCATCTGATTAATGTCGCCGTGCGCAGTAATGATGCCGTCTGGGCGGGTTCCATGAGCGTCGCATCACCGCAGGCGATTCACCGGCAAGCCGTCGGGCTGGTCAATGGCGAACCGACATCGTGGCGCGAACAGCTTTATAACCTGAAAATGCCTGCCACCGTTTTGTTTGGCGAGTTTTCATTGCCGGAACCGGATGTCGCGATTTTACCGCAGCATGGTGTGCATACCGCCGTGGTGCCTCAGGCGGGCCATTCGATGATGTGGGAAAATCCAACCGGCGTCGCGGCGGCCATCAATGCAGCGCTGAATGCGGAAATTTTGTGATCCCCCTGACTTCCAGAAGTAAAAAACGAGCCGGTTAAGGTTCGTTTTGCATTTATAGCCCCCGATAAATAGTCAAAATCGCCCCTGCGATAATCCTCCCCCGCTTCTGCGGATGTCAGCCGATCATCGTAAAACCGTCGCTTGTAACAAAACGAGTGAGAATGCACGAAAAGGTTAAATGAAGGATTAGTGATCCAGATCAACTAAAACCCGCGCCCCGCAAGGGCTGCAGCCACGTTTTAAGTCCAATTTTGGGATGTTTTTGACGCCAAAATGGCGACTCATACCTCGTCAGATGCATTTCATTCCACAACTCATGCATCTCACGCCGCAAATGAACTGCGTTTATTCACGGGGACTATCATAGCGACAGTTAATTGAATCTACTTCGCTCGGGAGAACCCGCTATGAGTGACAAATCTGGCATGCAGAACGACAACCGTACCCGCTGGCTGACACTGGCCGGTACCATTCTTACTCAGCTTGCTCTGGGTTCCGTTTACACCTGGAGCCTGTTCAACGGTCAGTTGTCCGAAAAACTGGGCGAACCGATCAGCCGCGTGGCGCTGACTTTCGGGATCCTGAGCCTGTGTCTGGCCCTCGCCTCTTCCGTCGCCGGTAAACTTCAGGAACGTTTTGGTGTGCGTACCGTGACCATCGCCGCCGGTTTACTGATGGCCGCCGGATTCTTCCTGACCGCGCATTCTGACAACGTGATTATGTTGTACATCAGCGCCGGTGTGCTGGTCGGCCTGGCGGACGGTGCCGGTTACCTGCTGACACTGACCAACTGCGTGAAATGGTTCCCTGAGCGTAAAGGCCTGATTTCAGCCTGTTCAATCGGTGCTTACGGTCTGGGCAGCCTGTTATTCAAATTCGTTTGCGGGCATTTGCTGGCAACCGAAGGCCTGCAAAACACCTTCATGATTTGGGGTGGCGTGGCGATGGTGATGGTGATTGCCGGTGCAATGATGATGAAAGATGCGCCGAAACAGCAGACTGCCGATGTGACCCGCGAAGAAAACAGCCTGAACGATAACAGCAACGACAGCCGTGATTTCACGCTGGCCGAAGCGGTGCGCGCTCCGCAATACTGGATGCTGGCACTGATGTTCCTGACTGCCTGTATGAGTGGTTTGTATGTGATTGGTGTGGCGAAAGATATCGGCCAGAGTCTGGTAAAACTGGACGCACTGACCGCCGCGAACGCCGTGACCGTGATAGCGATCGCTAACCTCAGCGGCCGTCTGGTTCTGGGTGTACTGTCAGACAAAATGCAGCGTATCCGCGTTATCTCTATCGCGCAGATTGTTTCACTGGCCGGTATGAGCATGATGCTGTTCACCCACATGAACGAAACGATGTTCTTCATCTCCGTAGCCTGTGTGGCGTTCAGCTTCGGCGGCACCATCACCGTGTATCCTTCACTGGTCAGTGATTTCTTCGGCCTGAACAACATGACCAAAAACTACGGTCTGCTGTATCTCGGCTTCGGCATCGGCAGCATCTTCGCTTCTCTGGTGGCGTCTCTGTTTGGCGGCTTCGCGGTTACGTTCAGCATCATCACCGCATTATTGATCGTATCATTGGTTCTTTCTGCCACGATTCGCTTACCGAATAAATCAGAAGCCGGTCATAATACGCTCCAGCACGTGTAAAGCAGCAGCTGTACGCATCACAAATGATGAACGGGAGCATAATTTGCTCCCGTTTCTTATGAGTAAAGCATTTAAAACCGGCTGCTGATTCACGAAAAACCGATGAACAAATGTGAACAGACCGGACACCCGTTAATGAAACGCACCACCCTTGCACTTTTCAGCCTTATGCTGGCGATGACCGCCATGAACAGTTTTGCCGTCTCTTATCCTTCCAGCGCGCAGGAAGTCGCCTCAGAACTGAACCGCAAAGCCAGCGAAAGCAGCTCCCGCCCGTCCACGACGCTGGATTCCAGCGCACACAGCAAGCTGACTTCCCGCAGCGACTATCTGAAATAAGATCGGAAAAATTGCCCTCTGGCCGGTTGAGTGTCTAAAATTAGAACACATAATTATCCATGCGGATTATATGTTTGTTATAATCACGTCTTGAAATCGATCATTCGGGCGATTTAACCCGCAACACGCACAAGGAGTGTGAAATGAAGGCAACAGCATTTTGGTTAATCATGGCGGGCGGTTCTGTCGGAATCGGCTACGTGATGGCACTGATGATGGAACTTTTCTAATCCAGTAACGTTGAATACCACGGATAAATAAGGACATTTTATGGCATTTTACAGCCCCAAACGCATTATCCTCTATACCGCTGCGGCAATTGCGCTGCTGGTCATCGTCGGCCTGGTCACTTACTTCACCGTCGGCCACTTAGGCGCTTAACGCCTGTTCATTGTTTTGCCTTGCCAGTGGCGATACTTCGCGTATCGCCGCATAATGCTGCCATTCACTGTGACATTCGGATGGAAAAATCATGACCTGGAAAGGATTAATGATTGTAGCTGCAGTTATTGTGCTGGCGAGTATCGGCTCTGAGTCTTTGATACAGAAGGGAATTGCGATGGCTGACGCCAAAATTGATCAGGTTATTTCTCATTACGCTGACAAATAAGCCTTACATCTGCTGGAGTAACATTACCGGACAATGACAAAACCATACACAGCGTTTGTTATCTTAAATCCATCAAATGTTGTGTGATGTCCCTGTGTTAAGTCCCTGTGTAATACCCCTGTAGAACCCTGTTATTTTGCCCGCCGTGTGCGGGCTTTTTTTTGGCTTTTTTTCAGGAAATCTTTGAATTTTTGAAGTGCAGGTGCAGAAGCCAATTCCCGAAATAATTCGAGTTACAAGAAGGCGGCAAAGGAAGGAGTCGCGATGAGCATACACAAGTCAGTGATTCGGGTGACTGAGTGTAGCCAACACATCTGTGGCTCGAAGAATGAAGGGAATTTGCCGGTGCTTTCCCGGCCGTCATATTATGGCGTAAGCGTTCATCGTACACTCCAACATTACGCGGCCTGAGCGCGGCCTTGTCACAACAGAAAAAACGGCTGAATGAATAAATTATGAGAACCGGCTTTTCTGTTATGGCTCCCGATAATTCTGGAAGCTTTTAAATAATAAACCCCGGCGTTGGCCAGGGCTTATTTTTGTCATTGTACATGTCGATATTGAATTAACTATTCTGTCTGCTCCGGGTTTAACCCATCTTCGCTATTGCAGAGTGATTACTTTCAATATCTGGCGACATTACAGAACGACAACGTTACCGGCTGATGGGCCTTTCTGACCTTGTTCGATGGTGAACTCAACGTTCTGACCTTCGTCCAGGGTTTTGAAATCATTGCTCTGGATTGCAGAGAAGTGAACGAACACGTCTTTGCTGCCGTCTGCAGGGCTGATGAAACCGAAACCTTTACCAGCGTCGAACCATTTTACTAAACCAGTCATTTTAGTAGACATAGGAAATACCTTCTTCGTTTTTATTTTATGATGCCATAGGGCAATAGAGGTCTGTTTTTATTTGAAATACTTATGGATGCATCAGAGAAGGAAATTCGTCGGAGAAAGGATTTGCTATATCACTTGAACCAGGAACTACTTTACTAAAATGTCTTACATAAATAGGTCTTAACTACAAACCGTTGACGCTATTTACACACAGGGGGATTTATTAAGCAAGCTTTTATTTCAACGCTATTATATTGGTGGAATGTATATTCCATCAGGAATTAACGCGCAGCCCGCTGCTGGCGGTGGCTACAGGCTGATGCGAAAAAGTAAAACCTGCTGGAAAAACAGCAGGTTTTAAGATTGTTCCCCCGGTGAATTACCCGGCAGAAGCGCGTTTCATACAATCCGCACGGCGTCCGTCGACCCGTTTTGCGAACCACGCGGTGGTCAGCTTACGGGTGATTTTCGGGCTTTCCAGCGTAATCCCCGGCAGCATTTCGCGCGGCTGACGCTTCCCGGTGGTTTTATCCGCCAGCGCATAAACCTGTTTGTACAGACTGGTTTCCTCAAATTCCGGCTGCTCGCCCTTTTCCAGCGCTTTACGTATGGCGGATTGGCTGATATCCAGCCGCTTCGACAGCGTTCTCACCGCCAGTTCCGTGCCGCCCGGTTTGTCTGTGCCGTAGTTAATCAGGTCGCCGTCCAGCGCCAGCGGAATCCCCGTCACCTTGCTCACCGCGCTCTGGAAAGCCGCGTTCCGACTGGCGTACCAGCCCGCATTGAAATCAGCAAACCGGTACAGCGGTTGAGAATAACTGGCCGGATATCCCAGCAGATGCTTCACGCCGAAATAAATCCCGCCGCGACGGCTGAAAACTTCGTTGCGGATCGTGCCGTCGATTTTGTACGGATAGCCTTTGGCATGTTCTTCGGCAAACGCGATGCTGACCTGCATCGGCCCGCCGGTGTGGACCGGGTTCAGATTCCCGAACAACTTCTGCCCCATCGGCACCATGCTGATGAAATCATCAAAAATGGCGCTGAGCTGCTTCTCGGTTTTGACGTTATCCAGCCGCTCGCTGTAGGATTTTCCGTCCGGCGATTTAATCAGCAACGCGGTATGAACCAGAAAATTCGGCACATGAACCGCGTCTGCACGGCGATCAATCTCTTTCCAGGCAATTTTGCCCAGCCCCGGCACCGGCGCATCGGCATTGAAATTCGATTCCTGCTGCGCCACCGCCAGCACCGAACAGATATTTTCCGTCGTCGCCGGAATGCCCTGTGAGGTAAACGCGGCGGTAATGTCCGTCGCCCAGCCCTTCCTGTCCGGCGCGGAAGATGGCATCAGCCGCACGATATCGGCTTTCACGTCACGCGGATTCTGCACCGGCGCTTCGGTTTTCTTTCCCGTTGTACATCCGGCGAGGATCATCACAGCCAGCATCACCGCAGATCGGTTAATTGAAAATCGCTTTGCGTTCAACGTTAAACATTCCCTGAATCAATGGCTTTGCCGAAGACGTTAACGAAGATATCGGCAACTATCTAGCAAAAAATAGCCTTTCTCAGTAAGGTTAGGATCCTGATAACGGAGCTTACGGAGCAAGGAATTTATGCAGAACTCACACTTTAGCCGCGCATTTCTGATGCCTTTTATGCTGCTGCTGATGATTTTTGTGGTCAGCGGATGTGGCGACAAAGAGCCAGCCCAGCGCAAAGCCTTTATGGATTTCCTCCAGTCGCGGATCCTCGACAAACCGGTTTTGGCCGTCCCGCAACTGACGGAAGCACAGAGCAAAGAGTTGGGTGATTACACCAAAGATTACGCGATCATTACCGGCTTCCATCATCAGATGAATATTGAGCTGGATTCCTCGCTGGTGCCGGTTTTCGCCGGGATGAATGGCGTTAACAGCGTGAGTAACCTGCTTGATCAGCGCGACGACCTGAAGAAAATGGCCGACAGCAGTGCGAACTGGAAAGAAAAAATGGTCCTGCTCAAAACGCAGGCCGACACGCAGCACGCGGCGCTGAAACAGCCGGACGATCTGAAAAAAGTGTACGATCAGGCGTATGAGAAAACGGTGGGCAAACCGGCCGCCGTCACCGAACAGGTCTTTGATTTGCTGCCGCAGGTGCTGAATCTGATAGTGGCAAAAGCCGACTTCATCAAAAGTCAGGGCAAAAATGTCACGATCACCGGCAATCGCCTGCAATTTGCCAACCAGAAGCAGCTGGATAAATACAACGCCATCCAGCAACAACTGGTGCCGCTGAATGCGCAACTGATGCAACTCAGCCGCCAGATGCAACAAATGGTGCGTTAAACCGGCAGACATCCCCTTCGCCGCCGCAAGGCGGTTTTTTCATGCCGGTGCTTTTGCTATGGTGTGCGGCAAATAAATAAGGAGACACCCATGAACGACGAAACCCTGACAAAACGTGTAGACCAGCTTGAACGCGTAAACCGTGAACTGCTGGTACAGATTTCCGCCATGCGCCTGCTGTTTGGCAGCGTGGGCAACGTGCTGAATGCCAGCCAGGAAAATGCCTTTACCGTGGCCGTCAGTCAGGCGCTGGAAGCCAACCGCGCCGACGTCGCCAATCAGGCCGATCTGGACGACGCCTCACGTAAATTCCGTGAAGACGTCTTCAAATGCACAGAATCGCTGCTGCCGGGTTCACGCTAAAAAAAGGGCTCAGGTGAAATGCCTGAGCCCTTTTCCGCTATTTACACGCCACGTTCTACAGACTGACCACGCGGTTCCGCCCGTCATTTTTCGCCTGATATAACGCCTTATCGGCCGATTTCAGCGCGCTGTCGATATTCACTTTTTCAGGATTGAAATGGGTCACACCCAGAGAAATTGTCACTTTTCCGGCACCCTCAAAATCCTGCATTTCAACCTGGCAACGAAGCCGTTCCGCCAGCTGAACGGCCTGTGCCATTGACGTTCCCGGCAGTAACAGCAAAAATTCTTCTCCCCCCATCCGGCACAGTAAGTCATCTTTGCGTGAGTTATTCAGAATAAGATGCGACAGTTGCGTAATCACGACATCTCCCACGTCGTGGCCATAGGCGTCGTTAACCCTTTTAAAGTGATCGATATCGAGCGTGATCACCCCGATTTGCGACGCTTCGCCCAGTAATTTATCCGCCTGTTCATACAGCCCGCGCCGGTTCAGCAGGCCGGTCATCGGGTCGGTGTGCGCCTGTGTGCTGAGTTTTTCGATGCGCTGATGCAGCAAATGGATCCCCTGCAACATCACGGTTTTCAACTTCGACGCTTCGTAATACCAGGCATTGACCTGCTCTATTTCAACGGAAACATCTTCCGAATCCATGGTGTCGGCTTTCGAGGCAAGTTGCCGTAAAGGGCGGGAAATCGAACGGGTCAGCAGCCAGATCCCGATAAACACCAGAATCACAAAAGGCAGGGTATAAAGCAGAACCTGCAACATGACGTCATATAGCAACACCACGTCGGCCCGCGCGGGATGCAGCACCAGCACCGTCCAGCCCGCCACTTCCATGGTAGAAAATCCGGTCAGAGAATCTTCGCCCTGCAAGTTTTTCATGTGCAGGTATCCCTGATCCCGGCCCTCCAGCAGCGCCTTGTTAACATTCCCCTGCGGCGCACTTTCCGTCCAGCCGTCAGCGGCGCGGTACAAAACGTCGCCGTCGTTGTCGATCACGTAGATATACGCATCTTTGCGGTAATTTCGGGCATTGACCAGCGAATCAATAATACCGCCCTGTTGCAGGGTAATTTCCGCCACCAGATAGCCGAGATATTTTCCCCGCGCGTTGTGAATGGGCACGGACATGGCAATGATGTGATTGTTTTGAGGGGTGCGGAAAGGAGAGCTGATGACCGGATTCTGCGTCGACAAAGCCTGCGTGTTAGCGTCTGATACCAGTTTTATACCCACCATATCGGCGGAGTTTCTCGACGCTGCGCGAACCACGCCGGATTTATCCACTACCAGCACAGAGCTGTAGCGTTTGCTCTGAACCTGCAAGCGGTCGGCTTCATCGGTGACGGCATTCAGGTTGTGGAATTCTTCGCCCAGCAAACTGGCGCTGTAGATAAGTTGCTTCTGGGCCGCGTTGAAAAAGAGATCGGCGGTCAGGGAAATCCGCGTCGCGTAGGACTGGCTTGCGCGCAGTGACGATTCGATAAGGAGCTTTTTTTCGACCTGAAAAATAGCCAGATAGCTGCTGAGTAGCGTGATAAGCGTACTCACCAGTGCCAGAACCAATATCAGTCTTTTAAGATTAAATGCAAACCGCCGGGGCTGATCCATTCTCTGTCCGTTGAGCTGATGACCATGAATACTACAGAGGATAGCAGCATGTTCATCCGGAAATTTGATATGTCTCAGTCAGGGCGGTCTTCTTTGAAATTGCGATATGCAAACTGTCTTAATTTTACCGCCTGCACGTTATGGCTTGCGGATCAGTTTCTGTAAACGCGCTTTTTGCCAGCGTTCAACAGAACCGCGGAAGGCAAAAATTCCCAAACCACGGAACACCAGAATGCCGCCCCAGATGCATAACGGCCAGACGAACCAGATGGAGTTCGGTGACGTGAAATGATTGAGTGCGAACAAACCGACGTTGACCACCGCCCACAACACTACCGAACGGTAAAACCCACTTTCTTCCTCAACCCGTTTTCTGGCTTTTTCGATCTGTTCATCGAGTGCCGATCCCGGCGCGGCGTCAAATTGCGGGTCATTTTCGGTCAGTTCAGAAACTTTCATATCAAACGCCGCCGCAATGGCCCCGAGCGTTTCGAGACTGGCCTGCTCGCCGTTTTCTATCCGCTGAACGGTGCGGACGCTCAGTGAAGAAAGTTCTGCCAGTTGTTCCTGCGACCACGCGCGGGAGATCCGAAGTTGCCTGATTTTGCTCTGATTCATAGGATTACCTTTATGTGAATGTTGAACACAAACACAGCGTGCAACAGGAGATCGGAAATCAACACGTCAGCAACCTGACACCTACCCGACATCAACCTGACAGCTTTAAAAATCATAATATTAGCCGGTAAAATAGCGTATTGCCGGGCTGTCTAATTCGGGCACAACAACGCCAGTTCAGGACTTTCAGGGAAAACGCGCTCGCTGAGAAAGTCGATCAGAACCCGCAATTTCGGCGTCATGTAGCCACCCGATGGCCAGAGGATAAAAAAGTCGGCGCTGCGGCTGACATAGTCATCCAGCACGGTGACCAGTTGCCCCTTCGCCAGCTCTTTGCGGATACTGAAATCCGGCAGACACGCAATGCCCAGGCCCTGCAACGCGAAACACTGCCGCGTCTCAATATTATTACAAACCATCGAAACCGGCAGCGTCAGATCCTGATATCCCACCATCGGCCAGGTTTCCAGTTTTCCGCTGTTTGGGAAACGAAAATGCAGACACCGGTGAGACAACAAATCGGGCGGCGAAGCCGGAACGTCGTGCTCTGCAAAATACGCAGGTGCGCCCACCAGCAAATGATGAAACGTCCCCAGTTTACGCATCGACAAACGTGAATCCACCATCTGCCCGGTGCGCACCACGGCGTCAAACCCTTCTTCCACCACATCCACAATGCGATCGGTAAAATCCAGATCCAGTTCGATATCCGGATAGCGCCGCATAAATTCGCCCAGCACCGGCAACAGTAGCGTACTGACCTGCGGCAGGCTCAGACGCAACCGGCCACGCGGGGATTCAGAAAGCTGCAACAGCTCGCTTTCTGCCGCTTCCAGCTCCGCAACAATCCGGCGGCTACGCTCAAGAAACAGCGCGCCTTCTGCCGTCAGCGTTACGCTGCGGGTACTGCGGTGAAACAGACGAACCTTCAGTTTGGTTTCCATGCGCGCAATGGTTTTGCCCACCGCCGAGGCAGAAACGCCCAGCAGGCGGCCGGCCGCGACAAAACTGCGGGTTTCCGCGACATGCACAAACACATTCAGGCTGCTCAGACTTTCCACTGCTACCCCTCATTACGGACATTGGTGTCCGTATATTCTGGAAATCTACCCTACTTTTTCCGCACTGAGGAGATCTCTATTGTGATTTAACACATTCAGAAACTGAGATAACACCATGAACTCTTCCACGCTGAAATCCCGGCTCGACCTCGTTGTTGAACAGGCGACTACCTCAAAACGCCTTGTGGGTGCCGTTGTTCTGGTTGCCCAACATGGCGAGCTGATTTATCACCGCGCCACCGGGCTGGCTGATCGCGAAACCGGGCAGGTAATGACCGAAACGTCGCTGTTCCGTTTGGCATCGGTCAGTAAACCCATCGTATCAACCGTCGCGATGATCTTAATTTCACAAGGCAAACTGGCGCTTGATGACGACATTCGGGCATGGCTGCCGGATTTCCATCCCACCCTGCCCGACGGAAAGCCTGCGCGGATCACCGTGCGGAATTTATTAAGCCACACGGCCGGGCTGAGTTACCGCTTTTTTGAGCCTGATGAACAGGGTCCGTATGCGCTCGCCGGGGTTTCTGACGGCATGGATAACAGCGGAATTTCGCTGGCGGAAAACCTGCGTCGTCTGGCCGGTGTGCCTTTGCTGTATGCGCCGGGCAGCTCATGGGGATATTCCCTCGCCGTGGACGTACTCGGCGCGGTGCTTGAACAGGTGTGCCGGCAACCGCTCGGCGACGTGGTGAAAAACCTGCTGACCGGCCCGCTGGACATGAACGACACCGCGTTTTATGTACACAATCCGGCGCGACTGGCGACGCCGTATGTCAGCGATTCGCCTGAGCCTCATCGTTTGCAGGAAGGCGAAAAGGCCGCGGCGTTCGAAAACACCGTGGGCATCACGTATTCACCTCTCAGGGCACTGGATACGCAGGCTTACCCGTCGGCAGGAGCCGGAATGGTCAGCAGTGCGCACGACGTGCTGAAAATGCTGGAAATGCTGCGTCAGGGTGGAGAACCGCTGCTGACACCAACACTGACAAATGAAATGGGGCGCGATCAGACCGGCGGCCTTGAACTGCCGGACATGCCGGGCACCGGGTTCGGGCTGGGCTTTTCCGTCCTGCGCGATCCGCAGGCGGCAGCGTCACCGGAATCCGCGGGCACCTGGCGCTGGGGTGGTGCTTACGGTCATTCGTGGTTTGTCGATCGCACCGCCGGGCTGAGCGTTGTTGCCTTCACTAACACATTGTACGAAGGGATGTCCGGCGCTTTTGTGAATGAATTACGCGATGCGGTGTACGGAGCTAAGTCATGAATCAGCCCCCGAAAAAGACGCCGCTTCCGCTCTCCGCCTTGCTGGCGATGGCGCTGACCGGTTTTATTGCCATCATGACTGAAACGCTGCCCGCTGGATTACTGCCACAAATCGCCGGTGGCCTTGACGTATCGCAGGCCATGGCGGGCCAGATGATTACCGCGTATGCCGCCGGTTCGCTGATGGCCGTGATCCCGCTGGCCGCCCTGACGCGCGGCTGGAACCGCCGCACGGCGCTGCTGACGGCGATTGCCGGTTTCCTGATTTTTAATACGATCACCACCTTCTCGACGAATTTTGCCCTGACGCTGATTGCCCGCTGGATGGCGGGTGCCGCCGCCGGCCTGGCGTGGGGATTACTGGCCGGTTACGCGCGGCGCATGGTGCCCGTGCATCAGCAGGGGCGCGCGCTGTCGGTCGCGATGCTCGGCGCGCCGGTGGCGCTGTCGGTTGGCGTACCGCTGGGAACCTGGATGGGCACGCTGGTCGGCTGGCGGATGGCGTTCGGGATGATGTCGGTCGTTACGCTGTTGCTGGTCGTCTGGGTGCTGCGCCAGGTGCCGGATTATCCGGGCCAGAAAGCCGCACAGCGTCAGTCTCTGCGGCAGGTCATCATGATGCCGGGCGTGCGCAGTATTCTGGGGGTGATCCTGCTATGGATGCTCACCCACAACCTGCTTTATACCTACATTGTTCCGTTCCTGCGGCTCTCCGGACTGGCCGGTCATGCAGATCAGATCCTGCTGGTGTTTGGCATTGGCGCGCTGGCAGGGATCGGGCTGACCGGCGTTCTGGTGGACAAACGTCTGCGCCAGACGTTACTCATCAGCCTTGCGCTGTTTGCGGTGATCTCACTGGTGCTGGCGCTCAACAGCGGTTCTGCGCGCATCGTGACGTTATGCGTTGCACTGTGGGGCCTGACGTTTGGCGGCGCGGCGACGTTGCTGCAAACCGCCATTGCCGATGCGACGGGCGAACACGCGGATATGGCGCAATCGATGGTTGTTGTGGCCTGGAATCTGGCCATCGCAGGCGGCGGTTTGTCCGGCGGGATCTTGCTGGAAACCGTCGGGATCCACGTCTTTCCGTGGGCGATGCAGATTTTACTGGTGGCAGGTTTGCTGATTGCCTGGCGTGCGAAAAAACAGGGCTTTAAACCCGGTCCGCGTCATTCGCCCGTGCATCAGGGGCAGGATCAAAGTTTTGGAAAGGCACAAAAGGTATAATTTCTTAAACCTTTCCCGAACCAGACGCCTGAATTCTTCCCGGATCCCGGCCTGTTCTGGTAGAGTAAAAAACAGGCAAATAAGAAAAAATGAGATCCATGGAAGCGCGTAAAAAAGCGGGTTTACTCTTAACCGTTCTGGTCACAGCAGCCCTGTTGCTGATGGCCTTCGAATGGCTCGCCGATCAAACGGTACCCGAGCTGAAAGAGCAGGTTGTTCACTACGTAGACCATCATATGGCGGGCTGAAAGCCCCCCGGTACAGGGAGGAAAAATGGTGACAAAACGGATGATGGCCAAACACTGGAAAATGGTGGTGGTGCTTTTGTGCATCTGTGGTGCGCTGATGCTCCTGCGCTGGGCCGCCATGATCTGGGGGTAAAGTTTTGCAAATACGCCTGCCGGATTGTTTAAATAATCAACAATTCGGCCAGCGGGCTTGAAACCTGATGCCGCGCAGGCGAAAATATCCCCCGTGATGTTTAAGAGTCTGACCGTCTGCTTATGAATAACCGCAAACCGCGTCGTCCGCACGGGCGATGGACCTATTACATTATGCACGAAGACATTCTGTGGCCCTGCCCGGTTCGCTGGGAGTGGGAGAATGGCTACGGCGGCTGGCTGCCTTTTTACTACTCGCCGACGCTGGAGTTTGTTGCCGGCGATCCCGATAAAGCCACTAAAATGGCGGGCCCGAAAGCCCGCCCGATGCGCAGACCGGTCAAACTGCACGCTTACGAATTTTAATTGACCAGACCGCTGGCGCGCAGCACCCTGCGCTGAACGGCCTCCGGCAGCACGGCGTTAATTCCCCCCACACATCCCAGACTGAACCAGTGACGCGCACGGGTAATCCCGGTGTAAATCAGCTCACGGGTCAGGATCGGGCTGAGATTTTCCGGCAGTAGCAACGCCGTATGGGTAAATTCAGAACCCTGCGATTTATGCACCGTCATGGCAAACACCGTTTCGACCGCCTGTAACCGCCCCGGCATGATCCAGCGGATATCCTGCGTGCCGTCGCCGGTCAGAAATGCCACACGCAGCACCGGCACCACGGTACCGTCCGCCAGCCGGTGCGGGATTTCCAGCGTCATGCCGATATCGCCGTTCATTAACCGCTGACTGTAATCATTGCGCGTCACCAGCACCGGACGCCCTGGGAACCAGCCAACCGCGCCTTTCAGCAACCCGTCTTTATACAGTATTTCCGCGATCCGCTGATTCAGGCCCTCCACGCCCCAGCGCCCGCCACGCAAAGCACACAGCAACTGGAACTGACTGTACGCCAGCAGCACTTTCGCAGCCCAGGCGCTGAACGCTTCCGGCGGCGCATCATCCGCCGGACGTTCATTGGTCATCACGTTCAGATAATGGCGGTAGCCGACCGGCGGCTCAACGCCCTGTCGGCTTTGCGCAGCCGGAAACCGCCCCGCCCCGCCGTTAATCACCCAATCGTGCAGTTCAGTGTCGTCATCCGCGGTAAGCGTAAGCTGTGCCAGATCGGCGTAACCCTGTTTCCAGACCTGTTTCAGCGCTTTAACGTCGCCATCATTGACCGCTTCCGCCAGCCGTCCGATGCCGCTTTGTGCATCAAAACGGTAGCTGTGGCGCAGCATCACCACGGCCTGATCCATCGACGTTCCCGCCGGATCGACCAGCGCATCCGGAATTTTTTCCCCTGTTACGCTTTGCAGCCAGTCACGGGTTTGCGGCAGATAATGCCCGCCCGTTGCCCGCTGACATAACTCGCTGAGCAGCGCACCGGCTTCCACCGAGGCCAGCTGATCTTTATCGCCGAGCAGGATCAGCCGTGCATTCTGGGGAAGCGCGGCCAGCAGCGCCGCCATCATTTCCAGATCGACCATCGACGCTTCGTCCACCACCAGCACGTCGAGCATCAGCGGATTGCCCGCATGATGCCGGAAATGCCGGGTATCCGGCCGGCTGCCGAGCAACCGGTGAAGCGTTACCACGTCGGTATTAATACTGTCGCGCACCGCATCGCCGTTGTTCAGCGCGTGCAGATCTAACCGCGAAACGGCACCGGCCACTGATTCATTCAGACGCGCCGCCGCTTTACCGGTCGGCGCCGCCAGCCGGATACGCAGCGGCTGGCCGTTTTCTTCCAGCGCCAGCGCCTGCAAAAGCGCCAGCAGACGCACCACCGTAGTGGTTTTTCCGGTGCCGGGGCCGCCGGTAATAATGCTGAACGCACCGCCCGCCGCCAGCCCGCACGCCAGTTTCTGCCAGTTCACCGGCTCCGCGTTTCCGGCCTGCGGGAACAGGGCATCGAGTGACGCGCGCAACGATTTCGCGGGCAGCGCATTCAGCTGCGTGCGGCTCAGTCGCTGTTCAATGGCCTCGCGCACGTTCTGCTCGTACTGCCAGTAACGCCGCAGATACAGGCGGTGTCCGGCGAGCACCAGCGGCGAATTGCCGTCACCGCTGCCCACCAGCTGCGGGTTCACCAGCGCCGCCATCCACTCTTCCAGACTCAGATCGTCAAGCACCGCCGACGGGCGGGAAATCGCGCCATCGGAATGATCGCCGTCGGGCGGAAGCGAGAGCGAAAACGCGCTGTCTGCCAGCGTGGCTTGCAAATCCAGACACACATGGCCGCGCCCAAGCTGGTAGCTGGTCAACGCCGTTGCCAGCAATAAAAGCGGGTGCGCATCCGGCGCTTCTTTTGCCAGAAACGTCACCAGCGCGCGATCCAGTTCACGCAGCCAGCCACACTCCACCCAGCTGGCCAGCAGTTTTACAATGTCTTCACGGCGGTTGATTTTCATGTGCGTTCCTCAGTGCGGCTGAAAAGAACGTCGAGTTCTTCCATTAATGCTTTATCCGGCCGCTGGACGCAGACCCCGTTGCCCGGCGCGTGGCTGCCGCGCAGGAATAAATACACCGCGCCGCCGATATGGCGGTCGTAGTCGTAATCCGGCAAACGAGATTTCAGCAAACGATGCAGCGCAAACAGATACAGCGTGAACTGCAAATCGTAACGGTGATCCCGCATCGACTGCGTCATCGCCGTCTGGTCATAACCGGTGGCGTCATCGCCGAGCCAGTTAGATTTGTAATCCAGCACGTAATAACGCCCGTTGTGCTCAAACACCAGATCGATAAAGCCTTTCAGCATGCCGTTCAGTTCTTCCGCCAGCAGCGGCGCGCGCTCTGCGCCCCCGAGCGTATAGTGCTGAACCAGGGTATCGAGACGCCGCGTGGACACCTGCGACAGCGAGAACCAGAACTCCATTTCCACCTGATACGGCGGCAGAGCGGCCAGCGTGAAACTCTCTCCGCCCGGCAACGCCAGCGGCTGCGTCAGCAACGCGGTCAGCCAGCCGGTCAGCGGCACAATCCACTGCTCCCAGCCGCGCGTATTACAGCGCCGCGCCACCTGATCGGCAATTCGCTCCGGGTTTTCCGCCAGTGCGGCGAAACCTTCATCGCCCGCCCATTCCAGCAAACCGTGCAGGAAATTACCCGGCGCAGGACCGCGCGGGAAAGCATATAAATTCTCACCGGTCATCGGCTGCAAAAGCCCGTCGGCAGACGCTTTGCTTTCTGACTTTTTATCTTCTAAATAGCTGTCCTGCGCGGCGCTTTCGATTTCCACCGGCGGTTCACGGTTCAGCGCTTCCGGCACGAGATAAGTCCCGGCCGGGGCGATTTGCAGGCCGGAAAAACTCGATACCCACCAGCGCGGGCCTTTGTGCGTGCGCAACGGCGGACGCGGCCCGAGTTCCGGCAACGCCTGTTCGCTGCGATACAAGGCTCCGACAGAAACTGGCAGCGGCCACGCCTGAATATTTTCCGTTTCCAGCGCCTGCAAACTGGCGGGCAGCTCTTCAGCCTCAACCGGTTCGCCGCCGTGGAAAAGATAACCCGGCGCGCTTTTCTCAAACTCTTTCAGCGGTGCCATACCGAGCCACAGCGCGTAACACGAGCGGGTCAGTGCGACGTAAAACTTACGCAGATCTTCGCCCAGACGTTCGCGATCCGCCAGCTCGCGCTGCTCTTCCGTGGCGCTCAGCGCGATTTCAAGTTCGCCTTCCGGCGTATGCCATTTCAGCGGGGAATCCTGCTTTTTCACCGCGCGGAACGCGCAGGCGAACGGCAGGAACACCAGCGGATATTCCAGCCCTTTGGATTTATGCACGGTAACCACTTTCACCAGCGCCGCGTCACTTTCCAGACGCAGCTTACGCGCATCGCCGCCCTGATTTTCATCCTGGCACTGTTCCGCCAGCCAGCGGATCAGCGCGTGCTCGCCATCGAGCTGTACGCTGGCCTGTTGCAGTAATTCGGAAAGGTGCAGCAAATCGGTCAGCGCCCGTTCATCACCGTGCGCCAGCAGATGACGCGGCACGTCAAACTCCCACATCAGACGCCGCAGCATCGGCAAAATGCCCTGCTTGCGCCAGCACAGGCGCAGTTGCTGGAATTGCTGAACGTAGCGTTCCCACTCGTTTTCGTCCTGATTCAGGCGGTCCAGCGCTTCCCAGCTTAAATGCAGCGAAGGCGTGGCCAGCGCGGCACGCAGAAGACGGTCGTTTTCCGGCGCGGCACAAGCCGCCAGCCAGAACTGCAATTCGCCCGCCTGCGCACTTTGAAAAATGGATTCTTTGTCAGAAAGGTACACGCTGCGCACGCCGCGTTTGGACAGCGCCGTGCGGATTGCCGCCGCTTCCCGCCCGGTATTCACCAGCACGGCAATGTCGCCCGGTGCGACCGGTTTGAGCGGCTCATCCGGCTGCCCGAAACCTGCCGCGCCCTGCTGCCCGAGACGCAGCAAGCGGACGATTTCCGTCGCGCAGCCTTCGGCCATCAGCTGGGCGTATTGGCTTTTCGGCAACGGCTCATTCTGATTTTCCGGGTACCACAGCGTCATGGCGGCGGCTTCTGCGCCGTCGATTATCCACGCGTCATCCCGGCCTTTGGCTTCGACCGGCAGGAACGGCACCTGATTTTCATCACCACGGCGGAACAGAAACGCGCCTTCGCCGGAACGCCGGTCTTCAGCCAGTGCAAAGACGCTGTTGACCGACGCCACCATCGCGCGGGTAGAACGAAAGTTGGTCGCCAGCGTGTAGTGACGGCCACCGGTGTCGCGGCGGGCGCGCAGATAGGTATAAATGTCGGCACCGCGGAAGGCATAAATCGCCTGTTTCGGATCGCCGATCAGGATCAGCCCCTGCTCCGGCGCGTTTTCCGCCACGCGGTAAACGGTGTCGAAAATCCGGTATTGCAGCGGATCCGTATCCTGAAATTCGTCGATCATCGCCACCGGGAATTGCGTGCGGATAATCTCCGCCAGCCGTTCGCCGTTATCGCTGCGCAGCGCGGCGTCAAGGCGGGTCAGCAAATCGTTGAAGCCCATCTGCGCCCGTTTTTTCTGTTCAACGTCAAAGCGGTTTTCAATCCAGCGGCAGGCATGTTGCAGCAGGCCGCTGCGGGCGTCCGGCAACATTTCCAGACGCGCTTTCAGCGTTTCCATCGCCGTCAGCGCCGGATGCGCAGGCGGCTGCCCCTGCTTCCAGCATTCGGCCAGACCGTCCGGCGTCAGGCGATCCCAGCCGGTTTTCAGATCCGGCATGATCTCGTCGCTGGTCGCCCAGGCATGCAGTTTTTCCAGCCACGGATTAAAATACCGCGCCTGAATTTTCCGGCCATCGACCACTTTCGCCGCCACCGCACCTTCGAGGATCGTGCGCAGTTCCTGCGTCCATTGCGCCCAACCCGCTTTCAGCTCGCTCAGTTCGGCGGTTTTTTGCTGATTCGTGGTCTCAAAAACGTCAGCGGGCGTTTCGTCCGTGCCCAGCGTTTCGGCATATTCGAGCAGCGGAGACGCCTTCTTGTGCAGGTCTTCCGGCGAACGCCACCACGCTCGCAGCGTCCTGATGTCCAGTTCTGGCAGGGAAAAATAGAAGCTGCGCCAGTAATCGCGCACCACGTTCATCAGCAGTTCGGTCTGATCGGTTTCCAGCGTCTGCGTAAACAGACTGTCGCTGTCGAAAGCGTGTTCGCCGAGCATTCGGTTACACCAGCCGTGAATGGTGGAGACCGCCGATTCATCCATCCATTCCGCCGCAAGTTGCAGCTTACGTGCGCATCCCGCCCACTCTTCCGCCGGATATTCCGCGCGCAAACTCAGCAAGAATTCATCGCCCGCCGAGGGTTGGTCCGGGTCTTCCAGAAAACACGCCGCCGCTCTGGACAAGCGTTCGCGGATCCTGTCACGCAGCTCTTTGGTGGCGGCATCGGTGAACGTCACCACCAGAATTTCCGGCGGCGTCAGCGGGCGGCTGAAGGCATTTTCAGCGCCATGACCGAGCACCAGCCGCACATACAGCGCGGCGATGGTGAAGGTTTTACCCGTCCCGGCGCTGGCCTCAATCAGGCGACTGCCGGTCAGCGGGAAATTCAGCACATTCAGCGCAGAGGGAAAAATGCGTTCCTTCATTCTTTCGCTCCTTTTTTGCTGCTGCGGGAAAGATGATTTTTCAGCGGTGCCAGCAATTTGTCAGCCAGTTCAGCGAATTCGCCGCCGGACCAGAGCGTGGCGAAATCCGGCCACGCGCGCGCCAGATACGGGTTGCTGTCGCGTTCACCAAATTTCATGTTAGCCGGATCGTGATTTTCATAGGTATCGCGGGCCGCAAGCCCGGCATCGCTGTCCGGCGGACTTTGCGCGGTGCCGTCTTTTTTCAGCCAGACAAAGGCTGTTTTGACCGCCAGCGGTAACGGCCGTAATTGTCCCTGCTGCCAGGTTTCGATCAGTTGCTGCCAGAGCGCCTGCGCCTCATTAATCTCCAGCGGCGGTAATTCTGCCGTGCCGTTTTTACTGATAATGATGCTGTGCATCGGCTGTCCGCCGAGGTGTCCGGCCAGATGTGCGACCCAGTAAGGGAGCAAACGGTCAAAGCGGTAACTGCGTTCTTTGGTCATGATGCCGATACTTTCCAGCACCACGCGGGCGCGATCCCCGCTGGCGTTAGCGCGTAAATCGCCCAGCCAGTCCGAGACATTCACGCCTGCGCTTTCAACACTCAGCGCTTCATTCGCCAGCGTCTGCGGCCATTCATCAAGCACGCTCTGATAACTGGCGAACAGCGTTTCCATCGGCTCGGCGAGATCTTCACTCAGCACGGCGGCAAATTCGCCCGGTGCCAGTTCACCGCGCCGTTCGATGCGTTCAAGCTGCTGACGCAAAATATCCTGACGCGACTCTCCGGCCTCCAGCGCCCATTTCTGCGCGCGGATCAGTTCATCCTGCAAACGCCAGTTCTCCAGCGCATTGATATCAAACGGCTCCTGATCTTCACTTCCCGCATCTTCCAGCTCGAAGTAAATATTCAGCCGCTGGCGGAAGAAACTGCGCACCGGATCGGACAGGAAATCCGCCAGCTGACGCAGCGTCAGCGCCCCTTCCTGCTCCACCGGCGGCAACGGCTGCGGCGCTTCAGCGGTGATATCCGCGTCCATTCCGGCGCGCCATTCGTGGGCGTAGCTGAAAAGCTCGCTGCCCTTGCTGAAGTAATCGCGGTTAAACGGTTGCAGGCGATGCTCGGTGCTGATCGCGTGAACCAGGTCGCCGCCGTTCTGCGCTTTCCAGCCCGCTGCCAGATGGTCGCGCAGTTGCGCCACCAGCACCGACGGCGGACGCCCGGTATTATCGAGAATGCTGCGCCCGACCCAGCTGATATGCAGGCGTTCGCGCGCCGACAGCAACGCTTCGAGGAACAGATAACGGTCATCTTCACGGCGCGAACGGTCGCCCGGCCGGTAATCACGCCCCATCAGGTCGAAATCCATCGGCACGCGGTGGCGCGGATAATCGCCGTCATTCATTCCGAGCAGGTAAACATGGCGGAACGGAATGGCGCGCATCGGCATCAGCGTGGCAAACGTGACGGCACCGCCAAAGAACGGCTGCGTCAGGCCGGACTGATCAAACTGCGCCAGCCAGTGTTCGCGCACAACAGACAGCGGCAGCTCGGCCTGAAGATCGACGCTTTCACAGGCTTCAAGCCAGGTTTCCAGCTCGGTATGCAGACGCACTAAAATAAAACCGTCGTCGCCGTCATCTTCGGCAAAATACCCGCTGAGCAACGCCTGTAAACGTTCGCCCCACACCTGTGGCGACGCGGGTTCACACAGCTGACGCCAGGTTTCATCAAGGCAATTTAAGAGATGCGACAGCGGGCCAATCAGCGCTGCTTCCAGCCCGCCGATTTCGTCCAGCGGTTCAATGCCCTGCCAGGCGTCACCGCTGCCAACGGCGTAACCGAGCAGCATTCTTTGCAGGCCGAAGAACCAGCTGTTTTGCTCCGGCGATAACGGCAACCCGAGGCTCTGACGCTGTTCCGCATGCAGCCCCCAGCGCACGTTGGCGGCGCTTATCCAGCGGTGCAGCAGCGGCAACTGCTCTTCACCGATGCCAAAACGCTGACGCACCGACGGCACATCGAGTAAATCCAGCAAATCGCTGACGGCAAAACGCGACTGCGGCAACGTCAGCAGGCTTTCAAGCGCACCGAGCAACGGGTTGTTCTGACGCGGCCCCTGATCGGCCACGGTGAACGGGATATAGCGCGGATCGCTGCGTTCCATCAGGCCAAACACCGCCTGAATGTGCGGCGCATAGCCATTAATGTCCGGCACCATCACGATAATATCGCGCGCTTTCAGCGTCGGATCGGCGGCCAGCGCGGCCAGCAGACGGTCGTGCAGCACTTCCACTTCACGCTGGGCGCTGTGCGTTATCGAAAAACGCAGGGATGGGTCTTTCAGCGCATCAATCTCAGGCCATTTGTCTTTCGTTTCCGCCAGCGGCCGCAGTTGCAGAATGTCTTCCTGCAACTGATGCAATAAGGTGTCTTCGCCGTTGGAGGTGAACAGATCAATACGCGGGATCACCGGCGCGAGCGTGGAAGCGTAGGACTCGTGATTGTCATATTCATTGAGCAGGCCGATGTAATCGCGCCCCTGTTTGCCCCACGCCGCCAGCAGCGGATGCGCGTGCTGATGCAAATCGCCTTCGGCAATCACCTGCGGCATGCCCGGTTTGCGCTGCTGACGCGCACGTTCGGCGCGCAGAAGATCTTTATCGGCGATAATATCGCTCCAGTCGTGCTCGCACGGGTTATGGACACACATAAAGATGTGCGTCCAGCGGCCGAGCACAGCCAGAACTTCTAAGGATTGTTGCGGCAGCGACGAAATGCCGAAGACGATCAGCCGCGCAGGCAAACCGGCCGGACGCTGGTCTTCAGGAATAGTTTGAGCATGTTGCAGAAAACGCTGATGCAGTGCGGCGCGGCTGGTTCCCCGCTCGCTTTCAGGCACATCGTCCAGCAGTGCGCGCCACAATTGCGGCTGCCACAGCAGGTTTTCCGGCACCGGCTCGCTGCCTTTACGGCTGGTGCGCAACACGTCCAGCCCGTTGCCCCAGTCTTCGAGCCAGTCGGCGCGGTATACCTGATACTGATCGAACAAATCCGCCAGACGCTGCGCCAGCTGATGCAGCTTACGCATATCGCCGTCATCTTTTAAGAAACGCGCCAGCGGAGCAAAAACAGGTTCAGGCAGTAATTGCGGCAACAGACGGATCAGCCGCCAGGTCAGCAGCGAGCGGTCAAACGGCGACGAATCCGGCACCTGGTCTTTGCCCAGCACCGCGCGGTAAACCTGCCAGAAAAAGCGCGCAGGCAGTTTGATGTCCAGCGCCGCCGCGATCCCGCAGCCGCCTTCGGACACATCGCGCGCCAGCGCCAGTTTCAGCCACTGATTGATCCCGTTGCTTTGTACCAGAATCACTTCGTTTTCCAGCGGAGACAGCGGATGCGCCGCCATCCACGACACCAGAATATCCCTCAGCGCTTCTGAGTGATTTCCGTGTAACACCATCAAACCTGAATTCACGCCCGCATCCCTTATTGTCGCCGCTCAAGAAGACAGATTTTGCGTTGATTTGGAAAGGATTGAAAGAATTGAAAAGAAAAGAGGCAGACCCTGCGGCCTGCCCTGAAACAAAATGTAATTCTTTGAAAATCAGCCGTGCATTTTGCGAGCCGCACCGATCATCCCATCCAGCCATTCCTGATGGCCGTTGATCATCGGGTTCGGGCGTGTGATCGCGAGTTCGCGGGCGGGTTTACCGTTTTGCGTTTCCTGCGTCAGGACACGGACGCGGCCACCGGAGAGTTCTTCGAAAAGCCAGGCGTGATGGACGTCAAGCCGGGTTTCGGCGTCGCCTTCTGCCCAGCCGTGCCATGCCATGCGCGCGGGCTGGCCTTTTACCGGCGGTACGTACTCATTAACCTGCGCTTCGACCGGAAAGCCGAACGTGCTGAAGCGAAAACGTGCGCCGTTGCTCAGGCCCGGACCGGTGCCGTCGTGGAAAAAGATATCCGATGCGTTGCTGTAATACACCGGCCATGCGGCGGTGTTGTCGAGTTGCGCCCACAGTTCTTCCACGGTCAGGCCGGTGATGATCATTTCGTTAGAGGCGAAGTTGTCGGTTTCACCGGGGATAAAGCCTTCCGGCCAGAGTATTGCGTTCATGTTGAGCTCCTTAGAATTAAGATTCCGGCCCGCAGGCTGGCGTTGAGCACAAGATACGCAATAGCGAGATATTACTGAAATCATCACTTGTGATGATAATCATCGCTGATTTTTATATCTGGAAAACACGCAAAAAAACAGGCAGAAGGATCGCTTCTGCCTGTGTTCTTACCGCTATTTTACGCGGATGTTATCACTGAAGTTTTAGCTGATGCTGTAACGCTCAAGCCAGTGCGCGTAAGGCGCAGGCAGGACCCAGGACGGATTTTCTACGCCCAGCTCTTTCGCCAGTGCATACGGATAATGCGGGTTGGCGAGCATCGCGCGGCCGATCATCACCAGATCCATGTCTTCTTCGCTGATGCAGCGTTCGGCGACGTCCGCAGACGCCACGCCCCAGGAACTGGCGACCGGCAAACCGGCTTCTTTGCGCACGCGGCGCGAAACCGGTGCGAGGAAACCTGCGCCCCACGGGATCTGCGCTTCCCAGGTGGAGAAACCGACGCTGACGTTGAGCAGATCCAGCCCTTTCTCACGCAGGATGCGCGTCAGTTCGATGGACTCGGACAACGTTTCTTCGTCGCGGCCATCGTATTCAATCACGCCAAAACGCGCGGTGATCGGCAGGTTTTTCGGCCAGACCGCATTAACGGCGTCGAAGGTTTCAATCAGGAAACGGCTGCGACCGGCGAAATCACCACCGTATTCATCCGTGCGGGTGTTGGAATGCACGGAGAAGAAACTCTGCGCCAGATAGCCGTGGGCAAAATGCAGTTCCAGCCATTCAAAACCGGCATCGCGCGCACGTTTGGCTGCCGCGACGAAATCCGCCATAACGCGTTGGATATCCGCTTTTGTCATCTCTTTCGGCACTTTTGGCAGATGTTTGCCGAACGCAACCGCTGAAGGTGCGATAGTCGCCCAGCCGCGCGGATCGCCTTCTGCAATATGATCATCGCCTTCCCACGGCAGATTGGCGCTGGCTTTACGGCCTGCATGACCAATCTGAATCCCCGGAACAGCCCCGGCGGCTTTGATGGATTTGGCGATTTTCGCCAGTTCAGCGGCCTGTGCGTCGTTCCAGATCCCTAAGCATCCCGGAGTGATGCGGCCTTCCGGCGAAACGGCGGTCGCTTCGACGATAACCAGACTTGCGCCACCGCGCGCAAGTGTTGCGTAATGCACCTGATGCCAGTCGTTCGACACGCCGTCAGTGGCGGAATACTGGCACATCGGCGGAACAGCGATACGGTTTTTTAACGTGACGTCTTTCAGGGTAAACGGCGTAAAGAGTGCGGACATAATTTTTTTCCCGGTGAGTTTGGCATCCGGCGACCAGAGTGACGTCGGACAGCTATATGCGGAAGTGAAGAAATATTATAGTGCACATAATATTTCGTTATAACTCAAAGAGTGCCCTGCCGATGCGCAACCTTAAAAGTCTCGACCTCAACCTGTTAAAGGCTTTCGACGCCCTGCTCGACGAGCGGAATGTCACCCGCGCCGCCGAACGCCTCTCCCTGACGCAGCCTGCCGTCAGCAGTATGCTGACACGTCTGCGTGACAGTTTTAATGATCCGCTTTTTGTCCGTTCACGTTACGGCATTGTGCCGACGGAACGTGCGCTGGCGCTGGCGAAACCGGTAAAACGGGTCATGGCGCAGATAGAAGCGTTGCTGGAACCGGAAGCCTTTGTTCCCGCAGAGTGCGAAATGACATTCACACTGGCGGCCACCGATTACGCACTGAGTGTGATTATCGTGCCGTTCTTTTCCCTGTTGCAACAGCGTGCGCCGGGCATTCATCTGTCGGTACAGCGCGCCGAAGATGTCACGGTTTTGGGGCGGCTGGAGCGTGGTGAAATCGACCTTGCGCTGCTGACGCCGGAAACCACGCCACCTGATTTACACATCCGCCATCTTTACGACGAACGCTATGTTTGTACACTGCGCAAAGGCCATCCGGCGCTTAAAAACGGCGCTATTTCTCTCGATACGTTCTGCCGGTACGATCACGCGCTGGTGTCGCTGAGCGGCGATAATTTCGAAGGCGTGACCGATAAGGCGCTTCAGGCGCTGGGCAAAAAACGTAACGTCGTGCTGTCGGTGAACAGTTTTCTGGTGCTGCCGCCGGTGTTGCAAACCACTGACCTGATTGCCGTGGTGCCGGAACGTCTGGTGCGCGATGCCGCAGGGCTCGAGGTATTACCGCCACCACTGACGATCCCCGGTTTTACCAAAGTCGCCGCGTGGCACGAGCGCTCGCATTTATCGGCGGCGCACCAGTGGCTGCGTCAGCTTCTGGCACAGGCGTGCAGCGGGGAGTAAATCGCGCCACATCATGGTATTTTCAAGGCTTCATCTGCTTTTCACATGTTTAAAACGCGGCAATAAAACCGCGCACAGAAGGGTTATTCCATGGAAAAACGTCCGGCAGTTACCATCACTTATTGTTCCCAATGCAACTGGCTGTTGCGCGCCGCGTGGATGGCACAGGAACTGTTGAATTCTTTCAGCACCGATCTGGCGTCGGTCACGCTGGTGCCGGGCACGGGAGGAATTTACGAGATTAAAGTCGATGACGAGCTTATCTGGGAACGCAAAAGAGACGGCGGTTTTCCGGACGCCGCACCGCTTAAACAGCGCGTGCGCGATATCTGCTTCCCGGACCGCGATTTAGGGCATGTGGATAAGAAGAAAATTCCTGAGACAGGAACGGATTCTGCGGAATAAATGAATAAGGCAGAGATCTCCCTGCCTTATTTTTTTGCATCAACGCTACGCTTTACGTGAAACGTGTTCTGCGGCGGCGCGGTTGGCTTTTGCTACGGAACCGGCCAGCGTGTCGCCCTGCAAGAGTGACGTACAGAGCATACCCATAAAGCAGTCGCCTGCGCCGTGCGTGCTGACCAGTTCGACTTTTTCGGCGGGCATGGACTGGCTGCGTTCACCGGCTTCGCACCAGGCAACGCCGTGTTCGCCTGCCGTGACGACCACTGCCGGATAATGCTCGCCGAGCCATTCGGCGGCGGCGCGGGCATCGGATAACGCATTCACCGTAATGCCGCTGAGGTCGCGGGCTTCGACGCCGTTGACCACCAGCAAATCGACGGCGGATTGCATCGCGCTGCACATCTCACGCGCCGGGGCGGCGTTCAGACACACGCGGATGCCACGCTGTTTTGCCGCTTCGGCTGCCGCCAGATTCACCGCTTCCGGCACTTCGTTTTGCAGCAGCAACATCTCAACCTGTTGCCAGACGGCGTCGTGGCCAAATTGCGCGGCATCTACCCGGTTATTGGCGTTGGAGACGACGACCGCGCCGTAATCCCCTTCGGCGTCCATCAGCGCAACGCTCATGCCCGACGGCACATCTGCACTGACGGCCACAAAATCCGTATTCACGCCATTCTCTTCGAGCACGGAACGCAGGAAATCGCCCTGCGTATCCGCACCAACCGCACCGGCAAAGCTGACCTGCGCGCCAGCTTTCGCGGCGGACACCGCCTGATTACCGCCTTTGCCGCCAAATTTGTACGAACAGCCGCTGCCCATTACCGTTTCGCCTTTTTCAGGGCGGTGATGCGCGTGGATCACGATGTCGTAATGAAGGCTGCCCGTGACTAAAATTTTACCCATTCTAGTATTCCCGAAGGTCCTGAACCGCCTGCTGGGTTTTCATCAGGTTTTTCTCCGCTGTCTTCAAATCCTTCTGCGCAATCGCCACAAATAAGGCATCCAGAATATTTAACTGGGCGATGCGGGCGGCAGCGTTTTCCCCGAGCAAGTGCGATCCCTGAGAGGTTGAATTGAGAACCACATGCGCATTGTGCGCAATAGGCGACTCGGCATAATTGGTGATGGCGATAACTTTGGCACCGTTGCGCGCCGCCAGTTTAATCGGGTCATTCACCGCGCGGGTGGCGCCGGAATGGCTGATAGCGACCACCGCATCATCGTCCGATAAGACGGCTGCTGACATCAGCATAATGTGGGCATCATCGTAGACCGTCGTTTTAATTCCTATTTTCAGGAGCTTATGCGACAAATCTCTGGCGACGGCGGCAGAACCCCCGACGGCATATAAATCGATGTGCCTGGCTTTAAAAAGAATGTCAGCAGCGCGGTTAAATTCCGACACATCGACAATAGATAAGGTTTCTTCTATTGCCTGAATGGATGTGCGAAATACCTTTTCAAGTAATTGCTCCGACGAGTCTCCCGGCTCAATTTCCGCATGTAAATTTGCCACTTCAGAATAGTTGTAATAAATCAAACTGCTTCTGAAATCTCTAAATCCTGAGAAATTTAATTTCTTCGTCAATTTAACAATCATTGCCTCTGAGACATTATTTTCCAGCGCAATTTCTTTTAACGACGTTTGCTCTGAAAAATCTGTTTTAGACGTAATGGCTTCGACGACTTTTCTTTCCAGTGGCGTCAGATGTGGCAATTTCATACGAATTTGAGCGCCTATGGCTCGCGGATCCTGATTCATTACTTGCCTCGTGTCGCCCGGTCAATCAACATCGCTATGATAATTATAAGGCCGGTGGCAAGCAATTGATAAAACGCCTGAATATTCAGAAGCGTCAGGCCGTTTCGTAATGAACCTAAAATAACCGCGCCAATCAGCGTGCCGATTACACTGCCTTTCCCGCCCATCAGCGACGCCCCGCCAATGGCCGCCGCGGCAATCGCATCCAGTTCCCATAAATTCCCCATCGTCGGTTCGGCAGCGCCCAGGCGACCAATCAGAATCAGGGAGGCCAGAGACGCCAGTACGCCGGAAATCACAAACACCGTGACTTTGGTTCTTTTGACCGGCACACCGGCCACGCGCGCGGCTTCTTCGTTACCGCCGACGGCCAGAATGTATTCGCCCAGCGGCGTTTTATTCATGACCACCCACAGGATTGCCGCAATGGCGATAACAATCACAATCGGTGCCGGAACCCCGAATACCGTGCTGTTGATGACCGTACGGAACTCCATCGGGATACCGAAAATCGGGTTGCCGTTGGTGAAAATCAGCGCCAGCGCGCGGAACAGCGAAAGGCCGCCGAGGGTGACGATGAACGGCTGCAAACCGGCATACGCCACTAACATTCCGCTGAAAACGCCGCACAGTGCGCCGACGCCCAGCGTCGCCATAATCGCCAGCGGAACCGGCACGCCGGACACCATCAGCGTCGCGCCGAGTACCGCAGAAAGCGCCGCCGTTGGCCCGACGGACAAATCGATACCGCCGGAAATAATGACCAGCGTCATTCCCAGCGCAATAATTCCATTAATCGATGACTGCTGCAAAATATTCAGCAGGTTCGGCAGCGTGAAAAATACCGGCGAAAGAAAAGAGAAGGTGATCACAATAATCAGTAAACCAATCAGCGTACCGGCATCGCGAACATTGAATGTAAATAATGCCAGAGGGAAAGCCTTTGGCTGAACATTACCTTGAGTTGTCATAATAATGGCCTTTAAAAATCTGGTAGGTGTCGGAGCGTATCGTTAATTCAGACGGCTTTTTTCACATCATTAATGGCATAACGCGCGATATTTTCTTCGGTGATATCGTCGCCGTTAAGTTCTTTTGTAATTTGCCCTTCGCGCATGACCAGAACCCGGTCGGAGATACGCATTATTTCCGGCATTTCGGACGAAACCACCACAATGGCTTTCCCCTGCTGCGCGAGTTTTTCAATCAGATTATAAATTTCAGACTTGGCCCCGATATCAATTCCCCGTGTCGGCTCATCAAAAAGAAACACTTTATTATCGGCGGCTACCCAGCGGCCAATAATCACTTTTTGCTGATTCCCGCCGCTCAGCGTGCCGATAGGTTTGTCGATATTCAGCGGACGCAGCCGCAAATCCGTCATCACATCCAGCGCGGTCTGATTCAGCTGACTTTTTTTCAGCAGGCCGAAGCGGGTAAAGCGCGCCATCGACGGCAGGGCCATGTTCATTTTGACGGCGCGTTCTTTAATGATGCCTTCTTTTTTGCGGTCTTCCGGCACCAGGCCAATTCCGGCGCGAATGGCGGAACTGACGTTGTGTTTTTTCACCACGACACCGTCGACTTCAATGCTGCCGCCGGTTTTGGCATCGATGCCGGCAATCAGTTTCAGCAACTCGGTGCGACCTGACCCGACCAGCCCCGCGATGCCCAGCACTTCACCGGCTTTAACGCTAAAACTGGCGTTACGCACGGCTTTGTCGCGGCTGAGATCGTCCACGCGCAGCACTTCACGTTGTGTGGCGTGCGAGTGGTGCTGCACTTTTTCGATTTTGCGCCCGACCATTTTGGTCACGATGGTTTCTTCAGTTTCGTCGCAGATATTCACCACACCGACCTGTTTGCCGTCGCGCAAAATCGTGGCGCGGTCGCAGACTTTGAAGATTTCATTCATTTTGTGCGAGACGTAAATCAGCGAGACATTCATCGATTTCAGGTCAGAAATCAGTTCTGCCAGACGCTCAAACTCCGTCGGCGTCAGGCTCGACGTCGGTTCATCCATCGCAATAATTTTGGCTTCATCGAGCAACGCACGGGCGATCTCGACAATCTGCTGCTGCGAGACTTTCAGGTTTTTGATCGGCTCATCCGGATTAATGCTCGGATCCAGACGGCGCAGGATCGCCACCGCGCGTTTGTACTGCGCCTTTCTGTCAACAAACAGCCCTTTCATTTTGGTCAGGGGCCGCCCGAGAAACATGTTCTGGGCGACGGAGAGTTCAGGAACGTGCTGCAACTCCTGGTGAATCATTGCGATACCGGCATGGCGCGCAGACAGCGGGTTTTTCATCTGAATCACCTGCCCTTCGACCCTGATCTCGCCGGAATCGGCGGCCCGGACGCCTGACAGGATATTGAGCAGAGTCGATTTTCCGGCACCGTTCTCACCAATCAGCGCGTGCACTTCGCCCGGCCTGACGGCGAAATCGACACCCTGAACCGCCGCCACGCCGCTGTAGCTTTTGCTGATGCCGCGCATCGTCAAACAATACTGTTCCATAAACTCTCCTCGCCCTGTTCTCTGACGCCAGACTTATTGTTGCTGCGCCAGTAACTGGCGAATCTTAGCGTTATCTTTGGTGGAGAACGCGTCGGCATTGTCTTTGGTGATCAGCGCCTGCGGCGTCGACACCACGCGGGAGATTTTCTGGCCGTTAATCAGGCGGACAACCACTTCCATCGCCACTTCGCCGGTCAGCACCGGGAAGCTGTCAACCGTACCGGTCAGCTCGCCGCGTTTGATTGACGCATACGCATCGGAAATCCCGTCGGTGCCAAAAACAGCAACCTGTTTCGATTTTCCGGCAGCGGCAACGGCTTCCACCACGCCCAGCGCCATGCCGTCGTTGTTGGCGTAGAAACCAATCAGATCAGGATGTTGCTGTAAAATTGTCGCCGCGGCGTTGTACGCATTTTCGCGGCTCCAGTTGGCCGGAACGCTGGCGACCACGGTGAATTTCCCGCTGGCCTGAATGGTTTCTTTAAAGCCTTTGGTGCGCTGCGTTGCCGCATACACGCCCGGCTGGCCTTCGATGACCGCGACCTTGCCGCCTTCAGGGTGCTTTTTGATAAACCAGCCCGCCACGCGAACGCCGTTATCTTTTTGCACGTTGCCGACGTAATACGCGGCGTTTGGCATCACGGCGTCATTGACGTTCACCACGGCAATGTTTTTGCTTTTGGCGGATTCATACGCCGGTTGCAGGTTGGCGTCGGTTTGCGGCGACACCAGCAGACCGTTGAACCCTTGTGAAATCAGCGTTTCGGCGATAGAGAGCTGACCGAGCTGGTCGTCTTCGTTGGCGGCGGCCTGATATTCCACGGTGAAGCCGTGTTTATCGGCAAAGTTTTTATAGCCCTGACCGAGGGAGCGCCAGTATTCGTTGGTCAGCGTTTTCGATACGCCGCCGATTTTCAGCGATTTATCGATAGCCGGTAACGGGCCATATTTGGCGGTCAGTTGTGTCCATTCAGTCCGATCCGGTTCGGTATCGGATTGCAGTGGGGGTAAATCCGCTGCATAAAGGCTGGAGCAAAACAGTGTAGAGGTGAGTACAGACAGTAAGAGTTTTTTCATCATCTGGCCTTCGGATTGTTATTTTTATGGTTATCACAGCGACTCGCGCTGTGGCGGTCGCTTTTATTGCGCCAGCATCACGTCATTGACGATTTGCTGAGAGGCGACGGCATCCTGCCTGCTGATGGCTTCATTCAGCGCCGGGTTGTTTTCGAGCTTTTCACACAGTTTCAGTAAACGGATCACGGTCGCGATATTGGTTTCGGCTTCGCGAACCGGATCCAGACCGCTGGCGTCCGGGAACGTATCGAAGTAATACGCACCTTTATAGCCGTCACGCTTCATTTGCAGCAGGAATTCCAGCGTGGCGCGTGGATTCACGGAGCCGACCATCAGGCCGTCGTCACGTTTGCCCCAGCCGTCGTTGAGATCCAGCCCGAGCAGGCGTGAACGGCGTGCGACCATCGCCGCGGCAAACGCCGGGACTTCATTGGCAAACAGCACATGCGCGAAATCCAGCGTGATACCTAAATTCTTGCAACCGGCTTCTTCCACCGCCAGCAGACAGGTGGTGGCATTCGGGAAGATGCTGTAAGCGCGCGGTTCGTTGGGTTTGTATTCAATGCTGACGTCGATGTCCGGCGCATATTCCGCCACTTCGCGCACCGCGCTGACCGCGTCTTCCCACATTTTTTTGTAGTCAGCCTGGAAGCAATAATCGAAACCGTCCTGCCCCATCCACAGCGTCATGATGCTGGCACCGAATTCGCGCCCGGCGTCGATGCCGCGTTTGGTTAACTCAATCGCCTGACGACGAATTTTGGGGTCCGGGTTGGTAAATGCGCCGATTTTAAATTCCGGAGCATCCCAGCGCATTTGCATCCCGTTGACCGCCAGCCCGACTTCTTCGATTTTCTGACGCATGGTTTTGACGTCGTCAGTCATGTGCTGGGGATAATTCAGGTCAAGATGTGTCAATCCTTTAACCGTAGCTGCACGTTCGATCATTTGCAGTACTGAAGGTTTGCCTTTCAGTTCCGGCCAGTAAAGATAAGCCCCCGAGGCAAACGAGTTCAGACGTGTGGCAAATTTAAGTTCTGACATGGGGTGTCCTTTGTAAACTGATTCGTAATGTACTTTCCTGCTTCACGTTATTTTGTAAAGTAGTGCATTACTATCACCGGACGAAAAAACCCGCAAGATCCCCTGCGGGTTTTGTGATCAGATTTGAGAGGCGTTTCACGAAATTTCGGTAAAGCCTGGCGGGAATAACAGGGAATAGCGAGTTGGGGATGGAAGACGATAAATTTCACGCAAAAATAAAAAAGGGCACTGTTTCACCGCTATAAACCTCCGTTTTTCTGTGACCAACCTCAAGTTTTCCGGTTTTCTGCCGTTATTTAAATCTTAAGATTCCTTCCAGGGAAACGCCCATGCTAAAGACAATTCGTTCGCGCATTATTACCGCCTGCATCGCCATTGTGGTGTGCTCGCTGGTGATCAATACCTTCCTCAGTTACACCGTTGCAGATAAATACAACAGTCAGGCGACAGACACCACGCTCAACGCCCTGACCTCCAGCCACACGCAAGGGATCAGCGATTGGGTCAGTGCAAAAACAGGGATGATTGCTTCACTTCAGCAGGTTGCGTTAACGGAAGATCCGGTTCCGGTGCTCAAGCAAATTTCCGCTGCGGGCGGATTTACTAACGTTTACGTCGGTTATGCGAATAAAACCGCGAAATTCGCCGATCCGACCGGCGTGCCGTCCGATTACGATCCGACGGGCCGTCCGTGGTACAAGCAGGCAGCAGAAGCCGGGCATCCGGTTGCCACGCCGCCGTATGTCGATTCGGGCACTGGTAAGTTAGTGGTCACATTCGCCGTACCCGTTATGGACGGTGGCACGCTGAAAGCCATTGTCGCCGGTGATGTCTCGATGGACAGCGTGGTGAATAACGTCAATACCATCCATCCGACGCCCGGCAGTTTCGGGATGCTGGTGGATAAATCCGGTGTGATCATTGCGCACCCGGACGATAAGCTGGCCCTGAAACCGTTCAGTTCGCTGGCGGAAGGCGTGAATTTGCAGGATTTATTCGCGGCGAAAACGCCGGTGGATATTCAGCTCAGTGGCGTCACTAAACGCGTCCGTGCGCTGCCGGTCGCGGGCACCGAATGGTACACGCTGGTGTTGCAGGACAAGAGCGAATCCACGGCGGGGATGCGTTCGCTGCTGACCTCTTCGGTGATTACGCTGTTTGTGATCGTGCTGATTTCTGCTGCCGTGATTGGCCTGATCATCACCAAATCGTTCCACCGTCTTTCAGTGGTGCGCGATACGCTCAACGCCATCAGCTCCGGCGAAGACGATCTGACCCAACGCTTACCGACCGACGGCCATGACGAGGTGACGCAAATCGCCCGTGCGTTCAATACGTTTGTCGATAAGCTCAGCAAGGTGATGTCCGAAATCCGCACCACCAGCGAATCCGTCAAAATTGCCGCCGATGAAATTGCCGCCGGGAATAACGATTTGTCGGGGCGCACCGAATCCGCTGCTGCCAGTCTGCAACAAACCGCCGCGTCGCTGGAGCAGATCACCGCCACGGTGTCTCAGTCCGCCAGCTCCGCCAAACAGGCCAGCGCGACGGCGAGATCCGCCTCAGAAGCCGCCACACGCGGTGACGAAGTGGTGACGAAAGTCATTACGACGATGGAAAGTATTGAAAGCGCGTCGTCAAAAATCGGGGATATCACCGGCGTTATCGACGGCATTGCGTTCCAGACCAACATTCTGGCACTGAACGCTGCGGTTGAAGCCGCGCGTGCCGGTGAACAGGGGCGCGGATTTGCCGTGGTCGCCAGCGAAGTGCGCAGTCTGGCGCAGCGCAGCGCCCAGGCGGCAAAAGAGATCAAAGTGCTGATTGAATCGACGGTCACCAGCGTGGCGTCCGGTTCCGCGCAGGTGCGTCTCGCCAGCGACAGCATGAGTGAAATCGTCAGCAACGTGTCGAATGTCAGCAGCGTGATGATGGAAATCACCCACGCGTCCGAAGAACAGATGCTGAGTATTCATGAAATCAACAAGGCGATTACCCAGCTTGATGGCATGGTGCAGCAGAATGCGGCGATGGTTCAGGAATCCACCGGCGCGGCGTCTGCCTTGCAGGAACAGGCCACCGGTCTGGCGCTCGCCGTCGGGCATTTCCGCGTGTAAGTGAAATCGTTTTGATCAGGGCCGGACGCGAAAGTGTCCGGCCTTTTTTACAGGGGCAATAAGGCAGGTTTACGCCGGTTTGCTGCCGGAAAGCTCGGTGGTTCTTCTGACGGCGGTCATCACGCTGCGCTGTAATCCGGCGGCGAAATCGCTGTTATTCAGCTCGTATAATCCGTTAATGCCGACACCGGCCGGTGAGTTGTTGATGTCCATCAGCTGGCGCGGATGCAGCCCGCTGGTTTTCAGCATTTCCACGCCACCAATAAGATTTTCCCACACCACTTTGCTGGCCTGCGGACGCGACAACCCGCTCAGCACGCCTGCGTCGGTGAGCGATTCGATAAAGTAATACACGTAATTCACCCCGGCGACGGCAAAGCCGGTGAATATGTCGATCAGCCGTTCTTCGAGCAGCATCACCTTGCCGAAACTTTCCAGAAACGGCATCAGCGGTTCCGGCTTAACGTGCGCGTTAAACACCACGCCGCTGTAGCCAAAACCGGTGTCCGTCAGGGTATTCGGAATGGTGCGGACAATCGGGCGCGTCGTACCAAACTGCGCACCCAGCCGTTCGAGCGTGACACCGGCAATGATCGAAATCACCGTGGCCTGTGGCGATGCATACTGGCAAATGTGCCGCGCAACGCCGTCGATATCATCCTGCGGGCGGACGCCAATCACGATGTAATCCGCCGCCGCCAGCGCTTCGCTGTCGTTAAGCGCCGACGTCAGCTGATACCGGTCACGCAGCGTGGCAATACGCCCGTCGTCGATATCCGCAAGGGTAATCTGGCTGGCGGAAACAGCACCGCGTTTCTGGGCCGCGCGGATAATCGCTTCGGCCATCTGACCGGCTCCGACAAAATGAATCTGGCTCATGGTTGACTCCGTAAAGGTGAAAAGAGTGAGAGAATTATTCCTTCAACGATCTTTCCACCAGCGTCGACCAAATGCCGATGCCCAGCGGGATCAGATCATCATTAAAATCGAAATGTGCGTTGTGCAGCGAAGCGGAAGGCTCTGCGCCGTCGGCACCCAGCCAGAAGTAAGCGCCGGGACATCGCTCGAGCAAATACGCAAAATCTTCTGCCGCCATCGACGGCGGATTGTTGAAATGTACTTTCGTGACGCCCGGTGAATGTTCAGCGGCTTCACGCACAATTTCTGCCTGCGCCGGATGGTTTTTCGTCACCGGATAACCGAATTCCCAGCGAACTTCGCCTCTGACGCCAAACGGCAGCGGCACGGCTTTGACGTATTCTTCAATCAGCCGCCAGCAGGAAATGCGCGTTTCATTACTCTGGCAGCGCAACGTGCCGGACATGTGCAGCGTTTCCGGGATCACGTTGATCGCCTCGCCCGCCTGCACCTGCGTCAGGCTGATCACCGTTTGTTCCAGCGGCGACAGGCGGCGTGAAATCAGGCTTTGCAGCGATAAAATCAGTTGTGCACCAGCCACGACCGGATCAGCGCCCAGTTCGGGCATTGCCGCATGGCAGCCTTTGCCGGTGAGCGTGATGTAGAAATTGTCCTGCGACGCCATCATCGGCCCCTGACTGACTGCGACTTCGCCAACCGGCAGGCCGGGCCAGTTATGCAGCGCGTACACTTCCTGCATCGGGAAGCGTTCAAACAATCCTTCGTTAACCATCATCTGGCCGCCCCCGGCGTTTTCTTCCGCAGGCTGGAAAATGAAATGTACCGTGCCGCGAAACTGGCGGTTTTCGCTCAGATGACGTGCCGCACCGAGCAAAATGGCCGAGTGACCGTCGTGGCCGCAGGCGTGCATCAGGCCGGGGTTTTGCGAGACGTGTTCAAAACTGTTGAGTTCCTGGATCGGCAGCGCATCGATATCCGCGCGCAGGCCAATCGACGGCCCTTCGCCGTTGCGCAGGGTGGCGACAATGCCGGTTCCGGCGATTCCGGTGTGGACTTCAAGACCGAAAGACCGCAGCAGTTCACTGATTTTTTGGGCAGTATGATGTTCATTCAGGCCCAGTTCTGGCCGGGTGTGGAATTCACGGCGCAGCTGCTTTGCCTGATCGATAATGTGTTGAGAAATGACAGCCATAGATCCTCTGTGGTGATCTGTATTGATGTGCAGGGTTTTTATAATGTCCTGAAGCGGCGTTACAACGCCTGTTTTTTTCCGAAGTAAATGCGTGCCAGACCTTCTTTTGTCACTTCCACTGCGTTTTCAGAACTCAGTGAAACATGGCGTTCAATCAGTTGTGCGCCCTTTTCAATATCGCGATGGCGCAGCGCAGCAATGATCCCGACGTGTTCTTCATAGGCGTTGATCCGACGGCCGGGCGTTTCCAGATCGATACGGCGGAAAAAGCGGATCAGCGAATTCAGGCTGTCGAGCATTTCGTACAGCCGGGCATTGCGCGAGATGCGGGCGATTTCCATGTGGAAGTGTTCGTCGGCTTTGGCGATTTCCGACCAGTCGGTGATTTCGCTGGCGTCGGGTTGTGTCTCGCTGACATTTTCCCAGATAGCGGCGGTTGCAGCGATTTCTTCATCAGTGGCGCGCTGGCAGGCAAAGCGGAACGTCGCCTGTTCAATCACCATGCGCACTTCATACAGCTCGCGTACGCCTTCCGGCGTGATATCGCGGGCATAAAATCCGCGGTTCGGCACGAAACTCATGAAACCGTCTTTGGAAAGGCGGTTCAGCGCCTCACGTACCGGCGTTCTGGAGACGCCAAGCTGGCCCGCCAGCTCGACTTCGTTGACCCGTTCGCCGGGGCGGAAGTGGTAATCAATCGCCAGCAGTTTTACTTTTTCGTAAACCTTCTCGACGCTGTCTGCGCTGCGGGACTTTTTTTTGGGAACAATCACTGAACCTCCGGCTCTGCTTAATTTTTTTCTTTTAATTTTTGTTTACGTCAATTTTAAAACTGAAGCAGAAATTAAAGACATCGATGTGGATTTAATTGATAGCACAGCAATAAAGTCGGCTCAACACAAGATTGCATACACTTTTGCACTCACTTCTACAAATCACTATTTATCATAAGCTTATTCACTATAGAATATTTAGCCCTTTGTTATTTCCGAATTAAAAAAAGGATTGCACTGTTGCAGTGCGGTTATTGCTCCAAAAAAGTGAATATATACATTCCGTTTAGAACCGCGGTTTAGCGAACGGCAAAAATAATGACCTTATCTGATTTACTTTTTAATTTTTTACCGCGCACGTTCCCTCTGTTTTTCATCGTTATTTGATCTCCCCGTGCTCATTTTCCTGCCAGATGGCACTGCAAAATTGTTCACATGGCACAGAACTTGCCTTTGAACATAAGTGTATGCACTTGTTTATTCACTTCTGAGTGCATTGCTTTGCGTCACCCAGGGAAATCACACGACAACCGCTTCGCCCGATCAGGGCAAAAGGCTGCCGGTCCGACTCCAACTGCTTCTGTGGGCTTATCAAAAAGCCGGAGAACCATAATGAAAACTCGCTTTCGCCGTACTGTTGTTTTGTCTGCGCTGACCAGCGTGACGTTGCTGGGCGCTGTTCATCCCGCATTTGCGGATATTAAGCTTGGCGCGATTTTGCCGTTAACCGGCACCAGCGCCAGCATTGGTGAAGATCAGCGTCGCGGCATGGAACTCGCCGTGGAAGACCTCAATGCCAAAGGCGGCGTCGCCGGGCAAAAACTGGATGTGGTGGTGGAAGACTCGGCGGGCAGCCCGGTGACCGGGCTGAATGCGGTCAGAAAATTAACGCAGGTGGATAACGTGCCGCTGGTAATTGGCGATTTCTCTTCCAGCGTGACCATTCCCATCGGCCAGTATCTGGTGAAGAACAATCTGGTTCACATCAACATTTCCGGCACCAGCGCGGATGTGCGCAAAATCGGTAAAACGTCTTACAGCGTGATCGGCCTCGATGATCTTTCGGCGCGTTTTTCTGCCGATGACGTCTGGAAACTCGGCTATCACAAGGTGGCTTTTATCGCGCCGGACGGGGCGTACGGTCAGGGAATGGCGCAGCAGTTTACACAGGCGTTTGAAAAACTCGGCGGAAAAGTGGTCGCCAAAGTGCTGTACACCAGCGGCCAGCCGTCATACCGCCGCGAGCTGGAACAGATTTCACGTTCCAAACCCGATGCTTACGTCTATACCAGCTACGGCCAGGACGCGATTGTGCTAAACCGCGAATCCTCCGCGCTCGGTCTGGGCAAAACACCGTGGTACGGCATGTATCTGACGATGGCGATTGCGGATTCTCCGGCGCAATTCACCAACGGCCAAATCGGTATGGAAGTCTCCGGCATGGCGCAGAAAACCGGCGGGCAAAGCTACAGCGAGCATTATCAGCAGCGTTTCCACGAGAAACCGCGCTCCGTTTACGGCAGCTATGCCTATGACAGCGTGATGCTGGCGGCAGCGGCCATCGGCAAGGCGCACAGCGCCAGCCCGGCGGCGTTAGTGGACGCCATGAAAACCGTCGCACCGCAGTTTACCGGCATCACCGGCACCCTGAATCTGGACGCCGACAATCAGCGTCAGACCCAACCGTACCTGAAAGTGAAAGCGCTCAACGGCGAACCGGTGGCGCGATAACGCGACCGTTTCCTTCTGCCCCTTTGTTCAGGAAAGCATCATGTTTCAGTTTATTGTTGATACGTTAATCCGGACCGCTGATTTGTCTCTGGTCGCCCTCGGGCTGAGTCTGGTCTACGGTATGGTGCGGTTTGCCAATATTGCGCACGTTCAGTACGCCATGGTCGGGGCTTTCCTGACCGCCAGCGGGATGAAAATGGGCATGCCTTTTTCGCTGGCGGTGCTGTTCTCTGCCCTTTCGTGCGGCATTTTCGCGGTGCTTTTACATCACTGGGTGTTTCAGCGGCTGGTCAGCGCAGGCCCGGCGAATGCCATGATTGGCTCTCTCGCCGTGTCGATGGTGATGATTGCGCTGATGCTCGGCGTCGAAGGATCGGCGCCCGTCAGCTATAACCTGCCGGTGGGTGATATCTGGCAATGGGGCGACACGCGGGTTTCCACCGACGAACTGATGAGCCTCGGCGCAACCGTCGCCATTATTGCGATTTTCAGCGTCCTGCTGTTTTTCACGCCACAAGGGCGATCCGTGCGTGCGCTGGCCAGCAACCGTGAACTGGCGGCCGCTTCCGGCCTGAACGCTAACGCCATCATTCATACCGTCAATATGGTTGCCGGGATGATCGCCGCCACCGGCGGTTCACTGATCGCCATAAACAGCAGCGCGTACATCAACCAGGGCAACGATCTGATGCTGCCGGTGCTGGCCGCCGCCATTCTCGGCGGGCTGGGCAATCCGATGGGCGCGATTTTTGGCGCGCTGCTGATTGCCGTCACCGAAACGCTGGTCACCAATATCGACTGGGGCGTGTTTTATGGTACGGAAGGCGTGTTCATGCCGACCACCTGGATCAACGCCGCGTCGTTTGTGATTTTACTGCTGGCGTTGCTGTTGCGCCCGTATGGTCTGTTCAACCGGGAGGTGCGCCGTGTCTGAGTTCCTGCTCCATATTTTCTGCATTGCCGGGATCTACGCGATGATTGCGCTGGCGTTAAATCTTCAGGCGGGCTACGCCGGTTTGCTCAATTTCGGCCATATCGCGTTTGTCGGTATTGGCGCGTATGCCATCGGGATCGGCAGTCAGTTTTCACTGTCTTTATGGCTGGTGATCCCGGCGGGCATTTTGCTTTCGACGGGCGTAGCCGCCGCGATGGCGCTGCTCGGGCGTCAGCTTTCCGCCGATTACTGGGGCATTGCCACGCTGGCACTGGCGGAAATCATCCGCATTGCGGTGATCAATGAAGAGTCGCTGACCGGCGGCGGTCAGGGGATCGGCAACATTACCGCGCCGTGGTCCACCGGATCCGGGGCGCATGACGTCGGCATTTTCACACTGATTATCGTGCTGTGTATCGCCGCGTGTACGTTGATTTCCCTGCGTTTAGGCCGCAGCCGGTTCGGGCGGGCACTGCGTCTGATGCGCGAACAGCCGCAACTGGCGATGTGCATGGGCTATTCGCTGCTGTGGCTGAAATGCCGGGCGCTGATGTGCAGTGCGGTAATGTGCGCAGTCGCCGGGATGTTGCTGGCCTGGTACACCAACTATGTCAGCCCGGATTATCTGCTTTCCTCCGAAACCTTCCTCATCTGGAGCATGGTGATGATCGGCGGTATCGGTAACGTGCGCGGCGTGCTGGCCGGTGTGCTGGTGGTGGAAGGGTTGTACAACTTTATTCCGTTCGCCAAAGACTGGCTGCACATGAGCTCGGACCTGACCGGCGCGTTGCGACTGGGGCTGGTCGGGCTGGTGATGCTGACAGGCTTACTGCTCAGGCCGGGCGGTATTCTGCCGGAAAAACTGAGGATCCTGCCATGACACATTTACTGAGCGTGAACGGGATAAGCAAAGCGTTTGGCGGAAATCAGGTACTGAAATCCGTCACTTTCGACCTGCAAAAAGGCGAGATTCTGGGGCTGCTCGGGCCGAACGGTTCGGGAAAAAGTACGCTGCTGAACGCCATTTCCGGCTTTACCGCCGTGGACAGCGGCACCGTGACCGTCGGCGACAAACGCATCGATAAAATGCCGCCGCACAAGATTATCAGCGCCGGTATTGCGCGGACGTTTCAGCTTCCGGCGATGCCCGCAAAAATGACCGTAATGGAAGTGGTGATGACCGCTGGCACCCGCCATCACGGGCTGTGGGACGGTCTGCTGTCGCTGCCTTCCGGGCGGCAGGCGGAAAAAGAAGATCATCAGAAAGCCAGCGGATTGCTCGAGACTTTATTGCTCACCAAAGTGCGGGATTTACCGGCGGCGGCACTCTCCGGCGGGCAGAAGAAATTGCTCGGCATTGCCTGCGCGCTGATGGGTGATCCGGCCATTCTGATGCTCGACGAACCGATGGCGGGCGTGCATCCCAACCTGCGGCAGGAACTGGCCGAAACGCTGAAAACCCTGAGCCGCACGGGCATTTCGCTGATTATCATCGAGCATGATATGCATTTTATAAAATCGCTGTGCGAACGCTGCATCGTGTTAGATCGCGGGCACATTGTCGCCAGTTGTCACCCGGATGAGTTGTCGAAAAATCAGGACGTCGTCGATGCATATCTTGGCCGCGGAAGCCGCGCCCTGAAGGAGGCCGTATGATCAGACTCAATGACGTCGTGGCCGGTTATACGCCGGGCGTCGATATTTTACAGGGCATTTCCCTGACGGTGTCGCAGGCCGAGATCGTCACGCTGCTCGGGCCGAACGGCTGCGGCAAATCGACGCTGCTCAAATGTATCGCCGGGTTTCTGACGCCGCGCCGGGGCGAGGTTCGCCTGAATGGCGAAGAGACGGGCGGCATTCCGATTCACCGGAAAGTACGCGAGTGCTCACTGGGTTTCGTTCCACAACTCGATAACGTGTTTAACAACCTGAGCGTCGCGGAAAACCTGCAAACCGGCGGGCAGTTTCTGCCCCCCGCCAAACGCAAGCGGCGCATGGAACAGCTTTGTGAGTTGTATCCGCTGCTGCGCAAAAAGTGGCAGGCACCGGCCTCGGCGTTGTCCGGCGGTGAACGCCAGATCCTGGCACTGACCCGGGCGCTGATGCCCGAACCGGCAATTTTGTTGCTCGATGAACCGTCCGCGGGGCTGTCACCCAAAATGCTCGACGAAGTGTTCAGCGCCATTCAGACCATCCGTCAGCTGGAGAAAGTCACCATTCTGATGGTGGAGCAAAATGCGATGGAAGCCCTGCAACTCTCCGACCGCGCTTATATTCTGGCGCTCGGCAAGGTGGCGCTGACCGGCAATGCCCGCGATTTGCTCGACGATCCGCGCATGAGCGAACTTTATTTCGGAGGCCGCACGGTTTAAGCCATGTCTTCATTCTTTTATTTCTTACGATTTACAGCCGGGAGGGCGCGTTATGTCTGAGTTAATCCCCGTGGTTGATCATGCGGTGATCAACGTCGATGACCATCTGGATGACGCGCAGGCGCTGTTTGTCCGCATGGGATTTCAGTTGTCCGAACGCGGACATCATTCGATGGGATCGAGCAATCATCTGGCCATTTTTGGTGAAAACTATCTGGAACTGCTGGGCTACGAGCCGGAGGTTTCCGGTAAAACGGCGGCACCGAAAGGCCTGTGGCAACCGCCGTCAGGGCTGGCCGGGCTGGTCTGGAAAACACAGGATGCGGACGCCACTTATCAGCATTTGCAAAACCGTCGGCTCGACGGCGAACCGCCGACGGCATTTTTCCGTCCGGTGACGCTGCCAGACGGACGTGCGATGGAAGCGCGTTTTCGTATCACGCGGATTAACAGCCAGCGCATTCCCAACGGGTTCAGCTTTTTCTGCCAGCACCTGACGCCCGATGCCGTCTGGCAACCCGAATGGCAGCAGCATCCGAATGGCGTGCAGGATCTGAGCGGTTTTGTGATTGTGGCAAACGCCCCGGAAAGCGCCGCGCAGGTGTATTCGCAGTTGTTCGGGCCGGAATATGCCCTGCAGCAAACCGGCGAGGGATATTATCTGCAGGGTGGCAAAACTGCGCTGAGGATTCTGAACCCGACTCAGTTACAGCGCGATGGTTTCACCCTGCCCGATGATTACAACGGGGAACCGCGCATGTGCGCGCTGGAATTCACAGTGTCTTCGCTGTCGCGGACGCGGGCGTGTCTGGAAAAAGGTGACGTCTGTTTCAGCGACATCAACAACGCACTTATTGTTTCGCCGGTTCATGCCGGGAATGTGGCGTTACGTTTTCGGGAATAATTTCAAGGCGCAGGGTTTACGCTCTGCGCCCTTTTCTGCATTTTCAGAATTTGCCCAGGTTTTTCCGCAACATTCAGTTGTGCTTGAATGAAAAACGTCCCTGAAATCGTACTTTTATTGCGCGCAATGGTTATTCAGAATCGCTAAGTTATATTGCCATGCTGCCCCGTCTGAAATTTGCCTTAATGCAGATTTTTATCTCTATCAATATTAAAACCTTCCTTCCACATAAAAATTACATTTATATTAATTCAACAATAAAATTAACGTTTATTCTTATTTCCCACTGCACTTCGATGTTTTGTAATTTAAATATTTCTGGTGAGTAACAAAAAATACCGGCATAGTCATTGAGTCATGGAATACGCATACAATAATCTGGAAATAAAAAATACACACCGCCGTAACAACATAATAACGACAGTTATAATAATTTTAAGCGTTCCAGAGGTTCTTCTATGCGCGTAAACATGCCAGTGACACAACGGGAATATGGGTTAGATCCTGATACTACCTTAATGTCCACCACGGATATCAACAGCCGGATTATTTATGCCAACTCCGCGTTTATTAATGTCAGCGGATTCTCCGAAGACGAGTTGATCTTCAAACCCCACAATATCGTCCGCCACCCGGACATGCCGGTGGAAGCCTTTGCCGACATGTGGTTTACCCTGCAACAGGGCGACAGCTGGACCGGGCTGGTGAAGAACCGCCGTAAAAACGGTGACCACTATTGGGTACGCGCCAACGTCACGCCGGTTCATCATCAGGATAAACTGACAGGTTATATTTCCGTGCGCAATAAACCCGATGAGCAGGAAATTAAAGCGGCGGAAGCACTGTACAAGTTAGTCAAAGATAAAAACGCCGGAACCCGGAAATTTTATAAAGGCCTGGTGGTCAGAACCGGTTTATTTTCACTCTTTTCGGTATTACAAAAATTGCCGGTGAGCTGGCGTTTACGCTTGCCGTTATTTATCGCCGGTCTTTTCCCGTTGTTATTTTCGCTGACGGGGGTTAGCCAGACATGGATGGCTATTTCCACGATTATCCTTTTACTGCTGGCCGATCTCTTTCTGCAAACACAAATTCGCAATCCGATAAAAACAATTCTGACGCAGGCACAGCAGGTGGTGTCCGGGAAAAAAGCGGATTCCGTGCATTTTAACCGCGTCGATGAAATTGGTTTACTGATGCGCTCGGTTAATCAGTTTGGCCTGAACCTGCATTCGCTGGTGGAAGATGTCGGCACGCAGGTTGGCGGCATTACAAATATCAGCAACCTGATGTCGAAAAACAGCACCGCACTCAGCGCACGTACCGAAGAAACGGCGGCCAATCTTCAGCAGACCGCCGCCGCGATTGAAGAAATCTCCGGTGCCGTCGGGCAAAGTGCCGACACCGTCATTCAGGCCAGCAAACTGGCGGACAGCGCCGCTTCCGTGGCGAAGAAAGGTGGCGAAATCATGCAGGAAACCATCGGCATGATGCAGTCTATTTCGCAGGCCAGTAACAAAGTCGTGGACATTATTTCCGTCATCGACGGCATTGCCTTCCAGACCAACATTCTGGCGCTCAATGCGGCCGTCGAAGCCGCCCGTGCCGGAACCGAAGGTCGCGGTTTTGCGGTGGTCGCCGCCGAAGTGCGCGTGCTGGCACAGCGTTCGGCGACCGCCGCCAAAGAAATCAAAACGCTGATCGAGGCCAATATGCACAGCGTTGAGACCGGCGGGCACATGGTAGAAAGCGCCGGTAAACAGATCAGCGAAATCATCAGTGAAGTGGTGCAAATGTCCGGCCTGATTAAAGAGATCAGCCATGCTACTCACGAACAAACATCGGCGCTTTCACTGATTAATACGTCACTGGCACAGATTGAAACCATGACGCAAAACAACGCCGAGATGGTCGCGCAATCCTCAGAATCGGCTGAAACGCTGAACTATCAGGCCACCCGGCTGAAAAGCGCCATCGACGTATACGGCGGGCAGATGACGAAAATGGAGAGCCGTTCAGCACCGCTGACCGGGTTTGAGAAAGTCGCGGTCAGTTAAGGAATATTCAGAAGCTCGTTTTGCCCGCGCCAGAAACCGGGGGTACAACCGTATTCATTCTGAAAATGACGAATGAAATGGGCGCAGTCACTGAACCCCATACGCAGGCCGATATCGGTGATAGTTTCCTGCGTATTGTTCAGCAACCAGCGCGCGTAACGCAGTTTTGCACTGCGGATAAAATCTCTCGGGCTTTGCCCCAGTTCGGCCGTAAACAAACGGTTGAGCTGCCGGGCGCTGAGATTAACCTGGTGCGCAAGCCACGCCGTGCTCAGCGGCCGCGCCAGATATTGTTCAATCAGCATGACGGCCTGCCGCAGACGCGGGTCAGTAATCAGGGAAAGATTCGCCGGTCGCGAAACGGCGGCGGTACGAAATTCATCATAACCCAGCGATAAACGGTGGCTGGTTTTTGCCGCTGTTTCTTCACCCGCGTGCTGACGGATCAGTTCAGTCGCCAGCGTGAGGGTCGAAATACCGCCCGGACAGGTCAGCACGCTCCCCTCATCGATAAAATCAAACCCTTCTTCCGCGCAAACGCCGGGAAACCTTTTGCGAAATTCTTCACTGTGAAAAGGATGCACCGACGCACGACGGCCATTCAGTAAACCTTTTTTCGCTAAAATAAAACTGCCGGTGCCAATTCCGACGACCGGCACATTGGCCTGATGCGCCTGAGTGATGTAATTAAGATCGTCCGCATGACCGCGCGGCAAACATTTCAACGTTCCGCCAATAATGACCAGATAATCATACTTTTCAGGGGAATGATGCGCCCTGCCGGGTTTCACGCTGATACCGGTATTACTGATCACCGGCATCTCCGGTTTGGTGCTGATAATACTCAGCAGACAGTGCATTTTATTTCCGGAATGCGCGGCATAACGCATGGCATCCATCATGCCTGATAACGCCAGCAGCGGAAATTCCGGCCACAATATTAATCCAATGTGTAATTCCCCCCTCAAAGGCGGAATACTTTGGTCCGCAAGAGAAGAAACAGCATGACCTGATACGCCGGATTCATATGCGGATACGGAAGAAATAGCGACAGGCTTTTTCATTAACGTTCCCTTTTATTTGTAGAGGGGAATTATAACGGCTAATTAATAACCCATTATCTCAACACACCCTCAACGGTATAAACCCTCACGTTGTCTTAACCCCAAAACCTTCCCGTTTCAAACCAGAGATTTAACGTTAATCATACAAGTGCAGACCTGCACTTCACATTTCCTGAGTTTTCTTCACTAACATGACGTTACACTGAAATCCTATTATGACCCGGCAAATGAGCCATTAGTGCTTAGTGCATCACTTTCTGATGTTTGTTTTGAGATTCAAATGCACGTTCTGAACGTCTTCTGTACCGCAACGGAACGGCCAAAAGCAGGCTTCATGCGGCGGGTAAACGCAATACAACCGGGTTCTGAGGCGGGATAAACGCCCAAGCCCCCTCGTCATCCATCAGGAGAAATTATGAATAATCGCTTAATTTGCCTGGAAGGCACTCTTGATTTTAAAGAAGAAATCCGAACACAGTCGATTAATATCGTCTCTTTCCGTCAGGGGCAGCAAATTACCATCAGTCATGAGCGGCTTCCGGCGGGACGGACTTTTGCACAACAACTGTCGGTGCAGCTCGACGCTGCACAAAAGGATTTTAATCAGTTTAGCTTTGTTAAAATGGACGAACTGAATGAAGGCGATATGTTTGCCGATACCATTCAGATCATATTTACCTTTATCACCGGTACAGGGCAGAAAGTGTGGCAGGTCACATTTGCGTCTTGTCTCAATGGCAACGAAATCATTAATTTCACTTCTGTATATCCTGATAAAGAAAGCATGAGAAAAGAAATTTCACGACTACGTCATTGCGTAACGCACTTCGTAGTATCAACAGATGCTTAAAATTCAATAAACGAGACCCAGTAACCTCTGCCGCTCAATAAAAGGTACGGGTAATCTTGCATAACTCATTTTTGATCCCCGCTCTTAATCTTCTTCGATACTCTTACACACATAGATAGGAATAGTATCTATCATAAACAGGTAGCTGTTATTTTTCTGCTGAACAATACGCATATAAATACTTTTATCCGGATACACAAAAAAATCCGGTTCATGGATACCCAGCCAGGCATCATCCACATTATCATCCGGAAATTTAAGGTTACTCTTTGACGTCATAAAATAGACATCGCCTTCTTTTTGCATCGTGAAGGATATTTTACGGTTGAAGACTTTTTCCGGATTAGCCTGTGAACGTCCGTTAATACTGATAAGCCCGGATGTGCCGCGAACGGTATAACTCAGGGAAACATCCACGTTGTCATGAGTATAACGCTGAGACAAACTGGCGGCGCAGGAAAAATTATCCAGCGTGCTGCTGTGCCAGAAAGAATAAATAAGCACCGCGACAACCCCTGCCCCGCCACAGGGAACAGGATCTTGGCCTTACGGGTGAACTTCATTTATTTATCCTCAAAGAAATAATCAGAAATGCAGGTATTCGGTTCAGTCATCGGTTTATCACATCGGATAACCGACGTTCTCGGCAGTAACGGTAAATGGCTGATGTAAACCCAGGGATAACTATTGCAACCGTCGGCAATCTGTTTGCTGCGCGCGAGCGCATTCGCGCGGGCTTCCGGCGAAATGATGCCGTCCGACAGAAAAATATGGCAACCCTGCGTGGTTTTCAGAAAGTGATAGTGCGAAAAGAACTGGCCGTCGTCGTTGCTGCGCAAAGCCAGAATGCCTGCGCCCAGCAATATCACCGCAACCAACGCGCTGACGCCGCCGATCATCCACTGACGGCGCGAGCACCGCCTGACCGGTTTGGATTCTGTTGCCGCGACCTCAGCCGGTTCAGCGGGCGGATCGGGCAACGCAGCGGCCGGTTTCTCCACCGGTCGCGCAGGCTGCGGAATATCGTCTTCCTGTACAACGGCTTCATGCACGCCTTCTTGTTGCTGAAGGGTTTTCAACTCATGCGTCAGGGAATGTTCATCGATAAAGTGCGCATTATCATGGCTGACTTCCACCTGCTGTTCCGTGGTCAGTTTTCTGATGTGCGTGCCGCTGGCCAGCGTTAAGCCGATGCGCGGGATGGTAACGACCGGATCGTCGGTCAGGCCGATTTTTTTTAATCCTTTACGCAGAATAGAAATGTTTTGATAGAAGGTATTGGAGGACACACGCATTCCGCGCGCTGCCCAAACGATATCCAGGAATTCGTGCTGGGTAACAATGCTCCCGGTTCTTTCAATCAGCAACAGTAAACAACGTCCCGCCGGTGAATTTAATACGACAACATGATCAGGGTCGTTAAGATCACGCAACGTACTGGTGGCAGGGTGAAATTCAACAACCCCGTTAATAATGTAATGATTATGCATACGTGTAGATAAAAACTCCGTGAATGCGCTGTGGGTACTCCATGAGTACTCCCTGGGTGAATAGCCGGCGGATAAACGCCCTGTCCCTTAATTAACCCTTAAGCCGGATAAGCAGAAATGAGAAGAACTCACTCAGTCGTAATGTGACGTATAAACTAAATAATGTATATCGGCGTCACTGGCGATTTATCTCATTTTTTATGACACACATTTTCGCCAGTCCTTAACCTGATACAGAGGGATAAATACATTTCCTTACGTCTTCCTCATTAAAGGCAGGTTTATATTGCCGCATTCTGTCGCACAGAACTTTTCATAAGGTGTGATTTTTTATGAAGTTAACCTTTACAGGCTCCTGTGCTTTTATGATCCGGCTATTAAAAAACCCCGCATTATTATTACTTACGTTCAGAAAGAGATAACAAAAATCACGATCTTTCGCATTTATACTTTCGACGAAATTCACGAAAACCCGCACCTTGACATTTACAAACCCTGACATTGGACGCCATTGAATACAGCAGACACGGATGTCCGCCCCGTTATGCCCTTAATGTTTTTCAGAAATCAAAGAACCCAGTCAGCATGCGGCCTCAGCACCTTAAATGCGCGTAATAACGTTTATTGATTGCGGGCTAAAAAGTAAGAATTTTCTCGCCAACGGTGAGTTTCTGTCAGTGATCAGGCAAATACCCTGACAAACCGCTTTCTGGTTTTTACAAATCATTAATAAACTGCACAGTACACTTAAGATTGTTCTGTATGATTATTCTCATACCGGAAAGGAAGAGAGCATTATAAGAAGGAGGATCTCGCACATCGCCAACCTGTATGAACATGAGCTACTCCTTAATAGTAAAAATGAGTACGCAACCTTTATGGTTAAGATATTTCCACGGATAACTCCGACCTATTTTTACGAAGAATGACGCTTTTTGTTGCAGGCTCACATTTTTCAGCGGGTCAGAGCATCTGAAAATTAACATAAGGTGAGATTTATTCAGAGGATCACTCCGAAAAATCGCCTATCATAAGCGAATAAATCCTATTTTCAGCCGGATTAATCATGTTGTTGATCGTTTATTAAAAGATATTACATTAGCATTACCAATCGAGGGGATATTATGGATAGCATATTTGAACCCGGGGGAATCACGGATATTGCATTAATGGGAGATGACCACTACGCCCGGAAGGGAATAGCCTCTTTATTGCAAATCATGGGTTCTAAATTAAGGATAAAAGCCTCTGTTCGTGATTATCAAGTTCTTGATATGGTTTTAGAAAAAACACGAATAGACCTCGTATTTCTCTCGGAACCTGAAAAATGTAACGCGGGCTTCGACACGTTAAAGTTTATTAAAAAAATCAAACTTAATCATCCGCATATGATTATTTGCATGTACTCAGTGCATACCAGCTCATTGTTATGGGTACGCGGAGATGTTGATGCTTTTATTTCACTGAAAGAGCCCATGTATAACTGGCATGCAAACATTATGAAATTGGTGGATTCACGTTACCGGCCAAAATCAAAACCTGCTGCGTTATCCCTGACGCCCATAGAGTGGAAAGTATTGAAAGAATTAAGAAATGGTCATGACTTACGCCGCATTGCGGCAACGGAAAAACTCTCTTATCGCCGGGTTAGTGCATTAAAAAGCTCGGCGACAAGAAAACTCGGGCTCAGGAATAAGACAGATCTGCTGATTTTTCTAACCAGTTAATTCTGCCGTATTAAGAGCAACACTTAGCAATACTTAAAAATGGAAATTTAAAGATGAAATCACACGTTACTCATTCATTAATCGCTAAATCACTGATGGCCGCCACGCTGGTTTTCGCCGGTCAGGCCATGGCAGTCGATGAAACTCCGGTTCCGGTTGTCGTCGACGGGGGCACCGTGAACTTCAACGGCAGCGTCGTGACCGCCGCCTGTGCGCTGGGCAGCAACAGCGCCAACATTGATGTCGATATGGGTCAGGTGCGTACTGCCTCTCTGGCCACTGCGGGCAGCGTAGCCAGCACTTCAAAGAGCTTCTCTATCGTGCTGGAAGATTGCGACAGCACCGTTTCCACCACCGCAGCCGTGACCTTCACCGGTACCGCTGACGCCAACGACAGCTCAAGCCTGGCGGCGGGTTCTAACGGCGGCACCGGTACGGCGCAAAACGTGGCCATCCGTCTTTATGACGAAAAAGGCACCGTGGTAAACCTGGGCGAAGCCTCCAGCGCAACGGCCCTGCGTAACGGCGAAAACACCCTGAACTTCAGCGCGAAATACTATTCGCCAAAAGGGACGGCGACCGCCGGTGATGCCAGCGCAGTCGCCACTTACACCCTGACCTATCTGTAATCTTTAGTCTTTCATTAACGCGGTCCGGCCGGATGGCCGGACCTGATTCACCGCAAAAGGGAATTGCTATGCACAAGTTAGCTTCTTATGTCGTACTGGCCGCGTCGTTAACCACATCAGCCGTTTATGCCGGAGGTGTAGGTTTAGGCGCAACGCGCATGGTGTATTCCGCCACCGCCACACAATCCTCAATGGATGTCAGAAATACCAGCAAGGATTCGCCGTTTCTTATTCAGTCGTGGGTAGAAAATGAATCCGGCAACCGGACCAATGATTTTGTTATCACGCCGCCGTTATATGTTTTAAAAGCCTCAACGGAAAGCGTGGTGAAAGTGATATTTAACGGAAAAAACCTTCCGGGAGATCGCGAGACACTGTACTGGTTAACCGTAAAAGCCATTCCGCAGGATGCAAAGCAGGCCTCCGGAAATACCTTGCAGTTCGCTTCCGCTAACCGGATTAAAGTGTTTTATCGCCCTGAAGGGCTGAATGAAAATGTGAATGACGCCTGGAAACGCGTCCGGGGGGAATTCCGTCAGGGAAAAATCCAGCTCAATAATCCGACGCCTTATTATCTGACCACGGTGAATTTAAAAGTGGACGGTAAAGCCGTGAAACCGGTGATGATCCCGCCGAAAGGCAGCGTCACGCTGGAAGAATCGTTCGCCAGCTCCCGCGAGTTCAGCTACCAGACGATTAACGATTTCGGGGCCTGGACACCGGCGATGACGTATCCGTTAGTGAAGTAATCCGCAGCAGAAGCCGCATAGCATATAAATTAAGGCGTCATATCGTGAAGGTTAAAATCGTTTGTGCCCTGGTTTCTTTAAACCTGATGGGAAGTGCTGCACGCGCAGAAAACGATTTGCAATTTAATCCGGCATTTCTTAATGGTGAAGGATCTAATATTGCCGATCTTTCCTGGGTAAATGCAGGAGGAGAATTACCTCCGGGTGAATACAATATTAATGTTTACGTAAATAACAATTATGCGTTCACCGGCAATATTACGTTTACTGTCGATAAAGAGAATGCGAACTCCGAGCCAGCGCCGTGCGTAACGCCGGAACAAATGGCCGCGATGGGCATTGATACGGCACAGGCTCAGGGCGGCACAATGCCGCTGACCCAAAAATGTGTTTTTTTGAATCATTATTTTCCGGGCACGCAGATTGATTTCGACCAGAAAACGCTGACCGTCAATATCTCGGTTCCGCAACGTTTCATGCTGAATTTACCGCGTGGCTACGTCAGCCCGCAAAGCTGGGAATCGGGGATTACGTCGGCCTGGTTTAATTACGTCATCAACGGTGCGAATAACCAGTATCAGGGCGAAAGCAGCGCCGACCGCGAGCAGCTGTTTGCCAGCCTGAACAGCGGCGTGAATCTGGGGGCGTGGCGTCTGCGTGACTTCACCACCTGGACCAAAGAAAACAACGAACTGACGCACGTTCAGACCTGGCTGCAACGCGATCTGCCTGCCCTGCGCGCGCAGTTTTATGCGGGTGAAACGTATACGTCGGCGCAGATTTTTGATTCCGTCGGCCTGCGCGGTGTGGCGCTCAGCACCGACGACAACATGCTGCCCGCCAGCCTGAGCGGCTACGCGCCGGACATCCGCGGGATTGCACGCAGCAACGCGACGGTCACGGTGCGTCAGAACGGCAATATTATTTATCAGACGTCGGTTTCTGCCGGTGAGTTTGTTTTAAAAGATTTGTACCCGACGGCCTCCGGCGGCGATCTTTCTGTGACGATCACCGAAAATGACGGCAGCAAAACACAGTATTCCGTGCCCTTTGCCAGCGTGCCGAATCTGGTGCGCGCCGGGCAGTTTAAATATTCGCTGGGTGCCGGGAAATTCCGTCCGGTCTCCAATCAGGATTCACCGGCGTTTATGCAGGGCGAAATGTTTCTGGGCTGGAAATACGGTCTGACGTTCTACGGCGGCACGCAGTTATCGCAGAATTATACCGGGGTGGCGCTGGGCGTCGGGCAGAACATGGGGAGTTTCGGCGCGTACTCGCTGGACTTGATCCACGCCCGCAGCACGCTGGCGGACGGTAACAGTTACAACGGCGACTCCGTGCGTGTGCGTTACAGCAAGCTGATCAACGACGTCGGCACCCGCCTGAATTTCTACTCATGGCGCTTCTCGACTGAAGGGTTTTATACCCTCAGCGATACTGCCTACAAAGGCATGAGCGGCGGGCGCTCCACGCAGGTGACGGAAAGCGACGGCACGATCACTACCAGCTACGAAAACGTGTACGACCTGCGGATGTCCCGTAAATCGAAAAACCAGCTGCTGCTGTCTCAGCCGATGGAAAATCTGGGATCCGTGTCGCTGTCCTGGGATCAGCAGACGTACTGGAACACGTCGAAATCGACGCAGGGCGTCCAGTTTTCCTGGAACAATACGTTCAAAAATGTTTCGGTCGGAGTGAATTTCCAGCGCAGCACCAGCCTGTACGACAATCAGAAAGACAACATTGTGTCGCTGTCATTGTCGGTGCCGCTGGGTAATCCGTCGTTCTCAACGCGGGCACGCTACAGCGCCACGCAATCTGATTCCAACGGCGCGACCCACAGCGTCGGGCTGAGCGGTTACGTACCCGGCAAAGACAATTTGTATTACAGCGTGAACCAGCGTTACAGCAAACAGCAGCAATACGGCGGCGATACCGCGCTGCAATATCAGGGCCAATGGGGCGATTACAATCTCGGCTACAGCTACTCCGCCAATTCACGCAATCTCAGCTACGGCATGAGCGGCGGCGCGGTGTTGCATGAAGATGGCCTGACGTTAAGCCAGCCGCTGGGCAACACCAATATTCTGGTGAAAGCGCCCGGCGCGGCAAATGTCGAAGTCAGAAATCATAAAGGGATTAAAACCGACAGCCGCGGCTATGCGGTTATCCCTTACGCCACGCCTTACCGCGTTAATCGCGTGGTGCTGGATGTGACGACGGCGGGCAATAACGTCGAGCTGGATAACGCGGTGATCAACGCCACACCGACCGACGGCGCGCTGGTTCGGGCGACCATTCCGACCCGCGTCGGCCTGAAAGCCATGTTGGTTATCCGCAATAAAAACGGCGTTCTGCCTTTCGGCACCGTGGTGTCGCTGATGGATGCCAAAAACGACAGCAGCAGTATTGTCGGCGATAACGGCAGTCTGTATTTGTCCGGTTTGCCGGAAAGCGGTTCAGTCAGAGCCGTCTGGGGAACCGGTAATGGCAAAGCCTGTACGGCGAAATATCAGCTGAACAAGCGCGATTACAACGCGCAAACCGGCCTTTATTCACAGGAGGTGATATGCCAGTAATTTTACGTTTAGCCGCGTTCGCCCTGATTAGCGGGCTGATTGCCACGCCGGTCAGCGCCTATGATGTGCTGGTGTCAGTGACCGGATCGCTCTACGGCAATACCTGCACGGTGTCGGTGGATTCAAAAGAAATCACCGTGCCACTGGGCACCATCGCCACACGCCAGTTCGGCGAAAGCGGCGCAGTCAGCAACGTGAAGACGCCGTTTTCCATCAATCTGGAAGACTGCGGGCCGACGTTCTCCGGCGTCAAAATCTCGTTTACCGGCACACCGGATACTCACAATCCGGAGCTTTTAAAAACCGAAGACAATGGTGCAACCGGCGTGGCCGTGCAGTTGCTGGATAACCGCAGCGTTGCCATCCCGCTCGGGACATCCACCGAAGCCTACGGCAGCGCGGGCGCGGAGTCAGTGCAGATGAAATTTTTCGCCCGTCTGGCGGCAAACGGTGAAGCCGTCAATCCCGGCAGTGTTTCTGCCGTAGCAACCTGGGTAATGGAGTACCAATAATGCGTTTATTTCTGATTTTTCTTGTAGGGATGTGCTCTGTGGCAGACGCGTGCGCGGCGGACTGGAGATCTGATATCACGCTTTCGCCACAACCGATGAGCTTCTCCGGCCCGGCGGATTCCGTCGTGCCGGGTAAAATTATCGGCTCGACGTGGAGCGCGACGGCCAGCGTCGAGGAAGTGGTCTGGTGCGGCCTTGTGTGGACCTGCCAGACCGGCACCATGGAGCCCGGCAGCGGCATGATTTCCACAGGAATGACCGTGACCGTCGATGGTGCCAGCTACACCGTTTTCGAAACCGGCGTTCAGGGCGTGGGCTTTATTCTTGGCCTGAAAGATTACAACGGCACCACTTATATGCCGTTGCAGAGTGCGCAGACGCAGACCTATCCGGCGACGGGAACCAGCGGATACGCCACGAAGTTAGGCTGGTCAGCAAAGGTCACGTTTGTGAAAACCAGCCAGACGCTGGCGACCGGTGTTTACACCACCTCCACCCTGAATGCGGCGCTGCTGACGGTCAAAAATAATGAGACGGTCACTGCAAAAGTCATCATCAACCCGACGACGATCACGGTCAGCGCCACCGGCTGTACCGTGCTGACAAAAACCGCCAATGTCGATCTCGGCGCGGTGGATGTGCGCTCTTTGACTTCGGTCGGCAGCACATCGCCGTCGGGCGGCTTTAACATTTCGCTGTCGTGTGACCAGCAGGTGTCGGTTAACGCGACAATCAGCGACCAGACTTCTCCCGCGAATTTCTCTTCTGCGGTATCGCTGACGGCGGATTCAACCGCTTCCGGGGTTGGCGTGCAGTTTCTGTATAACGGAACGCCGGTCATGCTCGGCAGGGACAGTTCGGCCTCCGGCGCACTGAATCAGTTCTTTATTCAGACCACCACGTCGGCGCAGACGCTGTCTCTGCCCTTCCAGGCACGGTATATCCGTATGGGGGATTTAGTCCCCGGCACCGCCAACGCACTGGCCGGGATTACCTTCTCCTATCAGTAAGTAAGCGCTTACAACGTATCCAATAAAAAAGGCTTTCCTCTTTCGGGGAAAGCCTTTCTGACACAAAAGCCACTGACCTAGCGGTGATCGTGGCGGTACAACTCCCATTCGTCGATGTACCGGCCATCAGGGAACACGCAATCTGCCCTGATGCCATGCGGCGTTTCGACATTCACCGATCTGCCGCCTCGTTCATGGCAATACACCGCCGCCGGATTGGCCATTCCGGTCTGATGTCTTTGCGGTTCGTGGTGTGGATACACACAGCCTGACAGGGCTGCAACCATGACGATGAATAAGAGTTTTTTCATTCTGAGCCTTCGTGAAAAGAGTAAGACAACGCGGAGATTTTATTCCCCTACGCTTTTCGATATCTACTCATGGTTTCCTAAAAATGCGCCTCGTTTGGCCTGCGTTTTAATTAACAGCGGAACATTGATCGGGCTTATCGCTGAGGGCGATTTTTGCGTATAAACTTTGCCGGTCGTTTCACTTCCGGTTAATCACTATGTCATTGTCGCCGTTTGTTCATCGGGTTCCCGTCAGCTTTTTCGGGATGGTTCTGGGCGTATTCGGGCTGGGCAGCGCCTGGCGCTATGCCGCCACGCTGGGATTGGGGCCCGCCTGGCTGGGTGAAACACTCATTTTTGCCGGAAGCCTTATCTGGCTGACGCTGGCGCTGGTTTACGCCGGTCGCTGTCTGACCAAACCGAAAGCCGTGCGCGAAGAGTTTCTCAATAACAACCAGTTCAGCTTCATCAGTTTGCTGCCCGCAGGCGGCGTGCTGGTGTCGATAGGATTGCATCCGTATAACCTGATGCTGGCAAATACGCTGATGATCGCCGGTGCCGCCGGACAACTGATTTTTTCCGCATGGCGCTGCGCCCCGCTCTGGCGCGGCGAATTTGCCGCAGAGGCCACCACGCCAGGATTTTATCTGCCCACGGTTGCCGCCAACTTTATCTGCGCCATGGCTTTTGGCACGGCCGGACATCAGGATATCGGCGCGCTGTTTCTCGGCGCAGGGCTGATTTCATGGCTGACGCTGGAACCGGCGATCATCCACCGGCTGCGCACGCAGACAGAACTTTCCGGCCCGGCACGTGGCGTGATTGGTGTCCAGCTCGCACCGGCTTTTGTCGCCTGTTATGCGTGGCTGTGCGTGAATGGCAATCATTTTGATATGTTCGCCCTGCTGTTGCTCGGCTACGGCTTGCTGCAACTTTTATTCATGCTCCGGCTGGTGCGGTGGTTTTTTGCAGGCGGATTCAGCCCGTCGATGTGGGCCTTTTCGTTCGGCCTTTCGGCGATGGCGAACGCCTCTCTGCGACTGGCACACAGCCGGCAAGTTATCGATATGCAGGTGTTGTCGTGGATTTTATTTTCGCTGGCGAATCTGCTGCTGGCCGGACTTATCGTAAAAACGCTGTGGCTGCTGGTGAGCGGCAGATTATTGCCGACGAAATAAGGCAGCCCGCAAAGGCATGACACATTAAAAAAAGCCGAAGAGATCACATAACCGCAAAAAAATCGTGGCTATGATTATTTGACTTAAATCGACTGTAACTGGCAGGGAGGTGGGGATGGAAAGGTACCAAAATCGGGGAGGTAATTCGGGTATCGTCGCTTTCATAACATCGGAAGATTCAATTACGGTTAAGTTTAAAGATGGCTGGCATTACATTTATAACTCCATTCGCCCCGGTCTGGCAGATGTGGACCGCATGAAAGCGATGGCGAAAGCAGGCAGCGGCCTTCATGGCTTTATCAACCGCAAAATCCGCAATAACTATTTCCATAAATTCCACTAAACCGCAGACATGAAAAAGGCGGCAAACGCCGCCTCTTCTGCATACTGCTTTGACATCTTATTTGTACAGTTCTGCTGTACCGTGCATCTGGTTATTACCGGAAGCACCAATGATGCGGTATGAACTTGCACCAGCCTGTTCAGCTTTGGCATTCAGTTGTGATTGCAGGCCAGGCAGTGAGCCGTAAGTTGATGCGCTGACCACACCCAGACTCTGCTGACCGGCAGGTGCGGACTGAACTTCAGTTGCAGCCAGAGTAGAGAATGAAGCGGTAGCGATTGTCAGAGCAGCGAGTGTCATTGCGATGGTTTTCATGATGTTAATTCCTGTTCGTTAATTTGGTTTGGGATGCCTTCTTCAGGAACCCCAGTTTCTGGTCAACGTTATTTATTAATTAACGTTCGATAAGTAAATACTAATGGCTGATGAGGCTTTGTGCAAGACATTTATTTAATGAGCATTAACTAAATGTGCGATCGCGTTCTGAAACAAGCAGGAAGGGAGAAACAGGAAGGAAGATGGTAGAGATTTTGTCCGTAGCTTGCTTTACTGATCCTGCTTACTTATTCGCATAACTAATCACTATCCCTTTATAAATCCATAAAACATATGAATTTTCTATGGCACGAACGGCCTTGTGGAAGGGCTTTTTACGCGCTTATTTTGAGCTTCTGATTTCTTTTTTGTCGTATAAAAAAACATGGTGTCTAACGAAGAGTTCCTCCAGTGGTACTGCGAGCGATTCAATACGCCCAGCGTATTCTTCAATAAGCGATGGCCCGTCACAATTGATACCGGTCTTTCTACCGGTAAATACGTCTGGGCAAGCGAAACAGGCGGAGACACCATGAATGAGTATTTTGAGAAATACGATGTAGCGCCTTCAGGGTTTGATTTCTACAGATACTGGCCTGTTGAAACTTTCATACTCTTTGGGCTGTGTACCTGTGGGAATGATGACGATGAACCGCAACCGCTCAAACTCAAAATGCTGGCTGAATCGGCTCGTGCGTGAAAGTGGCTTTACGATTAAGTGAGCGAAGAATCAAATAGTCGCAATGTCCTGCAATAAAAATACTAAGCTTCCGGGTTAAATTCATATGAAAACATTCACCGCAATATTGTCACTCGCCCTTCTAACAGGAACAGTTCACGCAGAAGTCTGCACTCAGAATGAAGCCACAGCAGCAGATTTAGCCATCGATAATCTGAGTACCTGGAAAGCTATTTACGATAATTACACCGCTTACAAACAGTGTGATGACGGAAGTATTGCGGAAGGAAATTCAGAAGCAATTGCCAGAATGTTCGCAGATAAATGGAAGGAGACCGGGAAGCTACAATCGCTGATTGATCGAGATCCCACATTTGAGGAATACGTTCTGAGGCATATTGATTCAACCCTTGATACGGATGACCTGACTCAGATTGCCAAATTGTCGTCCCACTCTTGCCCGACCAGAAACAAACCGTTTTGCAGTAAACTTTTCGCTGCGGTTCAGGCTGTGGAAAAACAGGATTAACAGAAGGCTAAAAACGGCAGAGATTTTATCTGCCGTTTGAAAACCACTTAACGTTTATTCGGCGCACGAACCGGTCGTGAAATCAAATTACCCTGCTGGTCAAAATAACGACTCGGCCAGATTGTATGTGGCAATACACCAATAGCCCGACAAATAATAATTTCACCTTTCGGCCAGGGTCTGGAAAGTGCGTTGGAAAGCGTGGATGAACTCAGCCCCGCTGCGCGTGAAACCGCTGCCAGCGTGGTGCCTTTCTTGCGAAGTGCTGCGATGATGTCGGCGGGATGCCAGTCGTTGGAAGTATTCATGGATTGCTCCTTCAGATAGTTACTCACTACCACAGGAGCTGCGAAACCCATTGGTGGTAGCCCAGACGAGGTTCGCAGTACCGGTTCTGAAGGCTACCGGCCAGCCCGAGGGCTGCCCCGCCTGAGCCACCATTGAGATATTGCGTGCAGCAAGAGGCCGCATTTTCAATAGTTGCGTCAAAGCGACGGCACTCTCAACATGAGGTGCCGCCTTCAGATTACACGAGCTGCGAAACTCGGCTGCGGATTTGGCCACAGCGGGTGCATTATATAGGAAATCCCTAAAGCTGACCAAGTAAGTCGTTGAAGTTGCGAGATGGGTTCCAAGAAGTTTTTATGGAGGAAATACTTATTATCTGCAGGTTTAAAATTATTATAATTCATCTAAATCATTAATTCCAAAATGGAACTCTAATCCTCGGTAGAATTTTTTTAAATTTTCATCCTTATCAGGTGTTGTAAGACCGCAATTAAAGAAACCGATGCAGCCAGATAAAATAGCCTTAGCTACAAGTTGGCTATATACACTCCTATTTATAGATTCAGAAGTTCGGTAAATGGATAAATTTCCATGGACTATATCCGATCGTAAGTCATACATTTCCTGAGAGACATTAATCCACTTATCAAACTCACCGTGATAAACAGCGACTAGAGCTGCAACTCTATTCCTAAAGTTACGCGAGGTAATCCCGCTATTTTTCTCAGAAGTCAAACTAACAAGTCTTTCCATTGCAGCAGTTAATTTTACTATACAAAAAGCTTCATCTTTATCATTCAAGGCACTATTAAACGTATAAATAGAGTCAATCAACCTATCTGCAATAACCCTTTCACTAGAGGGATCCAATGCTATACTAATCAACGTTGATAAAACATTACCAATTTCGGATTTAAAGTCTTCTTGAAATTTACCCCAAAAAATATTGCTCCATAATATTCTCCCCCGACTTGAAAAGTTGTAATCAAAATTACCGCCATCAATTTCCTTGAAATAAAATCCATCATATTTTGGTTGAGGGTTGAATGATAAAGATACAAAATCATGAGAAATACCGTAATGTTCGCTGAAAAGTTGAAGAATTCCCATGATAAAATCAGCAATATTTTTAGCTACTTTTTCTCTCAAAAAATTAGATCTTTTAGTGACAATAACTTTTAAAAAGTGGTCGTAAGCGTATTTATTACTTTCACAAAAAGAAATAGCATTATCGATTATATATTTTTCATGCAGAATGTTAGCTCTATCAAAAATAGATTTTTTAGTGCAAATCTTAGCGTTTCCAATGTTTAGATCCCCTTCTAAACCTAATGCTAAAATCGGGAAATAGAAAATTTCAGCATCCATTTTCTTAAATGACTTTTTAATGGCTTTATCGATTAATTTTGAGTAAGATCTGTTTTCGTCAACAACTTCATTGTTAAGTATTAACAAATAAAACTCTTCGCGTAAAAATGCAGAAAGCTCTCCAAGAGTAATATGGTTAGCTAAACGATTTGAATTTATTTGCCTTCTTGATATTTCTAAAAATTTATCATAAGCCTTATATGATAATTTAAGTTGAGGGTAACTCTTTGTTCTATCTCTAATATAAACATTCTCTGGCACATCAATAATCATGCCAATACTGCCAAATTTCCCATCATACTCTTTATTGAACTCATCAATAAAAATCCCTTGGGATAAATTTTCTTGAATTCGCAGACATTCAGAATAAATGAATTTAAAGTCAACTATATCTTGTTTGGTTGCACCCATTAAAACCAACCTTGGTAAATATAATTACTAACTAAATTTAATTGATATGTAAGATACTATAACTACATTAAGAACTAATACCAGTAATTTTCTTATGAGAAGTCATATGAGCTTGACATGCCAAATTAACTGAGAGAATCAGAGATTTTTCATTAAAAAAATAGCAACTCTACCCACTGAGCTATATCGGCTTTTGGAGGGATTGCCGAGGCTACGGGGTAACAACTTATTCCTTGCCGACGGAGTCCGTCAAGATTCTGGCAGGACGGTTGCTGAGATCTTTATCACCCTGCGCACGTTATGGCTATTGTGTTTTTTTGACGTGAAAAAGCGAGATGAGAACAGCCATACATCGCCGGAGCGTGGAGTATTAACGTTTTGATATTTTTGGGATTGGATCTGGAAAATGGTGCCGACTACCGGAATCGAACTGGTGACCTACTGATTACAAGTCAGTTGCTCTACCTACTGAGCTAAGTCGGCTTTTTGGAGTGTTACCGGGGGACTACGGGGTGCTAAATTAGTGAAATCTGACGCTGCCGTCAAGCCCCTGAAAGTGCGTTTGCTGCTTTTCTCATCAAATGACGCAGAATAGGAAATTTCTACCGGTTTCATAGGCTTGAAACCGGTAGAAAAAGGGTCACGGACGTACTAAATCATCGCCGTAACCAATCCATTTATAGGTCGTCAGGGCTTCTAATCCCATCGGGCCGCGGGCGTGCAGTTTTTGGGTACTGACCGCCACTTCTGCGCCTAAACCGAACTGTCCGCCATCGGTGAAACGGGTGCTGGCGTTGACGTAGACCGCCGAGGAATCGACTTCACGCACGAAACGGTCAGCCGAGCTGATGGAACGGGTGAGGATCGCATCTGAATGTTCGGTGCCGTAGGTGCGGATATGCGCCACGGCGGCGTCCAGATCGGCGACGACGGTGACGTTCAGATCCAGCGACAACCACTCATCCTGATAATCTTCTTCAGTCACGGCCAGCACTTTCGCCGGGCCATTTTGCAGATGCGGCATGGCAGATTCACTGGCATGAAGCGTTACGCCCGCGCGTTGCATACGGCCACTCAGCTCCGGCAGGAAACGTTCTGCAATCGCCTGATGCACCAGCACGGTTTCGAGGCTGTTACAGGCGCTCGGACGCTGGACTTTCGCGCTTTCAATCACGGTCAGCGCTTTGTCGAAATCCACGCTTTCATCCACAAACGTATGACACACGCCGATACCGCCGGTGATCACCGGAATGGTGGACTGTTCGCGGCACAGTTTGTGCAGCGCCGCGCCACCGCGTGGGATCAGCATGTCGACGTATTTATCCAGACGCAGCAGTTCCGCCACCAGCGCGCGATCCGGGCTGTCGATGGCCTGAACGGCGGCTTTTGGCAGGCCACATTCTTCCAGCGCCAGCTGGATCACTTTGACTGTCGCCTGGTTGGTGTGATGCGTTTCTTTCCCGCCGCGCAGGATAACCGCGTTGCCCGTTTTCAGGCACAGGCTGGCGACGTCGATGGTGACGTTCGGACGCGCTTCATAAATCACGCCAATCACGCCCAGCGGGACGCGGCGGCGTTCGAGACGCAAACCGCTGTCCTGCTGAGAACCGTCAATCACCTGCCCGACCGGATCGCTCAGGCGGCAAACATCGCGCACGTCGCTGGCAATAGCGGATAAACGCGCGGGCGTCAGCAACAGGCGATCCAGTAACGCTTCGCTCATGCCGCTTTCGCGTGCAGCGGCCATATCCAGTTCGTTGGCAAGAATAATGCTCTGGCTGTTGGCCTCGAGCATGTCAGCCATCAGCATCAGCGCATGGTTTTTCTGCGCGGTGCTGAGGGTGGAGAGCTGCCAAGACGCGGCTTTCGCGGCCTTGCCCATCTCGTTAAGCATGTGTAACTCCTTAACTGACAATCATATCGTCACGGTGAACGGCAACCGGGCCGTATTCGTAACCGAGAATTTCGCTGATCTGCTGAGAGTGATGTCCCGCAATCATGCGCATCGCATCGCTGTTATAGCGGCTGACGCCGTGCGCGAGGTCACGCCCGTTAAGATTGCGGATGCGGATCACTTCGCCACGCGAGAAATCGCCTTTTACTTCGCGGATCCCTTTTGGCAGCAGGGAACTGCCGCGTTCCATCATGGCGGAAACCGCGCCGTCGTCGATGGTGATTTCACCGGCTGGCGGTGCGCCGAAAATCCAGCGTTTACGGTTCTCAAGCGGGGTTTCCATCGCGTGGAAACGTGTGCCGACGGAAATGCCGTTAATCACATCGCCAATCACGCCCGGTAAATTACCTGCGGCGATAATCGTGTCGACACCCGCACGGCACGCGACGTCTGCGGCTTGCAGTTTTGTCGCCATCCCGCCCGTTCCGAGGCCGGAAACGCTGTCGCCCGCTACGCCACGCAGTTCATCATCAATGGTCATGACTTCGCGGATCAGTTCGGCTTCAGGATTGGTACGCGGATCGGCAGTAAACAGGCCGCGCTGATCGGTCAGCAGCAGCAGTTTATCAGCACCGGCCAGAATCGCGGCCAGCGCCGAGAGATTGTCGTTATCGCCGACTTTAATCTCTGCGGTGGCGACGGCATCGTTCTCATTGATCACCGGCACGATATGGTTATCGAGCAACGCGTGCATCGTGTCGCGGGCATTCAGGAAACGCTCGCGATCTTCCATATCGGCACGGGTCAGCAACATCTGACCAATGTGGATGCCGTAAATCGAAAACAATTGCTCCCAGAGCTGAATTAAACGGCTTTGCCCGACGGCAGCCAGCAGCTGTTTGGAAGCAATGGTGGCGGGGAGTTCGGGGTAGCCAAGATGTTCACGCCCGGCGGCAATCGCGCCCGACGTTACAATCACAATCCGGTGCCCTGCCGCATGTTGTTGCGCGCACTGGCGGACAAGCTCAACAATGTGAGCACGGTTGAGGCGGCGTGAACCGCCAGTGAGCACGCTGGTGCCCAGTTTTACAACCAGTGTCTGACTGCCACTCATTAGTCTTTCCATTAAGGTGAAATAAGAAATGCTTCGTTGTCTTTGTAACAGGGGAGAAGCGTTATGCCAACCGGCATAACGCTATAATAGCAGCATTCAGTATGGGAATGGGTAGTACAGAAGGCGTCAGGCGGAGAGCTTCACCGGTTCTTCGCTGAAATCATCAGCGGGTTCCAGTTTGAGCGACATCTCTTCGATCATCGTGTTGAGTTTTTTGTGGAACCCTTTCAGGGTGGTCTCAAGTTTCTCACGCACTTCAGCATCTTTAATGTTTTGCGCTTTCCAGATCCCGTCTTTATCGAACAAACCGAACTGATAAACATAGGTAAAACGTTCGGCTTCGGCCTGCAACTCTATCCACCAGCCCCAGAACTCACGCTTTTCTGGCGCAGGCTTCACGTTCACACACACCGCTAAGCAGTCAAAGAAAAAGCGGTCGTTCTCGCATTTCCCTTCTCTAATGTACGGCCCGAGTGTACCGAAACGTTTCATTAGCCTGCTTTTAGGATGACCACTTGGTAACGTCATTGTACAACCTCCATAGAAAGACGATCCTTTTTAGCAAACCGTTAAGAATTAGCAACTGTTAAGTTAACGCATATGCGTTTCCAGCCATTCACAAATGTCGTGTAATGCGCTGTCAAAGTGCTGATAAAGCGGTTCACTTTTGATGGCTAAAAGCTTGCCGTCGGCAGAAGAATCCGCAATCAGCCTGGCTTCGGTCTTCGGGCTGAAGATATCGCTTTCCCAGTAGGCAGCCAGCATTGGCGTCGGTGTTCTGCGCCCTAACAACCCCTGCGTTTTCAGAGAATATCGATTAAGTTCGGTTTTCAGCGCGGAGTCCGACGCCGTCGACATTCCGATGCGGCTCGCCAGCACGTCCATGTACATATCCGGCACCTGTTCCTGACATTTTGGATCGCTCAGCAGCGTATGTACCAGCGCACCCAGCGTCGCTACAGCCCGCACACGGCGCGGTTCAAGGTACGCCAGACGCACGGCGACGTTCGCCCCAAAACGATAACCCAGCAGGCTGACGCGGCTGGCATCCACCCACGGCACATCCGCAAGCTGCATAAGAACCTGCTGATGCAGGAAGCTGGTGTCCTGCGTCAGTTTCCATTTTGAGGAAAAACCGATCGACGGCATGTCGATGGTGAGCATCGCAATGCCCATCGGCGCGAGATAAGAACGGAACAGGCGCTGATGGTCACTCTGTAGCGTGTCCAGACCGCCGCACACCATGACAGTGGGGAACGGCGCTTTGCCTTCGTTCGGCAGATGCAGGAAACCGGTGATCGGCGCGCCGCCGGGGATTTTGAATTCCAGCTCTTTCAGGTCATACGGCGAATGCTCGGAGGATTTCTCAAACGCTTTATTGGCCAGCACTTCCGCCTGTTCAGCCAGCGTATCGCCTTTCAGATGCGGATAACCGGCAATGCTGTAAAGGTTCGCGGCTTTCAGCCAGTATTCACTGGCGAGGTGGGCGTCTTGCTCTTCCACCGCTTTTTGCTGCCAGAGCATGGCCTGATTCGACCATTCATAAATCCAGTTACCGTTGCGATAACCAATGACGGTATCGAGCAATAACGGGTCGCTGTGCTCGGCTTTGGAAACGGCAATCCGCGACAGCACTTCTTCCACTTCCAGCGGATCAACGCCACGCCACATCCACATCAGACGGTTGATTGTCCGGTACCAGCAATTCACCGTGTCACCTTCCAGCGCTGAGTGCATCGGCGGGTGGGTATTGTGATGATGAACGCGATGAACCAGAGTCGAGGTTTCCGGATATTTGAATGACGGTTTGAACAGTTTTTCCGTGAGATTGACTGGAGCCATGATGCGAGATCCTCCGTTAGCAAGCAGCTTTTCGCCCGCAGGCGAACATTTCAGGCAGGGATTATAACCCGCCCACGTTGCGACAAGACAGGAGTGAGGTCAAGCGGAATGGATTTCAGGGCAACAAAAGCAAAACGCCCGGCAATGCGCCAGGCGTTAAAAAGGAGTCACTGCATCCTCTAAATCATTCTTGCTGGATCAAGGCAGCGCGAAGGATGACGAGGATTTATTTGCCAACCAGTGGCGGGACGAATACCACGCCCATATCCCACGGCTGTTCAATCCAGGTGTTCTGCGGGATATCCACCACGTAATCGTCAACCAGCGGCGCACCGGCAGGTTTGGCGAAGATCGTGATGAAATGCGCTTTCGGATACATTTCGCGGATCGCTTTCGCGGTGCCGCCGGTATCGACCAGATCGTCGATGACGATGAAACCTTCACCGTCGCCTTCTGCGCGTTTCAGCACTTGCATTTCACGCTGATTGTCGTGGTCGTAGCTGGAGATACACACGGTATCCACATGACGGATGCACAGTTCGCGAGCCAGCAACGCTGCAGGAACAAGACCGCCACGGCTGACGGCAATAATGCCTTTCCATTGTTCTGCCGGCAGCAGGCGTTTCGCCATCGTGCGGGCGTGGATTTGCAGCATGTCCCAGGTTACAACGTATTTTTCGCTCATAAAGGTGTCCCAGCCAGTGAATTGACGGCTTCTAAAAATGTATTCGAGGGGAAAAAAGGTTGCGCAGGATTATAGTGAGTCCAGCCTACAAAAACCAGCGGTTATAGTACCGCCAGCCCGCAAAAATCCTGCATTTTCTCCCCGCGCCCGCGCACAGGTTAAGATTAAGTGATATTGTGTCAGGCCACTCGCCACACAGTCTGGCGGGGATTACTTAACCTTAAACCTACAGCATCTCAATCAGCTCCCCTGCAAATGGAGCCTGAATGAGCTGACTGTTACAGGAGACTTATAGTGTCTGAACTGTCCCAGCTTTCGCCACAACCGTTGTGGGATATTTTTGCCAAAGTATGTTCAATTCCGCACCCTTCTTATCATGAAGAAGCGCTGGCAAAACACATCGTTGAATGGGCTCAGGAAAAGGGTATCCACGCTGAGCGTGATGAAGTTGGCAACATTTTGCTGCGTAAACCGGCCACCCAAGGCATGGAAAACCGCAAAGCCGTTGCCCTGCAGGCTCACCTCGATATGGTGCCGCAGAAAAACAACGATACTGTTCATGATTTCACTAAAGATCCGATTCAGCCGTTCATCGAAGACGGTTGGGTAAAAGCCCGCGGCACCACGCTGGGCGCAGACAACGGCATCGGCCTGGCTTCTGCACTGGCGGTTCTGGCTGATGACAGCGTAGAACACGGCCCGCTGGAAGTGCTGCTGACCATGACCGAAGAAACCGGCATGGCGGGCGCATTTGGCCTGCAACCGGACTGGTTACAGTCTGAAATTCTGATCAACACCGATTCTGAAACCGAAGGCGAAATCTACATGGGTTGCGCCGGCGGGATTGATTTTACCGCCACGTTGCCACTGAGCCGCGAAGCGGTTCCGGCCGGTTTCACCACGCTGAAACTGACGCTGAAAGGCCTGAAAGGCGGTCACTCCGGCGCGGATATCCACCTCGGTCTGGGCAACGCAAGCAAACTGCTGGTGCGCTTCCTGTCTGAGCACGCTGACACCCTCGGCCTGCGTCTGCTGGATTTCACCGGCGGTACGCTGCGTAACGCGATTCCCCGCGAAGCCATCGCGACGCTGGCGATTGCAGCCGATAAAGCTGATGCACTGAAAGCCGCTGCACAGGAATTCCTGGCAACGATTCAGTTCGAACTGTCTGCTGTTGAGAAGAAAATCGCTTTCGTTGTTGAAGCGGCAGAAAGCACAGCGAAAGCGCTGGGCAAAGACAGCCAGAGCAAATTTATTGCGCTGCTGAACGCGACGCCAAACGGCGTGATCCGCATGAGCGATGACGTGAAAGGCGTGGTAGAAACCTCCCTTAACGTCGGCGTTGTCACCATGAAAGATGACGAAGTGGCGATCAACAGCCTGATCCGTTCCCTTATCGACAGCGGCAAAGAATACGTCGTCAGCATGCTGAATTCACTGGGTGAACTCGCAGGCGCAAAAAACCTGGCAAAAGGCAGCTACCCTGGCTGGAAACCTGAGCCAAGCTCTCCGGTAATGAAACTGGTTCGTGAAACCTACGAAACGCTGTTCAGCAAAACCCCGAACATCATGGTGATCCACGCCGGTCTGGAATGCGGTCTGTTCAAAAAACCGTACCCGGACATGGACATGGTTTCCATCGGGCCAACCATCACCGGGCCACACTCGCCGGATGAGCAGGTTGAAATCGCCAGCGTTGAGCTCTACTGGAAACTGCTGACAGCACTGCTGAAAGCGATTCCTGAACGTAACTAATTGTTTTAGCTGCTCCCCCTGCGAAGGGGGAGGTCGGGAGAAGTTTAGCGATCAACTCATAAGTCGTTTGCTATACCCCACCCCAACCCTCCCCTTCGCAGGGGAGGGAGCTTAAATCCAGTAGCAACTGCCGTTCTATCTGCGGGTCCTGCAACGTGACATGCAACCCGACCAGACGCACACCCCGCCCGCCGCGCCGCTGTTCCCACGCTTCACGCGCCACTTTCAGTAAATCTTCTTTATTCAGCACCGGCCAGACGTGTTCCTGCGTAGTCTGCTGGAAATCATGGAATTTGAGTTTCACGCCCTGACGCGCGATGCGTAAGTTCGGGCTGACCCGGCTCAGGCGCGTTTGTAATTCAGGATATAAGCGTTCGATCAGCGCCACGCACTCTTCCCAACTGTGAATATCTTCCGCCAGCGTGCGTTCGACGCCGACAGATTTCCGCAGCCGCCCGGCTGAAATTTCACGCTCGTCGATGCCCTGACAACGCTCCCACAGCACGCGGCCAAATTTGCCAAACTGTTTCAGCAGCCTCGCTAAATCATAGCGCTGCACGTCGCCGCAGGTGATCAGCCCCTGCTCCTGCAATCGCTGGGCGGTGACTTTGCCAACGCCGGGGATTTTACTCAGCGGCAGATCCAGTAAAAAAAGCCTCAACCTTGTCTGGTGTAATCACAAACTGGCCGTTGGGTTTATTCAGGTCTGAGGCAATTTTTGCCAGAAATTTGATAGGTGCAATGCCCGCCGAGGCCGTCAGATTAATTTCATCAAAAATCGCCTGACGAATTTCAGCGGCGATCAGCGTCGCGGAGCCATTGCATTGGGTCGATTCTGAAACATCCAGATAAGCTTCGTCGAGTGACAGCGGTTCGATCAATGGCGTATAACGCGCAAAGATTTCGCGGATGTGGTTTGAGGCTTCTTTATACGCCTCCATTCGGCCGGGAATGACCTTCAGGTGCGGGCAAAGCTTGAGGGCCATTCCGGTCGGCATCGCGCTGTGTACGCCGAATTTACGTGCGGGATAATTGGCGGTGCTGATGACGCCACGCCGGTCGCGGCTGCCGCCGATGGCAACAGGAATGTCGCGCAGGGAAGGATCATCGCGCATCTCGACGGCCGCGAAAAAGCAGTCCATATCCACATGAATGATTTTACGCATAGCCCTCCCCTGATGACTGTATAAGTATACAGTTGAATCAGGAGATTTCAAACACAGAAAATGACGGTTAATTTGACTTAATTAATCACCATTAATGGCAACAGAAAGTATTTACATTTCTTAAACTGATTATTCAATATTTGGTGATTGCTAAAAAATTAATCAGTATTAATATGGCAACGTTTCAGACAGACAGTACATAAGAAGAAAATCAGTGGCGGTCTTACAGGCAGTTCATCTGTAGACAAAATAATCAAAATTATTATCAAGCAGGACTTAGAATGATCAGAATCGCGCTGTTTCTTGCGATGCTCCTCAGTTTGCCTTTATTTACAGCAAATTACGCCGTGGCCAGCGATGCTGTCCCGGTCAACGCGACGCTTAAAAAACAATTGTTAGGTGCTCCCGTTTATATCCAGATTTTCAAACAAGAACGTAAACTCGAATTGTATGCGCAGCTCGACGGCGAATATCGTCTGATCGGCGCCTACGGCATCTGCGATTTTTCGGGTGGTTTAGGAAATAAGCGTCGTGAAGGTGATTTTAAAAGCCCGGAAGGTTTCTATAACGTGGACATTCACCACCTGAAACCGGACAGCCGCTTTTATCGCGCCATCAACATCGGCTTCCCGAACGCGTATGACATCTCACAGGGCTATTCAGGTAAGTATCTGATGATCCACGGCAACTGCAAATCTATCGGTTGCTACGCGATGACTGACGGTTATATGGATGAAATTTTCACGTACGTGCAGGCGGCTTTCCAGTTCGGCCAGCGCAACGTGCAGATCAGCATTTATCCGTTCAAAATGACCGATGCCAATATGCAGTCGCACAAAAACTCAAGCTACATCACGTTCTGGCGTCAGCTACAGCCGGGCTTTGCGTACTTTGAGAAGCACCATCAGCCACCGAATGTCGTGGTGACTAACGGGCAATATGAAGTGCTGCAACCGTTATCAAACATCCCGCTGCCTTCACAGCTGGCGTTCGCCCCGGTGAAATAATGCGAATTCACCTGGAGCAATTTTGTTCCAGGTTTCGTTTGCCGTCAGCGGTTGCGTGGCAATCACGGTGACGACATCATCCGGTGTCGTCTGCTGCTGAAAATCAATTTCCACATCCTGATCCAACACGTTGCCTTTCCGAAAGGCGCACGCCGCGTGATCCAGTGCAGATTCGTCGAACAATAGGCCATCACAAAATGCCCGTCCGACAACAGCATATTAAACACGCCCTTCTGCCGTAACTCATCCGCCAGCGACGCAATATACCGGAACACCGGCGGCCAGCTTGCCGGTCGGCGCGGATAACGCTGGGTGAGTTTATGCAGCAACCAGCAAATGCGTATTCACTGTCGGTCTGGCCGATCGGGCGCAATGTGCCGGTATCCAGCTGACGGTAACCGCGAAGCTGGCCGTTGTGCGCGTAAGTCCAGTTATGGCCCCACAGTTCGCGGGTAAACGGATGGGTATTCTCCAGCGCCACTTCGCCACGGTTTGCCTGACGAATATGGGAAATCACCGCACAGGATTTGATCGGGTATTCCTGAACAAGACGGGCGATAGGCGAATTAAAACTCGGCATCGGATCTTTAAAAGTACGACAGCCATTCCCCTCGTAGAAGGTAATGCCCCAGCCGTCTTTATGCGGGCCAGTCCCGCCACCGCGCTGCACTAATCCGCTGAAACTGAAACAAATATCAGTTGGAACGTTAGCGCTCATCCCGAGCAATTCGCACATCTCCCGCCTCCTTTACAGCAAAGGCATTACGCCTTCGCCATCTCTTTTTCGATTAACAGAATCAAAATGTGGATCACTTTAATGTGGATTTCCTGCACGCGGTCAGCGAAACCAAAGTGTGGCACGCGAATTTCCACGTCGGCAAGAACCGTCCATTTTTGGCCGCCGTCTTTACCGGTCAGGGTAATGACTTTCATGCCTTTGGCGCGCGCGGCTTCAATCGCTTTGATCACGTTACGAATTGCGGATGTGGAGATGCCCAACAGCACATCGCCTTTCTGACCCACGGCTTCCAGATAACGGGAGAAGATATATTCGTAACCGAAATCGTTGCCCACGCAGGAGATGTGGCTGACGTCGGAAATCGCAATCGCCGGGTAGCCCGGACGGTTTTCACGGTAGCGCCCGGTCAGTTCTTCCGCAAAATGCATGGCGTCACAGTGTGAACCGCCGTTACCGCAGGAAATCACTTTCCCGCCCGCCTTGAAAGATCGGCACAGCCTGCTGCACGTTGATAGACTCAATATTGCCGGATCCGCTGATGAATTTATTCAGCGTAGCAGCAGCTGTCGTTTCAAGGCGGGCGGGAAAGTGATTTCCTGCGGTAACGGCGGTTCACACTGTGACGCCATGCATTTTGCGGAAGAACTGACCGGGCGCTACCGTGAAAACCGTCCGGGCTACCCGGCGATTGCGATTTCCGACGTCAGCCACATCTCCTGCGTGGGCAACGATTTCGGTTACGAATATATCTTCTCCCGTTATCTGGAAGCCGTGGGTCAGAAAGGCGATGTGCTGTTGGGCATCTCCACATCCGGCAATTCCGGTAACGTGATCAAAGCGATTGAAGCCGCGCGCGCCAAAGGCATGAAAGTCATTACCCTGACCGGTAAAGACGGCGGCAAAATGGACGGTTCTGCCGACGTGGAAATTCGCGTGCCACACTTTGGTTTCGCTGACCGCGTGCAGGAAATCACATTAAGTGATCCACATTTTGATTCTGTTAATCGAAAAAGAGATGGCGAAGGCGTAATGCCTTTGCTGTAAAGGAGGCGGGAGATGTGCGAATTGCTCGGGATGAGCGCTAACGTTCCAACTGATATTGTTTCAGTTTCAGCGGATTAGTGCAGCGCGGTGGCGGGACTGGCCCGCATAAAGACGGCTGGGGCATTACCTTCTACGAGGGGAATGGCTGTCGTACTTTTAAAGATCCGATGCCGAGTTTTAATTCGCCTATCGCCCCGTCTTGTTCAGGAATACCCGATCAAATCCTGTGCGGTGATTTCCCATATTCGTCAGGCAAACCGTGGCGAAGTGGCGCTGGAGAATACCCATCCGTTTACCCGCGAACTGTGGGGCCATAACTGGACTTACGCGCACAACGGCCAGCTTCGCGGTTACCGTCAGCTGGATACCGGCACATTGCGCCCGATCGGCCAGACCGACAGTGAATACGCATTTTGCTGGTTGCTGCATAAACTCACCCAGCGTTATCCGCGCCGACCGGCAAGCTGGCCGCCGGTGTTCCGGTATATTGCGTCGCTGGCGGATGAGTTACGGCAGAAGGGCCGTGTTTAATATGCTGTTGTCGGACGGGCATTTTGTGATGGCCTATTGTTCGACGAATCTGCACTGGATCACGCGGCGTGCGCCTTTCGGAAAGGCAACGTTGTTGGATCAGGATGTGGAAATTGATTTTCAGCAGCAGACGACACCGGATGATGTCGTCACCGTGATTGCCACGCAACCGCTGACGGCAAACGAAACCTGGAACAAAATTGCTCCAGGTGAATTCGCATTATTTCACCGGGGCGAACGCCAGCTGTGAAGGCAGCGGGATGTTTGATAACGGTTGCAGCACTTCATATTGCCCGTTAGTCACCACGACATTCGGTGGCTGATGGTGCTTCTCAAAGTACGCAAAGCCCGGCTGTAGCTGACGCCAGAACGTGATGTAGCTTGAGTTTTGTGCGACTGCATATTGGCATCGGTCATTTTGAACGGATAAATGCTGATCTGCACGTTGCGCTGGCCGAACTGGAAGCCGCCTGCACGTACGTGAAAATTTCATCCATATAACCGTCAGTCATCGCGTAGCAACCGATAGATTTGCAGTTGCCGTGGATCATCAGATACTTACCTGAATAGCCCTGTGAGATGTCATACGCGTTCGGGAAGCCGATGTTGATGGCGCGATAAAAGCGGCTGTCCGGTTTCAGGTGGTGAATGTCCACGTTATAGAAACCTTCCGGGCTTTTAAAATCACCTTCACGACGCTTATTTCCTAAACCACCCGAAAAATCGCAGATGCCGTAGGCGCCGATCAGACGATATTCGCCGTCGAGCTGCGCATACAATTCGAGTTTACGTTCTTGTTTGAAAATCTGGATATAAACGGGAGCACCTAACAATTGTTTTTTAAGCGTCGCGTTGACCGGGACAGCATCGCTGGCCACGGCGTAATTTGCTGTAAATAAAGGCAAACTGAGGAGCATCGCAAGAAACAGCGCGATTCTGATCATTCTAAGTCCTGCTTGATAATAATTTTGATTATTTTGTCTACAGATGAACTGCCTGTAAGACCGCCACTGATTTTCTTCTTATGTACTGTCTGTCTGAAACGTTGCCATATTAATACTGATTAATTTTTTAGCAATCACCAAATATTGAATAATCAGTTTAAGAAATGTAAATACTTTCTGTTGCCATTAATGGTGATTAATTAAGTCAAATTAACCGTCATTTTCTGTGTTTGAAATCTCCTGATTCAACTGTATACTTATACAGTCATCAGGGGAGGGCTATGCGTAAAATCATTCATGTGGATATGGACTGCTTTTTCGCGGCCGTCGAGATGCGCGATGATCCTTCCCTGCGCGACATTCCTGTTGCCATCGGCGGCAGCCGCGACCGGCGTGGCGTCATCAGCACCGCCAATTATCCCGCACGTAAATTCGGCGTACACAGCGCGATGCCGACCGGAATGGCCCTCAAGCTTTGCCCGCACCTGAAGGTCATTCCCGGCCGAATGGAGGCGTATAAAGAAGCCTCAAACCACATCCGCGAAATCTTTGCGCGTTATACGCCATTGATCGAACCGCTGTCACTCGACGAAGCTTATCTGGATGTTTCAGAATCGACCCAATGCAATGGCTCCGCGACGCTGATCGCCGCTGAAATTCGTCAGGCGATTTTTGATGAAATTAATCTGACGGCCTCGGCGGGCATTGCACCTATCAAATTTCTGGCAAAAATTGCCTCAGACCTGAATAACCCAACGGCCAGTTTGTGATTACACCAGACAAGGTTGAGGCTTTTTTACTGGATCTGCCGCTGAGTAAAATCCCCGGCGTTGGCAAAGTCACCGCCCAGCGATTGCAGGAGCAGGGGCTGATCACCTGCGGCGACGTGCAGCGCTATGATTTAGCGAGGCTGCTGAAACAGTTTGGCAAATTTGGCCGCGTGCTGTGGGAGCGTTGTCAGGGCATCGACGAGCGTGAAATTTCAGCCGGGCGGCTGCGGAAATCTGTCGGCGTCGAACGCACGCTGGCGGAAGATATTCACAGTTGGGAAGAGTGCGTGGCGCTGATCGAACGCTTATATCCTGAATTACAAACGCGCCTGAGCCGGGTCAGCCCGAACTTACGCATCGCGCGTCAGGGCGTGAAACTCAAATTCCATGATTTCCAGCAGACTACGCAGGAACACGTCTGGCCGGTGCTGAATAAAGAAGATTTACTGAAAGTGGCGCGTGAAGCGTGGGAACAGCGGCGCGGCGGGCGGGGTGTGCGTCTGGTCGGGTTGCATGTCACGTTGCAGGACCCGCAGATAGAACGGCAGTTGCTACTGGATTTAAGCTCCCTCCCCTGCGAAGGGGAGGGTTGGGGTGGGGTATAGCAAACGACTTATGAGTTGATCGCTAAACTTCTCCCGACCTCCCCCTTCGCAGGGGGAGCAGCTAAAACAATTAGTTACGTTCAGGAATCGCTTTCAGCAGTGCTGTCAGCAGTTTCCAGTAGAGCTCAACGCTGGCGATTTCAACCTGCTCATCCGGCGAGTGTGGCCCGGTGATGGTTGGCCCGATGGAAACCATGTCCATGTCCGGGTACGGTTTTTTGAACAGACCGCATTCCAGACCGGCGTGGATCACCATGATGTTCGGGGTTTTGCTGAACAGCGTTTCGTAGGTTTCACGAACCAGTTTCATTACCGGAGAGCTTGGCTCAGGTTTCCAGCCAGGGTAGCTGCCTTTTGCCAGGTTTTTTGCGCCTGCGAGTTCACCCAGTGAATTCAGCATGCTGACGACGTATTCTTTGCCGCTGTCGATAAGGGAACGGATCAGGCTGTTGATCGCCACTTCGTCATCTTTCATGGTGACAACGCCGACGTTAAGGGAGGTTTCTACCACGCCTTTCACGTCATCGCTCATGCGGATCACGCCGTTTGGCGTCGCGTTCAGCAGCGCAATAAATTTGCTCTGGCTGTCTTTGCCCAGCGCTTTCGCTGTGCTTTCTGCCGCTTCAACAACGAAAGCGATTTTCTTCTCAACAGCAGACAGTTCGAACTGAATCGTTGCCAGGAATTCCTGTGCAGCGGCTTTCAGTGCATCAGCTTTATCGGCTGCAATCGCCAGCGTCGCGATGGCTTCGCGGGGAATCGCGTTACGCAGCGTACCGCGGTGAAATCCAGCAGACGCAGGCCGAGGTGTCAGCGTGCTCAGACAGGAAGCGCACCAGCAGTTTGCTTGCGTTGCCCAGACCGAGGTGGATATCGCGCCGGAGTGACCGCCTTTCAGGCCTTTCAGCGTCAGTTTCAGCGTGGTGAAACCGGCCGGAACCGCTTCGCGGCTCAGTGGCAACGTGGCGGTAAAATCAATCCCGCCGGCGCAACCCATGTAGATTTCGCCTTCGGTTTCAGAATCGGTGTTGATCAGAATTTCAGACTGTAACCAGTCCGGTTGCAGGCCAAATGCGCCGCCATGCCGGTTTCTTCGGTCATGGTCAGCAGCACTTCCGGGCCGTGTTCTACGCTGTCATCAGCCAGAACCGCCAGTGCAGAAGCCAGGCCGATGCCGTTGTCTGCGCCCAGCGTGGTGCCGCGGGCTTTTACCCAACCGTCTTCGATGAACGGCTGAATCGGATCTTTAGTGAAATCATGAACAGTATCGTTGTTTTTCTGCGGCACCATATCGAGGTGAGCCTGCAGGGGCAACGGCTTTGCGGTTTTCCATGCTTGGGTGGCCGGTTTACGCAGCAAAATGTTGCCAACTTCATCACGCTCAGCGTGGATACCCTTTTCCTGAGCCCATTCAACGATGTGTTTTTGCCAGCGCTTCTTCATGATAAGAAGGGTGCGGAATTGAACATACTTTGGCAAAAATATCCCACAACGGTTGTGGCGAAAGCTGGGACAGTTCAGACACTATAAGTCTCCTGTAACAGTCAGCTCATTCAGGCTCCATTTGCAGGGGAGCTGATTGAGATGCTGTAGGTTTAAGGTTAAGTAATCCCCGCCAGACTGTGTGGCGAGTGGCCTGACACAATATCACTTAATCTTAACCTGTGCGCGGGCGCGGGGAGAAAATGCAGGATTTTTGCGGGCTGGCGGTACTATAACCGCTGGTTTTTGTAGGCTGGACTCACTATAATCCTGCGCAACCTTTTTTCCCCTCGAATACATTTTTAGAAGCCGTCAATTCACTGGCTGGGACACCTTTATGAGCGAAAATACGTTGTAACCTGGGACATGCTGCAAATCCACGCCCGCACGATGGCGAAACGCCTGCTGCCGGCAGAACAATGGAAAGGCATTATTGCCAGCCGTGGCGGTCTTGTTCCTGCAGCGTTGCTGGCTCGCGAACTGTGCATCCGTCATGTGGATACCGTGTGTATCTCCAGCTACGACCACGACAATCAGCGTGAAATGCAAGTGCTGAAACGCGCAGAAGGCGACGGTGAAGGTTTCATCGTCATCGACGATCTGGTCGATACCGGCGGCACCGCGAAAGCGATCCGCGAAATGTATCCGAAAGCGCATTTCATCACGATCTTCGCCAAACCTGCCGGTGCGCCGCTGGTTGACGATTACGTGGTGGATATCCCGCAGAACACCTGGATTGAACAGCCGTGGGATATGGGCGTGGTATTCGTCCCGCCACTGGTTGGCAAATAATCCTCGTCATCCTTCGCGCTGCCTTGATCCAGCAAGAATGATTTAGAGGATGCAGTGACT